>NZ_DATELF010000150.1:0-2872 GCF_035276945.1 Amycolatopsis sp. | reverse complement strand
CTGCAGCATCCGCTTCTCGTTGTTGACGATGATCTCGGGCGCGCCGAGGTCGATCAGCCGCTTCAACCGGTTGTTCCGGTTGATCACCCGGCGGTACAGGTCGTTCAGGTCGGAGGTGGCGAACCGGCCACCGTCGAGCTGCACCATCGGCCGCAGGTCCGGCGGGATCACCGGAACGGCGTCGAGCACCATGCCGCGCGGGTCGTTGCCGGTGGCCTGGAAGGCCGCGACGACCTTGAGCCGCTTGAGGGCGCGGAGCTTCTTCTGCCCCTTGCCGTTGCGGATCACGTCGCGCAGCGACTCCGCCTCGGCGGCCACGTCGAACTCGGTGGCCAGCTTCTGGATGGCCTCCGCGCCCATGCCACCGGTGAAGTACTCGCCGTAGCGGTCGTACAGCTCGCGGTAGAGCTGCTCGTCCGCGATCAGCTGCCGCGGCTCGAGCTTCGTGAACGTGGTCCAGACCTCCTCGAGCCGGTCCAGCTCGCGCTGGGCCCGGTCGCGGAGCTGGCGCATCTCCCGCTCGCCGCCCTCCTTGACCTTGCGGCGCACGTCCGACTTGGCGCCCTCGGCCTCGAGCTGGGCCAGGTCCGCCTCGAGCTTCTGCGCCCGCTCCTCGATGTCCGCGTCGCGCTTGCTCTCGACGTTCTTGCGCTCGACGCCGATCTCGTTCTCCAGCGTCGGCAGATCGTTGTGCCGCAGCTCGGTGTTCACGCCCGTGATCACGTAGGCCGCGAAGTAGATGATCTTCTCGAGGTCCTTCGGGGCCAGGTCGAGCAGGTAGCCCAGACGCGAGGGCACGCCCTTGAAGTACCAGATGTGGGTGACCGGCGCGGCCAGCTCGATGTGGCCCATCCGCTCACGGCGCACCTTGGCGCGGGTCACCTCGACCCCGCAGCGCTCGCAGATGATGCCCTTGAAGCGGACCCGCTTGTACTTGCCGCAGTAGCACTCCCAGTCGCGGGTCGGCCCGAAGATCTTCTCGCAGAAGAGGCCGTCCTTCTCGGGCTTGAGCGTGCGGTAGTTGATGGTCTCCGGCTTCTTCACCTCACCGAAAGACCACTGACGGATGTCGTCCGCGGTGGCCAGGCCGATCCGGAGCTCATCGAAGTAGTTGACGTCCAGCACGTCCTTGCATCCCCTTGTGGGTTGATTCGGCTAGGGGGTTGGCTGCCCGGGGCAGCGGGAGGCTGCCCCGGGCAAGCAGGTCATTGCACGACGTCGTCCACCGAGGGCGACTCGTTGCGGGACAGGTTGATGCCGAGGTTGGCGGCGGCGCGTTCCAGGTCCTCGTCGTCGGAGTCACGCATCTCGATCGCGGCGCCGTCGCTGGAGAGGACCTCCACGTTCAGGCACAGCGACTGCAGCTCCTTGAGCAGCACCTTGAACGACTCCGGGATCCCCGGGTCGGGGATGTTCTCGCCCTTGACGATCGCCTCGTACACCTTCACTCGGCCGACCACGTCGTCCGACTTGATCGTCAGCAGCTCCTGCAGCGTGTAGGCCGCGCCGTAGGCCTGCATGGCCCAGCACTCCATCTCACCGAAGCGCTGACCACCGAACTGCGCCTTACCACCCAGCGGCTGCTGGGTGATCATCGAGTACGGGCCGGTCGACCGGGCGTGGATCTTGTCGTCGACCAGGTGGTGCAACTTGAGGATGTACATGTAGCCGACCGCCACCGGGTACGGGAACGGTTCGCCGGACCGGCCGTCCAGCAGCACCGCCTTGCCGTCCGGCTGGACCAGGCGCTCCCCGTCCCGGTTCGGCTTGGTGGCCGACAGCAGGCCGGTGAGCTCCTCCTCCTTGGCACCGTCGAACACCGGGGTCGCGGTGTTCGTGCCGGCGTCGACGTCGTAGAGCTCCTCGGGCAGGCTCTTCGCCCACTCCGGGTTGCCCTCGACCTTCCAGCCCTGCGAGGCCAGCCAGCCCAGGTGCAGTTCGAGGATCTGGCCGATGTTCATCCGGCGCGGCACACCGTGGGTGTTCAGCACGATGTCGACCGGGGTGCCGTCCTCCATGAACGGCATGTCCTCGACCGGCAGGATCTTGCCGATGACACCCTTGTTGCCGTGCCGGCCGGCGAGCTTGTCGCCCGGCTGGATCTTCCGCTTCTGGGCCACGTACACGCGAACCAGCTCGTTGACGCCCGGGGGCAGCTCGTCGTCGTCCTCGCGGGAGAAAACCCGGATGCCGATGACCTTGCCGGTCTCGCCGTGCGGCACCTTCAGCGAGGTGTCGCGGACCTCGCGGGCCTTCTCGCCGAAGATCGCGCGGAGCAGGCGCTCCTCCGGGGTCAGCTCGGTCTCACCCTTCGGGGTGACCTTCCCGACCAGGATGTCGCCGTCGCGGACCTCGGCGCCGATCCGGATGATGCCGCGCTCGTCGAGGTCGGCCAGGACCTCCTCGGAGACGTTCGGGATGTCCCGGGTGATCTCCTCGGCGCCCAGCTTGGTGTCGCGGGCGTCGACCTCGTGCTCCTCGATGTGGATCGAGGTGAGCACGTCGTCCTGCACGAGACGCTGGTTGAGGATGATCGCGTCCTCGTAGTTGTGGCCCTCCCACGGCATGAAGGCGACCAGCAGGTTCTTGCCGAGCGCCATCTCGCCCTCGTCGGTGGACGGGCCGTCGGCGATCACCTGGCCGGTCTCGACGCGGTCGCCCTCGTCGACGATCGGCTTCTGGTTGTAGCTCGTGCCCTGGTTCGAGCGGGCGAACTTCGCCAGCCGGTACGTCTGATGCGTGCCGTCGTCGGCCATCACGGTGATGTAGTCGGCGGACAGCTCCTGCACCACGCCGGCCTTCTCGGCCACCACGACGTCGGACGCGTCGACCGCGGCGCGCAGTTCCATGCCGGTGCCCACGAGCGGGGCCT
>NZ_DATELF010000149.1:0-23086 GCF_035276945.1 Amycolatopsis sp. | reverse complement strand
CGACCTGGCGATGCGCTTCGACCCCGAGTTCGAGCCGATCGCGCGACGCTGGCGCGAGAACCCGGACGAACTGCAGGACGCCTTCGCCCGCGCCTGGTTCAAGCTCACCCACCGCGACATGGGCCCGATCCAGCGCTACCTCGGCCCGTGGGTGCCGCAGGAGACGCTGATCTGGCAGGACCCGGTGCCCGCGCACGAGGGCCCGGTGATCGGCTCCGCCGAGATCGCCGACCTGAAGAAGCAGGTCCTCGACTCCGGGTTGACCGTCCCGCAGCTGGTCAAGGCCGCGTGGGCGTCGGCCTCGACCTTCCGCATCGGCGACAAGCGCGGCGGCGCCAACGGCGCGCGCGTGCGCCTCGAGCCGCAGATCGACTGGGAGGTCAACGACCCCCAGGAGCTCCGTCGGACGCTGTCGGCGCTCGAGGGCATCCAGTCGTCGTTCAACGCGTCCGGCACGCAGGTCTCGCTCGCCGACCTCATCGTGCTCGGCGGCGGCGCGGCCGTGGAGAAGGCGGCGGCGGACGCCGGGTTCGACGTCACCGTGCCGTTCACCCCGGGCCGTACGGACGCCTCGCTCGAGTGGACCGACGTCGACTCGTTCACCCACCTCGAGCCCAGTGCCGACGGCTTCCGCAACTACCTCGGCAAGGGCCAGCAGCTCCCGGCCGAGTACCTGCTCGTCGACCGGGCGAACCTGCTGACCCTGTCCGCCCCCGAGATGACCGTCCTCGTGGGCGGCCTGCGCGTGCTGAACACGAACTACGACAGGTCCAGCCTCGGTGTGTTCACCGATCGGCCCGGGACGTTGACCAACGACTTCTTCGTGAACCTGCTCGACATGGGCACGGAGTGGAAGGCGGCGTCCGAGGACGCGGAGACCTTCGAGGGCCGCGACCGCGCCACGGGCGAGGTCAAGTGGACCGGTAGCCGCGTCGACCTCGTCTTCGGCTCGAACTCGGAACTGCGTGCGGTCGCCGAGGTCTACGCCAGCGACGACGTGCGGGAGAAGTTCGTGCGCGACTTCGTTGCCGCGTGGGACAAGGTCATGAACCTCGACCGGTTCGACCTCGCCTGATCCCGGTGTCCGGGCCGGCCACTCACCGGCCGGCCCGGACTCCCCTTCGGCGGTTGCCGGCCGCCGCCGGGTCCGCGGGTAGGGCCGCAAGCCCACCGGTACATCCTGGAGAATGTGACGGCAGGTCTTTCCAGCCCGATGTCGCGCACCCGCGGGCGCCCGAGGAAGGACTGCCTTCTCCGATCAATCGCGTGCGCTTCCCGGCCGGCCGAACCTCCGGTACCGGAAAATCGAGGCGAAACGACGCCTTTCCGCCGGCGAGTTCGCCACTCTGCACGAAGCTCAGCCGGCGCTCGCGCGGCAGCACGGATTCTCCGGTTGGGCGGCGTTGAAGGAATCGATCGAATCGGGCCAGGCCCTGGCGCAGGCGCGCTGGGTCGTGGCTCGTTTTCGCGGCGCCGGTACGCCGGGCTGGGTGACGCCGGGCGACGACGAACTCCGCGAGCACGTCGATGAGCACTATTTGATCCTGGTTCCGCCGGAGACGGTGATCGGGACTTTCGAAAAAGTGGCCGCCCGGTTGCGTGGGGACCTCGTCGTGTCCTGTGTCACGCCGGAGCGGGTTCGAGCAGTGGCACGACAGCGGCCGCGTGCATCAACCGCTTGGTCCCGGTCGAAAAACACCCGCCTGACCCGCCCTGTCGCCTGATCACCATCTTTCCCGGGGCGGGAGGCCATGGTCGAGATCTCCCGATCGCGGTAGGTGCTACCCGAGATCTCGTGAACCTCACGGCTCCTGGGGAATGATGACCCACAGCGCGAGGTAGAGCAGGAACTGCGGGCCGGGCAGCAGGCAGGACAGCAGGAACAGCAGCCGCACGGTCCGCGGTTTCCAGCCCAGGTACCGGGCCAGGCCGGCACAGACCCCGGCGATCACACGGTCGTCGCGCGACCTGGCCAGCATTTTCGTGGTTGTCATGCCTCCAGCCTGCTCCGGCCCGGGTCGGCGCGCATCGGTTGACGTCCCTGAGCCGACCCGGATTCGGCGGCACGCAGGACGAGGACGGCGATCTCGCTGGGCGCGAACACCCGGAGCGGGGGACCCCAGAATCCGGCGCCGCCGCAGGTGTAGAGCTGGGTGCCGGTGCCGTGGCGGCTCAACCCTCGCCGCACTCCCTGCTCGAGCCGCACCAGGTAGTGGAACGGCCAGATCTGCCCGCCATGGGTGTGCCCCGAGATCTGCAGATCGATGCCGGCCTTTGCGGCGCCGGGGACCTGTTTGGGCTGGTGGGCGAGCAGGACCACCGGGACGTCGGGGTCGGTGCCGCCGAGCGCGGCGGCCAGGTCCGGGCCGTGACCGGCGAGCCCGGACCTGACGCCGGTGGGATCGTCGACCCCTGCGATCACCAAGCGGTCCTCGCCCCGGGAGAGCAGTTCGTGCCGGTTGTGCAGGGGCGTCCAGCCGAGATCGGTCATGTGATCAAGCCACCGCTGCGCTTCGCTGAAGTACTCGTGGTTGCCGGTGATGTAGAACTTTCCCATCGTGGCGTGCACCTCGCCGAGCGGATCGACCTGCGGCCGTCGGCGCGTGACGGTTCCGTCGGCGAGATCACCGACATGGCACACCACGTCGGGGTTCAGCGCGTTCACCGCGGCCACCACCTTGACCGCCCACGACCTCCGGTCGATCGGACCGAAATGGGTGTCCGCGACGACCACGACCCGCACGCCGTCGAAAGCCCTGCCGAGCCTCGGCAGGACAATGTCGAGGGTGCGGACTCTCGGCACCCGCATCGCCTCGATGTGCCCGACGACCGCGAGCACGACGACAATCGCCAGTACCGCGAGCGTGACCGAGCGGCACCGGACGGGATTGGGTACCCCGGCCACCGCCAGCAGGACCCGGATCACCGCACCGAGCACCGACCAGGTGAACAGCAGCCACACCACGCCGAGTGTCGTGTCGCCGATCCGCGCGGCGGCGTCGATACTCCGCCCGCCATGGCCGAGTCGCATCGTCGCGATGAGCGTGCCGAATCCGGCCGCGAACACGACACTGCCCGCCACCACGACCGGTGCCGGCCAGTCCGAGGAGATCACCAGGACCCACCACGGCACTCCGAAGAGCACCAGGGGAACCGCGATCATGACGACGGCGACCACGGCAGAACGTCTCATCGGCGGTACCGCACCTCCCGGAACCGGACCACGATCCCGGCCGGGCTCGTTGATCAAGGCTACCGGAGCGCCCGATCAGCGTTGTGCCTTCTTCTTGACCGGGGCACCGGCCAGCCGATCCGCCACCCTCGCCCACCGGCTGCGCCGATCCGGCGGGAAACGCGCCCGCGAACGTTCAAGCTTCCGGGAACCGCTCGGGTACCGTTTCCGGGCCCATAGCGACCCCGGCTTCGCCAGCCGCATGGCCGCGACTATCGCGACCAGGGAGATCACCAGGCCGATCACGCCCGAGCTGCTCTTCCCTTTGAGGACGGCGACGACTGAGAACACCAGGTTCACCGCGGCGGTCACCGCGAACGCGATCCGCCCCTCCCCCGCGGCGTCGTCGAACGGCCGTGCGCCCAGCACCAACAGCAAGCCGACGAGGGAGGCCGCGAGCACCACGTCGACCGACTTACGGCCCTCTTCGGTCCAGTAGACGTCATCCAGATGCAGCCACAGCGCGAACTCGTCCAGAGTCAGGGCCGCGCCGGCCCCGAACACCCCGGCGAGCACCTGCACCCACGGTGGTCCCGGCCGGTAGACGAACTCGGCCAAGCCGGCGAGGAGGATGAGAAAGATCCCGTACACGTGGTGGTGCACGTGTACCCCACCGATCGCCGCGTCACGGAAGGGACCCTTGCCCGCGCGGATGAGCCGCACGATCACGCGGGTCACCACGAACGTCACGACGAAGGCGGCGAACAGCCACAGCACCGGGCCGCTGTCCGCATCGAAGCCGATGGTCATCGCCGTTCCTCACCAGGCCCTGCGAAACCTCGAGCGTCCCCCGCCGCGAGCCGAGCGGATAGGGGAGAAAGGCCACAGTCTGGCGCCGGTCCACCGGGGCGGCTTCCCTGGTGGCGGCGGGATGGAGGAGGTGCGTGGCGCACAGCGGCACCAGACCGGCGGCGATGGTGGCCGGCACCGGCTCGCGACGGCTTCGGCACAGCAGATAATCACGACATCGAGTAAGTTTTCCGTGCCCCGTACGGTGGAGGAAACGCACCGACGAGCACCGGGTCGGGAAAGCACACGCCGGCCGTTCGGTCTGGCCGCCTGCTGCTCGTCTCCGGACTCGCGGTGGCGGGTTCCCGGGCCACAGAGCCCGAGAACGAGGAGTGATCAGACGTCGTGGTGTCCAAGGCGGAATGGCCACCAAGCGGGCCACCTCACCCCCAACGGACGAGGGCCGCCCGCCGCGGCTAATTACCCTGCGCATATGCGGACCTGGACTGTTGCCGGAACCCTCGCCGTCGAGCCCGCGGCGGAACGCACGGACCTGCTCGCCGAACCCGTGCTGAAAACGCTCGCCATGCTCGACGACCCCGACGTCGGCGTCGCCGAAATCGCCCCCGAACTCGCCGACACCGCGGCCTTCTGTGAAGCGTATTCCTCACCACCGTCCGCGGCCGCCAACTGCCTTGTGGTGTCGGGCAAGCGCGCGGGCGAACTCCGGTACGCGGCCGCCCTGGTACTCGCCACCACCCGCGCCGACGTCAAGCGGGTGGTGCGGCCCCGGTTGGACGTGCGCAAGGTCTCTTTCGCACGAATGGACGAGGTGGTCGGGCTGACCGGGATGGTCTACGGCGGTATCACCCCGGTCGGCCTGCCCGCCGACTGGCCGCTCCTGGTCGACGAGGCCGTCGCCAACTCGCCCGAACTGGTGGCCGGCAGCGGGATCCGGCGCAGCAAGCTCCTGGTGACCGGCGAGCTGGTCGCCTCGCTGCCCGGTGCCGAGGTCGTCGACCTCGCCAAGCCGGCCTGAACCGGGAAAGCGTTCCGCCACCCGTCGCCCGCCCCGGGCGATGACGTCAATACCCGCCACCTCGCCCACAACCAGGCCCGTCGGCGCGAGTCCCCCACTCACGCACCGCGAGTTCCACATTCGTGCACCACGAGTTCTCCTTTCACGCCGAGAACTCGGTGCCGGGAGCGTGGATGAGTCAGCCGGTGGGTGTGGCGGCATCCGCGTCGTGCTCTGGCGTGGGGCGCTGGTGGTGTGGGATGCCGTGGACGGCGTGGTCGGCGTACTCGAGCGCCTCGGTGACCAGGTCTGTGAGGTGATCACTGGTGATGCGGTAGAGCATCCGCCGCCCGTCGCGGCGAACCTGGACCAGCCCGGCGAGCCGTAGCCGGGCCAGGTGCTGGGACACCGAGGAGCGGGAGGCCGCGACCTGCGCGGTGAGCGTGCTGACGTCCTGCTCGGCGGTCAGCAGCCGCAGCAGGTGCAGGCGCGTGGGATCGGCCAGGTGGCCGAGCACCCCAGCGGCGACCGCCAGTTGCTCGGGGTCTACCGGGGGCGGCGGGCCGTCGGCAGACATGTCTTCATGCGCGCGCATGCTTGCATAATGGCCCTGAGCGGGGCATTCTGCAAGCGAGACAGGCACGAGGAGGGGATCCGCCGGGATGGCCGAGGCACCCGACCACACCGACCGGCACACCGGGCAAGGCTGTGGCCACGGACATGGACATGGACATGGACATGGACATGAGCACGGGCATGAGCACGGACACGAGCGGCCGAAGTGGTCGCGGGTGTGGCATGTGGTGACCCCGCACAGCCACGACAGCGCCGGCCGCTTCGACATCGCGCTGGAGACGAGCGGGCGAGGGATGCGCACGCTGGTGTGGTCGTTCGCCGCGCTGTTCGCGACGGCGGTCATTCAACTGGTGGTGGTGCTGTTCAGTCGTTCGGTGGCGCTGCTGGGCGACACCATCCACAACTTCGCCGACGCGCTGACCGCGCTGCCGGTGGGCATCGCGTTCGCGCTCGGCCGGCGGGTGGCGACACGCCGCTACACCTATGGGCTCGGCCGTGCGGAGGACCTCGCCGGGGTGGCGGTCGTGCTGATCATTGCCGCCTCGGCCGTGCTCACCGGCTACGAAGCGGTGTCGCGATTGATCCATCCGCAGCCGGTCGCTCATCTGTGGGTGGTCGCGGTCGCGGGAATCGCCGGGTTCGCCGGGAACGAGATCGTGGCGCGGTGGCGGATCACGGTGGGCAGGCAAATCGGGTCGGCGGCGCTGGTCGCCGACGGCCTGCACGCCCGCACCGACGGGTTCACCTCGCTGGCCGTGGTCGTCGGTGCCGCCGGGGTCGCGCTCGGGTTCCCGCAGGCGGACCCGGTCGTCGGCCTGGTGATCACGGTGGCGATCCTGCTCGTCCTGCGCGACGCGGCGAAAGAAGTGTTCCGCCGTCTGATGGACGCGGTCGACCCGCACACCGTCGAACTCGCCGAGCGCACCGCCCGGGACGTAGATGGCGTACTCGAGGCGGGTGACGTGCGGATGCGGTGGATCGGGCACAGCCTGCGCGCCGAACTGGCGGTCACCGTGGACTCCGCCATCACCGTCCAGCGGGCCCACCAGATCGCCCACGAAGTCGAACACCGGCTCGCGCACGTGGTGCCCCGGCTGACCGCCGCCGTCGTGCACACCGAACCGGCCGTCGGCGCCGATGCCGCCCACCGCTTGGTGAGTCACCACCAGGCCCGGCCGAGAGGAGACCGGATCGTGGTCCCGGGCGGGTCTACTGGTTCGCCACGCGCTGGGCGGACGTGACTGCCGGCCCGGTGAGCGCGCGCTCGGCGAGCGTGGCGAACACCAGGCCGAACACCGTCCACAGGGTGAGCTGCGTGCCCAGCGACGAGATCCGGAAGCCCCACAGCGTGCTCGCCGGAAAACCGGTGGGCACCTCGTCGACGACCGGCATCAGCCACGCACAGACCGCCATCACCGCGACATAGCCGAGGCAGCCGGCAATCCCGCCGGTCCACGCGTCATACCGCTCGGTCAGCCGCCTGCCGCCGTACACGGCGACGAGACCGGCCACAATGGACAGTGCGACGAAGGCGAAGTACAGCGCGGTCCGCGACTGGATCGTGCCCTCGCGCCCGACCGCGGGCGGGTTGGCCGGGTACTTCAGGAACGGCATCAGCACGACCACCACGAACGCGGCGCCGGTGACCAGCAGCGCGGTGAGCCGGGGCCGCAGCGACCCCACCCTGCCGTAGGCGATCGCGAAAGCCAGAGCGAGCAGCCCGCCGATGGCGACGCCGTAGACGCCGATGGCGACGAGCAGGCCGGCCGTGCTTTGCACCGTCCGGCTGACCAGTTCCTCGCCGTGCTCGTGCGCCATCGATTCTTCGAAACCGATGGCCACGTCCACCGACGGCTCGCCCATCACGTAGGCGAACAGCGCCGCCAGGACAGCGGCGATCACGCCCGCGATCATGCCGCGGACCAGCAGCGCCCTCATCACGGCGCTAGTGGCAGGGGAAGGCGAGCAGGTGCCGGCCGTCGTGCAGGAACTCGTGGAGATAACTGTTCGCGAACACCGCGGTCGCACCCTGCTCGGCGCTCACGAAGTAGAGCGCGATCAGCGCGAGCAGACCCACGAACAGTGCCCACGGCACGATCTCGCGGAGCGGGATACGGACGGGAATCGGTGCCGGGATCGCGGGAACGGCCTGGGACACGGCGGGACCTCCTCGGGCTTGCGCGGCCTGCTCGGGGTGACGCGACGGTCCGGGTCTGACTTCCCGGCCGCACGAAACCGGGTCACAGTGGCGCGTCCGTGCGGATTCTCACCGCTTCCGGCTGCCGTCGCCTGGCCGCATCACGGTAAACCAGCGGTGAAACCCGGTCAATGTGGTGAGGCTCGCGCCACCCGGCTGGCCCACGCCGGCCGCCCGGAGCCCACGCGGCGCGTGCGACCTCAGCGGGACTCGATCTTCGTGGCCGGATTTCCTCCCCACCTGGTGTGCGGCGGAATTTCCTCGCCCTTCATCAGGAAGGAATGCGGGGCCAGCGACGCGCCGTCGCTCATCGTCACGCCGTAGTGGATCAGCGCGCCCGTCTCGAGGGTGCAGCCCGCGCCGAGCCGGCTGTAGTCGGACTTGAAGGTGGCGTCCTCCTGGGAGTGGCACTGGATGGCGCTTCCCGCGTTGAGCGTGCAGTCGTCGCCGATCGTCACCAGGGTTTTCTCCGGCAGGCCGCACCCGTCGTCGAAGACCCGCCTGCCGATCCGCACACCCAGGATCCGCGAAAGGACGTTCTTGAACGGGGTACCGGCGAACAGCATGTCGGCGGTCATCGAAAGCTTCCAGAACCGCTCGTGCCACCAGAAGTAGTGATGGTAGGTCGAGCAGAGCTGGGGCCGCATCGGCCGGAACCGCGCGACGCCGCGTTCGAGCAGGACCTGGTAGACGATCGTGAACAGCGTGACGGAAAGGAGCTCCCCGGCGACACCCGGCACGCCCCACTTCCGGTAGACATCCGCCGCGGCCACGGCCAGCATCAGGAGGCCGAACGCGTAGCCCCACCGCAGCAGCAGGAACCACGCGATGGTGCGGAGGTTGTACTTGTTCTTCGCGGTCAGATACTCGGGGCCTTTCAGGTGGTCGAATCGGCTGTCGCGCTCGACCGAGCGCGGGATGCGGAAGCTGGGTGCGCCCAGCAACCCGGTGTTCCACCGGGCTTCCCCGTCGATCGGCACCATGACCTTCGTGGCGAGCAGGCAGTTGTCACCCGTCGTGCTCCGCGCGGGATAGGCGACCGCGTTTCCCACGAAGTTGTGCCGGCCGATGGACGCCCGGCACACGCGGAACGACGTGCTGGACAGCTCCGCGTTGATGATCGACAGAGCGTCCGCGATCATCGTTCCCCGGCCGACGGACACCAGGTACGGGTTCTCGTGCTTGAACACCGTGCCGAAGTTCGATCCCGTCTGCTCGGCGAAGGAAACGTCGTAGCCGAGGCAGTACAGGTAATGGACGATGTAGGAGCTGTTGCCGAAAATGTTCCCGAACAGCTTCACGTTGGTGAGTCGCCCGATCGTCCGGTGAATCCAGTAGTGGAAACCGTACAGGGGATAATCCTTGTCCGGCTCCAGGAAGAGGTTGAGCAGCCGAGGAACGGTGAACGCGACGAGGAGGCCCACCAGCAGGAAACCGAAGAACAGCACCGAGGAGATGACCAGCGCACCGCGGTAGAACGGCCAGTTCGTGAAGGCCGTCGGGGCGTTGTCCACGATCCCGTCGATCTGGGGGAAACCGGCGAGAATGACGCTCAGGCCACCGAAACTCAGCGGCAGGTACAGGCCCAGGACGCACAGCAACTCGACGGCGCTGTAGACGGTCCTTCGCAACGGGCCGCACGGGACCGCGCCCGCCACCTGGTAGTCCGCTTTGGCCGGCTGCCCCGGGGAACCCTCCCAGCGCGCCCCGTCGGGCACCGCCTGCCCGGAGTGCAGGGAGGACGAGTGACCGAGCTGGGCGCCGTCACCCAGCGAGGTCCCGATGTCGAGCACCGTCGCCTCGCCGACGAAGGCGTCCTTGCCCAAGGTCACCGGACCTGTCCGGATCACCCCGGCGTGGGCCCGGTAGCAGTTGAGGTAGGAGTCCTTGCGGACGACCGTGCCGTCCCCGATCGTGAGCAGGTCGGTGCAGATGGGCACGTTCCGGGTGAAGATCGTGACCCCCCGGCCGATTTTCGCGCCCAGCAGCCGCAGATAGAGCACGTACAGGGGGGAGCTCGCGCTCGTCTGCGAACGACCGCCGGCGAGCAACACGAGCGGGTTCGACCGGATCAGCGTCTTGACAAGCCAGAAACGGAAGTACGCCAGGCTCCAGACACGGATCTCCTGGGGTTTCCACCGGCCGATGAGCACCCACTTCGTCAGGATCGGCAGCCCGCACAGTCCGACGAAGGTCAGCGCGCTCACCAGGACCGCCCGCAGGTACAGCTCGACGAACCCGTGGCCGAGGATGATCCAGTTGTAGGAAACGGTGAAGATCACCGCGGTGAGGAAGACATAGCCGAGGAAGGTCAGTGACTGCAGTGCGCCGTAGAAGACGTAGCTCCGCGTGCTGGCCCTTGCCACGGCCTCCGCTGGTGCCGGGGCGGGTTGCTCCGCGGGAGCGACCGGGGTGTCCTTGGGCACCGCGTCATCGAGTGCCTTGGCCAGGCTTTTGATCGTCGGGTGCCGGTAGATGTCCTTCATGGACACCGACGGGAGGCCGGGCCGCTTCCGGACCCGCGCGCAGAAGTGGGCCATCACCAGCGAGTCGGCACCCAGGTCGTCGAAGAAGTTGCTCTCGGTCGCGACACGTTCGACCCGCACCACTTCGGCCAGTATCTCGGCCAGGTTTTCCTCGGTTCCGGTCGCCGGACTGTCGTAGCGCTCTCGGAGAACTTTCACGGGATCGCTCATTTGCCGGGTGTTCCCTCTCAATCACGACGTCGTTGCGACGCCTCTGGGGTGCATCTGAAGCCATTCCTGGCTGGGAGGCGGACACTCGATGCTGTCAACACGGCGCGAAGCCTGGCCCACCCGTTGGGGGTGAAACCTGACCACCTGAACGCGACCGAGCGGCCGGAACCAGCGCCAGTGCGCTGCCCGTCACCAGCCCACTTGCCTTGCGGTACACCGGGGCCGAAAGTCCTGACGCGCTGGCCGGACCGCTGATGCACACTGGTGGACCTGGTGCGCGGGATCGGGTATGAGGTCGCGGGGGTTGACGTAGGGGCACCCGGTGAATCCGTTGAGGCACAAGCGGAGAACGAGGTGGCCGGTTAGGGTGGAAGCCTTGGGAAGACTCGAAAAGACGGTGTGATGGTGACCGAGACCAAGAAAGAACGGGCTTTTCCGGCATCGTTCGGACAGGAACGGATCTGGCTGTCCAACCAACTCGACCCGGGCTCCCCTGTCCACAATGTGCCGTGCCAGGTCCGGCAGGACCTGCCACTGACCGAACACCAGTGGCGCACCGCGCTGCGACAGGTGGTCGCCCGCCAGGAAGCCCTGCGCACCTCGTTCCGGATGGCCGGCGGTGTGCTGACTCAGGTGGTGCACGCCGAAGTACCGGTCGAACTGGACGTGCACGATCTGCGTGACCTGCCGGCCGAACCGCGTCGTCGGCGGGCGGACGAGTTGGCCGTCATGGCGGCACGCCGCGTGATCCCGCTTGACACGCCTCCGCCGTGGCGGGCGCGATTGTGCCGGCTCTCCGACGCGGAATGGCTGCTGACCTTCGTCGCGCACCGCGCGGTGTTCGACGCGGCCTCGGTGCCGATCCTCACCCACGAGCTGAACGAAGCCTGCACCGCGGTGTTCGAGGGCCGCGAGCCACGGTTGCCCGAGCTGCCCATCCAGTACACGGATTACTCGCTGTGGCAACGGGAACAGCTGGCCGGCCTGGGCGGGCAGCTGGACTACTGGCGGCAGCGGCTGGCCGGGTTGCCACCCGCGCATTCGCTGCCGACCGACCGTCCCCGGCCCGGCCAGCTGAGTTTCGCCGGGGACCAGGTGGACTTCGAGCTGCCGGAGGGCCTGCTGGACCGGGTCGAAGCCGTGGGCGCGCGCCTGTCGGCGTCGCCGTTCATGGTCCTCCTCGCCGCCTACGCCGCGCTGCTGCACCGAATGTCCCGTTCGGACGATGTCGTGGTCGGCGTCCCGCTGGCCGGCCGGGACCGGCCGGAGCTGGCGCCGCTGATCGGCATGTTCGTCAACCAGCTGGCGATCCGGGTCGACTGCGGGGACGTGACGTCCTTCGCGGAGCTGGTCGCCCGCGTGCGCACGGAAGTGCTGGGCGGAATCGAGCACGGTCTCGTGCCCTTCCAACTGGTCGCACAGGCCGTGGGAGTCACGCGCGATCCGGGAGTGCAAGCGCTGTACCAGATCGGGTTCGATTTCGTCCCCGACGCCGGCATCGAACCGGTCCTTTACGCCACCGCCAAAGACGATCTGGCCCTCGAACTCACCAGGGACACCGGACGCCTGCGCTACCGCACCGGCCTGTTCGACCGCACCACCGCGGAATCCCTTGTAGACCGTTACCTGCGCCTGCTGACGACCGCGGTCGACGATCCGTCCCTGCCCGTGTCCGAACTGCCGCTGCTGTCGGAACCGGAACGCGACCGGGTACTCGAGGAATGGAACGCGACCGAGGTGCCCTACCCGCATCGGCAAACCGTGCACGAACTGTTCGAGCGGCAGGTCCGGCGCGATCCGGACGCGGTCGCGGTGGACTTCGGCGGAGGGCGACTGACCTATGCCGGACTCAACGCGCGGGCCAACCGGGTGGCGCACCGTCTCCGCGGTCTCGGCGCCGGTCCCGGCACGATCGTCGGAGTAAGCGCGCCCAACTCCCCGGAACTGGTCGTCGGGCTGCTCGGGGTGCTCAAAAGCGGCGCGGCCTACGTCCCGCTCGACCCCGGCCTCCCCGCACAACGGCAGGCGCTGATCGTGACCGACGCCGCCATCCCCGTCGTGCTGACCACCGGAGAGTCCACACTGGACACCCGTACCCTCGCCCTCGACGACCCGCGCCAGTGGGCACACCAGCCCGCCGGCGACCCCGCGCCCACGGCCGGACCCCGCGACGCCGCCTACGTCATCTACACCTCCGGCTCCACCGGCCGGCCCAAGGGCGTCCTGATCGAGCATCGCTCGGTCAACGCCTACCTCGCCTGGGCACGCCGCGCCTACCCCAGCCTGGCCGGCCGCGCACTGCTGCACACCTCGCCGTCCTTCGACCTGACCGTCACCACGTTGTTCGGCCCACTCACCGCCGGAGGATCCATAGTGGACGGAACGGCCGCCGGGCCGACCTTCGTCAAAGCCACGCCAACCCATCTCGCGGTGCTACCGGACGAACTGTGCCCCTCCAAAGATCTCGTGCTGGGCGGTGAGGCACTGACCGGCGAAACGGTCACGAGGTGGCGAGAACGGAGCCCGGAATGCGTGGTCACCAACGAATACGGCCCCACCGAGGCGACCGTCGGGTGTATCGCCTACCAGATCGAACCAGGGCAGAGCCTGCCGCCGGGGCCGGTCAGCATCGGACGGCCGATCGAAAACGCCCGCGCGTACGTGCTCGACGAGCGTCTGCGGCCGGTGCCGCCCGGCGTGGCCGGGCAGTTGTGGGTCGCGGGTCCGCAACTGGCCCGCGGCTACCTCGGCCGCCCTGAACTGACCGCCGAACGTTTCCAGGACTGCCCGTTCAGCGTTTCCGGCGAGCGGATGTACGCGACCGGGGATCTCGCCCGCTGGCGACACGACGGCACCCTCGACTTCTTCGGCCGCATCGACGACCAGGTCAAGCTCCACGGCTACCGCATCGAGCCCGGCGAGATCGAGGCCGCGCTGCGAGCGCTGCCCGGCGTGCGCGATGCCGCAGTGGCCGTGCGTGAGGACACGCTCGTCGGCTACCTGGTCGGCGAATCGGCCGGGGTGACGGAAGCGTTGCGGCAGACCCTGCCGGACTACATGGTGCCGACAACGTTCGTCGTCCTGGCCGCGCTGCCCGTGGCGAGCAGCGGCAAACTCGACCGGTCGGCACTCCCGGCGCCGCCGCTGACCAGCGACGCGCCCTACACCGCCCCACGGACCGCCACCGAGGAACTCGTCGCCGAAGTACTCGCCGAACTGCTCGGTCTCGACAAGATCGGAATACACGACGACTTCTTCGCCCTCGGCGGCAACTCACTGCTGGAAGTCCAGGCGATCACCCGGATCCGCAAACAGGTCGACGTGAATCTCCCGGTCCGCGGGCTGCTGTCGTTCACCACTGTCGCCGGGCTCGCGGCCGAAATCGAACGACGGCTGGCCGAGGACATGGCCGGCCTGTGCCGCGTGAACCACCAGGGCTGACCACCGCAAAGTCTGCTTCCGGTCGCCCTGCCTCCGCGAACATGGCGAATAATTCACTTTCTTCCCCGAAAACGGGATAATCCAGGCCGGAAATCGATCGGGCTATCGGGGGTGATATCCCCGTTATCCGTGCTACCGTCCGGGCACGTTGATCCGGGAGCCAGGAAGAAGCAGGGGAATGAGACCTCGAATATTGGCCACGTTGCTGACGCTGCCATTGGCCCTGGCGACCGCGGCGGGCTGCCAGTCCGGCAAGGAGATCCCCGGCGGCGCCGCGGCCACGATCTCCGCGGCGAACCCGCAACCGAGCGAGCCACCGAGCGCGTCGAATTCCCCGGCCACGACGTCGGCCCCGGCTACCCCACCGACCACGAACCGGACCTCGAATTCGCCGGCCGTCCCGCCCCCAGCGGCCTTGCCGGCGCGAACCTGCGGCAGTCCGGTGCTCACCACCGGCGATCCGGACGGTGGCTGGTCGACCGACGGTTACTACGTCCACAACAACATGTGGAACGAGTCGGAAGCCGGGCCGGAGACGCTCTATGCCTGCGCGTACAACAACTGGTACGTCGATTCCACCCAGCCCGCCACCAGTTCGGTGAAAACCTATCCGAACGTGCACAAGGACATCAACAACCTGGACGGAACACCGTTCGACCACTACTCCTCGATCACTTCCACCTTCGCCGGCCGCGGACCGGGCACCGGCATCTACGACGTGGCCTACGACGTCTGGCTCAACGGCGTGGGCGACGGCGCGGGGGTGACAGAACTGATGGTCTGGACGGAAAACCTCGAACAGGTTCCCGCCGGCAGCAAGGTCACCACCTATTCGGCGGGCGGGGTCACCTATGACGTGTGGAAGGACGAGGGCGGCTACGTCGCCTTCGTGGCACAGACCACGCTCTACTCCGGCAGCGTCGACCTCAAGGCCATGATCAGCTGGGCCATCGGCAAAGGCTACATTCCACGCGACCCCACGGTGAACCAGATCGGCTACGGCATCGAATTCTGCTCCACCAACAACAGCAGCGCCCGCTTCACCCTCACCGACTTCTCCGTCACGATGAACTGAACCTCCCGCGAAGAACACCCACATGCCGGGCGGCCGGGCCTCGCCGGTGAAGTCGCCGCGCACGCTCCAGTCCACGTCGACCTCCTGCCGCGGTAGCGAGCAGCCGCACCGAGATCGACGCATGGCTCCCTCCGCCGCGCCGTGGTCGCTCGGCGCACCGTCATCCTTTTCGTCCCCGGAAAGCCGGAACGAGAAGTTCGCGTCTGATGTGTTTACCTCACGCACATCTGGAGTCCTCGGCGTATTGGGATCAGCGCCGGTGTCGGCTCTCACGATTGGTCGGCCCTGGCGGAGCGGTCAGGGCCGGTCATCCACCTTCAAGGAGGATTCGTGTTACGGAAGCGCATCGCGGCCGCGATCGTGGCGGCGGCGGCCGTCATCGGTTCGTCGACGGCCATCGCCGTCACCTCGTCCACCGCGCGGGCGGCGACGAGCGTGCCGGCGTTCGACCACATCGTGCTGGTGATGTTCGAGAACCACGCCTACTCGCAGATCAACGGCAGCTCCAGCGCCCCCTACTTCAACGGTCTGGCCGGCCAGGGGGCGAAGTTCACCCAGTCCTTCGCGGTCACTCATCCCAGCGAACCGAACTACCTGGCGATCTTCTCCGGGTCGACCCAGGGCATCACCGACGACAGCTGCCCGCACACCTTCGGCGGCAACAACATCGCCAACCAGGTGCTGACCTCGGGCAGGACCTACAAGAGCTACTCCGAGAGCATGCCGTCGGACGGCTACACCGGCTGCTCCAGCGGCCAGTACGCGCGCAAGCACAACGCCGCACCGTTCTTCTCCACCGTTCCGGCCGGCAGCAACCGGATGTACTCGGAGTTCCCGAGCTCGTCGAACTACGCGAGCCTGCCGACGGTGTCCTACGTCGCGCCGAACCTGTGCAACGACATGCATGACTGTTCGATCGGCACGGGCGACACCTGGCTGAAGAACAACATGGACGCGTACGCGCAGTGGGCCAAGACCCACAACAGCCTGCTCATCGTCACCTTCGACGAGGACAACGGCTCTTCCTCGAACCACATCTTCACCGTGTTCGTCGGTGCGCACACCCAGGTTGGCTCCTTCTCCAACCAGATCAACCACTACAACGTGCTGAGCACGGTCGAGAGCGCCTACGGCCTGTCGCACCTGAACGCGGCCTCCGCGATCACCAACGTGTGGAACTGACCGGTCGCGGACTTCCGCGGCTGATCGGGAGCTGGAAGTAGATCAATCACCCCCGCTCGCGGGCCATGCCGATGGCGTGTCCGCGAGCGGGCTTCTGCCGGACTCACGGAGGTGACCCACTCGTGTATCTGTCCACGATCGACCATCCACACACCGGGGACGACGCCGCGAAGCCGTCCCGCAGGCGCGCGCTGTTCCTGCTGAGCGGCAACGTGTTCGCGCTCGGCGCGGTCAGCCTGGTCACCGACATCTCCTCGGAAATGGTGACCGCGGTGCTGCCGGCGTACCTGGTGCTCGGGCTGCACCTGAGCCCCGCCGTGTACGGCGTGGTCGACGGCACGTACACCGGGGCGACGGCGCTGCTGCGGCTGGCCGGCGGGTACATCGCCGACCTGGTGCGCCGCCGCAAGTTCATCGCCGGGCTGGGCTACGGGTTGTCGGCGGTGGCGAAACTCGGGCTGCTCGCGGTGGGCGACACCGTCGGTGCGATCGGCGCCGTGATCGCGATCGACCGCACCGGCAAGGGCCTGCGCACGGCGCCGCGCGACGCGCTGATCACCCTGTCCACCCCGCCGCAGTTGTACGGCCGCGCGTTCGGCGTCCACCGGATGATGGACACGATCGGGGCATTCGCCGGGCCGCTGGTCGCGCTCGGCATCCTGGCCGCCACCGCGCAGGCCTACGACACGGTGTTCGTTGCCAGCTTCTGCATCGCGGCGTTCGGCGTGCTGGTGCTGGTGCTGTTCGTGCGGGATCACCGCGGCGAGCAGCCGCCGAAGGGCACGGTGTCGCCCTCCGCACTGGGCGGCCTGATGCGGATGGCGCCGGTGCGGCGGCTGGTGCTGGCCGCGTGCCTGGCCGGGACCGTGACCATCGGCGACGGCTTCGTCTACCTGCTGCTGCAGCAGCGGGAGCGGTTCAGTGCCGGCTGGTTCCCCTTGCTGGCCGTGGGCACGAACCTGTCCTATTTGCTGCTGGCCACGCCGCTGGGCATGCTGGCCGACAAGATCGGCCGGCCGAAGGTGGTGCTCGGCGGCTACACCGCGCTGGTGCTGGTGTACCTCCTGCTGTTCGGGCCGTTCGGCGGCCGGCCGCTGCTGGTTGTGGTGCTCGGACTCTACGGCCTGTTCTACGCGGCCACGGACGGCGTGCTGATCGCGCTGGCCGGGCCGGCGCTGCCCCAAGCCTTGCGTACCACGGGAATCGCGCTGATCCAGACCGGGCAGGCGTTGTCCTACCTGGTGTCCTCGGTGCTGTTCGGGCTGGCCTGGACGGTGTGGGGACCGGCGAACGCGAGCCGGATCGCCGCGGCACTGGCCGCGACGGCCGTGCTCGTGGTGGCCCTGCTGCTGCGCGGCATCCCGGCTACGAACACCCGCGACACCGGGGAGCGGCAGGCATGACGCGGCGAGTGCTGTTCGCCCTGCTCGGGGCCGTGCTGCTGACCGCGGGCGCGGTCGGCTACGGCGTGTTCACGGTGGCCCGAGAGCACCCCGCGGTGCCCACGGCCAACGCGCTGAGCCTCGCGGCCGGGCCACGGATCCTGTTCCGTAGCACCGCACCGGACAGCAAGGGCCGTCTGTCGCTGGTGGGCAAGGACGATCCGGGCGGGCCCCGCTCGGTGTCCGCGCTGAGTTGCCTGCGGGTCTACGCGGCGGGCGGCACCGGCACCTGTCTGCGGCAGGACGGCGCGCTGGCCACGTTCCAGATCACCATCCTGGACCGCGGACTGAACGTGGAGAAGGAAATTCCGCTGGTCGGTGTGCCGAACCGCACCCGGGTGTCCGTGGACGGGCGGCTGGCGGCCTGGACGGTGTTCGTGGCGGGCGACTCGTACAACAACGGGCGGTTCTCCACGCGCGCCGGGCTGATCGATCTCAGGAGCGAGGACATGGTCGACTCGCTGGAATTCCTTTCGGTGACCCTGAACGGCCATCCCTATACCGCCGCCGACCTCAATTTCTGGGGTGTCACGTTCGCCGCCGACGACAACACCTTCTACGCCACGATGTCCACCGCCGGGCACCGCTATCTGGTGCAAGGTGATATCGCGGCGAAGAGCGTGCGCACCATCGCGCAGAACGTGGAATGCCCGTCGCTGTCGGCGGATGGCCGGCGTATCGCCTTCAAGTCGGCCATCGACGGGGATCCGGCGAAGGGCTGGCGGCTGTCCGTACTGGACCTGGCCTCGGGCGCGAGGACGCCGCTGGCCGAAACCCGCAGCGTCGACGACCAGCCGGCCTGGCTGGACCCGGACACCATCGGTTACGCCATTCCGCGGGGCACCGACGACTCGGACATCTGGGCGGTTCCGGCGGATGGCTCAGGCCACCCACGGCTGCTCATCCCGCGGGCCGAGTCCCCGGCCGCACTCGGCTGAGTGGTGGGTGACGGGACGACAGCTTGCGCTCAGCGGCGCGGGCAATTTCGAGGTCCTCGCGCGCGGCGAGGACCAGCAGTGCGGGCGTGGCGCCGTCGTGACTGATCCGCCGGTCGCCGGACCGGGCCAGGCGGGCGGGATCGGCGCGCAGGCCGAGCATTCCGCAGCCGTCGACGATCTCGCCGAGGAGATCGGGCTGGTGTTCGGCGACCCCACCGGTGAAGACCACCGCGTCCAGCCGGTCCAGGCTCATCGCGGCCGCGCCGATCTCCCGGCGCAGCCGGTGCGCATACACCGAGATCGCGTCCCGTGCGGCGCGGTCCCCGGCCGCCCGCCGGGTGAGCACGGTACGGACGTCGCCGTCGGTAGCGGTCATCCCGGCCAAGCCCGACCGGTGGTAGAGCGCGTCGGCCAGTTCGGCCAGGGTGATCTCGCCGGTGGCCAGCACGTGCAGCAGCACACCAGGATCGACCGAGCCCGGGCGGGTCGCCATCACCGCGCCATCCAGCGGGGTGAACCCCATCGAGGTGTCCACGCTCGCGCCGTCGGAGATCGCGGTGACCGAAACCCCCGACCCGATGTGGGCGCACACGAGGTGCGGGTCCTTGCGGCCGAGCAGTTCCGCCGCCCGGCGGGCCGCATAGGAACACGACAGACCGTGAAAACCGTAGCGCCGCAACCTGTGCTGGCTCGTCCAGGCTCGCGGCAGGGCATAGCGCGCCGCGGCTTCGGGAAGGCGGGAGTGAAAGGACGTGTCGAAGCAGCCGACCACGGGGATGCCGGGGAGCAGCCGGGTGACCAGGCGGGCGACGTCGATCGACAGTGGCTGATGCAGCGGTGCCAGCGGCGCGAGCCGGTCCAGTTCATCGAGCACATGCTCGTCGAGCAGCGCCGGACCGGGGCGTGAGCCGCCGTGCACGAACCGGACGGCCACCGCGTCCGGGTTTCCCCACTCGGTGAGCGCTTCGGCCACCGCGCGCTCGTCCGCCCTCGCGTCCGATGCCGGCCAGGTCCGCGTCGCGACAGCCTTGTCGTCCACGACGACCGCGGCCTTCAGGCTCGACGACCCGGGATTCAGCGTCAGGATGCGCACGGGGAATCCGTCCATGTCCAGTCACGGATCTCGGGCAGGTCTTCGCCGTGTTCACGGACCCAGCGGCGGTGCCGCTCCTGGGCTTCGGCCATGGTCTGCCGAACCTGGCCCGCGGTGCGCAGCAGACCGGGAACCCGGTCGATGACGTCGATCACCAGTTGGAACCGGTCCATGTTGTTGAGCACGAGCATGTCGAACGGGGTCGTGGTGGTGCCGTGTTCGGTGTAGCCGTGGACGTGCAGGTTCGCGTGGTTGGTACGCCGGTAGGCCAGGCGGTGGATCAACCACGGGTAGCCGTGGTAGGCGAAGATCACCGGCCGGTCCGGGGTGAACAGCGCGTCGAACTCGCGGTCGGTCATCCCGTGCGGATGCTCGGTGTCCGGCTGCAGCCGCATCAGGTCGACCACGTTGACCACGCGCACCGCCACGTCCGGCAGATGCCGGCGGAGCAGGGTGACGGCCGCCAGCACCTCCAGCGTGGGCGCGTCGCCGGCACACGCGAGCACCACGTCCGGTTCCCGGTCGGCGTGCGTGCAGGCCCAGTCCCAGATGCCGGCGCCGCGCGCGCAGTGCAGGGCGGCCTGCTCGGCGTCGAGCCAGTTCGGCGACTCGTTCTTGCCCGCGACGATCACGTTGACGTAGTCCCTGCTCCGCAGGCAGTGTTCGGCGACGCTGAGCAGGGTGTTGGCGTCCGGCGGCAGGTAGACCCGGACGACCTCGGAGCTCTTGTTCGCGACATGGTCGATGAAACCCGGGTCCTGATGGGAGAACCCGTTGTGGTCCTGCCGCCAGACATGCGAGGTCAGCAGGTAGTTCAGCGATGCCACCGGGCGCCGCCAGGGGATTTTCCGGTGCGCCCGCAGCCACTTGATGTGCTGGTTCACCATCGAGTCGACGATGTGCACGAACGCCTCGTAACACGAGAACAGTCCGTGCCGCCCGGTCAGCAGGTACCCCTCCAGCCAGCCCTGGCACAAATGCTCGGACAGCACCTCCACCACGCGGCCGTCCGGGACCAGATGCTCGTCCACGGGCTCCACCTCGGCATGCCACGCCTTGCCGGTCGCCCGGTACACCGCGTCGAGCCGGTTCGAGGCGGTCTCGTCGGGGCCGAACAGCCGGAAGTCCCGGCGCCCCGCCGTGCGTTCGAAGACGACCCGCAGATAGTCACCGAGGACCCGCGTCGGTTCGGCCCGGCCCGCGCCGGGCTTGTCGACCGCCACCGCGTGCTTTCGCAGGTCGGGGAGCGGAAGCGGCCGCCGCAGGAGCCCGCCGTTGGCATGCGGGTTGGCTCCCATCCGGCGCTCGCCGCGCGGGATGAGCGCGGTCACCTCCGGTACCGGGCGGCCCGCCGGGTCGAAGAGCTCACCCGGCCGGTAGGACCGCATCCACCGCTCCAGCGCCCGCAGATGTTCCGGGTTCTCCCGCACGGCCCCCAGCGGAACCTGATGCGCGCGCCAGGTTCCCTCGACCGGCTTACCATCCACTTCGGACGGTCCGGTCCAGCCTTTCGGGGAGCGCAACACGATCATCGGCCAGCGTGGCCGCGCGTGCGCACCGGTCCCGGTCCTGGCCGCGCGCTGGATCCGGTGGATTTCGGCGACGACGTCGTCCAGCGCCTCGGCCATGGCCAGATGCATCACCCGCGGATCCGAGCCCTCCACGTACCGCGGTGCCCAGCCGTGACCGGTGAGAAGATGGTGCAGTTCCTCCCGCGGGATTCGCGCGAGCACCGTCGGGTTGGCGATCTTGTACCCGTTGAGATGCAGGATCGGCAGCACGGCGCCGTCGTGCACGGGGTCGAGGAACTTGTTGGCATGCCAGCTTGCCGCCAGCGGCCCGGTCTCCGCTTCCCCGTCCCCCACGACGCAAGCCACCAGCAGGTCCGGGTTGTCGAAGGCCGCCCCGAACGCGTGCGCGAGCGAATAGCCGAGCTCACCACCCTCATGGATCGAGCCGGGCACCTCGGGTGCGACATGGCTGGGCACGCCGCCGGGGAAGGAAAACTGCCGGAACAGCGTCCGCAGCCCGTCGATGTCCTGGGACACCGCGGGCGCGACCTCCGGGTAGCTGCCCTCCAGCCACGTGTTGGCCAGCAACGCCGGTCCACCGTGCCCCGGCCCGGTCACGAAGATCGCGTTGAGTCCGTGCGTGCGGATGGCCCGGTTGAGATGCGCGTAGACGAAGTTGAGTCCTGGGGAGGTGCCCCAGTGACCGAGCAGCCTTGGCTTGATGTGCTCCACCGTCAGCGGCTGGGACAGCAGCGGGTTGTCCATGAGGTAGATCTGGCCCACGGACAGGTAGTTGGCCGCCCGCCACAGACAGTCCACCTGGGACAGTTCAGCGTCACTCAGCGGCACCTGGCCGACCGGCGCGGCAATCGTGCTCACCGGTCCCCCTCGTACGACTTCGCCCGCGCTACCCTCTTCGAATCGTCGGATGTCATGAAATCCCTCCCGGCTCGTCAGCTCAAACGCTACGAATCAGGCGGCGCGGGGACAGCGGCCAACAGTCCCGGGATGTGGGGACTTCCTACCCCTGCCCGTGGCTTTCACCGCTGCTCACGCGGCCTGATCCGCGCATCGGCCCCGGACCCACGGGGGTACCCGGGTTCCTGACGTGCTGGAAGGAGAGTCCGATGCCGGCGCACGCCCGGAAAAAGCCCAGAAGACCGGCGGTTTTCACCGCGCCACCTGCGGCGAGAAGGTCCGGGTCCAGCAGGGCGAGAAAATTCCGAAGTGTCCCCCAACGGGCACACCGAGTTCGCCGCCCGGACAGGAGAACCGGACACGAAATGACACCTCCTACCGCTGATTTTCGACGCTTCCCGCTCCGGCCTGTCCTCGGGCGAGGTGATCTCCGGCGCGTCCTTCCTTGTCCTGTCCCAGCACGCGCTGGCGTACCCGGAACAAGCGGAGGCGGCACACCACCAGACGCTCCGGGCGAGGCGGGCACGGGTCTTGCTGGGTGATCAGCACACGGCATTCGAGCCGGGACACGGATTCACCGGCCGCCAGGGAACTCGCGGCGCTCGCCAAGATCGGCACCGACGGCGGCTGGACGCTGGCTCACTCACCAACTTCGACAAGGTGCTGTTTCCGGCACCGGCATCGAACCACCGGTCACGAAGCGCGACCTCATCCGCTACGACACGAGGATCGCCCCGGCCATGCTGCCCTGTCTCACCGGCCGGCCGGTCACCGTGCACCGCTACCCCGACGGCGTCGACCACCCCGGCTTCTGGCACAGGGAGGTCCCCGGCTACGTTCCCGGACTGGCTCACCCGCCGGCGCAACTACGAAGCCGATCCCGGAGAGACCCAGCGCGCTCGCCTGGCTGGCCAACTTCGCCGGCGTCGAGTCGCACCGGTGGACCTCCCGGCTGCCGGACGTGCACCAACCGACCTGGGCGCTGATCGACATCGACCCGGGCGCCGACACCAACTTCGACGCCGTCCTCGTGCTCGC
>NZ_DATELF010000148.1:0-5201 GCF_035276945.1 Amycolatopsis sp. | reverse complement strand
CCTCCTGCGGGCGCGGCGGCTGCGGGGCCGGGCGCGGGCCCGGCCGTGGGCCGGGCATGGGGGGACGCGGCCTGTGCTGGCCCGCGTCCGAAGGCTTGGAGGGCGCCGGGACGGCACCGTTGCCCGACGGCGTCGAGCCAGGTCCTGGCACCGGTTTGCGGCCACCACCGGACCGCCCACCGGACCTGCCGTCCTTGGCGGAGAAAGCGTCACGCAGCCGGCGGGCCACCGGGGCCTCGACGGTGGATGACGCGGATTTCACGAACTCGCCCTGCTCCTTGAGTTTGGCGAGAACTTCCTTGCTCGTAACACCGAGCTCCTTAGCGAGCTCGTGTACTCGGGCCTTACCTGCCACTGCTCTCCTCAACTGGTGAGGCCAGGCGGTAAGTACCCGCTGACCTCGTCCTATCGTCGCGCGTTCATGGCTTCAGCTTCACGGCTGACTCATGACGGGTCGACCTGCTTCCTTCGTTCCGGCTGGGCAGGGGAAGGTCCCCCACCCATCGTTCTCGCGGCGGCCGCGTCAAGCTGCTGTCGCAGACCCGCGCCGTCGAGTGTTCCAGAGATACGTAACGCTCTGGGAAACGCCCGCCGCCGCTCGGCCCTGGCCAGGCAACCCGGATCCGGATGCAACCAAGCACCCCGGCCCGGCAGCCGTCGACGCTCGTCGACGACCAGCCACCCGCCCATCGCGACCACTCGCAGCAACTCGCCGGCCGAAGCCCGCTTCCGGCATCCCACGCACGTCCGGATCGGGGTTTCCCCGTCCCCGGCACGCGCGTCACCCGGACGCGACCTTCCAGCCATGTTCCAGTTTAGCTCGTGGCCCCTCACTCAGCCGAACCGGTTGCTGCCGCGCGAGGTTCGGCTGCCGAAGCCGCATCGCTGCGGATGTCGATCCGCCACCCGGTGAGGCGGGCGGCGAGCCGGGCGTTCTGGCCTTCCTTGCCGATGGCGAGCGAAAGCTGGAAGTCCGGCACCACGACACGGGCCGTCTTCGCGCGTTCGTCGACCACCTGTACGGAAACAACCTTCGCGGGAGACAGGGCATTCCCGACGAACCTCGCCGAGTCCTCGGAGTAGTCGATGATGTCGATCTTCTCCCCGGCCAGCTCGCTCATCACGTTCCGCACGCGCGCCCCGACCGGTCCGATGCAGGCGCCCTTGGCGTTGACGCCGGGCACCGTGGACCGCACGGCGATCTTGGACCGGTGCCCGGCCTCACGGGCCACCGCCGCGATCTCCACGGTGCCGTCGGCGATCTCCGGGACCTCCAGCGCGAACAGCTTGCGCACCAGGTTCGGGTGCGTCCGCGAGAGGGTGATCTGCGGGCCGCGGCTGCCCCGCGACACGCCGACCACGTAGGCCTTGATCCGGCTGCCGTGCTGGTAGGACTCGCCGGGCACCTGCTCGGCGGCGGGCAGCACGCCCTCGGTGTCGCCGACCTGGACCACGACCATGCCGCGGGCGTTGGCCCGGGCGTCGCGCTGGATCACGCCCGCCACGATTTCGCCCTCCTTGGCGGAAAACTCGCCGTAGGTGCGCTCGTGCTCGGCGTCGCGCAGCCGCTGCAGGATCACCTGGCGGGCGGTGGTGGCCGCGATCCGGCCGAAACCCTCCGGGGTGTCGTCCCACTCCTCTTCGACCTCACCGGTCTCGCCCAGCTTGTACGCCAGCACGCGCACGTACCCGGTCTTGCGGTCGATGTCGATCTTGGCGTGCGGCTCGTGGCCCTCGGTGTGCTTGTAGGCGGTCAGCAGGGCGGTTTCGATTGCCGCGATCACGGTTTCGAAGGGGATGTCCTTGTCCCGCTCGATCGCACGCAGCGCCGCGATGTCCACGTTCACCTGGGTTCCTCCTCCGGTGCGGCCGCGTCTTCTTCGAGCAGCTTCAGGTCCTCGGCCGGTGGCTGCCGGAACTCGATCTCGATCACGGCCCTGGCCACGTCGGCGTAGCGGACCGCACGGATCCGGCCGTCCACCAGTACCCGGACCGAGTCCTCGCCCACGTGGCCGATCCGGCCCACGAACCCGGCGCCTTCGTGCGGATTTACGCGGACCAGCCGGTAGCGCGCCCGCCGCCAGTGTCTCGGCAGGGTCAGCGGCCGGTCCACGCCCGGCGAGCTCACTTCGAGCGTGTAGGCGCCCGCGATCAAGTGGTCGTGCCGGTCCAGGACGGCGGACACCACCCGGCTGATTTCGGCTACCTCGTCGAGCCCGACGCCCTCGTCCGAGTCGACGACGACCTTGACCAGCTTCCGGCGGCCGGCCTGCTGCACGTCGAGGGCGTCGAGGTCGAAACCCGCGCCGGCGACGGCCTCGGCCACTACGGGCTCCAGCCGGCCGGCGAGTTCTCCAGGCACCTTGGCGCTCTCCTGTATGTGTTCAACGGTCAGTGATGGTCAAGCTTATCTTGTCCGCGGCCACCTGCTGAGTCGTGACCAGCGCACGCGTCACCCGGGCGGGGCTCTGCCTTGTGGGAGTGCGACCCTCGCACCCCTCCCTGGGCTCCTCCGCTCATCGCCGGGCGCCCGGCGGCTGGCAGGATGGCTCGACGTGACGCCTCGTACCCGCCGTGACGTACTACGGGCGAGCGCGCTGGCCGCGCTGGCCGTCCCGCTCGCCGCGTGCCAGAGCGGCTACTCCGACGAGCCCGACCCCCTGGCGCCACTTGCCGAACAGGCCCGGGCGGACGCGGACGCGGCGAGGGCGGTTTCCGGCGACCTGGCCCAGCAGGTGGCGGCCGCGCGCACCGCGCACGCCCAGGCGATCCAGGCCGAGGTCGACCGGCTGAACCGCCCCAAGTCCGCCGTGCGGGCCACCACCCCGGCCGAGACCGGGATGGCCGGGCTCAGGCAGCGGCTGGCGACGGCACGCAAGCAGGCCGAGAACCTGGTGGCCACCCTGCCGCGGTACCGGGCGGGGCTCGCCGCCGCGGTCGCCGCGGGATGTGCCGGGCTGCAGCAGGTCTCCGACCAACTCGGGCCGGGCGAGGACCCCGGCACGGCCGCCACGGCCGCCTCACGCGTGCCGGACGAGGCGATCGAGCCGCTGCAGAAGGCGCTGGCCGCCGAACACGCGGCGGTCTGGGTGTATTCCCTGGTGAGCGCCTTCCTGCCGAGTAACTTCGACATCGGGGTCAGCGACGGGTCCGCCGAACACCAGGGCCGGCGGGACGTGTGCGTGCGGATGCTCACCGCCGCGGGCGCGACACCGGACGCGCCCGAACCGGCGTACCTCACCCCGAAGCCGGTCACCGACGCGGCGTCGGCCAAAACCGTCGTCGCGGCCGCGGAAGCCGACGCGGCGGCGGCCTGGCGGGGCGTGCTCGAACGTACCGACGACGCCGGACTGCGGCTCATCGCGTTGCGCGCGTTGCTGGGTTCCGCGCGGCGTGGCACCAGATGGCGCCAAGCGGCCGGCGAGTCCCCGGCCGCCGTCGCGATGCCGGGCGCTCAGCCCAGCTGACCGGCCAGGTCCAGGGCTTCGGCGTTGACTCGCTCGAGCACGGCGTCATCGTTGTGCTGATCGAAGAACTCGGACAGCACGATGGTGACCTGAGTGCCGTTCACCCGTGATCGGTACTTGCCGTCGGAGAGCTTCTTCGGCGCTCCCGGGACGTGCGCGGTGCCGTCCTTGACCAGGTCGTTGACGTTGCCCGTGCCGTCCTTGTCGGCGAGCATCTTGAGCTGCTTCGCCAGGTCCGGGTCGTTGTTGGTGACGACCGCGACGGACACCAGCACCCGCGAGTTGCCGTAAGCCGTGTTGTAGAGCGCACGCGCCAGCCGCTGGCAGGGATGGTCGTTGAACCACTTCTTGACCTCGCCGGTCGAGTTGGTCGCGCAGTTCGTCGACACCACCGGTCCCTCCGCCATGGCGAAGGCGAACTCCTTGGCCGGCGCCTGCGCGACCGGGGCGGGCGTGGTCGAATCGTGCCTGATCAGCCACCAGAACACGCCGGAGGCCACCGCCACCACGACCAGGCCGAGAGCCTTGAGGACGTAACCCGTACGCTTCGGGTTCGCCGAAATCCGGGGCAGCGGCGCGGTCCCGCCACCGCCCGGAGAGTATTGGGCACCTAGCACGGGCGACCACGGTACTGAACGGGCTGTCCCAATGCGGACAGAACCCGCTCTACGTCACCAAGAGTGTTGTAGAGATGGAATCCGAGCCTGGCCTTTCCGGCACGCGCGCTCGCGCTGATCCCGGCCGCGGCCAGGTGCCCGGGATCGGCTTCCACGGAGACGATCGCGGTTCCCCGGGCGGGGAGGCCGAGCCCGGCGAGCAGCGCGTCGGCAAGCTTGACGCAGTGGGCCCTGACCTCGGCCAGGTCCAGGGAAGCCAGGTACGGCAAGGCCACCGAGGCGCCCACCTGAGCCAGCCAAACCGGCGACAGGTCGTACCTGCGCGCTCCGCCGGCAAGCCGTAGCGGCATTCCGTACAAGGTCTGCCAAGGGTCCTCTCCCGCGTACCACCCGGCCGCGACCGGCGCGCCCCGGTCCAGGACGCGGGGATGCACGGCGAGCCAGGCCGAGCCGCGCGGCGACAGCAGCCACTTGTAGCCCGCGGCGACCACCCAGTCCGCCCAGTCCAGCCGCAGCGGCATCCACCCGGCGGCCTGGGACACGTCGAGCGCGACCGGAACCCCGGCGGCCTCCGCGGCGGCGCGCAGGGCGTCGAGGCCGACCGTCGCACCGTTCGCCGACTGGACGACGCTGACCACCACGAGGTCGTGTCCCGGCACGGCGGCCGGTAACCCGGCGAGGTCGACCTCGGTCACCGTGACGCCCCGATGTCCCTGCGCCGCGAACGGGAACGTGGTGCTGGTGAACTCCCCGCTCACGGCCAGCACCTTCGCCCCGTCCGGCAACCCGGCCGCCACCACGGCCAGCAGTTGCGAGACCGACGCGCCGATCGCGACTCGGGAGGCGGGCACGCCGATCAGGCCCGCGAACCCCTGCCGGGACAGCGCCACCGCCTCGTCGAAGTCCCCCGGTTTGTCGCCCCCGCGCTGCCACCTGCCCACCGCGTCGGCGACCGCGTGCGCCACGTGCGCCGGCGGGATGCCGACGCTCGGAGTGTTCAGGTAACCGTCCGGCACCGCGAATTCGCCGCTTCCCCAAACCCGTTCGTCGATCGTCATCAGTCGAGCCTAGGAGCCGGGGAGGGCGCGGAGCGAGCCGATTTTCCGGTGTCGTCCGG
>NZ_DATELF010000147.1:0-75208 GCF_035276945.1 Amycolatopsis sp. | reverse complement strand
TTCGCGGGCGTCGCGGTCGGCGACGTCGAGGACCCGCCCGGTGTCGAGGAAGACGTCGATCCGCTCGCCGGTCACCTCGAACCGCCACGGCTGCGAGTTGTGCGGAGACGGCGCGCGGATGGCCGCGTCCAGGGCAAGCCGAACAGGCCCACCGATCGTCGGCGAAACAAGGGTCATCGCAGGACTCCAAGCTGGTTTTGCGCTACGTCCACACTCGACCCCGCGACGGGTTCCCAGCAGAGTCGGCGGTCATTGACAAGCCGGGCCTTAGTGCCCTCGCCGCTACTGGTCAGGCGGAACGAGTTGGTGGGACCCGCTGGCCACCGCCGAGTTGATCGCGCCGCCGATGTACCCTGTCGCCCCGAAAACCACGCGACGCACTGATTCCATTCCCACGGAGGACAACCGCGACGGCCACCGGACCTGGGTGACCGGGTATCCCAGCCGGTCATTGGGCTCCGGTCGGAGTCAGGCGAAGAAGTCAGTGGACCTGGCCGCTGAGCGAGCCGTCGCCGGTCTGTGGTGCGCCTTTCGGCCTCACCGGCACTTGAGCTGCCGAGCTGCCGCAGTCCCCGGTCTCGGTACGGAACGCGGCCGGTGCCACCGAGGTCGAGCTGGTCGACTGTTCGCTGGAACTCGGTGGCGGCGCGCTGGAGCTCGCGGGAGCCGTCGTAGTCGTCGTCGGGGCGGACTTCGGCGGAGGCAGGGCGCACGCCACGGTCGCGGTCATCCTCAACGCACTGCGCGCCCTGCGCATCCCGGCACGACACCGGCCACCCGCACGGACCGATGAGCTGCTGCACCGGTTCGCGCGCGAACATCCCAAACTGCTCGCCGCACGCACCACGGTGCGGCAAGCGGCCGACGCGCTCGCCTGCGGACCCGGCCCTGACGCGGACGCCGCCGTCCGTCACGCCTACACCCTGCTGACCGGACAACTGCTCCCCCACGAACGGGCCGAGGAGACCCAGCTCTACCCGGCACTGACCAAGGTACTGGGCGGCCCGGAAGGAACGGTGACCATGAGCCGCGGTCACGCCGAGATCGAAAGCCTCGCCCGTCGCCTCGGCCGGCACCTCGGCGAATCCCCGGACGGCATCCAGCGCGACCAGATCGACGACCTTCGCGCGACCCTCTACGGCCTCGACGCGGTGCTGACCTTGCACTTCGCCCAAGAAGAAGAGGCCTACTTCACCCTCGCCACCACCGACCCCCACCGGCCGACCTGAAACAGACCCCACCGACCCAGGCGTTTGAGGACCGACGGCCGGCCGCTCTCGTTCCGTTGACCAGGTGTGGCACTCGCCTGTTCTGGCGCGCACCGTCCGCTGATAGCGGTCATGACGTCGATGCGTGGAGTGTTCGCGCTAGCAGGTCATTCAGTTGTGCGGATCGCCGGACGTGGACCGGTTCGGCGGCACGCAGCCGCAAGGCGGCTTCGGGGAGCCATGCCAGGTCATGTTCGAACCGGCTACGTGCGTCGAACAGCTCGTGCCCGCTCCCCACTCGTTCACCGGTTCGCATGACCGGGGTGAGCAGCGGCCGGTAGCCCTCGGGCGGCGGCTCGGTGCGCAGAGCGAGCACGTCCGGCTCGCCGGACTCGCCGCGGTAGATCTGCTTGGGACCGGGGAAAGTGGCCTTGCCCGTTGAGCGTTTCATGACCGGTCTGCCGGCGTATTCGACGAGCTTGTAGGCGGTGTCCAGGGAGGGCGCGTCCGCGGAGACGCCCATTTTCGTGCCCACGCCGTAGGAATCGATGGGAGCGCCCGCGGCGGTGAGCCGGGCGATGGCGTGTTCGTCGAGCCCACCGCTGGCCATGATCCGTGCGCCCGGTAGGCCCTCGTCGTCGAGAATTTTCCGGGCCGCGCGCGCCAGGGCGTCGAGATCGCCGGAGTCCAGCCGCACCGCGACGCGCCCACCCGGCAGATTCAGGGTTTTCGCGACGTCGATGGCCGTATGCACACCGGCCAGCGTGTCGTAGGTGTCCACAAGAAACACGGTCGCCTCGGGGAAGTCCTCGGCGAACGCCCGAAACGCCTCCCGCTCGCTGGAGAAGGCCTCGATGTAGGAATGGGCCATCGTGCCGACCGGCCACAGCCCGAACCGGCACGCGGACGCGACGTGGCTCGTGCCCGCGAAACCCACCATCGCCGACAACCGGGCCGCCGCGAAGGCGGCATTCACGCCATGGGTGCGCCGCGCCGAGAAATCCACCAAAGCGGCTCCGTCCGCGGCGATCCGGCACCGGGCCGCCTTGGTGGCCACCGCGGTGGAGAAGGTCAGGAAATTCAGCAGCGCGGTTTCCACCAGCTGGGCCTGGGGCAGCGGCGCGGTGACCTCGAGCAGCGGCTCGTTGGCGAACACCACCCGGCCCTCCGGAACCGCCCACACGTCACCCTCGAAGCACAGGTGCGCCAGGGCATCCAGGTCGCTGTCCGGCAGGCCGAGCTCCTCGCCCAGATAGTCCAGTTCCTCGTCGTCGAAGTGAAACCGCGCCAGGAAATCGAGGCAGTCGGCGAGTCCGGCGCAGACCAGGAATCCCCGATCATCCGGGAGCGCCCGGGCGAACAGACTGAACGTCGCGGGCTCGGTCATCCCGCGCCGCAGGTAGCTCGTCGCCATGCGGATCTCGTACAGGTCGGTGTGCAGCCCGGTCATACCTCAGCCTCGAAAACAGGATGCCCGATGCGAAGGACCGCGCCTCGGGAACTTCCGTGAACCACGGCAGGTTGGTCCGTCGGCGTGGCGGCGCCAGGGACCGCGCTGGTGCGGACACTCGCCGAAGCCCGCCGTCGAGCTGCGCGCCGCGGTCACCGGTGAAGGTGCGCCTTCTTATGGGTGATGGCCTCGATGTCGCCCGCTGTGGCGTCGAGCAGCCGATGGGCGAGGTCGGACAGCGCCCGGGACACGGCCAGTTCGTCACCGATCTCGGGAACGTCGACGTCGCGTGGGTTCAACCGCGCGGTGCCGACGCCGACAAAGCCCGTCTCGTCCGGGTTGTGCAGCCGCGCATGTGCCCTGGTCTTGCTCTCGTGCTCGTCGATGAAGATGTCGACGTGCCAGCGCTTTTCCCGCATGATGTCTCCCTTGTGGTTTGACGGTGAAGCTATCGAGCGACGAACGGCCGGTCAGGTGCCGGCGGACCCGGATTCCGGGGGCTTACCGTCCCGCTTGCCGGGCGGAGGTGGGTGATGGCCTGCCGAACGGCGGTGAACCGGGCGCGCTCGCGCTCGTCGGCGGCCGCCAGTTCGCCGGGGGTCAGCACGATGGCGTCGGTTCCGGGAAAGAACACCGACAGGTGGTCATCGGCCAGCCACCGCACGACGTACGGGGGCGAGCCGTCGGCGGATCGCACCTCCATGATCCGCCCGCGCTGCTCGAACATTCCCATGGTCCGGCTCTTGATCACGATCCCGTCGCCGGGGTACGCGCGCATCGCAAGTCCTTTCCAACTAAGGGCGGACGACCATCACCGGGCAGTGGGCGTGCTGGATCAGCGCCTGGCTCGTGGAGCCCAAAAGCAGGCCGGGTAACCCGCCGCGTCCCCGGCTGCCCACCACGACCAGCTGCGCCCGTTGCGACCAGTCCAGCAACTGATGGCGGGGCCGGTCCAGCACCGCGATCCGCTCGACCCCCACATCGGGGTACTTCTCCCGCCACCCGGCCAGGCTTTCCGCCAACACAGCCCGCTCCTCTTCCTCGGTGGCGTGCCACCCGCTGATGTATTCGACGTCAACGAAGGCGTGCACCGCGACCAGCGGCGCCTGCCGCCAGGACGCCTCATCGAACGCGGCGGCGATGGCGCGTTCGCTGACCGGGCTGCCATCCACCCCGACAACCACCGGCCCTTCCCCGGCGGTCCCGCGGACGACCACGACCGGGCACCGGGCGTGCGCGGCCACCGCCGATGCGGTCGAGCCGATCCGCATCCCGGTGAAACCTCCGCTGCCCGACGAGCCGAGCACGATCATGCGGGCGCGGCGGGACAACTCCAGCAACAGCGGCACCGGCAGGTTCTGCGCCGTCTCGGTCGTCACCGGCACGTCGCCGGCGACCTGCCGGGCGGTTGCCGCACGCTGGTCGAGGATGTCGCGGGCAGCGTGGACCAGCGATGCGATCACCTCCTGGGGCATCGCCAGCCCAGTGCCCTCGTACTCCAACTGTGGCGCGAATCCGTGCACCAGGTGCAGATGCGCCTTGCGCAACCCGGCTTCCGTCGCGGCCCACCGCACCGCCCGCTCCGACTCTTCGGACCCGTCGACGCCGACGACGATCGCACCCTCCACGCCGGTCATCGCGCATCCGCCGATACATGCGCGCTGACCACCCCTGGCACGGCCTCGGCCAGCACCGTCGCGACGTGCCGAGCGGTCTCGTCATCGAAGGCGTCCACGATGCGCACCACGCCGTCACGGACCTCCACCTGCCACCTGTCCGCCCCGCCATACATCGTCAGGTGGCGGAACACGTCGGAGGCGATCTCCGAATCCGAGCGCGCGAAGACACGGACGATATCTCCGCGTGTCACGATGCCCACCACCCGCGCTCTGTCCACAATGGGCATCGCGCGGATCCGGGCGCCCAGTAACGCCCGCGCCAACGCCGAAAGGTCGGCACCCGGCGCCATCCCGGTGACCGGGCTGGTCATCACCTCCGCCACCATCCCGCCCGGACACCGGCCACGCTGCTCCTCGTGCCGGTAGCGTGGATCGGCCGGGATCCGATCGCCGATCAGGTCCGCCTCCGTGACGATGCCGACCAGCCGATCGTCGTCGACCACCGGCAGGGCGGTGAACCCGTGTTCCGACAACAGCTCGGCCGCCCGCTTCGCCGGGGTATCCGGTTCCACCGTCACCACCGGCACACTCATGACGTCCAGTGCCCGCATGATTCGATCTCCTCGCGGAGGCCAACTTCCTGATACGACGGTATGGGATCGGCGAAAGCACGACCAGGGAACGAGGTCACCAGTGCGAGAGGACGTTCGCCGGGACGGCAGGGAAGTTCGGCCCTGGCATCAGCCCCGCCCGCCCGGCCGGCGGGCATGCGGTCATGTCGGCAGGAAAACCCGTTGCGGCGCAAGGTTGAGACGGTGTTACACACCGCGCCCATCGCCGCGGCCTTCCCCCGGGTCATCCGGCCGGTGACCTGTTCCACCGTCCGGATGCCGTCGCCGACGATCCGGACGTGTTCGACGGGGAAGCCGTCGTCGGACATCCGGTCGACGAGGCGCTGCGCGTCCAGGTAGGTGTCGAAGCTCGCCAGCCGATGTTGCGGCTCGGCCGCCTTCAACGGGGCTGGCGCGAAGTGGGGATCAGTCATCGTTTCTCCAGGCAGTCGGTGTGGGTGTCCCCCGGGCTTCACTCATCACCGTCGCGGGATACCGGTCACGCAGTAGCCGCGTTCGGACTTTTCGCCGAGAGGCGACCGCCGGACCGGCCCCTTTTCTTTCTCACTTCGCGCGCCTGCGGCGAGGTAGCCAGACCGATCAGGAATCGAGAAGCGCGGACCGCCGAGCAGCACCTAGCGTGACCGTCACGGAAACCACCCGTTCTGCGACTTCAGGAGTGACCATGACCGGCTCTTCCACCCAGGGAATCAAGACCGTGCTGCATCCCGTTTCCGACCTGGCGAAGGCCAAGGAGGTGTATGCGGCCCTGCTCGGCGTCGCGCCGCAGACCGATGAGTCCTACTACGTCGGCTTCGAGGCCGAAGGCCAGCACATCGGGCTGGTGCCGGGCGGTGGACCGCAGGGCATGACCTCACCGGTGGCCTACTGGCATGTGCCGGACATCGAGGCGAAGCTGGCCGAGGTGACGGCGGCGGGTGCCGCCGTGAACGAGCCCGCGCACGACGTCGGTGGCGGCCGCCTGGTGGCCACCGTCACCGACCCTGATGGCAACGTCCTCGGGCTGCTTCAGGACCGGCTTCAGGCGTAGCGGAAACGGTCCTGCAGCGCGCGCAGACCGAGCTGGCCGACCAGGTCCGACAGCCGGGCGACGTGGTCGGCCCGCTCGGGGTCGAGCGGTTCGTCGGTGGCGGCGAGCAGGAGGGCCCCGTCCCCGGCCTGCTCGATCCGCGCCCACGAAGCCGCGCGGACGAGGTCTTCCCCGACGGTCTGGACTTGCGTCGCTCCCCAGTAGTTCACCCACCAGACGCCGGGCGGCACGTGCCGTGTGTCGTATTCCTGCGGCACCAGCAACTGCGGGATGAGGCCCGCGACCGGGAGGTCCGGCGGATCGGGGATGTAGGCGCGGTACTCCTCCGGCACGGCCGCGCGGGCCCGCTCGGTGGCGCGGCGGGACTGGTAGAGCAGGACGAGCCGGTCGTCTTCGATGTGCGCGTGACCGGCGCCGAGCGCCGTCGCCAGATCGCCGAGCAGGGCCAGGATCGTGTCGACCGGCGGTGTGACCAGCAGTGGAAACCACACGGTGGCCCGGCCGGGCGGTGGTGGAGGAGTCACGTTCGCGACCACGACCAGGTCCCCGGAGACGAGCAGGCAGGGCTCTGCCTCACCGCGGCTTCGCGCCGCCTCCACGTCGCCGAGATAATCGGCCAGCGCCTCCTCGGTCACCGGGGTCGGCGTCCCGGGCGCCTCACCGGTCCGCCATGGCGCCGCCACGAGGCCATGCCGCGTCAGCACCTCGGCGGTGCGCGCCAGCCCACCGGCCAGTTCCGCCAGCCGCGACGCCCCCACGTCGACGGTGACGCGGCGGACGGCCGGGAAAACGTCAGTCACGTGGTCACTCCGGAATGTTCGCCACCGGCGGGACACCGCCCCAGCGGGCGATCAGCAACTGCACGATATGCCGGTCGGGATGGGACCACATGTGCAGATACCCGCAGCGGCCCCCGACAAGCAGCCCGAGGTCCTTCTGGACGTCCCACTGGGCCAGCCTGGAGTCCCTTGGCCCGGCGAGGTCCGGGTTGAAGAACCACCCGTAGCCGGTCTTGACCTCCCACACGTTCCGGGTACCGTTCTGCAGCCCGTCGTAGTTGATCGCCACCGCGGGCGGGGGAGTGCGGACGTAGTAGTCGTTGGGCGAGCCGGTGACCTTCGTGGCGTACGCGTCGTGGCGGGCGTGGCCGCCCCTGCGCGGTACCGGCGCGGCGAAGCACGTGGGTGAGCGGCGGCGCCGGGGCTGCGGCTCGGGCTGGGGCAAGGCTTGCGGCGAGACGTCGCCGTCGGCCGCGGCGTCGGGCTGAATGCGCCGCGAGCGCACGAGGTGCCGGAGATACTCCTTCTGCGGATCGCTGAGGCGGCCGGTCCACTCGAACTCTTCCGGGCTGCCGTACGGCCCGCCCGTGATCGGGCTGATTTCGTCCATCCACCGCGGGGCCGTCGTCGAAGGCCACAGGAACACCAGCAGGAACACCGCCAGTCCGACCAGCGGCGCCGGGATGATGTCCGGCCCTGCCGCGGGGCCGGGGACAGGACCCGGGGCGGTCGCCGGCCCGACCGGCGTCGGGACGGGTGGTGACACCGGAGGCCGGACGGGCGGTGACAGCGGGGGCGCCGGCGGCCGGGCAGGTGGCATGGGGGGCATCGGGGGCCGGACGGGCGGGGTTCCGGGGCCAACGGCGGGACCGACCATCCCCGCGGCCGCTGCCCCCGTCGCCGCTGCCCCGGCGGGCGCGGCGGCCTGCGTGCCACCAGGCGCCGGGACGTCGGGGACCGCTTCCACACCGGCCGGCCGGAACGGCGGATCGAGCAGGCCGGCCGCCCGCCACTGCGTCATCAGCGGGCCGATGAGCTGCGGCACCGTCACCGCGACCGGCGCCGGAACCGGTGCGGGCACCTGGGGCGCGTTCGGCGGAGCGTTCACCGAAGGCCCATCGCGCTGCACACTTGCCTCCGGGACACGTTGTACCGGCGTGCTCTCGCCCCGCTCCTGGTCGCAGTCGGCACAGTCCTTGCCCTGGCAGCGCTGGACGCCGAGCATGGCCGCCACCGCCTGGTTTCCGGCCTGCCGCTGCAACGCGAGCAGGGCACCGCCGGGTCCGGCCGGCCGCCGGGGCGCGCTGGACCGATCGGTCGAGCTCTCCACGACCTCGAGCTGTCTTCGCGACATCGCCGAGTCCTCACTGCCGCACTGCCGCCGATTCGGGTATCCGGACCGGATCCTCCCCTCCCGCGGTGGACCACGGCCAGCCCGCCACCCCAAAGGGTGGCCAACGCTGCCTGTCAGGGCAGGCGGGTGGCCAGGTTCAGCACCCGGGTGGTCCGCATCGCGTTGAAGTTGTCGTCGCTGATCAGGCTCACGCCCGTCAAGCCCGGGGCGTTCGCGATGATGGCCATGCCCGCGTAGTTGTCCATCAGCGGATTGGTCCGAGTCGCCTTCGCGGTGGCGCCCAAGGTCGGACACTCGACCAGGTCGGCGACCGGCCGCTTGACCAGGACGTCCCGCGCCGGCGCCGGCGGCAGTTGCTCACCGGGCTCACCTCGGCCGCCCTGTCCAGGCCGGTCACCGCGAAAAGCTTCACCGCGTCGCCGGTGGTCGCGGCATGCGCGGCCTCCTCGACGAGGAGGGAATCTCTGGTCGCCAAACAGGTCCGCTGCAAATTCATTGACCTGACACGTGATCGTGGTCCCGTGCTTCACGTTCGGCTCTGTTCGCGGTTCTGTTCGATCGGCCATGAGGTGAGGTTTTCCGCGCGTCCGCAGTCGGTGGTGTTTGTTTGGCCGCGGCAGATCTGCAGTGCGCCCGTAATGGTCGGACCGTAGTATTGACGTATTTCGAGCGTAGTCGTGCCGGGTCCGCATTGCGTGACGATCTTTTTGGGAGCGCCGGGGACGAGATCGTGGTTGAACCTGACCCACACGGAGTAGCACTCCGAGCCCGTGTTCGTTAGTTCACCTTTGATCACGAGATTTCCGAAAAGGCCGGCGGGTTCCACCCATCGGGTGCCCTTCGCAGTAGCCGTGCCGTGGGTTGCCGACCAATCGACCGGTCCAGGACCCGCGACGGCACCCGTGGCCGAGGCTGGCAAAGCGAAGACGCCACAGGCCAGTGAGGCCGCGGCCAGTGAGGCAACCGCACCCTTCAGTAGTTTGTGCATATTTGCGATTCCTTCCGTCAACTGGGACGAATCTCGTCTCGTGAGCCACCGGTGGGCACCTTCGGGCTCTGCGTCATTGCAGGTAATTGACCCAGAAGGGCCGGTTAGTTGAGAAGCCGGCTTGATGCGAGTTTGGCATAGTTTGTCGTCGCGCATCAAGGTGTGATGTTCTCCGATGGATCTGAGTGTGCCGTCGTGCATCACGACGATGTGGGAGGCCGACAAGACGGTCGATAGCCGGTGGGCGATCGCGATGATCGTGATCCGTGCGGATACTGCCTGTATGACGTCGCGGAGGGCGGCTTCGTCAACTGCGTCGAGCTGTGAGGTTGCTTCGTCGAGGAGTAGCAGCCGGGGCGCCGTAGGAGTGCTCGGGCGATGGCTATTCGTTGGCGTTCGCCGTCGGATAGGAAGCGCCTCGGTCGCCGATCTTGGCGTCGAGGTTGTTTCCCAGTCGTTCCAGAAGAGGTTGCGGGCGGCAGGCTTGTCGGCGCACGTCATGCGAACTGGGCACGGAGCGAAGCTCCCGTGGTGAGAAGTTTTTGGCCGGACTCCTCCACCTGCCGGAAACTTCGCTGCCTTACCCTCACACGCCACCGACCCGATCAGGTCACACCACAAGATGATCGTGAAACGGTCGAGGCGATCAGGCGACGAGTCAGCGACCGGCGATGATGTCTTCGACCGACAACTGGTCGAGGCCGTTCAGGGAAGGCACGCCGTCGGAATTCTCGTCGTTATCGCCGCAAATGGCATACCGGCCGCCGCCGTAGATGAAACTGAAAATGTACAGGCAAGCCACCGGTTGCCCGCTCGCCGGGACTGTGAGCGGTTCGAAGTTGTTCGCCGTGGCCTGGCTCGCGGCCGACTCGATCTTGTTCATGTTCTACCTCCACCTTCCGTCAGCAACAGCTGCGCTTTCATCGTATCCAGCTGCTCTCCGCTCCCTTCTCAGCAGAAAGGCTGATTTTCGGCCAGCCTCGCTGGTGTCCATTCACGGGTGCCTCCGACCTGGGACGATGCGAGGGCCTACGAGGAGCCCCGATCAAGCCGTCCAGGTCAGAGCCGGTTACCTGCGGGTACCCCGTGAATGGACACCCTCGCTGACGTGAAAAATGGTCATGGGGAACGTCGAAGTCGGTTTGCCCTGGTGGCGGCGATCATAGGGGAGGACTCGGGTTCGGTCGGCGGCGATGCGTTGCGGCGTGCGGGTGATGGGGGTGATGCCGGCCAGTCTGAGGAGTCCGAGTGCGAGGTTGCGCACGGTGGCCACGACCTGGGCTCCGGTGCCGGCGCAGGCGTGCTGAGCGTCCTCGTGGTAGACCACGTCACGCACCCGGTGGACCTTGTTTTCGATTCCCAGTGCTGGCGGACGAACTCGGCGATCGCCTCCGGGCCGGCTTGGATAGCGGCGAGACCGGTGACCCTGCGCACGACCTCTTTGGACGGTCGATTCCCCTTGTGGGCCAGGGCGTCCCGGCGGATGCGGAACACCTGTTCGGCGCCGGGAAACTCAACGCCGGTAGCTGGGGCGATCCAGATCGCGCGGCGCGCGATGCGACCCTTGCTCGTGCCTTCGGTGACGTGGTGTCCGGTGCCGTGCGCGGCGTTGGGCCGCACCGCCGTGATCTGGGCGAGGCCGGGCGTGACTCCGGCGACTACTACGCGCACTCCGTCACCGCCAGCCGGACTGGGACGGTGATCCCACGTTCGTCTTCGACACACGTTGCAGCGCGGCTGCAGGCGCCCCGTTCATCTCCTTGAATGTCCTCATTGGACATCGCTCCCGCCGCAAAGGGTGACCAGGGCGAACCAGTACGTCCCGGCCACGGCGGGCACCGGTTTCAGGCGCCGTTCCGGTGGCAGTAAATTGCTGCCGCTGGCGATTGGGTTCAGGCAGTCAAGCTTTCGCCATACCGCGCGGGTCCCCCGGCGCACCGTCCCAGGCACCTGGACCCGGCCACCGGTTAGCTGACATGCTCTGGTCCCCTTCACCTTTCGGTTCCAGGTAAAGTCATCGGACCTAGCGGACCTCCCTTCGAGTCTGTCCCACCTGTAGCGGGGATGTGCCGAAGCGCCTCGTGGCGCACTGATTGCCTTTCACCGTCAGCACGTAGTCACCGCCCCGCTCGGCCGTCAGGTGATCGGCGGCGGCGTGCTGGGCATGCGCGGCGTCCCCAGTGACGACCACACCGGTCAGATCGAGCACCGCCAGCACCGCCGCCGCACGGTGCTACGCGGATCAGCCACCGTGCCCAGCATCTCCACCAGCGCAGCACTCCCGCCCTCCCCACATCTGGCCGGTAGCCAATGAACACGAATCCGGAGCACCATCGCGATCGCACGGACGCGGGCGACGAGTCCCGGCAAGCCGACAAAATTCCACAGAGTGCGGATGGATCCGCTGATCCTTTCTTGTAAGGTCGACTCGCGAACGACGAAAGGCTCGGGGTCCGGTGCGTACATCCATGAAAAAGCTCTTCCGGCGCGGGATAGTCGCGACCTCGGCTGGGCTCGCGCTCCTGTTCTCCCAGACGGGCACGGCGGCGGCCTGTCCCGCGGTGGGCTACGCCGAGCGCACGGTCACAACCGCTGACGGGTCGACCTTCCACCTGAGCCTGATCGCCGGTTTCACCACCCTGCCCGCGTCCGGTGGCCGGTCCGTGGTCGAGGGCGCGGGCTATAACACCGCGCAGGGGATCTTCCTTGCGTTCTGCGCAATACCCAGCACGGTCAAGGTGGGCGATCCCGCAACCTACACCGCGCTCCCCACACCCTGCCTGCCTGGCCATGCGACCAAGGACGGATCGTCCCGTCGCATTACCAACACTGCCACCGGCACGCCGGGAATCACGCTGCCGTATGGTCCGAACGGTTCCTTCGTCACCACCCTCGACAACCTCCGGCCCCAGATCGCGGACGGCGTCGTCTGCGACGTCACCGTCCAGTGCGCGATCGTCACCCGCGCGGACTTCACGGCCACCGGCGACCGATCGTACGACCAGTACATCCCGGTTCACTTCCAGCGCTGAGCGGCGCTGGCGGCGGAGGCGCGGGCCGTGGAGAGCGCTGCGGACAGCAGCACCCCGTGTGGTCCACGTCTGTCTACTGTGGATGGAAAACCGATGACGAAGGAGTGCCAGCGGATGCTCCGTGGAAAGCTGATCCTGTCGGCGATGTCCCTGATCACGACGGCCGGCCTGGTCGTGCTGACCCAGGACAGCGCGAGCGGATCGGAGGTGGTGACGTCCAGCCCCGGTCGCGGTGAGGCCCTGCCGACCTATCCTCAGCTTCTCACCGCGTTGAGCCGGGGCGAGGACGTCGCCGTCACGGTCTCCTTCCCCCACTGCACCGCAGCGGACACCGGCGCCCCCGGACCGGCCGTCACCGGTGGCCTCCGTATCAACGCCTTTCTCAGTTTCCAGGACGACTACATCGCCTTCTCGGACGTGCACGAGACGCTGGACCCTCAGAATCATCCGGTCACCGAGTACATCCGCTACAAAGTGACTCCGGACGACGTGGTATCGGTCAGCACGACGACGCTGGCTGCCGACTCCCGACCGCTTCGGTCGACCGGCTACCGGTGCCCCATGGGCAGCGGAGCATCCTTCACCAGGCACGACGGCTGACCGTCACGCGACAGGTCGCCCGGGTGCGGAGCCGGGCGATCTTGAGCAACCTCGATCTTTCGTTGCCGCGTGCGGTGCTCCCGGGCAGGGAAAAGGTGCGTTGCGGCCCCACCGACTTCGCCGACCAGCAGGCAAGGGTCGCCGGATATCCTTCGATTTTGTGACAACTGCGTCGGTACCAGCGCCAGGTGACAAGTAGCACCCGTACCGGATGACGACAATCGCTGGAACTCGCGGCGAATGCCCAGCGCGACGAACCTTCGGTGACAACAGTCGCTTGCAAGTCACAAGGCGCCTGTGACAACAAGCGGAAGTTGCCGCATACCGGTGTTGTCGCCGAGATCGACTGGTGACGTCGGCCTGCGCTCGTGAGTGCGTTCCGCCGCAACGCCGCCGAGTAGGCATCCCGACCGTCGGCTGTCCGGACGGGACAGCACCCGGGTCGGCGCCTTCACCCACCCGGAAGCCGCACACATCGACGATGTGCGGACACATCCGCTGTCCTCGTTCTGAAAGTAGGTGATCAGTGCGCTGACGCGGTGGGTACTCACGATCACATAATCGAGCTGGACGTCGTAGGACGGAAGCGCGAACCCGAGACCCAGCCCGACCAGGCTCACCCAGATCACCACGAACGAGTACCCGTCGCCGGTGCCGGTGAAGGCGCCCGTCACGAGCCCGGCGCCCATCAACAGGAAACCAAGCGCCGCAAACGACTTTCGCGCCGAACTTCCCTGGTAGAGCTGCCAGCCCAAACCTGCGGGTGTCGAAGTGCGGGAAGACGAAGTCACCCGATTTTCGGCCGTGCTGTTTTGTGGAAACTGTGAACGCGGTCTGTTCGACACCGTCCAGGTATACGGTGACACGGTTGTCGGTGGCGTCGAGGAAAAATTCCACGCAGCGCCGGCTTCCGGGCGACGGCCGGAACCGAGGTCTGCCAAGCGGTCCAGTCACCCGCAGGGCCCGGGTCCGACCCCACACCAAAGAAGTTGGCGCCAGAAATGGGCACGTACTGGCCGCCGAGCGGGCGCCAGCGTCGGCGAGTCGGAGCCGAAAGCGTCGGCGAGGGTCCAGTCGGGGCGGTGAGGAACGCGACCACCCTCAGACGCCTGCGGATCCAGAAACTGTTGCCGGGTGGAGTCAGGCCGGGCACCACGAGAAAGGCACGGCCGTTCCCGTCGGTGTGGATGTGCAACTCCCGGCCGTGCCCGGTGTCGCTGGGTTCGATTGTCAGACTGCCGCCGGAGGTGTCGGTGGCCCAGCCGTGGCCCGGCGTGACCCGACCAACGGGCAAATGATCGAAGTCCTCCGGAGGGGAGGCGGCCGCCGTGCGCAACCGCCATTGCGCGGGCGACGTCAGCAGCGCAACCGCCACGGAAAGCACGGCGACAGCCGACTTCTCAAACGAATCATGTCAACCAGCATCGCTGAGGCAAAGCTGGCAAACGGCCAGGAACGAGACGCTCCGGCCTCACCGAACCGACGAGCCGCAAGGAAGCCGCTGTCAAAGTTCCACCGAACGGTTGATGCCATGTCCCGGAGCATGCTCAATGATCAGGTGACGAATCAACGAAAGGATCCAAACATGAGCAACATCGAGACGATGGTTCGAAAGAATTTCGACAGCCGGAATCTTAGGCCGCTGGAACTTTCAGGCTCGCAACCGGATTTTATCGGCGCAATACTCCACGCGGTCCAGGAATTCTCCGCGGCCGGGACAGCGAATGGGGTATACGGCTGCGGGTTCGCGCCCGATTCGCGCGAGGAGGGCCAGGTCGCCGCCGAGAACGCTGACAAGGCGTCGATCGCGACGCTGCTCGACGTTCGCAGCAAGGCTCATTCCGGCGCGTGACACAGGCAGTGAGGCCGACTGGTGCCCGTTCCGGCCACCTCCGATCAGAGAAGCCTCCACCGTCAATCCATGTGAGAGTTGCCGTGCCACCCGAATCGGTTGACAGGGTTCGGGCAGGGGCGGCGGAGACCTGATCATCACGGCCCCACCGGTGACCGCTACACCAGTCACCGCGAAATCCCTCCACTGCCCCGCACCGGCCCGCCGTGGCGCCCCTGTCCCGAACTCGAGACGGTCGGCCTTTCGGCGCGTTGTGCGGCAAAGGTGCCTTGCTGCGTTGATGATCGGAGTTGCTGAAGCTTCGATCCGGCACCGCAGGAAGGCACCTTCTTGGCGTGAGCTGACCTCACGTCGGTGTCAGTCCACGGCGGCCCCCGAAAGACCAGCCTGACGAACCGTGGAAACAGACGCTCGCAGCGTCGGCCCGGCGGTGGCAGGAACACCGATCGCGGCCGCAGTCAGCGAGCGGCCACGCCAAACCGGCGACACGTCGGGCTCAAGACGGGCGCCGCGACGGCATGACCGGCACCGCTCTATTTACCACGTCACAGGCTGGAACATCGGCTTGATGAACAGCCTGCCCATGGCCACCCCGCAGTATCCGTGCCCGAGGTCGTAGTACTGCCAGGGCTCATCGTCGGCGGCGGCACCCGTGCCAGATCCAGATTCAGCCGCTGTCGACAGAGTTTCTTCCGGTTGGGGTGTACGACCGGTGCGGGTCGTCCATTTCCGTGCAGGGGAACTTGCCGGGCGACGTGCACCGGGGTGTGAAGAAGGTGGAGCAAAAGGTGGTCTCGCCTTGCGCCGTGACGGCGATGTCCACGTACACGGTGAAGCCGGGTGTGGCCCGGCTGATGTGGAACGTGATGTCGGCGTCGCCGTTCCCGGATGCCTGCGCGCTGTGCGTGGTGTCCGTTGTCTTGTAGTGCGCCGTCGCGGTGACACTCGCGCCAGCGCGACCGGTGTGCACAAGCACGTCGGTGGTCGCGTAGTCCGCCGGGTGCGGGTCGGACATGGAGGCCGTGCAGGACAGACCGGCCGACGGCGGGACCGGCGTACGCGTCCTCGGCGCGAAAGAGGCGACCGTTGTGGGCGCAGGCGGCGGAGGCGCGACAGCGGTCACGACCGGCTTCCCCACCGGCGCGCTGCTGGGCGTGTACGAGGTCTCGACCGGGACCGGCGACGAACTCGACGCGGTGGCGATATTGGTCGTCGAAGGGGGCGCCACCGCCAGGTCATGCTGGGGAAGGGCGGCCGGGGCCGCGAACGCGGCGCCGGTGACGAACACGAGGAACGAGCCGCCCAATACGCCCGCGGCAACCTTACGGCTGCCGATCCGCGCCCACCGCACGCGACCGCGGATCAGGGCCACGACCGCGACGATCACCCCAGCCAAACCGACCAACGCCAGTAGGTTCCACACCTGGCGAACCCTTTCCTATCACCCCGCGTCCCAGCAGCACTGGGGAAGTAGACAGCTCACCGAGGGACAACGGCACTTGTCGCGGGTCCGCTTCAGCGGTCGCCATCGTGGCGGGCGGTGTTACAGTGTCGACATCGTGTTCTGGAGATGACACAGCAGCCCTGCCCGTCCCTGCCGCGGGCGGAGGACACAATGGCCATCCCAGAAACCCCGTCACCAGTGCCAAGGACATCAGCCGCCGTGCGAGAGACAACCGCCGCCGAGCTGGGCCTGCCGCACGCCGATGCGATACGTGCTCGCCGTCCACCTAGCCGACGAACAACGCACCGACCTCGACCTCCACAACCTGGTACGCGCGTAATTCCGCACCCACCTACGGTTACGTAGACGCACAGCATGAAGCAGCCCGCGAACGGCTGCCGGTCCGCCGAGCCAGCGGGGTGGGTGGCGACCGGCTGGCCCGGCACGGTCAGACCGCTACGACAGGTGGTGCCGCCTCGCACCTCGATACCGGGGTGACCGCGACGTTCGCGCACCCGGTTCCGGCGGACAGGTCACCGTCGACGGCCAGATCGGCGCCATGGCCTGGGTGTCCTGGTGACATCGACGTCGACCGGCGCCCGCAACGCTCGCTCGACGGTAACCCGTTCGGCCTGGTACGTACCAATGGCCGGCGGTCGAGGAGGCGGTCCGTTCACGAGCATGACGCAGAAGCCGCTCGTTCCGCGCGACGCCAAACTGCTCGATCAGGATCCGGACCCGACAGATGCGCCACACGGCTGAACGGTAAACCGGCTGCTACGTCCGCAGACGCGAAGAAAGATTTTTGGAGCCGACTAGGGGACTCGAACCCCTGACCTGCTGTTTACAAGACAGCTGCTCTACCAACTGAGCTAAGTCGGCCGGACGCGGGTCATCGTAGCAACCGCTGCCGAGGCCCCGAGATTGCTGCATGATCGGCGAAGTGGCGCACACCACCGTCACCACCATGTTACGCGACGCGACCGCATGGCGATGGTGACGGTGGGAACTGGGAGGTGGAGCCGTATGAAAAGCAACCAGCGCGCTCGCGGGCCGGCGAATCGCAGGCGCGGCTGGCACATACTCGAAGCGCCGCGGGATCCCGCGGTCGACCGGGCCAACCGGAGGAGGAGGGCGACCGAGCCCCGCCGCAGGGCCTGGCACATTCTCGAGGCGCCGACCGGGGAGCAGCCCGCCCCGGACTCCGGCGCCGAGCACGGCCCGGCGCTGCCCGACGAGCCGTCCGTCAACTTCGTGCTCGATCTCGCGCTGCGCGTCGGCGAGGTGCAGATGGCCAGCGGCGCGGGCGCTTCCGACGTCACCGCGACGATCCTCGCGCTGACCTCCGCGCTCGGCCTGCCACACTGCGAGGTCGACGTCATTTTCACGTCCATCACCGTGACCTGCCATCGCGGCACCGAGCTCGCGCCGGTCAGCGCGTTGCGGGTGGTGCGCTCCCGCAGCCTCGACTACACGCGCCTGTCCGAGACCGAAATGCTCGTCCAGCAGATCATCCGCGGCCATGTCAGCGCCGAAGAGGCGTACGCCGAGCTGCAGAAGATCACCAGCGCGCCACATCCGTATCCGCGCTGGGTCGCGACTCTCGCCTGGGGCGGGATGGCCTTCTTCGTGACGCTGATCCTCGGCGGCGGGCTCGACGTGGCGGGGGGCGCGTTGGTCATCTCGGCGCTGGTGGACCGGGTCGGCCGCCAGCTCAACAAGTACGCGCTGCCGTTCTTCTTCCAGCAGGTGGTCGGTGGGCTGGTGGCCACCGGGCTTGCCACCGTCATCGTCAACACCGGGCTGGTGCCGGAGCGGTTCTCCACTCTCGTCGCCGCGGCGGCGATCACCGTGCTGCTGTCCGGCCTGTCCACCGTCTCGGCCGTGCAGGACGCGATCACCGGATACAACGTGACCGCGGCCGGGCGCACCACGGAGACCGTGCTGATGAGCGCCGGCCTGATCACCGGGGTCGCGCTGGCCCTGAACCTGGCCAAGGCCGCCGGATTCAGGCAGGTCGTGCCCGAACTGCCCGCACAGACCGCGCTCGGCCTGCCCGTGGTGACGGTCGCGGGCGCCGGCACCGCCGCGTGCTTCGCGCTGGCGAGCTATTCCACCCTGCGGTCGCTGCTCGTGGCCGGCGCGGCCGGGGCGATCGGCGCCGGGGTGTACGGCGCGCTGATACTGGCGTCTTTTGACACCATCACCTCTTCCGCCGTCGCGGCGACGCTGGTCGGATTCTGCGGGGGCGTGCTCGCGCGGCGGCTCAAAGTCACACCTCTTGTGGTAGCCGTTTCGGGAATTACCCCGCTACTGCCCGGTCTTTCCACCTATCGTGGGCTGTACGAGCTGGCCACCGAAGCGAACGGGATGTCGACCCTGATGCGCGCGGTCGGGATCGGGCTCGCCCTGGCGGCGGGCGTGGTGCTTGGTGAGTACCTCGCGCAACCGGTGCGCACCGGGTTGGGCAGACTGGAACGCAAGCTGGCCGGTCCCCGGCTGGCCGGTCCGCTTCGGCCGGCGAGGCGACGATTGGAATAGAAAGGCATGACCAGGCGAATTGATCGCTATCTCCGCGTCACGGCGCGCCAGTACGAGGGCACGGAAGTTACCCGATTTCGCGCATGCGCCTGAAGCGAAGAGAGTAGCGTTCGTTGGCCTACCGCGCGGTCGATCTTCGTTTCGCGCCACGAGATAGTGTTCTCCAGACGAAGGCGCACAGGGAGCAGGTGACGTGAGCGAACCAGCAATCGGTCAGGCTTCGGCGGACTTCGTCGTGGTCGCCAACCGGCTGCCCGTCGACCTCGACCGTGCCTCCGACGGCACCCAGCGCTGGACGGCCAGTCCCGGCGGCCTGGTCTCCGCGCTGGAACCGTTCCTGCGTTCCCGCAAGGGCGCCTGGGTGGGCTGGCCGGGTGTGCCGGGCGTCGAGGTCGACCCGTTCGCCGACGAGGGCATGGTGCTTTACCCGGTCACGCTGACCAGTGAAGACGTGCGCGACTACTACGAGGGCTTCTCCAACGCCACGCTGTGGCCGCTCTACCACGATGTCGTCCAGCCGCCGGTGTTCGAGCGGAAGTGGTGGGAGGCCTACGTCAAGGTCAACCGCCGGTTCGCCGAGGCCAGCGCGAACGTGGCCGCCGAGGGCGCCACCGTCTGGGTGCAGGACTACCAGTTGCAACTGGTCCCGAGCATGCTCCGCGAGTTGCGCCCCGACCTGCGGATCGGGTTCTTCCTGCACATCCCGTTCCCACCGGTGGAGCTTTTCATGCAGTTGCCGTGGCGTGCCGAGATCGTGCGGGGGCTGATCGGTGCGGACCTGGTCGGCTTCCACCGTCCGGGCGGCGCGCAGAACTTCCTGTGGCTGGCCCGCACCCTGGTCGGGCTCGAGCCGAGCCGTGGCGCGGTGGGTGTCCGGTCGCGGCCGGGCATGATGCAGGTCGGCAACCGGACCGTGCGCGTGGGCGCGTTCCCGATCTCCATCGACGCCGCCGGCCTGGACGCGCTCGCCAGGACCAAGCAGGTGGCCGAGCGTGCCGCGCAGATCCGCCGTGACCTCGGCAACCCGAAGACCCTGCTGCTCGGCGTCGACCGGCTCGACTACACCAAGGGCATCGACCTGCGCCTGCAGGCACTGCACGAACTCCTCCACGAGGGACGGGTCCGCCCGGAGGACGTCACGTTCGTGCAGCTCGCCACACCGAGCCGGGAACGCGTCGAGCACTACCAGCGCATGCGCGCCGAGATAGAGCAGATGGTGGGTCGGATCAACGGCGAATTCGCGCGTGTGGGGCACCCGGTCGTGCACTATCTGCACCAGTCGGTCAACCGTGCGGAGTTGGCCGCGTTCTATTCGGCGGCCGACGTGATGGTCGTGAGCCCGCTACGCGATGGGATGAATCTCGTCTGCAAGGAGTACGTCGCTTGCCGGCACGATCTGGGCGGCGCGCTCGTGCTGTCGGAGTTCGCGGGCGCCGCGGCCGAGCTGACCAGCGCCTTTCTGGTGAATCCACACGATCTCGATGGGGTGAAAAACGCCCTACAGGCGGCTATTACGCTCGACCCTGCTGAGGGCAGGCGTCGGATGCGCGCCCTGCGCCGACAGGTCCTTACACACGATGTGGATCGGTGGGCAAGGTCGTTTCTGGAAGCGCTTGGGTCAGAACCACTCTCGTAAACTTCGCCTACCTGTCACACTGACACCGAAATGCTTTGAGCTCCTGAGGAGGAGTGTTGACCGCCGAGTCCCTGCCCGCCGAACTGCGCCGTGCGATCGTGCAGATCGCCCGCACTCCGCGACTTCTGGTTGCGTGCGACTACGACGGGACGCTCGCTCCGATCGTGAGCAACCCGGACGAGGCGCGACCGTTGCCCGAGTCCGTGGGTGCGCTGCGTTCGCTGGCCGGACTGCACGAGACAACCACCGCGGTGATTTCCGGCCGCGCCCTGCGGGACCTGGCGACCCTGTCCCGGCTGCCGGCCGAGGTGCACCTGGTGGGCAGTCACGGATCCGAGTTCGACATCGGGTTCGTGCACGCGCTCGACGCCAAGGCCCGCGAACTACACCGCGAGCTGGAGCGCGAGCTCGACCAGCTCGTCGACGAGGTTCGCGGCGTGCACCTGGAGGTCAAGCCGGCGAGCATCGCCGTGCACGTCCGCCGCGCGGACCGCGACCAGGCCGAACGCGTCCTCGCCGAAATCCACAATGGACCGTGCACTTGGGACGGTGTCTCGACCACCGACGGCAAGGAGGTCGTCGAGCTCGCGGTGGTCCAGACCGACAAGGGCCGGGCCCTCGACACGCTACGGCACCAGGTCGGCGCCACCGCCGCCATCTTCCTGGGTGACGACGTCACCGACGAGAAGGCGTTCGCCAGGCTGTCCGGCCCCGACATCGGGGTGAAGGTCGGCGGCGGGGAAACCCTCGCGACGTATCGGGTCAGCGGCGCCGAGGACGTGGCGACCGTGCTCGCCTTCATCCTCGAGGAACGGCGGAACTGGCTCTACGGCGAGCAGGCTCCCCCGATCGAGCGGCTTTCGATGCTGGCCAACGAGCGGTCCGTGGCGCTGCTCACCCCGGACGCCCGGCTGACCTGGCTGTGCCACCCCGGCCCCGACGCGCCGGCCGTGTTCGCGGACCTGCTCGGCGGCAGCAGCGCGGGGCACTTCTCCGTCAAGCCGCACCGCAACGGCCTGCCGCTGGGACAGCGGTACCTGCCGAACACCATGACGGTGGAGACCCGCTGGTCCCGGCTGCTGGTCACCGACTACCTGGAACCGCACGGCCCGGCGCACCGCACCGATCTCGTCCGGGTGATCTCCGGCTCGGCCACCGCGTCCGTGGTGTTCGCGCCGCGTCCGGAGTTCGGCGGCGTGCCGGTGCGGCTGGTGGCCGAGGATGACGGTCTTCGCGTGCTCGGCACCTCGGAGCCGATCGTGCTGCGGGCGCCCGGCGTGAGCTGGGAAATCACCTCGGACGGCCTGCACGACACCGCGTCCGCGCTCGTGCAGCCCACCGCCGATGCCCCGGTCGTGCTGGAGCTTCGCTGCGGCACCACGGAACTCGGCCCGCACGAGGAGTCCGAAGTGGATCGACGGGCCAGGGCGGGCGCGTACTGGAGCGAATGGGCGTCCGCCCTCAAGCTGCCGCACGTGGAAACCGAGCTGGTCGCGCGTTCGGCGCTGACGCTGCGCGGCCTGTGCAACAGCGACACCGGCGGCGTGCTCGCCGCGGCGACCTCCTCGCTGCCCGAGGAGATCGGCGGCGTCCGGAACTGGGACTACCGGTACTGCTGGATCCGCGATGCGGCGCTGACCGTGCGTGAGCTGGTCGGGCTGGGCTCGGTGAAGGAGGCCGAAGGCTACCTGCGCTGGCTGCACGACGTGCTCGACACGCTGGCGGGTCCCGAACGGCTGCACCCGCTGTACACGATCGCGGGCACCCAACTGGGTGCCGAGGCCGTGATCGAGTCCCTGCCCGGGTACGCGGGTTCGCGCCCGGTACGCGTCGGCAACCTGGCCAACCACCAGGTCCAGCTGGACGTGTTCGGCCCGGTCGTGGAGCTGGTGTGCGCGCTGGCCGAGGTCCGCGGCGGACTCCGCGACGAGGAGTGGGACCTGGTGCGGGCGATGGCCGAGGCGGCCACCCGCCGCTGGTCCGAGCCGGACCACGGGATCTGGGAAGAGCGGCACGTCCCGCGGCACCGGGTGTATTCGCGCGTAATGTGCTGGGTGACCATCGATCGCGCGATCAGGCTCGGCGAGATCTACGAGCGCGAGATCGCGGGAGACTGGGCGAAACTGCGCGACGAGATCGCCAACGACGTGCTGACGCACGGCTGGAACGACGAGGTGCAGGCGTTCACCACCGCCTACGACGGCACCGACCTCGACGCGGCTTCGCTGTTCGTCGGGCTGTCCGGGCTGCTGGATCCCTCCGATGAGCGGTTCCAGTCCACCGTCACGGCGATCGAGGCCGAGCTGCGGAGCGGCTCCACGGTGTACCGGTACCGCCGCGACGACGGGCTACCGGGCGGCGAGGGTGGCTTCCACCTGTGCGCGGCGTGGCTGATCGAGGCGTACCTGCTGTGCGGGCGGCGGACAGAGGCGGAGGAACTGTTCGAGCAGCTCGTCGACGCCGCCGGGCCGACCGGTCTGCTGCCCGAGCAGTACGACCCGATCGCCGAGCGTTCGCTGGGCAACCACCCGCAGGCCTACTCCCACCTCGGTCTCATCCGCTGCGCCAAACTGCTCGCGGAATAACCCCGGCTCGCCGAAGTCCTCAACGGGTCCTAAGCGTGCGCGGCCGCGTTGAGGGCCTCGGCGACACTGGCGACTTCGAGCACCCGGATGCCGTCGGGCAGCTTGCCCGGATCGGGCGGCACGATCGCGTGAGTGAAGCCGAGGCGGGCGGCTTCGGCGAGCCGGCGGCCGACCCCGGTGACGCGCCGGATCTCCCCCGCCAGGCCCACCTCGCCCAGGGCCACCAGTCGCGGCGACAGCGCTCGATCGCGCACCGAGGACGAGATCGCCAGCACCACGGCGAGATCGACGGCGGGCTCGGTGACCTTCATGCCGCCCACGGTCGCCGCGTACACGTCCTGCTTGCCGAACTGCACTCCGCCGCGCTTCTCCAGCACGGCGAGCACCATGCCGACTCGTGCGGAATCCAGCCCGCTCACCGCCCGGCGTGGCTGGGGCAGGCTGGACTCCGCCACCAGCGCCTGCACTTCGCACAGCAGCGGCCGCTTGCCCTCCACGGTGACCGTGATCGCCGTGCCCGGTACGGCCTCGGTGTGCCGGCTCATGAACAGCCCCGACGGGTCGGGCACGCCCACGATCCCGTCGTCACGCAGTTCGAAACAGCCGATCTCGTCCGCGGGCCCGAACCGGTTCTTCACCCCGCGCACCATTCGGAGGGTGGAATGCCGGTCGCCCTCGAAGTGCAGCACGACGTCCACCAGGTGCTCCAGCACCCGTGGCCCGGCCACCGAGCCGTCCTTGGTGACATGGCCCACCAGCACCACCGGCAGGCCGCGCTCCTTGGCCAGCGCGACCAGCCCGGCGGTGACCGCGCGCACCTGGGTGACCCCGCCCGGCGAGCCCTCGGCCTGCGGGGAGGCCATCGTCTGCACCGAGTCGACGATCAGCACGCCGGGGTTCACGGCGTCCACATGCCCGAGAATGGCCGACAGGTCGCTTTCGGCGGCCAGGAACATTCCGTCGTGCAGGTTCCCGGTCCGCTCGGCACGCAGCCGCACCTGACCCGCGGACTCTTCCCCGGTCACGTAGAGCGAGGGCCTTCCGTTGGCGGCGGCCCACTGATACGCGACCTCGAGGAGCAGGGTGGACTTGCCCACACCTGGTTCGCCGGCCAGCAGCACGACCGCCCCGGGCACGAGCCCGCCGCCGAGTACGCGGTCGAGTTCGGGCACGCCGGTATGCCGGGCTCTGGCCGCTTCCAGGTCGACCTGGGCGATCGGCCTCGCCGGTGCGCTGGGCGCCCCCGCGGCCACCCTGGCCAGCGCCGGGCGCGCGTCGCCCCGCTCCTCGATGGTGCCCCAGGCCTGGCACTCCGGGCACCGGCCGACCCATTTGGCCGCCTCGTACCCACACTCCGCACAGCGGTAACTGATCCCCTTCTTCGCCACGGCAGGAGACGCTAGCGGCTACCGGTGACAGTTTCCCCGCCCGTGACGCGCCCGCCAGGGCGGCCGGCCAACCTTGGCAGGCTCAGTGGCTGGTGCCCGCCGGCTGCGCCTCGTTGCACGAAAGCGTTTTCGTCGGGGCCGCGATCGGCACCTCGAGGGTGACCGCCCCGGCATCGCGGAAGGTGAAGGTGACCGGGGTCAGCTGGCCCGGCCAGATGGCGGACTTCAGGCCTCGCAGGGTCGCGGTCGCGTGCCCGATCCTGGTGTCGGCGGCCTGGCTGGCAGTCGCACCGTTCGTCACTCCCACCACGAGGGTGCTCCCGGCGACGATGGTTTGCTGGCCCTGAACGGCGCCGCTGGCCGCAATCGGCGAGCCGACCGAGACGAGCTCGTCGTCCTTCGGGCCGCCGTTGGCCACGACCAGTTTGAGCGGAGCGTCCGAACCGGCCGGGTAGGCCTGCTGACAGTTCTCCGTGTTGGCGAGACTCACGTTGCGCAGCGCCAGTTTGCCCGCTTCGCCGAGCGCGCCGTTGACGGCGGGCAGCATGGTGTTGGTCTGGGTGATCTGCCCGGCGCCGCAGCCTGCCAGCACCAGGGCGGCTCCGAGGCCGAGCACGGCCGAGCCGAGCACACGACGTTTCACGCTCTTTCAGTCCCTCCTGGAGCCCGCCTTACCACTGCGCAGACTAGCCCGGCCCGTTCCGGGCGGCCGAACCCGGTGCCACCTGCGGCCGGAAAACCGTCCACAGTGGATTCTTGATCAACCGCCGAACCACCTGCGTGAGCACGCCTCTCGTTGGTTTGTCAACCCCCGGCAAACCCGCAATATGGCCCTGACCTGCGAGGACGATCTCGGCCCGCTAGGTAGGCCCACCCGTGGCGTGCTAATATGGGGTCAGCGAAAGGGGCAGAGGACACATGGTTTTCAAGGTCGGAGAGACCGTCGTCTACCCGCACCACGGTGCCGCACTCATCGAAGCCATTGAGACCCGTGTGATCAAGGGCGAGGAGAAGCAGTACCTCGTCCTGAAGGTCGCGCAGGGGGATCTCACGGTTCGCGTCCCCGCAGACAACGCCGAGATCGTGGGCGTGCGGGACGTCGTCGGTCAAGATGGTCTGAACCGCGTTTTCGACGTGCTGCGTGCGCCGCACACCGAGGAGCCCACGAACTGGTCTCGTCGGTACAAGGCCAACCTGGAGAAGCTCGCCTCGGGCGATGTCAACAAGGTAGCCGAAGTGGTGCGCGACCTCTGGCGGCGAGAAAAGGACCGTGGCCTTTCCGCAGGTGAGAAGCGGATGCTGGCCAAAGCCCGGCAAATCCTGGTGAGCGAGCTCGCTCTCGCCGAGGGCACCGACGAAGGCAAGGCGGAGAGTTTGCTCGACGAGGTGTTGGAAACCGCGGCGGTTTAGTCCTGCCATAGTTCACGGCGGCCACGAAGTGACTACTGAGCGGGTCGTGTCCGTGTGGCTACGCGGAGAACCGTCGGTGAACATGAAGGTGGCTGCCCTGCTCATCGCGGACATCGACACCGCGCGTGTCCGGGTTCGTGGTGAACCGTTACTCAAGCACGCCGTTCGCGGCCTGGTCGAATCCGGCTGTGTTGGCCGGATCGTCGTGGTGGCACCGCCAGGCGCCGAGTCGATCGTTCGGGCAGTACCCGGCATGCCATGCCGGATACTGCCCTCGGCGGCGACCCGTGCCGACTCAGTCCGGCTCGCCTTCGAGGCGGCCGGAGGTCGCGATGCCGTTGATGTCGTTCTCGTCCACGACGCCGCGCGCGCGCTCGTACCGCCCGCCACCATTCGTGCCGTGGCCGAGGCCGTCTTCCAGGGGGCGGAAGCCGTCGCTCCGGTACTACCCGTCACGGACACGGTGAAACTCGTCGGGGCCGGCGATGTCATCACGGCCACCGAAGACCGGTCGCGGCTACGCTCCCTCCAGACTCCGCTGGGCTGCGCTTGGAAGGTGCTGGCGGAAGCGTGCGCACGTGGCCTCGACCCGTTGTCGTCGCCTCCCGGCAAGGTGCGCACCGTCGCCGGGCATCCGAACGCGATCCGGCTCGTGACGCCCTTCGACCTGGCCCTCGCGGAAGCACTCCTGCTCGACGAGCACGAGCAGCGTCATCCGGACAGTGGAGGCCAGAAGTGAGGATCGGCACAGGCACCGACGTGCACCCCGTGCAGGAGGGCCGCGAGTGCTGGATCGCCGGGCTCCGCTGGGAGGGAGTGGCCGGGTGCGCGGGACATTCCGACGGCGACGTCGCCGCGCACGCGCTGTGCGACGCGATGCTGTCGGCGGCCGGGCTCGGCGATCTCGGTGCGGTGTTCGGCACCAGCGACCCGCGCTGGGCGGGCGCGCACGGGCCCGAGTTCATCGCCGAGGTACGGCGCCTGATCGAGGCGGCGGGCTGGCGGCTGGGCAACGCCTCGGTACAGGTCATCGGGAACGCGCCCCGGATCGGCACGCGCCGCGAAGAGGCACAGGACGTGCTGAGCAAGGCCGCGGGCGGACCGGTAAGCGTCAGCGGCACCACTACCGACGGCCTCGGCCTGACCGGACGAGGCGAAGGTGTGGCGGCCATGGCGAGCGCGCTGCTCGTGCCGTGCCCTGCCGAGTAGCTCACAAGTCCGTCCTTGGCGGGACGCCCGCCGCTAGCCTGTGATCGTGACGATTCAGGCCGTGATGTTCGACTTCTCCGGCACTGTGTTCCGGTTGGAGCAGGACGCCAGCTGGCTCGCCGAATTGACCGACGACGACGGAACGCCATTCGATATCGAGGCGCAGGCCGAAATCATGCGACAGATGACCGCGCCCACCGGGCAGGTCGTGCGATTGTCCGAGGAATACCAGTACGCCTGGGAGAACCGCGACCTCGACCCGGCGTTGCACCGGAAGATCTACCTCGAGGTGCTGCGGAAGTCCGGGCTCCGGCCGGACCAGGCCGAGGCGCTCTATCGCAGGCTGATCGATCCCACCGAGTGGACGCCCTACCCGGACACCGAAGCGGCCCTCAAGCGAGTGTCCGGCAACGGGCTCGAGGTCGGCGTGCTGAGCAACATCGCCTTCGACATCCGGCCGGCGTTCGCCGCACACGGCCTGACCGCCTACGTCGACGAGTTCGTGCTCTCCTTCGAGGAGGGCGCCGTCAAACCCGACCCGGTGATCTTCCGGACCTTGCTGGACCGGCTGGGGGTGCCCCCGGAGAATGCGCTGATGGTGGGGGACAGCGAGGAGGCGGACGGCGGGGCCAGAGCGCTGGGCTGCCACTTCGCGCTGGTCGAACCGCTGCCGACCGCCGAACGGACGGATGCTCTGCTCACCGCCCTCCGCCGGCACGGAGTCCTCTGACCCGCACGACTACCAAACAGCGCAGCCTCTACCATTTCAGGGTGGCCCTACACCTTTACGACACCGCGACCAGGAGCGTGCGGGAGTTCCATCCCGCTCGTAGTGGAACGGCGTCCGTGTATGTCTGTGGGGCCACCGTGCAGGGCGTGCCGCACATCGGCCACGTCCGCGGCGCGCTGAACTACGACGTGCTGCGGCGCTGGCTGGTCCACAATGGACTGGATGTGCTGTTCGTGCGCAACGTCACCGACATCGACGACAAGATCCTCACCAAGGCCGCGGACAACGGCTCGACCTGGTGGGAGTGGGCGTTCACGCACGAGCGCGCGTTCGAGGACGCCTACACCGCGCTCGGCTGCCTCCCGCCGTCGATCGCGCCGAGGGCGACCGGGCATGTGACCCAGATGATCGAACTGATGCGACGCCTCATCGACGGTGGGCATGCTTACCCGGCGAGCGGCGACGTGTACTTCGCGGTCAGCACGTTCCCCGGGTACGGCGAGCTTTCGCGGCAACGCCTCGACGAGGTCCAGCAGGGCGAGACCCTGGGCGAGGGCAAGCGGGATCCGCGCGACTTCACGTTGTGGAAGAGCGCGAAGCCCGGTGAGCCGTCCTGGCCGACACCGTGGGGCCCCGGGCGTCCCGGCTGGCACCTGGAGTGCTCGGCGATGGCGACCACCTACCTCGGCGCGGAGTTCGACATCCACGGCGGCGGGGTCGACCTGGTGTTCCCGCACCACGAGAACGAACGCGCCCAGTCGCAGGCGGCCGGGGACCCGTTCGCGCGGTTCTGGCTGCACAACGCGTGGGTGACCCTTTCCGGCGAGAAGATGTCGAAGTCGCTCGGCAACGTGGTGGCCATCGAGGAGATGCTGCGGCACCACCGCGCGGCGGAGTTGCGGTACTACCTCATCCAGCCGCACTACCGCTCGACCATCGAGTACTCCGACGGCGCGCTGTCCGAGGCCGCGCTGGCCTACCGGCGGATCGAGCAGTTCCTGCGCCGGGTGGCGGGCCGCACCGGGGAGGTCAGGCCCGGCGCTCCGGCCGCGGGGTTCACCGAGGCGATGGACGACGATCTCGCCACCCCGACCGCGGTCGCCGCGGTGCACAACGTGGTTCGCGAGGGCAACGCCGCGTTCGACGCCGGGAACGACGAGGAAGCGCGTTCGGCGGCCGGTTCGGTGCGCGCGATGATGGGCGTGCTCGGTCTCGACCCGCTGGCGCCCGAGTGGGCGAAGTCCGCGGGCGCCGACACCCCGGCCCGGCACGCACTGTCGGACCTGGTCGAGGGCCTGCTCGCGGAACGGCAGGAGGCCCGCACCGCCCGCGACTTCGCCCGCGCGGACGCCGTGCGCGACCGGCTGCTGCAGGCCGGCATCACGGTGGAAGACACCCCAGATGGTCCACTGTGGACCGTCAAGGACGCATAGGAAGCTTGATGGCTGGCAATTCGAAACGCCGGGGCGCGGTGCGCAAGACCGGCACGAAGAAGGGCGCCGTCGTCGGCTCCGGTGGTCAGCGGCGCAAGGGCCTGGAAGGCAAGGGCCCGACACCGCGTGCGGAAATGCGGCCCGGCCACCCGGCCCAGCGACGTGCGGCCGCGGCGACGAAGGCCGCGCAGGCCCGCGAGAAGAAGGCCGAAGGCCCGGAGGTGATCGCCGGACGCAACCCGGTGGTCGAGGCGCTGCGCGCCGGGGTGCCGGGGACGACGCTGTACGTGGCGCTGAACATCGACGCCGACGACCGCGTCACCCAGGCCGTTCGGCTGGCCGCGGACCGAGGTATCTCGATCCTGGAAGTCCCGCGCGAGGAACTGGACCGCAAAACCAACCGCGCCGTGCACCAGGGCCTCGGCCTGCAGGTGCCGCCGTTCGAATACGCGCACCCGGACGACCTGCTGTCGGCCGCACGCGACTCGGGCGAACCGCCGCTGCTGGTCGCACTGGACGGGGTGACGGATCCGCGCAACCTGGGCGCGGTGGTGCGCTCGGCAGCCGCTTTCGGGGCGCACGGCGTGCTGGTGCCCGCGCGGCGCAGCGCCGGCGTCACCGCGGTGGCGTGGCGGACGAGCGCCGGAACCGCGGCCAAGCTGCCCATCGCGATGGCCACCAACCTGACCAGGCAGCTGAAGGCGTGGGCGAACGAGGGGCTCATGATCGCCGGGCTGGACGCGGACGGGTCGGTCGACATCGACGGCCTGGAGCTCGCCGCGGACCCGCTGGTCGTCGTGGTGGGTTCCGAGGGCCGCGGGTTGTCCCGGCTGGTCCGCGAGACCTGCGACGTCACGGTGTCCATCCCGATGGCCGCCAACGTGGAATCCCTCAACGCCTCCGTGGCGGCAGCGGTCCTGCTCGCCGAGGTCGCCCGCCGCCGTCGCGTCGCCGGCCGCGTCTGACGGAGGCCCTGTGCTGGGGGGCTGATCTGGCCCGCCGGCTCAACACTATGATCACATCCCGGTGGCGGCGCTGATCGGCTCGCCACGATGGAGCCGGCTCGTGGACCGGCACATCGTAATGGTCGCCTACGCCGGCCGCCGCTCGGGACGAACGTTCGTCACGCCGGTGGCCTACCGGCGTGACGGCGACCAGATCACGATCGACGTCATGCTGGCCGACACCAAGACGTGGTGGCGGAATTTCCTGGGGACCGGCGGCCCGATATCGCCGCGCCTGAACGGAAGCGACCGCCCGGGCCACGCCGTCGCCCGGCGGGACGACCGCGGCCGCGTCAGTGTCACGGTGCGCCTCGACCAGCCCTGACGTCGCCTGGCTGTCAACGGAGACACGGCGGACGGCTGGCGGTTCGCAGGAACTCGACGAGCGCATCCGCGACGGTCTCGACCGGCACTTCACAGCCGGCCGGGCACTCGTCTGTGTCGTAGAGCACCGACCCTCACCCGCTGTGGAGGGCTCTGCGATGTATCGGACCACGTACCCGTGCACCTCGCCCAAGTCACGCAGTATCTGACCGCGTTGATCCGCCGCGGCAGCCGGGCAGATTCGTCTAGTCCGCGAAGGTGCGCAGGGCGTCGGGGCGGTGGATGGTCAGGCGCCGGCGGGCGGTACTGATCACGCCCGCCTCCCGCAACGCGCGGAGAGTGCGTGCGGCCGCCTCGCGGGAGGCCGAGACCATGCCCGCGATGTCCTGCTGGCTGATCCGCAGCGCTACCACTACACCGTCCGAAGTAGACACTCCGTAGCGCTCGGCCAGATCGGCCAGCAGTTCGACGATCCGGCCGGCCGTGGTGCGGTCGGCGAACTGGCGGCGGCGTGCGTCCGCCGCCCGCAGCTTCCCGCTGATGACCCGCGACACGATCACCGCGATGTCCGGATGCTGCCGGAGGATCCGGGAAAACTGCTCCACGGACAGCCAGAACGCGGTCACCGCGTCGACCGCGATGACCGCACCCGAGCGCGGGCCGCCATCCACCGCGGCGATCTCCCCCACGATGTCTCCCGGCCCACACACGTTGAGCACCGCCTCGTGCCCTCCCGGACCGGAAGAGGTGACCTTGACCCAGCCGGTGAGGAGCACCAGCACGGAGCGCGCCCGGTCACCCTCGCTCATCAGCATGGTGCCCGCCGGAAACCGGCGCACGCGCGCGGCGGCTCGGATCGTGTCACGCTGGGTCTGGTCGAGCATGCCCCAGAAATCCCCGGCCGCCATTCAGCCTCCCACCGACCGCGGCACGCCCGCGCGCCGCCCCTTGTCGATGTTATGGACAAAATGTCGTATCCGGTAGAAGGTTCTTGGCATGCTGAAAGGGGCTTCTCCACCAGGATCAAGCCTTCCCCACGCTCCGAAACGGGGAATTCACGAATCACCGGTACAATTCGCCAAAATAGTTTGGCCACTATCTGGCCAGTTGTCCAGACGGTGGGGCAGTTTCACGCGGCCGAACGGGTGAAGGCACCGCCCGTGGCGTAGCTGCCTTGGAGCAGCGAGCGAACACTGCACGTGTGGCAATCGCGGAGAGCCGATGGCCGGGGCCGGACGTCCTGACCCGGAACGAGACCCACCTCGGTCAGCGACCGTCGTTCCAGCGGGCGGGCAGAGACCTTGACGACTCCCTGTACGGCGGCGCGAAACGCGTTCTCCGGCGAGCCGTCCTCGGAGCGGTGCCGGCGTGGTTCGTGCCCTTCGCCTTCGCTCTCGTCCCCTCGCTCGGGCGGCCTTCCGCCTTCCTCATCCTGTCGTTCGCGCTACCCCTGGTCTGGTTCGTACTCGCCCTGACCGTCCCGCAGACCGAAATCCTCGACGCCTGGCACATCCTGCTCGACGACAAGGCCGAGATCTCCGACACCGCCTACGGCGTGATCTTCCAGTCGCTGCGCGACGGCCACGGGATCCCCGCGGACATGCGGCCGAAGCGGGTCAGGGTCGGACCGCCCGTGCGCGGGGTGCGGAACATGCTGCGCATCCAGTTGGGCAGGTACGCCACGCTCGTTTCGGTGTTCCCGTTCGGCAACGACCTCTACCTCGGCTGGACGCTCTCGCGACGCCAGGTTCCGCTGCTCATCGTGCTGCCCTGGCTGTCGCCGTCCGGCGCCGATCGCGGTTTCCCCGGACCGACCGAACTGGAGCCGATCAAGGCGATACGGGAAGCGGTGCACAGCGCGGTGCACGAGGGTATGGAGTCCGCGCTGGCCGGCCGGTACATCCCGATCGTCGAGACCTTCGGGTACGACGTGCCCGTCGAGGCCGTCGCGCCGGCCCCGGCCGTCGTGGGGGCGGCCGGGGCCGAGCCGCGGCCGGTCACGGTCACCGTGCTCCGACCGGTCGAAGTGTTCGCGGTGGAGGACCGGGAACAGGTCATCGGGCAGGCGCATCCCGGGGTGAGTTACGAGCTGGTCGGCGAAGACGGCGGCACAGGACTCGTGGTCCGGGACAGTTCGGGTTCGGTCGCGCTGGTGAAGGATCCGTCGGCGGTCAGGCGGGAATGACGGGTCCGCGGCTGTCGGCCGGGTGGACCGGTCCAGCCACGTTTCGTTCCGTCCCGCAGCGCTTGCCCGGTCTGCCCGGATCGCCGCGCCGGCTTCCCGGTCGCGCGGGAAGTGACCGGATGCACGGTCACGACCACCGCTCTGTGTCATATGACGCAGAACGCCGACCGAATCCCCGCAAAGCTCAACTCGTCAGGGCTGACTGGCTCGGGAGAGGAGGCCGGCATGGAACCACATGTCATCGCCGAAACGGTGACCTCGCTGTGGTGATCACTCTGATGACCGCGGCCATATAGAGGGGGCGGTGGGGTCGGCTATGGGTGTCGCCGGCCCCGCCGTCACGAAGCGAACAGCCGCCTTTTCGCCGCTGGCCTCGGCGGAGAGGCGGCTGTTCGCGGTGCTCAGCGCCACTGGACGCCGTAGCCGAGCCCCTGGGTCAGGTTCCGGAACTCCCAGTGGATCTCGCCCGCCGCGTCGGTCCGCAGCGTCTCCTCCGACGGCTGGGCATCGTCGACGACCCGCACGGGCACGCCCGTGACCAGCCAGATCCTGCCGGGCAGGCGCGAGGGGTCGAACCGGATCCGCAGCTCGAACCGGTCACATCGCCGGTACGGCACGAACACGTAGTGCGGGCGCATCGGCTGGCCGGGTGGAATTCGCAACTCGATCCCGTAGTCGTGAACCTGGCCGGCGCGCAGGACCCTCGGCAACGCGATGGCGAACCGGAAATGGCTTTCCGAAGGGCGCTCTCGCCGGACGAGACGGCCACCGTAGAGCACGGACGCCCCGACGTCGTGCACGCGCTGCCGATCGGTCGGGTGCCTGGGGAGGCTCAACGACGGGACGATCTCGTCGAGGCCGTCCCTGGTGGCGATGATCCGGCGCCGTTCCTGGACCGAAGGCGCCGGCGAATCGAGCCGCACCAGCGCGTCGAAGGAGACCACGTACCAGCCGTCCTCGGGGCCGGCCTTCGCAGCGGCCTCCGCCAGCAGCAGGCACGCATCGTCCGCCCGCCTGCGCGCGGTCCGCTCGTCCCGGCCGAGGCGGCCGGCGAGCCAGCTCATCCGGTCCTTGAGCAGGGCATGCCGCGCGTCGGGATGGATCGCCAGCGCGGCGAGGAGCGCCAGCCCGAGATCGTCGGGCAGCCTGGTGGCCAGTTCGCCCAGTCGCCTGCCCAGCTTCTGCCGCACGACGGCGGGTCCGTCCTGCTCGGCGATGCCGCACACCAGGCGCAACCCCGGCCCGGCCAGCACCTCGATGTTGGGCGCGAGCACACCGCGACCCCGGCGCAGGCGCTTGAGTTCGTCCACCAGAGTCGGCATCGTGTTCAGGCTAAACCGCCTTCGGGTTAAGGTCAGCAGGCTTGTCCGTAGCACAGGGGGCCCACCAACCGATGTCCTTCGCTTCGCCACTGTTTCTGTGGTATTTCCTGCCGGCGCTGCTGTGCGCCGTGCTGGTGCTGCCGCGCAGCTGGCGCAACGGCGTCGTGGCCGTGGGCAGCCTGATCTTCTACGCCAGCGGCGCCGGCGCGTTCACCCTCCTGCTGCTGACGTGCATGGTGGTCAACTTCCTCGCGGGAACGGCGCTCGAGCCCAACCGGTGGGACCTCCAGGACCGGCGCCGGCGGATGGTGCTGACCAGCGTGATCGGCTTCGACATCGGAATACTGGTGATCTGGAAGTACGCGGGTTTCGCCACCCAGCAGCTCGACTTCCTGGCGCGGGTGTTCGGGGGGAGCTTCCCCGTGGCGCACCTGGCGCTGCCGATCGGGATCTCATTTTTCACCTTCCACCACATTTCGTACGTGGTCGACGTCTACCGCGGTGAACGGAAGCCGCTGCGAAACCCGGTGTCGTTCGTCACGTATATCGCCATGTTCCCGCAACTGGTGGCCGGGCCGATCGTGCGCTATCGCGAAATCGCCGACCAGTTGCCACAACAACGCTCGCACCGGCTCGACGATATCGCCGCCGGCTTCCCGCGGTTCGCGCTCGGGCTGTGCAAGAAGACGATCATCGCCGACACCCTGAACCCCATGGTCGAGGCCTGCTTCACGACCCCGTCGTCGAACATGACCTTCGTCGTCGCCTGGCTCGGCGCCGTCGGGTACACCCTCCAGCTGTTCTTCGACTTCTCCGGCTATTCCGACATGGCCATCGGGCTCGGGCGCATGCTCGGTTTCCGGCTCCCGGAGAACTTCGCGCGGCCCTATTCGGCGGTGACGGTCACCGAATTCTGGCGGCGGTGGCACATGTCCCTGTCACGCTGGTTCCGCGACTACGTGTACATCCCGCTCGGCGGGAACCGCGACGGCGCCGCGAAGACCTACCGCAACCTGTGCATCGTGTTCGTGCTGACCGGTTTCTGGCACGGCGCGAGCTGGACCTTCCTGGTGTGGGGCTGCTACCACGGCGCCCTGCTGATCATCGAGCGCGCGTTCGAACTGGACGTCACGCCCACCGGCAGGTCCGCCCGGCTCGCCCGGCGCGCGCTGACGCTGGTACTCGTCGTGTTCGGCTGGGTGTTCTTCAAGTCCGCCGACATCGGGCAGGCCCTGAACATGATCGGCCACATGCTCCTCCCCGACTTCTCGGGCCTCACCGACGTGGTCAGCGCCGCGCTCACCAACCAGCGCATGGTGGTCCTGCTCGCCGCGCTCGCCGTGTTCTTCCTGCCCGCGCACCCGGTGACCGGCCCGCTGCTGGAGTCCTCCCGCAGCCACCCCGCCACCAGCCTGCGCATCGGCGTAATGACCGTCGGCCTCGCCTACGCCGCGATCCTGGTCGCCAACGGCACCTTCAGCCCGTTCCTTTACTACCAGTTCTGATCGCGGGGTTCGGACCACCTGGCGGTTCTAGATCAATATGCCGTCTGAGCTGCTGTTTCGTTGCTTGGCAGTTCTCGCGGGTTCTCGCGCGTGCCCGACGTTTGACGGCCTGGAGACGGCCTGGGAGCGTCGGGCCTTCGCGCTGCCTTGGTTCTCCCCCGTCCCCTTCGTCCCTGCCTCGCCTTGCGCCGGGTCGGCCGGGTCAAAGCACGCTCTCCCGCCTTGATGCGGTCGGCCTGGCGTAAGACGCTCGACCAGAAGGGGGCTATGTTGCGCGTTCTGTGGCCTGCTGTGAGTTTGCTCTGTCACACTAGGGGCGACCATGGGTCGTCTGTTCCTGTCTCGGTTGACCGGCTGAGGTTTGTGTTGTCTGCCTCCTGGTCTGGCCGTGGGGGTGCAGGCGCTCCTTCTTCGCTGCGCGAGGGAGAACAGCGCTATGTCGGTGTTCGGTGAGTTCGTTGCGTCTGCGCCGCTGTCGATCGGGACGCTTGTCGTGATCTTGCGCTACGGTCCAACGGCGGTGGTGACCCTGATCGCAGGCGTCGTTGCGGCGCTGACACGCCACGCGAAACGAGGCGAACGGGCCGTGGCCGTGCTCCATCTGTTGCAGAGTGCTCGCGAGCAAAAGCGGGACAGGCGTGCCGCTGGTCCACTTCGAGCCGACCGCTGACGCGATGCCAGCCGAGCGGTAGTTCGGTGGCCGGTGGCGCGGAGCGTCGCCGGGCGTCGATCGCCGTGCCCAGCTTGAGCAGGCCGACCCCGTGTGGATCGTCGCCTGGAACAGGCTGCCAGGTCTGGACCTTTCGGATGCTGCTTGCCCACGGCATCGGCGCCCACGGTCGCCGCCTACCGTCGGCCGATTCCGTAAAAGTGATGACCAGTGACCACACCACGCCGGCCCACGCGAGTCGGGCTCTCGCGACACGCGAGTCGGGCTTTCGCGACGGGCGAGTCGGGCTTTCGCGACGGGCGAGTTCGGCATTCGGTGCTGGTGCGCCACCGCGCGGCGGGCTCGAGAAATTGACTATGGGGTTGCCATAGCCAATAATCGGCACGTGCGAGCCAGCGAGTCTGTGCGCTCCTACCGGTCGAGCCGCCGTGAGGCGCAGGCGCGTCAGACCAGACGGCGGATCCTCGACGCCGCGACGTCGGTGTTCGTGGCGCGCGGTTATTCGGGCGCGACGATGCGTGTGATCGCGGCGGAGGCCGGTGTTTCCGTGCCAACGTTGGAATTGCTGTTCGGCACCAAGGCACGCGTACTCAAGGCCGCGATCGATGTGGCGATCGCCGGGGACGATGAGGCCGTGCCGGTGCTGGACCGGGAGTGGGCCGAGACGGCGCTGGGTGCGAGTAACGCCGATGAGTTTCTCGCGATCGTGGCCGGGGCGATCGGACCGGCGCAGGTACGATCCGCCGGCCTGGTCTTGTCCGTGTTCGAAGGGGCCGCCAAGGACGCCGATCTCGCCGAACTGTCCGGACAACTGGTCAACCAACGCGAGATCACCGCGGGCTGGATTGTCAAAAGCCTTGCCGGTAAAGCAGATCTGCGGGCAGATATGACCAAAAAGGACGCTGTGGAAACGGTATGGGCCCTGATGGACCCGGCCGTGTTCGACCGGCTGGTCCGGCGTCGCGAATGGACAGTGGAGCGGTATGAGAACTGGCTCGCTCGCTCAGTCCGGCGTCTGCTCATCGCCGACACCGCCACAAGGAGGACGAAATGAGCCCGACAAGGCAACATCCGCCGCACGGTCAGATCGGATATCTGCAGCTTCCCGCTGTCGACCTCGCCAAGTCCGTGGCCTTCTACCGGGCGGTGTTCCGCTGGTCGGTCGACGAGCACGGCAGTTTCGAAGCGCCCGGAATGATTGGCCAGTTCACGACCGATTTGACGCCGGTGTCCGCGGGGGGACCGGTCATCTGGGTCTGCGCCGACCAGTTGCACCCCACACTTCGGCGCGTCGTCTCCAGCGGCGGCCGGGTCCGTGGCCGCCCGCAGCTTGACCACGGCGGACGCTGGCTCGTGGAAGTCGATGACCCGGCAGGCAACCGGATCGGGGTCTTCATGCCGGCTCGGTCCGCGCAGTCTCAGACGATGATCACCGTCCAGGACGTGGAAGCGTCCAGCCACTGGTATCAGCGGGTGCTCGGCTTCCAGAGCGACCACGGTGGCCCGGAGTACGAACGGCTGCTCTCCGATGGCGTGCTCGTGCTCCAACTCCACCACAGGGGGACCGAGCACCACCACGGGCTGATCGCCGATCCCGACAGCGACCTCGGGAACGGCGTTCTGCTGTGGTTCGGCGAGGTCTCCGGCTTCGACGGTGTCGTCCAGCGCGCCGAGGAGATCCAGGCGGAAGTGGTGCGGCCACCACACCGGAACCCTCCCGAAGGCCAGGGCAATGGTCCAGCCCACCGCGAAATCTGGCTCAAGGACCCAGATGGCTACACGGTTGTCGTCGCCAGCCCTGATGGCGAAGCGCACGAAGTGGACGCTGACTGACCTCGGCGGCGACACGAAAACCCGACTCACCCGACACGAAAACCCGACTCACCCGACACGAAAACCCGACTCGCCCAGGGCGAAAGCCGGACTCGCGGTGGGGCGACGGTGTGGCGGGGTGGGCCGCCGCACCGTCGCGTGGGTCAGACCGTGAGTTCGGCGCGTTCGGATTCCACGGCCTCGCGGACCTTCTCCGCGGGCTGGGCCTGCGTGATCGCCCAGTAGAAGATCGCCAGGTTGAACACCACGACCACCAGCAGGTCGACCCATTCCGGCAGCCAGTTGATGTTCCCACTCCCGCCGTACCGGCCGAGGTAACCGATCAGCACGTTGCCCAGCAGCCACGGCACGATCCAGACCGCGGACCGCCACGCGATCTCGGGCCGGTCCTGCTTCGGCTCGCTGATCCGGGTCAGCGCGAACAGGATGAGCCCGACGGCCATGGCGACCACGATCTTCCAGGTGATGTCGAACCCGCTCCAGTAGATGATCAGGTTCGCCGCGATGAACCCGGCCGGCGCGAGCACGTTCGGCGTGGGCGTGCGGTAGGGGCGCGCCCGGTCCGGGTCCCGCTTACGCAGCGCGATGAGCGAGACGGGGGCGAACGCGTACATGACCGCCGTGGCCGACGTGATCACCTCGACCAGGTCCTGCCAACTGGGGAACGGCAGGAACATGATCTCGCCGACGACGAACGAGAGCACGATGGACCACACCGGAACGCCCCGGATGCTCAGCTTGCCCAGGGTCTTCGGCAGTTGCTTGTCCTTACCCAGCGCGTAGGACAACCGCGCGGACGTGCCGAGGTACAGCAGGCCGGTTCCAGCAGGCGAAACGAACGCGTCGGCGTACAGGATGTACGCCAGCCAGGCCGCACCGGCGACCGTGGCGAGGGTGGCGTACGGGCCGAACGCACCCTTCTCGATCGGGTTGGACCAGTCGTTCGCGATGCTGGCGGGATCGAGCGCGCCGATGAAGGCCACTTCCAGCAGCAGATAAACGATCGTGCCGATGACCATCGCGACGAGGATTGCCCGTGAAAGGTCCCGTTGCGGATTACGCGCCTCGCCGCCCACCTGCACGGCTTGTTCGAAACCCTGGAGCGCGAACACGACACCGACCGGCAACGCGGCGAACACGCCATGCGCACCAGCGGGCGCGAAGCCACCGCCCGCGGTGAAGTTGCCTGGGTGGAACCGCAGCGAGATCAGCACGACGACGGTCAGCACCGGCACGACCGTCTTCCAGATGACCATCGCCGAGTTGCTCTCCGAGAGCAGCTTCACGCCCACGAGGTTGATGAACGTGAAGACGGCCATCAACAGGGTCGCCCAGCCGAACCCGCTCGCGGTCAGCGTCTGATCCGCGGGGTGCAGCAGGTTCAGGTTGTTCTTGATCCAGTCGATGTTGTTCAGGTACTCGAGGCTGGCCTCGACCTCGACCGGTGCGAGTGCGACCGCCTGCAGCCAGGCCACCCAGCCGCCGGCGAACCCGGCCAGCGCCCCGAACGCGATGCGGGGAAACCGCGCGGTGCCACCGGCGACCGGGTACGCGGCGCCGAGTTCGGCGTGGACCAGGGCGAGCGTCGCCATGATCACCGCGGTCAGCACCCACGACAGGATCGACGCGGGGCCCGCCACCTTGGCCGCCTTCAACGCGCCGAGCAGCCAGCCGGAGCCGATGATCGACCCGAGGGAGACGAACATCAAGCCGTAGAAACCGATTGACCTGTGTAACCGCGGCGAGTCCGATTGTGTCGTCTCGACCGATGTGTCCATCAAACCCCCGCCTTCCGAGGTACGTTCCGCCGTGTCGCCTTTGGACACTTTTGCCCACACTGCCGTGCATCCAAGTGGGTTAATCACCCGACCATAGCGCGCCATGATGGCGGGCCTGATCCGATATCGGAATGATCCGGGCGCCACAGGCGGGTTTCACTCGATGAATTCGATCAAAAGCGACATCTGATAAGAGCTAGAGTCGGCCGGACGGCACAAAAAAGCGAGATGTCGACAATTTGCCACACCGGTCGAAGCGCGGCAACATGTCGACATCTCGCTGGGTTGAGCGAGAAGTCAGGCGGAAACCTTCTCCGGGTCCAGGACCTTGAGGGCTTCCTGCAGGGCGGCGTTCGTGGCGGTGAGGCGCTCGGTGACCTCGCGGCGGAACTCGAACGCCTGCGTGCGGTTCTGCTCGGCCTCGGCGAGCTGGCGTTCCGCGTCGGCGACGAGGGTGGCGGCCCGCTCCTCGGCTTCGCTGGTCTGCCCGGCCAGCCGGTCCTCCGTCTCGGCAACCTTCGTGGCTAGCGCGTCCTCGGTCTCGGCGACCTTCGTGGCTAGCGCGTGCTCGGTCTCGGCGACCTTCGTCGCTAGCGCGTGCTCGGTCTCGGCGACCTTCGTCGCAAGCGCGTCCTCGGCCTCCGACACCTTCTTCGCCAGCGACTCCTCGACCTCGGTGGTCTTGGTGGCGAGCGCATCCTCGGTGGCCTTCTCAACCGCGGCGCGGCGCTCGGCCGCCTCGGTGTCGAGCCGGTTCCGCTCTGCCTCGGCTTCGCTGTTCAGTCGCTCGATCTCGGTCCGGGCGCTCGCCATGAGCTCGTCGTGCTCCGACCTGAGCTTGGCGGTCAGCGTCTGGTATTGGGCTTCGAGGTCGGACCGGCGCTGCGCGATCTCCGCCTCGCGCTCGGCGACCCACTTGTCGGTCGCCTTACGGGTGTCGAGGTCGTACTTCTCGGCCTCGGCACGGATCTGGCCGCACTGCTCCTCCGCCCGGGTGCGGAGTTCGCCGATCTCCTCCTCGGCGAGCTGCATCATGGTCCGCACGCGCTCGGTCATGGTGGCCGCGCTGTTCGGGTCCGTCGCCATTCTGGAGAGAGCGGTCTTGGCTTCGGAGAGTTCGTGCTGAGCGTAGGAAAGCGCTTTCGAAAGCTCCGACACCGAGGACAGCGCCTCGTCCCGGCTGGCCGCCAGGTCCCGCATCCGGGCCGCCAGCTGGGCGAGCCGCTCGTCTACCGGCGGCCGGTCGTAACCACGGAAGACCAGGGGAAACTGGGGGGCGCCGGTGGGCGGTTCCATCGACTGGATGGGGCGCTGGGCTGGGGGCATGCGGCGACCTTAGTGCGTCCCCAGGTCGCTTTCCATACCGCCATTCGGCTGTTTTACGCAGCGTGAAACCACGGGGTCCGCGGGCTTGCGCTCAGGGAGCCTGCCACCATACCGCACGGACTACCCGATAGATCGTTTCAGTCCGGTCAGCGTAGCAAGATGACGCGCAGCCGGCCGAGCGCGTCTCGGCCAACGTTCGCCCGGTGAACCCGCAGGGGCGGGGGGTAGCGGACACAGCCGCTACCGCTACGACCGCTGACCACCCGCCACCCAGAACGGCCAGTAGCGGACACAGCCGCCGCCCCCTCGTCGCGGGGCTCGGCGCGAACTGGCCGGTGTACGTCACCATGCCCGTCGTCGCCAAGCGGGTGGCGATCGAGATGATGTTTCGCCCGATCGAGTTCGTCGGCATCCGGCCGTTTCTCGGCTGGCAGGGCGTACTCCCGCGAACGCCGAACGGATGACCACGATCGCCACCGAGACGCTGACAACCAACCTGGTCGACCCAAGGAGATCTTCGCGCGGCTCGATCCGGAAGTGCTCGCGAAGGAGATCGAAGAGCCCTGCTCGAGATCGTCGAGGACGTGACGCGGGAGGTCATGGAGCAAACCAGCCGCGGCTGTGGGAGGCGCTGCCCGACCGGGCCAGGCGGCTGCTGGTCGACCGCGCCCGCGCCGAGGCGCCACGAGCGGTCACGAAGATCATGCGCGAGGTCTCCGCCGACATCGACCGCGTGCTGGACCTCGACCACCTGGTCACCACCAATCTCGTCCGTGACAAGGCGCTGCTGAACCGGCTGATCCCGGACATCTCCCGGCCGGAAATGACCTTTATCACCCGCTCCGCCTCGTCTTCGGGCTCGGGCAACTAGCGGGTGTGGTCGGTGACCCGGTCGCCGATCGTGCTCCCCCTGTTCGGCCTCGGCATCGGCTGGCTCGCGCTGAGTGATGATCTTCCTGTCCCAGCGGCCACGCCGGTTTCTCGGCGTCACCTGGCAGGGCGTCTTCCAGAAGCGAAGGCACCGGGTCGCCGAGGACTACGGCGAGCTGATCGCCGGCGAGATCATCACCATTCCGAACCTGATCGAAGCCGTGCTACGCGGACGGCGGTCCGACCGGTTGTTCCAGCTGATCAACCGCGAGGCACGATCGACGCGCAGGCCAGCATCGTCAAACCGCTCGTCACGGTCGCGGTCGGCTCCCGCCGGTTACAGGAAATGAAACAGACCGCGGCGGCGAAGGCGGTGGACCGCCTGCCGGACGCGATCCGCCACGTCGAGGGCTACGCCAGGCGCCGAGCTCGACGTGCGGGAGACCATCGTCGGACGGACGCGGCGACTGTCCCCTGTGGAACTCGAGGGGCTGTTCCGCCCGGCGTTCCGCCAGGACGAGTGAAAGCTCATCGCGGTCGGCGCGTCGGCGAGTTGCGGGTGCTGCTCCTGCCGCACTGGTTGATCGAGCCCGGGCACACCGCAATACCCTTCCGGGGTGGGCTGGCTCCTCTACCTCGCTATCCCGATCGTCGCCGCGCTCATCGGGTACGTCACCAAGCGCGTCGCGATCGAGATGATGTTCCGGCCCCTTCGGTTCGTCGGCATCAGGCCGTTCTTCGGCTGGCAGGGCGTGGTTCCCCGGCACGGCGGGCGGATGGCGGCGATCGCCACCGACCTGCTCACCGCCAATCTGCTCGACCTCGACGAGATCTTCGCGCGCATCGACCCGGACCGGATCACCCGCGAAATCGAGCAGCCGCTGCTGCGCGCGGTCGACGAGATCACCCGCGATGTGCTCGCCGAGTACCATCCGGTGCTGTGGGAGGCGCTGCCCGCGATGGCCCAGGAGCTGGTCGTCAAGCAGTTGCAGGCCGGATCGCCGCGGCTGGTCCGCGAGTTGGTGGCGGACCTGACCGCCAATCTCGGCGTGGTGCTCGACCTCAAGCACATGACCGTACGAAATCTCACCCAGGATCCGGCGCTGCTGGTGCGGCTGATCCGGGAGACCTCCCGGCCGGAAATGGCCTTCATCGCCCGGTGCGGTGTCTACTTCGGATTCGTGCTGGGCCTCGCACAGGCCGTGGTGTGGGCGCTGACCAGGAATCCGTGGGTGCTGCCGGCGTTCGGCGGCTGCATCGGGCTGTTCACCGACTGGCTCGCGATCAAGCTGATCTTCGTGCCGCGTGAGCCCGTCCGGCTGGCCGGGTTCACCCTGCACGGCAAGTTCCAGCGCAGGCGCGCCGAGGTGGCACGGCAGTACGGCGAGCTGATCGCGCACGAGATACTGACCGTGCCCAACCTGCTCGACGCCGTCCTGCGCGGGCCGCGGTCGGACCGGCTGGTCGCGATGATCCGCAGGGCCGTGGCGAAGGCAATCGACGAACAGGGTGGCCGAATGGCCGCCGTGACCATCGGAGCGGCGAGGCTGCGCGAGATCAAGGAGGCCGCCGCGACCGGGGCCCTGGAACGGCTCCCCGACACGCTCCGGCACGCCGAGGGCTATCTCACCGAAGCGATGGACGTGGCCAAGATGGTGGAACAGCGAATGCTCGCGCTCACACCGCAGGAGTACGAGGGCCTGTTGCGGCCCGCGTTCCGGCAGGAGGAGTGGAAGCTGATCGCGGTGGGCGGCGTGATCGGTTTCGTGGTCGGCGAGTTGCAGGTCCTACTCATGCTGCACTGAAACCGTCCGGACTTCCGGCGCGGCCACCCGCCCGACCCGGTCACGCCGATCGGCCACGACACGGCAGACCAGGTAGACAAGGAACGAAATCGCGGTGACGAAAGCGCTTACCGGCGCACCCGGCGCCAGTGACAACACGATCCCGCCGAGCGCGGCCACCTCCGCGAAGACCACGGAAAGAACAGTGGCCCGCCACGGGCTCGCGGTCAGCCTGGTCGCCGCCGCGGCCGGCGTCACCATCAGCGCCACCACCAGCAGCGCCCCGACGATCTGCACCCCGAGCGCGGTGGCGACCCCGACGAGCACCGCGAACACCACGGACAGCGCGCGGGAGGGCACCCCGCGGGCGGCGGCGACGTGCGGGTCGACGCTGGCGAACAGCAGCGGCCGGTAGATCACCGACAGCACGACCAGCACGAGCAGCCCGGCCGCGACCAGCACGATGAGGTTGGTGGGCTGGATGGACACGATCTGCCCGACCAGGATGCCGAACTTGTTGACCGTGCGGCCCGGGTAGAACCACAGCAGGAGCACGCCGAGGCCGAGGCCGAACGACAGGATCGCGCCGATCACCGAGTCCCGGTCGGATTCGCGGCCGCCGAGCAGGCCGAGCAGCAATGCCGCGACCACGGCGCCCGCGAGCGCGCCGTACTCGACGCCTACGCCGAGCAGCAGCGCACCGGCCGCGCCGGTGAACGCGAGTTCCGAGGTGCCGTGCACGGCGAACGACATCCGGCGCGTCACGATCAGTGGTCCCAGTACGCCGGCGACCAGGCCGAGCACGGCCGCGGCGAGCAACGCCGTCTGGACGAACGAGAAACCGAGCAGTTGCCAGGTCTGCTTGAAGTCGAAGATCTTGTCCATGCTCACCTATGACGCGACGTGGTGTGGTTCGTCCTCGCACAGCGCGCTCTGCGCGCCGGCGATGTGGATCTGCCCGCTGACCCTGAGCACCTCGATCCTCGTCCGGTAAAGCTCGGACAGGGTCGCCGAGGTCATCACCTCGTCCGGCCCGCCGATCCGCAACCGCCCGTCAACCAGGTAGAGCACGCGGTCCACGAACGGCAAAATCGGGTTGATCTCGTGGGTCACGAACAGCACCGCCGTGCCGGCCTCCCGCCGGCGCCGGTCGATCAGCTCGCTGACCACGCGCTGGTGCGCCAGGTCCAGGGAGAGCAGCGGTTCATCGCAAAGCAGCACATCGGGCTCGCCGACCAGCGCCTGTGCCACGCGCAACCGCTGCTGCTCGCCGCCGGAGAGCTTGCCCACCGGGGACTTCGCGTACGCCTCGGCGCCGACCGACTCGATCGCCTCGGCGACCCGGCGCCGCCGCTCCCGCAGACCGCGCAGTCCCGTGCCCCACCGGTGCCCGTCGAGGCCGAGCCCGACCAGGTCCGTCCCGCGCAGGGTCAGCGCCTCCTGCATGGCGCGCTGTTGCGGCACGTATCCGGGCGGGCGGCCGCTGGTGACCCTCGCCGATCCGGCGGAGAGCTCCTGCAGGCCCAGTAGCACCTTCAGCAGGCTGGTCTTACCGGACCCGTTCGGCCCCAGTACCGCGACGAACTCGCCCGGCTCGACCTCCAGATCGAGGCCGGACCACAGCGTGCGGGCACCGAAGGCCAGGCTCGCGCTTGAGATCTCCACAGCTGGCTTCACGAGTTGACTGCCTTCTCCAGGGCGTCGATTTCGCTGCCCATCCAAGAAATGTAGTTGCTCGCCCCGGCGGGCAGGGTTTCGGTCACGCCGACGACCGGCACACCCGCCGCCTTCGCGCTGTTGACGACCTGCGTGGTGGTCGGGGTGACGGTCTGCTCGTTGTCGATCACGACCTTGACCTGTTTGGCGGAGATCAGCTGGTTCACCTCGGCCAGTGCGGCCGGCGGCACGTCGGTTTCGTTCTCCACCGCCTCGGAAAACTCCTTCGGCGTGACGTCGGTGAGCTTCGCGGTCCGCAGCAGGTAGTGCGGCACCGGCTCGGTGACGAGGATCTTGGTGTCCGGGTGCGCGGAGCCGATCCGCGCGGCGGTCGTCCCCAGCTCGAAGACCTCCTTCTTGAAGGCGGTCGCGTTGGCGGTGAAGGTTTGCGCGGCGTCCGGCTTGATCTGGCCCAGTTGCGCGGCGATCTGGTCGGCGACCTTGTCCACGGCGGCGAAGTCGTACCAGACGTGCTCGTTGTCATCGCCGGTGTTCGCGATGTCGTAGGCGACGAGCTTGTGGGCGTTCGGCGCCTGGTCGGTGAGCTTGGTGAAGAAGTCGTCGTAGCCACCGCCGTTGCCGAGGGTGACCTGCGCCTGCTGCACGGCGACCGCGTCGGACGGCGTGGTTTCGTAGGAGTGCGGGTCCGCGGCCGGGTCGTGGATGATCGACGTGACCGCGACCTGGCCCCCGCCGACCGCCGAGAGCACGCTTCCCCACACGTCGGTGGAGGCGACCGCGTTGATCTTGCCCGAAGCGGTTGCACCGGAAGTGTTACCACTGCCACACCCCGTGACGCCCAGCGTCAGCCCAGTCACGATAGCCGTCACGGCGAGGAAGCGAGACCTGCGGTAACTCATCTGGGTGGCTCCTGAAAGCTGCTGGTCAAGGCCGCTCGGACCTTAATGGAAATGGTTTTCGACTTCACTTTACGCCATCGGGTGACAGTTCGGCGAGCCCCGTCTCCCGAGCGGTCAAGGCGGCTTGAACGCGGCATGGCGAAGCGGGGCCGGTCGATCGACTTCTGGAATCCGATCTGAACCGTTACCGTTCCCTTATGGGTCGTCCTATGCGCATGAGGCGACAGGCGACGTTGGCGTCGCTCGCTGCGGAACTCGGCGTCTCAAGGACCACCGTGTCCAACGCGTACAACCGTCCGGATCAGCTGTCCCCCGAGCTCCGTCGCCGCGTGCTGGAAACCGCACGCCGGCTCGGCTACCCGGGACCGGACCCGGTCGCCCGGTCGCTGCGCACGCGCAAGGCGGGAGCCGTCGGCCTGCTGCTCACCGAGAACCTCTCCTACGCGTTCCGCGACCCCGCCGCCATCGGCGTGCTCGAAGGTCTCGCGCTGGCCTGCGAAGACGCCGCCGTCGGGCTGCACCTGGTGCCGGCCAGCCCCGGCCGCGACGACGTGGCCGCCGTGCACCGGGCCGGGGTCGACGGATTCGTCGTCTACTCGGTCCCCGACGACGACCCACACCTGGCCGCCGTGCTGGCCAGGCCGGTGCCGACGGTGATCATCGACCAGCCGCGTGTCGAGGGCGTGGACCGGGTCGGCCCCGACGACGCCGCCGCGATCACCCAGCTCGCCGAGCACGTGGCCAGGCTCGGCCACCGGAAGATCGGCGTGCTGTGCATGCGGCTCGCGCGCGACCGCAACGACGGTTTCGTCTCGCTGGACCGTCAGCGGGAAGCCCATTTCCACGTCCAGCGGACCCGGCTTGACGCGCTGGCCAAGGCCTTCGGCAACGCCGGGGTGGACTGGGCGGCCGTGCCGGTGGTCGAGCGCTTCGACCACACCGTCGACGAAGGCGCGTCCGCGGCCCGGCAACTCCTCGACGCCTACCCGCAGGTCACCGCGTTGATCTGCACCTCGGACATTCTCGCGCTCGGCGCGCTGGCCGAAGCCAGCCGGCGCGGCCTGCGAGTGCCCGCCGACCTGACGGTGACCGGATTCGACGGGATCACGGAGGCCGATCGGGCCGGGCTCACCACGGTTCACCAGCCCGTGCTGGAAAAGGGCAAGGCGGCGGGCAGGCTGCTGCTGGCGTCGGCCGACCACGTGGCGGCGCGGGTGATCACGCTCGACACGGAACTGCGGATCCGCAACACCTCCGGGCCACCGCGCACCATGGAGGAGCACTGGTTCGGGCCGTAACGGCGAACGACAGCTGCGCGCGCCCGCCAACGGCTTCGCATGCGCGGGTGGGAGACGCAGCCCGTAGCCGGGTGAGATGCGTCATTGTCATTGTGATGGCGGCCGGTTCCAATAGGTACATGACCGCCACCGACGTTCTGCTCAAGCGCTATCGGGACGCCGAAACCGGCCTGCCCGGAGACCGGTCCTCGCCCCGGCCGTCCTTGCAGCTGACCATCGTGACCTGTATGGACGCCCGGATCCGGGTGTTCGAGATCTTCGGCCTCATCCAGGGCGAGGCGCACATCCTGCGCAACGCCGGCGGTGTGGTCACCGACGACGTAATCCGCTCACTCGCGCTGAGCCAGCGCAAACTCGGCACCCGCGAGGTGATGATCGTCCAGCACACCAACTGTGGCCTGTCTCTGGTCACCGAAGACGACTTCAAAGACGAACTGGAGGCCGCCACCGGGCTTCGCCCGACCTGGGCGGTCGAGGCGTTCCGCGAGGTCGGCGACAGTGTGCGGCGGTCGGTGCAGCGGGTGAAGCGCAGTGACTTCCTGCAGTACACCGACAACGTCCGCGGTTTCGTCTACGACGTCCAAACCGGGGAGCTGACGGAAATCATCTAGGCCGTAGCCTGAGCCGGTGCCTATCGATGCCGAGACTCTGATCGACTGGTTCGACGTGCGCGGGCGTGACCTGCCGTGGCGGCACGCCGACTGCACCCCGTGGGGCGTGCTGGTCAGCGAGATCATGTTGCAGCAGACGCCGGTCGCCCGCGTCCAGCCGGTCTGGCAGGACTGGATGGCGCGCTGGCCGGTCCCGTCGGCGCTGGCGTCCGCCGGCCAGGGCGAGGTGCTTCGAGCTTGGGGCAAGCTCGGCTACCCGCGGCGGGCGCTGCGCCTGCACGAGGCGGCGACGGCGATCGCCACCGAGCACGGCGACGCCGTTCCATCCGACGTGGACACTCTGCTGGCGCTGCCGGGAATCGGCGCGTACACCGCCCGCGCGGTCGCCGCCTTCGCCTACGGCAAGCGGGCGCCGGTGGTCGACACCAACGTCCGGCGAGTCGTGGCCCGCGCGGTGCACGGCGCGGGCGACGCGGGTCCGGCTTCGAACACCCGGGACATGGCCGATGTCGACGCGCTGCTGCCCGTCGCCGAAGCCCGTGCGGCCCGGTTTTCCGCCGCACTGATGGAACTCGGGGCGCTGGTTTGCACGGCGCGCGCACCGCGGTGCGCCGACTGCCCGATCTACGACCGGTGCGCCTGGCAACGGGCGGGCCGGCCGGCGTATACCGGACCGGCCAAGGCCGTGCAGAAATTCGCCGGAACCGACCGGCAGGTTCGCGGGTTACTGCTGGACGTGTTGCGCGGAACCGAGGAACCCGTCCAGAAGGGCCGCCTCGACATGGTGTGGCCGGACGCGGGCCAACGGGACCGTTGCCTCGACTCGCTTCTGGTCGACGGACTGGTCGAGCAGACGGCCGACGACCGGTTCGCCCTGCCTGGCGAGGTTTCCGCTAACGACTGAGGATTTCGGAGAGGAAGGCTTCGACGGCGCCTCGGTATTCGTCCGGGGCCTCGTCGTGGACGACGTGACCGGCGCCGGCAACGACGAGGTGACGGCCGTCGGGAACGCGTGCCGCCATCTCCGCCTGCTGGCCCGGCGGCATCAGGCTGTGCCCGGCCTCGATCACCAGCAGCGGGCACTTGATGCCGTCGACCAGCGACCAGTATTCGCGCCGCCCCCACTCCGCGGCGACCTCGTACAGGTCGTCGAGATCCGCCATGAGGTGGTAGCCGTCGGCGCGCTCGGCCATGCACTCGGCGAAGTAGTTTCCGGTGCTGCCGAAGAACTCCCGGACGTGGGCCAGCGACTGGAACGGCACGGGCCACGAGTCGAAATAGCCCCGCCATGCGTCCACGGTCCCGCCACGCTGGTCCGGCGCCATGTCCTCGACCACCACCGCGCGCACCAGTTCGGGGTGAGTCGCGGCCAGCGCCCAGGCGTGGAGCCCGCCCATCGAATGCCCGATCACCACGGCGGGTTCGTCCAGGGACCGCACCAGCCCGGCCGCGTCGGCGACGAACTGCTCGGTCGTCCACGGCCCACCACGCGGTCCCCGCCCGTGCCCACGCGCGTCGAGCCCGACGACTCGCCCGTACCGGGTGAGCCACTGCGCCACCTGCCACCACGTGCGGGCCCGGCCCATCAGGCCGTGCAGCAACACGATCGGCTGCCCCCGCCCGCCGAAGTCGACCTTCACCCGCCCATTACAGCAGACCGCGGCAAGGGGGTCCGGGGGCTTTGTGGGGACGGGCCCCACCCCAGCGGTTCAGTGCGCCCCCACAAGGCGTTGTGCTCGCGGAGTTGGATCGGTTACGGCGATGAGTAGGCTGGACGCATGGCAGTCGTGAAGATCAACGCTATCGAGGTGCCGGAAGGCGCGGGCCCCGAACTGGAGCGGCGGTTCGCGAACCGCCTGCACGCGGTGGACAAGCAGCCCGGTTTCCTCGGCTTCGAACTGCTCCGCCCCGTCGCGGGCGAGACTCGCTACTTCGTCTACACGAAGTGGGAGTCCGAGGAGGCATTCAAGGCGTGGGCCGAGGGTCCCGCGATCGAGGCCCACTCGGGCGAGCGGCCGAAGCCGGTCGCCAGCGGCGCGAACCTGTTGGAGTTCGAGGTCGTGTCACTGGGCAGTGACGAGTAGCCATCCGCTGGACGAAGCGGCCGAACTGATCGCCGGTGCGGACGCGATACTGGTGTGCGCGGGCGCCGGCATGGGCGTGGATTCCGGGCTGCCCGACTACCGCGGCAACGAGGGATTCTGGCGTGCCTACCCACCCTATGCGCGGCTCGGCCTGAGTTTCGCGAAGCTCGCCGACCCGCAGCATTTCGCCGACGACCCGGAGCTGGCCTGGGGATTCTACGGTTACCGGCTGGACCTCTACCGGGAAACCGAGCCCCACGAAGGGTTCGGAGTGCTCCTGGAGTGGGGCAGGCGCAAGCCGACCGCGGTCCTCACCTCCAATGTGGACGGTCATTTCCAGAAGGCCGGCTTCCGGCTCGTCGCCGAGGTGCACGGCTCCATCCACCACCTGCAGTGCGCCCGCCCGTGCCGCCCGGACATCTGGTCCGCCGTCGACCTGCAGTTGACCGTCGACGAGAACCTCCGTGCGAAACCGCCGCTGCCGGAGTGCGCGCACTGCGGCCGGCTCGCCCGGCCGAACATCCTGATGTTCAGCGATTTCGAGTGGATCTCTCAGCGCAGCGACCAGCAACTGCGTGAGCTGGCCGAGTGGCGGCGAAGATATCCGCGCCCGGTCGTCCTCGAACTGGGGGCGGGCAAGGCGGTGCCGACCGTCCGGCGTTACGCCGAACTGGCCAGCGCGGCGACCGGCGCGCTGATCAGGATCAATCCGCGCGATCCGGAGGTCAGGCACAACCGGGGCATTTCGCTTCCCTATCGTGCCGTGGACACGCTCACCGCCCTCGACGCCAAGCTCAAGGCAGGGTAAGCCGCGCGTAAACGGCGCGGTGATCGGAGCCGGGCACGTCCAGGACCTGGTAGTCGTTCACCGCGACTCTCGGGTCGACGACCACGTGGTCGATCGTCACCGGCGGCGGGAACGAATCGCTGGGCCAGGTGGGGACGAAACCCGAGCCGCGGCGTTCGCCCGCATCGGCGTAGCCCCTGGCCAGCAAGCGCCGGAACGCCGCGTGGTCGAGGGTCGCGTTGAAATCGCCCGCGAGAATCCGCACCGAATCGCCGGGTCCGGGCAGTTCCGCCATCTCCTTCGCCCAGACCGACGCCGAGGTCACGGGCGGGATCGGGTGTATGGCGACCACCTCGACCGAGATACCGCCGAGATCGACCCGCGCGCTCGGTTGCGCGAGCAGTGAGGGGACGGTCAGCGAAAGCTTCGTCAGCGGGTAACGCGACGCGATGCCGGAACCGGCTCCCCCGCTGTCCGGTTCCAGCACCCGGTAGGGCAGCAGGTCGAACAGCCCCGCCCGCTCGAACTCCGCCACCTCCGAAGGCGTGAGCTCGAGCATGTTGAGCACGTCGACGCCGTGGTCGCGGACCAGCTGAACCACGCTCTTGGCATCGGCCTGGCCCAGATACAGATTCGATGACATGATCCGCAACTGCTTGCCGGAGGCGGCCGGTTCGGTCGCCGGTACCAGCCGCGGCAACAGGGCGGCCGTCAGCGCCACCGAAACGGCCACCACCCCGACGCCGATCCACCAGTGCCGCATGGCCAGCGCCAGGACCCCGAGCACCAGCCCACCGGCGGTCCAGTAGGGCGTGAGGGCGATCAGCGCGGCGGTGTACCGGTTGCCGTCGATGCCCAGCAGGCGCAGCGCGGCCAACATGACGAACAGCGCGGCCAACACCGCGAACACGATCATGCGCACAGTGTGCCGACGGTTCCTTTGCTCTTCCTGAGCAGGCGATGTTGTCGGGCTGTCCGTCTCCATGGTCTTCCTACGATCCGCCGGCTGGGGGAGTTCCTGCTGAGAGCCTGACAGACCGCCCACCAGGGACCTCGGTACTCACCACGCGGCCGGCATCCAGCGCGAGTCCGGCCGTGTGCGAATGCCGCGAAAGCGTTTCCTTGGCGTCGCGCACGTCCTGCATCAGCGCACGCCACAACCGCCGGTCGGCCAGGCTCTCCGGGCGCAGCAGCCGCTGCCACTGGGCCGGGTCCTGATGGGAGATCTGGCGGCCGATGTGCACCAGCAGCGCCTGGTCGATGTCGAGGCTGCCCAGATCGGGCAGACCGTTGTCGGCCAGCACGGTGAACCCCCGCGCCGTCACCCCGACGACCGCGCAGTCGAAGGTGCCCGCCCCGAGGTCGTAGACCGCGAGCGCGTTGCCCGGCGCGAGCTGCCTCGAACTCTGCGAGGCGTAGTGCGCGGCCGCGGCGACCGGTTCGGGCACCAGGATCGGGGACGGGCCGAAGCCCGCCTTGATCGCGGCCTGCCGGAGCGTGGCCTGCCGGGTCGAGCCCCAGCGCGCGGGATGCGAGATGCGGACCTGGTCGAACCGCTGGCCGGAAAGCTGCCGCTCGGCCTCCTCGCCGACCCGCCGGAGCACGGCGGCGAGCGCGCCGGTCACCTGCACGACGTCGGTACCGAGCAGCAGGGCGCCCTCGTCGATGCGTCTTTTGGGTTTGGGTTCGAACCTCGCCGGGTCGAGCCGTGCGCGGCGCTCGGCGTCCTGACCGACGACGAGCGTCCCGTCCTCGTAGGCGAACACCGCCGAAGACATGGTCACCGACCCGTCGATCTCGATCGCCCGCGGTCCCCGCCCGAACGCGGACAGCACCGCGACAGTGCTCGACGTACCGAAGTCAATCGCCAGGACGTTCATCGGACTCCCCTCAGCCCGCCCAGACTCTCACATCCGGCACCCCGAATACGCCGCCTCGGCAACGATGCGGCACCCGGTCAGGTCGGCGGAGCGTCAGGCGCAGGGAGCGACTACCGGACTCACGCGACACGAAAGCCCGACTCGCATGTCACCAAAGCCCGACTCACGCGACACCAAAGCCCGACTCGCATGTCACCAAAGGCCGACTCGCATGTCACCAAAGCCCGACTCGCATGTCACCAAAGCCCGACTCGCGTGGTGCGAAAGGCCGACTCGCGTGGTGCGGCATAACGAAGCCCCCAGGGAACGGTGTCCCTGGGGGCAACGCTGCGGCGCTTGGGCTCAGTCGCCTTCGACCTCGCGGCGCGGGTCGTTGCTCGCGCCGATACTGACCGGCGGGGCGTCCGGGACCTCGAGCGGCTTCGGCTCACCACGGAAGGTGAAGTGCGCCTTGTCGTCCTTGTCCTCGGGGTTCCCGCTCCAGCCCTCGACGTCGACGATGATGATCTGGCCCGGCTGGACCTCGCCGAACAGGATCTTCTCGGAGAGCTGGTCCTCGATTTCCCGCTGGATGGTCCGGCGCAGCGGACGGGCGCCGAGCACGGGGTCGAAGCCGCGCTTGGCCAGCAGCGCCTTCGCCTTGTCGGTCAGCTCGATGGCCATGTCCTTGGCCCTGAGCTGGCCCTCCACCCGGGACACCATCAGGTCCACCATCTGGATGATCTGCTCCTGGGTGAGCTGGTGGAAGACGATGATGTCGTCGATCCGGTTGAGGAACTCGGGCCGGAAGTGCTTCTTCATCTCCTCGTTGACCTTCTGCTTCATCTTGTCGTAGCGCGATCCCTCGTCGCTACCGGAAGAGAAGCCGAGGCTCACGGACTTGGAGATGTCCTGCGTGCCCAGGTTCGAGGTGAAGATCAGCACCGTGTTCTTGAAGTCGACCGTGCGGCCCTGGCCATCGGTGAGACGGCCGTCCTCCAGCACCTGCAGCAAGGTGTTGTAAATCTCCTGGTGCGCCTTCTCGATCTCGTCGAAAAGCACCACGGAGAACGGCTTGCGCCGCACCTTCTCGGTGAGCTGGCCGCCCTCCTCGTAGCCGACGTACCCGGGAGGGGCACCGAACAGCCGCGAGGCGGTGTAACGGTCGTGGAACTCGCCCATGTCGATCTGGATGAGCGCGTCGTCCTCGCCGAACAGGAAGTTCGCCAGCGCCTTGGACAGCTCGGTCTTACCGACACCGGACGGGCCGGCGAAGATGAACGAACCGGACGGGCGCTTGGGGTCCTTCAGGCCGGCACGGGTGCGACGGATGGCCTGCGACACGGCCCTGACCGCATCCTCCTGCCCGATGATCCGCTTGTGCAGCTCATCCTCCATGCGGAGCAGACGCGTGGTCTCCTCCTCGGTGAGCTTGAACACCGGGATACCGGTCCAGTTGGCCAGGACCTCGGCGATCTGCTCGTCGTCGACCTCCGCGACGACGTCCAGGTCACCGTCCTTCCACTGCTTCTCCCGCTCGGACTTCTGGCCAAGGAGGGTCTTCTCCTCGTCCCGCAACCGCGCGGCACGCTCGAAGTCCTGCGCGTCGATCGCCGACTCCTTGTCACGGCGCACCGCGGCGATCCGCTCGTCGAACTCCCGCAGGTCCGGCGGCGCGGTCATCCGGCGGATGCGCATCCGGGCCCCGGCCTCGTCGATCAGGTCGATGGCCTTGTCCGGCAGGAACCGGTCGTTGATGTACCGGTCGGCCAGGGTGGCCGCGGCGACCAGCGCGGAGTCGGTGATCGACACCCGGTGGTGCGCCTCGTACCGGTCACGCAGACCCTTGAGGATCTCGATGGTGTGCTCCAGCGACGGCTCACCGACCTGGATCGGCTGGAACCGGCGCTCCAGCGCGGCGTCCTTCTCGATGTACTTGCGGTACTCCTCGAGCGTGGTCGCGCCGATGGTCTGCAGCTCGCCCCGGGCCAGCATCGGTTTGAGGATCGACGCCGCGTCGATCGCACCCTCCGCCGCGCCCGCGCCGACGAGCGTGTGCAACTCGTCGATGAACAGGATGATGTCGCCGCGGGTCTTGATCTCCTTGAGCACCTTCTTCAGGCGCTCTTCGAAGTCACCGCGGTAGCGCGAACCCGCCACCAGGGAACCCAGGTCCAGCGTGTAGAGCTGCTTGTCCTTCAGCGTCTCCGGGACCTCGCCCTTGACGATGTTCTGCGCCAGGCCCTCGACCACCGCGGTCTTGCCGACACCGGGCTCACCGATCAGCACGGGGTTGTTCTTGGTGCGCCGCGACAGCACCTGCATGACCCGCTCGATCTCCTTGCTGCGCCCGATCACCGGGTCCAGCTTGCCCTCGCGGGCGGAGACGGTCAGGTTGCGCCCGAACTGATCCAGCACCAGCGACGAAGACGGCGTGCCCTCGCCACGGCCCGCGCCCGCCTCGGCCGGCTCCTTGCCCTGGTAACCGGACAGCAACTGCAGCACCTGCTGCCGCACGCGGTTCAGATCCGCGCCGAGCTTGACCAGCACCTGCGCGGCCACGCCCTCACCCTCACGGATCAACCCGAGCAGGATGTGCTCGGTACCGATGTAGTTGTGACCGAGCTGCAGCGCCTCGCGCAACGACAGCTCGAGCACCTTCTTCGCCCGCGGTGTGAAGGGAATGTGCCCGCTCGGAGCCTGCTGGCCCTGGCCGATGATCTCCTCGACCTGCTGGCGCACACCCTCCAGCGCGATACCCAACGACTCGAGCGCCTTGGCGGCGACACCCTCACCCTCATGGATCAAACCCAAAAGGATGTGCTCGGTGCCGATGTAGTTGTGGTTGAGCATCCTGGCTTCTTCCTGAGCCAGAACGACCACCCGCCTCGCGCGGTCGGTGAACCTCTCGAACATTCCCACTCCCTCGACTGCTGCGCCGGCGGTGAAGCCTCCGCCGTGTCGCGGGCGGATTCAGCACCGTAGGTCCACTGTAGTAGCCAACCGGTCGCACCGGAGGACCACCGGGACTGATTCGGTCACAGAAGTCGACTCTGCCGGCTCTCGCCGGTCTCACGTCTTCGCTGGTAGCTGACTTCCTGTCCAACGTAGTGGTGCCCCAGTGGATTCCGTCGCGGCCCCTTGTCCGCTCAGCGCGAACACAACCTGGTTACCCCCATGGCGCGATGACGAAAACCCGGTAAGGTAAGGCAGACCTAACCACCCGGGTGGAGCAAGGGAGGCCCGCGATTTGCACCGCGCGCCACGCTCGGACCTCCGGCGGGCTGGAGCATTCCATCCTGCGGGTGGCGGGCCTTCAGAACCGCTGTGAGTTGCGCCACGGACTGCCGCGATCCTGGCAGCGGTGCGCCGATCTGCTCGCGGATCCGGCCGGTTTCGAGCGCTGGCGGAAGCTCCTCGGGGGCTGGCTGCGGGAACGCTTCGGCGAAGCACCGCTTCAGACGACCGCCGGCTACGTGATGTCGTGGTACCTGTACGTGCCGTCCTACGCGGGCTCGCTGCTGCTACACCACGAGCGCCGGGTTCCGTCGCTACGCCCGGGCGAGCTCGCCTTCTCCCTGGGCGCCGGCCGGCCGCATCCGGACGGGATAGCGGTACTGGGCAAGGACTTCTACTGCCTGCCCGGCGATCCCGGCTCGGGCCGCCCGGAAGCCACCGTGGTCGCCGGCGAACGGGCGCTGGCCGCCGTGTTCCGCGCCCGCTACCTCGCCCACGCCGCCCAGTTCGTCCGCGCCTACGCCCCGATCAGCAGGCTGGGCAGGCGAATGCTGTGGGCCGCGGCCACGGACGCGCTCGACAACTCGTTGTGGTGGGCAGGGCGGCAGGGCGGCGACGAGGGTGCGGGCGTCGTTGACGCGGCCCTGGTCCTCGACGCCCGGTACAAACCGCTTACCTCCGCCTCCACCCTCCGCCTCGACGAGGGGCGCCGCTGGCATCGCCGCCGCGAAAGCTGTTGCTTCTCCTACCTGCTTCCGGGCGAATCCGAATGCGAGGAATGTCCCCGCATTCACCCTAGGTGACGTTCACCACATAGGGTCACGGCCGAGGTGGCCGAGCACACGGTCCAGCGCTGGGGCGGTCTCGGGGACGAACACCTCGGGGCCGAAAATCCCCATCTCGCGCCCCAGGGCGGCCATCGACGGCACGGAGGCACGAAGTGCCTCCGTGCCGTCGATGGCCGCCTCGTCACACGTGAACGGACGCCCGAGCGCCCTCGCGAGATCCCACCCGTGCACGACCCATTCCGTGAGGACCATCTCGGCGACCATCGACGCGGGCAACTCCCCGCCCCCCATGCTGGTCGTTCCTTCGAAGGCACCCGGCTGAGCCGACGCGTCGAGCAGTCCGTCCACCTGCTTCTCGAACCGCACGGCCCAGTTCCCGGTGACGAGGTCCACATCCCGCTCACCACCCTCGACCGCCGGGGCCGGGTGTTTCCGGATCGCCGCCTCCAGCCACGGTCCCCAGTACAAGAGGTGGTTGAGCAGCGCGCGCACGTCGTACTCCTCGCACGGGGTCTTGGCCCCGAGCAGCGCGGGCTCGACGGAACGGACGATGTCGGTGAATACGCTCGCGGCACCGGCGAGCATCCTCTGTTCGATCACGGAACCCATTCAGCCCGATGGTCCCGGGGATGTCTTGAACAAAGACGACTCCGCCGCCGAACAGCGTTCTGTGCACAAATGTGCCGCCCCGCTCAGCGAGAGCCGGCCGCCGGGCGGGATTGTGGAAACGATTACCCGGCATCCCGGAATCACTCCTGGGTCGCCCAAATGGGCGATCCGGGCCATGCCTGGATCAGCCCGGTGCCCACTTCCGCCGTGATTTCGCCACGCTCATTGACATGCGGCCGGGTAGGTATCACGACAAGAACTTTGTTCAAGAATGATGGCGCGGCACCGGGTTAGCAGAAGGGCCGCCGGGAGCAATCCGGCGGCCCTTCCACTGCGGCGAGCGGGTCGTTCAGTTCTTCTTGTGGTAGGCCTCCACGACCTCGGACGGGATACGACCGCGGTCGGAAACCTGGAAACCGTTCTTGCGAGCCCAGGCGCGGATCGCCTGGTTCTGCTCGCGGTCCACCGAAGCCGGACGCGCGACGGCGGCCTTGGCCGAGGGGCGGCCCGCCGCGCGCTTACGGCCGCCGGCACGGCGCGCGTGCTCGACATACTGCGCGAGCGCGTCACGCAGCTCCTCGGCATTTTCGCTGGAGAGATCGATCTGGTAGTTGATGCCGTCCAAACCGAACTCGACGGTCTCGTCCGCCTCCGAACCGTCGATGTCGTCGACGAGGGAGACCAGGACCTTCTGTGCCATCAGTTTCCTCCTGTTTAACGCCAGTCAGAATGTTCGCTTAGGGGCTGGTGCCCCCTCAGAAGCCATTGACTACGACATTAATACCCGGAATCACGGCGCAGTGCAAATCCTGGTTAATGCGGTCGCACCAGCGGGAAGAGGATCGTCTCGCGGATACCCAGCCCGGTGAGCGCCATGAGCAAGCGATCCATCCCCATTCCGACCCCGCCGGAAGGGGGCATTCCGTACTCCAGGGCCCGGAGGAAATCTTCATCCAGCCGCATGGCTTCGCTATCTCCGGCCGCGGCCAAACTCGCCTGCTCGGCGAGCCTATCCCGCTCGACGACCGGGTCGACCAGCTCGGAGTAACCGGTGGCCAGCTCGAATCCCCGAACGTAGAGGTCCCACTTCTCGGCGACGCCGGGCCGGCTGCGGTGCTGCCGGGTCAATGGCGAGGTCTCGACCGGGAAATCACGCACGAATGTCGGTTCGTGCAGGTGGTCACCGACGAGGTGTTCCCACAGTTCTTCCACGAGCTTGCCGTGCCCGAGTTTCGGATCCACCTCCAGGTCACGTGCCTGGGCGAAGGAGCGCAGCTTCTCCACCGAGGTCTCCGGGGTGACCTCCTCGCCGAGCGCGTCCGACAGCGACCCGTACATCGTGATGGCCGGCCATTCACCCGATAGGTCATAGGGCGTCCCGTCCGCGAGGAGGACTTCGGTGCCGCCGCACACCGCCTGGGCGGCCTCCTGGATCAGCTCCCTGGTCATGACCGCGTTGGTGTCGTATGTGGCATACGCCTCGTAGAACTCCAACATGGCGAATTCCGGCGAATGCGTCGAGTCGCTGCCCTCGTTACGGAAGTTGCGGTTGATCTCGAAGACCTTCTCGATCCCGCCGACCACGCAGCGCTTGAGGTAGAGCTCCGGCGCGATACGGAGATAGAGGTCGATGTCGAAGGCATTGGAGTGGGTGACGAACGGCCGGGCCGCGGCGCCGCCGTGCAGCGTCTGCAACATCGGGGTTTCCACCTCGGTGAATCCGCGACGGTGGAATGAGTCCCGTAGTGAACGCATCACGGTGGCCCGGGTGCGCACCACGTCCCGCGCCTTCGGGCGCAGGATGAGATCGACGTAACGTTGCCGGACCCGGGTTTCCTCGGCCAGTTCCCGGTGCGCGACCGGCAGCGGCCGGAGTGCTTTCGCGGTGATCTGCCAACGGTCGGCCAGCACGGAAAGCTCGCCCCGCCGGGAGGTGATCACCTCGCCATGCACGAAAACGTGGTCACCCAGATCGACGTCGGTTTTCCAGGCGGCGAGCGACTCCGCGCCGGCACCGGCCAGGCTGATCATCGCCTGCAACTCGGTACCGTCACCTTCGCGCAGGGTGGCGAAACAGAGTTTGCCGGTGTTACGCAGGAACATCACGCGGCCGGTCACCCCGACGATCTCACCGGTGGCGACGTCGACTCCCAGGTCGGAATGCGCGGCGCGGACCTCGGCGAGGCTATGCGTCCGCGGCACCTCGACCGGATACGGTTCCCCACCCTCGGCGATAATCCGGTCACGCTTGGCCCGGCGGACCCGCATCTGTTCTGGCAGGTCGTCGTCGGGCATGCGGCGCTCGGGAGCCGGGGAATCGGTCATGCGCCTAGGGTACGAAGCCGCCGATTCGCTAGGCCAACCGGATTACCTTTGCGTCGGCGGCCGGGCGGCGGCGCGGCGCCGGCCGACGCGAAAAGGTCGGCGAAAATAGGATTGACGCGTGATCGAACCCACGTCCGAGCGCAAACTGTGGTCACGCCGATCGCGGTCTTTCGGCTCCGAAGCCGCCGCCTACGCCAAGCACCGGCCCGACTACCCGCTCGCTGCCCTGCGCTGGGGCCTGCCCTCCGGCTCGCGGCACGTCCTCGACCTCGGGGCGGGGACGGGCAAGCTCACCGGCGGACTGCTCTCGCTCGGCCTGCGCGTGACCGCGGTCGAGCCGGACCCGGGCATGCGCGCCGAGTTGACCCGCCACTATCCGGAGGTACCGGCGCTCGACGGAGTCGCCGAACGAATCCCACTGGCTGGTGCCGAGGTGGACTCCGTGCTGGTCGGCCAGGCGTTCCACTGGTTCGACGTGGAAGAGGCGCTGACCGAGATCGCGCGCGTGCTCAAGCCGGGCGGCAGCGTGGTGGCGCTGTGGAACCACGACGACGACTCGGTGCCGTGGGTGGCCGCCTTCGCCGAGTTGACGCGCACGAGCGTGAGCCGGGGCTGGTCGTCGTCGGAATCCTTACTGCCCGAGCACGACGAATTCGGGCCGTTCGAACGGGAACGGTTCAAGCACGGCCACGCGCGCACCGCGCAAACCCTGGTCGACACCGTCGCCACGCATTCGCACCTGCTCGTCGCCTCGGACGAGGAGCGGGCCGCCACCCTGGAACGGCTCCACGATTTCCTCTCGTCGACGCCGGAGACCGCTTCGGGTGAATTCGTCTACCCCCTGGTCACCACGGCCCTGCGCGCCACTCGCCGCTGAATTTCAGCGCTGCTGGCGTTCGAAGGCCAGCCGCAGGCCCAGCAGGGTCAGGTCGGGGACGTGTTCGGTGATGGTCTCGGATTCACCGATCACCAGTGGGGCGAGCCCGCCGGTCGCGAGCACGGCGACCGGCCCGTCATCGGTCAGCTCCCGAACGATCCGCCGGACCAGGCCGTCCACCTGCCCGGCAAAACCGTAGAGAATCCCCGACTGCAGGCATTCCACGGTGTTCTTGCCGATCACCGAGCGGGGGCGGACCAGTTCCACCTTGCGCAGCGCAGCCGCCCGCGTGGCCAGCGCGTCGACCGAAATGTCGATACCGGGTGCGAATGCGCCGCCCAGGAACTCGCCTCGCGCGGAGATCGCGTCCACGTTGGTCGAGGTTCCGAAGTCCACCACGACGCAGGCCGTCCGGTGCAGGTGATGGGCGGCGAGCGTGTTCACCAGCCGGTCGCCGCCGACCTCCCTCGGGTTGTCCACCAGCAGCGGCACCCCGGTGCGCAGCCCGGGCTCGACCACCACCTTGGGCACCCGGGGGTAGTACCGGCTCAGCATCACCCGCAACTCGCGCATCACCGCGGGCACGGTGGACAGCGCGCTGATCCCGGTCACGGCGGAGGCACGCTCGCCCAGCAGCCCGCGCATGGTGAGCGCCAGTTCGTCGGAGGTCATCTGGGCGTCGGTTCGCATCCGCCAGTCCCCGACCAGTTCGGTGCCGGAATACAGGCCGAGCACGATGTTGGTGTTGCCGACGTCGATCGCCAGGAGCAAGGAGGACTAACTTTCCGCGTGGAGCAGCGCGTCCAGGCGGGCGGCGTCCACCGTTTCGGCCATCGGGAAGGCCATTTCGCCATCCTGTGGTCCGGCCAGGACCGAGCCGCCGATCAGGCCGGAGCCCTCCGGCGCGGCGGCGGCGTCGGCACCGGTGTGCGCGATGCGGTTGTCGCTGTCCACGAAGACGATCCGCGGCTGGTAGGCGGCGGCCTCGGCGGACTCCATCTGCGCGTAGGAGATCAGGATGACCAGGTCACCGGGATGCACCAGGTGCGCGGCCGCACCGTTGATGCCGAGCACTCCGCTGTCCCGCTCGCCGCGGATCACGTAGGTCTCCAGCCGAGCCCCGTTCGTGACGTCCACAATGGACACCAGTTCGCCCGGGAGCAGGTCCGCGGCCTCCATCAGCGTCTCGTCCACCGTGACCGACCCGACGTAGTGCAGGTTCGCCTGGGTGACGGTCCCGCGATGGACCTTCGACTTCAGCATCGTGCGTAACATTCGTTTACCTCTCTTCCCCTGCTGCGCCGAGCAGAACCGGCGCGTTGTCGATCAGCCGGGTACTCCCCACCCGGGCGGCGATCAACAAGCGCGCCTCTCCATCGACGGGCGCGGGACCGAGATCGGTTCCGCGCAGCTCGAGATAGTCCACCGCGACTTCCGGCCGCGAGGCGAGGGTTTCCCGCGCCGCGGCCAGGACCGCCCGCCCACCCCGCCGGCCCGCGTGCGCCCCCGCGGTCAGCGCGGCGGACAGCACCACCGCGTCGGCCCGCTGCGACTCGGACAGGTAGACATTGCGTGAGGACAAGGCGAGCCCGTCCGGCTCGCGAACCGTCGGCACCCCGATCACTTTCGCCGGGATATCGAGGTCCCGCACCATCCGCCGGATCAGCACCAGCTGCTGGTAATCCTTTTCCCCAAAAAGGGCGTAGTCCGGTCGCACGATGTTCAGCAGCTTCGAAACCACCGTGAGCACCCCGGTGAAATGCCCCGGCCGCGCCGCGCCCTCCAACTCGTCGCCGAGCGGTCCAGGATGCACCGTCACCGCGTGGTCTCCGGCGTAGAGATCGCCGGCCTTGGGCACGAACGCGATCTCGGCACCGGCCTCGGTGAGCGTTTCGAGATCACGGTCGAGCGGCCGCGGATAGGCCTCGAAGTCCTCGCCCTCGCCGAACTGGAGGGGATTGACGAAGATCGAGGCGGCGACGACGGTGTTCGGCAGCCGCTTGGCCCGGCGCAGCAGCTCGCGATGCCCGGCGTGCAGCGCACCCATGGTGGGCACCAGCGCGACCTTCCTCCCGACCGAGCGCAGCGCAACGGTGACCCGGCTGACGTCGTCGGGTGTCTGGAAGGTGTTCAGCTGCCCGCGGGTGAATTTCGGTGTCGTCACTGGTTTCCCTCAAGCAGTTCGGTTATCTCGGCGGCGGCGCCGGCGTCGAGCAGACCCGCGGTGGTGGCCCTCGCGACGGTGCGTTCCGCCATTGTCGAGTAGCACGGTTCCACGTCCGGAGCCCGCTCCGTCAATACGGCCAGGTGGCGGCGGACCGTGCCGGCGTCGCCGCGCACCACGGGTCCGGTGAGCGCCCGGTCTCCGTGCCGGAGCGCGTTGTCCAGCGCGGCGGAGAGCAACGGCCCGAGCATTCGTTCCGCGTGCGCGATGCCCGAGCCACGAAGAAGCTCGACGCAGTCGTTGACGAGCGTGACGAGGTGGTTCGCACCGTGCGCGAGCGCCGCGTGATACAGCGGGCGCGCCGTTTCCGGAATACGGACCGGTTCGCCCCCCATCTCCATGGTCAGGGCCTCGCCGACATGCCAGGCGGCCTCGTCCTCGGCCGCGGCGGTGACCCCCACGCTGCACGCCGCCATCCGTTGCAGATCCTCCTCGCGCCCGGTGAAGGTCATCACCGGATGCAGCGCCAGCGGTAGCGCGCCCGCTTCGGCGGCCGGTCCGAGCACGTCCAAGCCGTGCGCGCCGGACGTGTGGATCACGATCTGGCCGGTGCGCCACGACCCGGTGGCGGCCAGCCCGCGGACAAGTCCGGCCAGCGCGTCATCGGGAACCGCGAGCAACACGAGATCGGCGGCCGCGACCACCTCGTCGGGCGGTTGCAACGGGACGCCGGGCAGCAGCCGCTCGGCACGCTCGCGCGACTCCTTGGAGATCCCGGAAGCCGCCACGACGGTGTGCCCGGCCCGCCAGAGAGCGGCGCCCAGCACACTGCCCACCCGGCCCGCGGAGACCACTCCGATGGCGAGCCGCGCTGGTCGGGTCACACCCATGTGAAACTCCTCGGCTCGTTCCAGTCTCGCTCTTCGGTTCGCGAGTACCGGACGACGGCGCGAGGGTAGCTCGCGGCCGGAGGACTCGCGTGGCCGAGGTGACCAGCTTCACCCGACGTGGTCGCGGTTTCCGCCCGCGAGCCTGACCGCCTCCGCCCGGGACGCACGGAGCGCGACCAGCAGCTCGCTTTCCCGTTCGGCGCGGTCAGCGCTTCCGTTGCGGCGCTTGAGGAAGGCCAACGCGGTCACGCTGCCCTGGTACGCGGCGACCGCCTTGGCCGCGGGCCTGCCGGACTGCCGGCGGGCCTGACGGCGCCACAGCCGACGGCCGCCGAGGCTGGACAACAACTCGACCTCGGAGGGGGCGATCCAGCGGGCCTTGACCATCGCGGGCAGCGCCGCGGTGATGATGCGCTGTTCCCGTCGCCGATGCAGCAACACCAGCAGCGCTACGGCGATGAACATCGGCACCATGATCAGGAAGTACACGGTGATGAAGGTTTTCCCACCGCCGAGAGTGGCGGAGCCGTTCCACAGCGCGTGCAACAGAACCGCGGTGAGATAGCCGCCGATCGGGGCGAGCACCTTCGCGAGCCGGCTGGTCGCCCGCGCCGCCAGGCCGAAGCCGACCCCGGTCAGGGCGGCGAACAACGGGTGCGTGAACGGCGAGAGCACCCCCCGCAGCACGAACGCGGCCACCACCCCGTTGCTCGTGCTGCCCCCGAATCCGTATTCGGCGAAGGCGCGGCCGAAGTAGTAGATGTTTTCGGTGAAGGCGAATCCCGCCGCGGTGAAACCCGCGTAGACGATTCCGTCGATGATCCCGTCGAACTCCTCCGACCGGCGGAGGAACACGGCGAGTACGAACGAGCCCTTCGCGGCCTCCTCCACCAGCGGGGCGGAGACCAGTGCACTGATCTTGCCGCCGTTGCCGCGACCGAGCAGCATGTCGCCGACCGCCTCGGCGGTGTTGTTGATCAGCAGGGCGAGGATCGCGGCGATACACGCTCCGTAGACGAACGCGAGCCGCAGCAGCTTCGCCGGTTCCGGCTCCCACCGGTCGATCCAGAGAAACACCGCCACGACCGCGGCGACCGGCACCAGCGCGGCGGCCATCCCGATGACCACCGCGAGAGGACCGACGCGGACCGTGGCCAGGGCGAGCAGGGTCAGCCCGCAGATCGCGACCACGATGAGGCCGAGTACGGGCAGCAGTACGGTGATCCTGCGCGGTGCCGTCACGCCCCGGAACTCTACGGTGACTCTTCCTGACTGGCTGTGTCATATGCCGCACAGTGCTCTCTCGGGCTTTCTGGGCCCCAGACCCCTCGGCTCTCTGTGGGCGCGCCCCCGGACACCCTCACAGCACCGGTCAATCCTCCGCCCGTCGACGGCGCCGTGGCGTGGCGCTCGTGCCGTGCGCGGCCAGTAGTTCGCTGACGGAAAGGCCCGCGGAATGTGAGCCGCCCTCGCCGGTTTCCTCCGGTGCGGCGCGGCGCCCGTTCGGCGCGCTCGACGAGTTGGACACCGGCTCGATCTCGGGCCGCGACAATCCCGACCGCCTCGGCGCGGGCTCCATCTCAGGGCGAGACAAACCGGCACGCCGCGCGGGCTCCATCTCCGGCCGCGACAGCCCCGCCCGCCTCGGCGCGGGCTCCGGGGTGGACACCGGTTCCATCTCCGGCCGCGAAAGTCCAGCGCGCCGCCGGCCGGTCTCGGCCGGAGCGGGCTGCCTCCACGACGGTGGTTCGCCCTCCGACCGGCGCCTGCGGCCGCTTTCGGCCGCTGAGGCGGCGGGCGCGGCCGGCGGCGTGTCCTCCACGGCGCGGCGACGGCGGCCGCCCGATCGCCCCTCCTGCGCGAGTCGCCGCGCCTCTTCCGGCAGGGTGGGGTTGCTCATCGACGGCTCTTCCCGGCGAGGCGGCTCCGCCAGCTTCTCCGGTATCCGCCTGGTCAGTGGCGCCGTCTTGTTGCGCTCGGGCACCTCGGCCTCGCGTTTTTCCGTCGATCTGGCCACCGCCCGGCGCGGCGGCTCGGCGGGTGGCCGCGGTGGGACCTGGGTGTCGTCCGAAGGGTCCCTGTCCGGAGAAGCCGCGGGCTGGCCGGCGCCCCGCTTCTCCCACGACGCCGCCCAGTCCGCGTCGACCGGCTTTGCCAGCTGTGTCGGCTGCTCGACGGGGTTCGGCTTGGCTGGCTCCTTCACCGGGTTCAGCGGGTTCAGTGCGGGACGGCTGCGCTCAGCACGTGACCGGCCGAAAGCCGGACGGGTCAGTTCGGTCGCCTCGGGCTTGGGTGGTTCGGCCTTCCGCCTCGGCGGCGGCGGCGGGGGCGTGGCCCGCGCCTGAAAGGTGGCCTTCGCGGCCCGCGCCTCGGCCGCGGCCTTCGCGAGACTGGCCGCCGGGCCGGCACCCAGGTTCTCCCGCGCGGCAAGCGGTTCCCCGTTGGCGACCCGGCGGACAGGCACTTCGGACCGCCGCGGCTCCGGCCGGGCCTGCTTCTCCCTGACCCGCTCGATCAGGTCGGTGGGCCGGTCCGCCCCGTCCGCTTCCTTCCCGGCGGTGAGCGCGGGACGGTTCGGCGCGCTCTTGCCGGCCGGCCGCGACTCGACGAGCCGCTGCTCCTCGTGCAGCGCCCGCATCCGCGTAGCCTGTGCGGTGAGCTGGAGGCGTTCGAGGAGCACTTCGCCGCTGAACAACGATTGAAGATTGTCGCGGAGCGCGCCGACCTCGGCCCGCAACGCGTCGAGTTCGGCCCGGGAATCGGTTTCCGCGCGCTGCCGGGCCTCGGCCTCGATCTCGAGCTCGAACTCGCGGCGGGCCGCGATTTCCCGTTCCAACTCGAGCTCGTAAACCTCCTGGGCCTGCGCGACCGCATCGTCCGTGCTCACCGCCTGCCTGCGGTATCGCACCGCGAAAAAGGCGCCGACCAGCGCGGCCCAGAGCGCGGCGACGATCCCCAGTCTCAGGTAGCGGATGTCCTGAGCCAGCACGAGGGCGATCGTGGCCACCACGGCGAGGGCCAAACCGACCATCAACCACGGCCTGCCCCCGGAGCGGCCGCGCGAGTCGTCACCCACGCCAGTCATGACCAACACCGTACCCGCTAGTTATCCGAAAGATATCCAGTCGGTACTTCGAGCGGTCACTTCCCGGCGTTAACCGGTCGTCTGATTATCGCGATCCTGGTCACCCTGGTCCGGTGTGCGGCAGCAGTACTCCAGCCACAAGGCGGCAGCGAGGAGTACCACCGAGCTACCGGTTCCGACCACCCCGCTGCGCACGTCGCCGACCGCCGCGGCGAGCTCGCCCACCCTCGGGGCCAGCGCCGCGAGCACGCCGAGCCATACGCCGAGCATCAACGCGCCCAGCAATGACGAGGCCTTCGCCAGCGCCACCGCACGGGCCACGCCGATCGCGCCGGTGAGCCGTCCGTCCCGGATGCGGGACCGGATGGGGATCGCCAGTGCGATCTCGATCACCGCGAGCACGATGAGGGTCACCCCGGCGAAAGTCGGCAGCCGCGGGAGCGAGCCGTACGCGAGCTTGAACGTGAGATAGGAGGGCACCAGGCCGATCAGCCCGGCGACCACCAGTTCGCGGGGCCGGGTGAAATGCATACCGCCACCGTAGCTGCCACGCTTGACTCTCCAGTGGCTGGAGGGTTGAGCATGGCTTTCGTGGGCAGGACGTTCACCATCGGGGAACTGGCGCGGCGCACCGGGCTACCGGTCAAGACCATCCGGTTCTACTCCGACGAGGGTCTGCTCCCGCCCACCGACCGCACGCATTCCGGGTACCGGCTCTACGACGTCCGGGCCATGGCGCGGCTCGAGCTGATCAAGACCCTGCGCGAGCTGGGCCTCGGCCTCGGCGACGTGGCGCAGGTCTTGACCAAAGAGGTGACCGTGCCGCAACTCGCGGCACGGCACGTCGAGGCGCTCGACGAGCAGATCCGCCGGTTGCGGCTGCGCCGGGCGGTGTTGCGGGCGGTCGTGAAACGGGAATCCGAACTGGAGGAAGTGAGACTGATGAACAAGCTGGCTTCGATGTCGGACGACGAACGGGCACGGTTGCTCGACGAGTTCTGGGCGGAGATGACCGAGGGGCTCAGCGTCGACTCGGAGTTCTATGGGCGAATGCGGTCCGCGAAACCCCGCTTGCCCGACGATCCGACTCCCGAGCAGCTGGAAGCGTGGGTCGAGTTCGCGGAGCTGATCTCCGATCCGGACTTCCGGGCGCTGATCCGCGGCATGAGCGAGCGGCATTCAGCGGCCGTGAAAGCCGGCGAAAACGTCTCCGCTGTTCCGCGGGACCAGTGGTTCGGCTTGCTCGGCCGGGCGCAGGAACACCTGGACGGCGGTCTCTCGCCCGATTCGGCCGAGGGCCGGGCGCTCGCCGACGAGGTCGCCAGGGCTTCGGCCCCGCCGGACCGTGACGCCGACGATGCCGCCTTCCGCGTGGAGCTCGCGGACAAAATCGCAGCCGGTGGCGACGCCCGGGCCGAACGCTACTGGCAGCTGCTCGCGATCATGAACGGATGGCCACCCATCCCGACCTCCATGCCCGCGGTGTCCTGGATGCTCTCCGCGCTACGCGCGTAAGTCGCCAACGCGGCGGACGCCTTCGCGGTCGGCCTCGGGCAGGGCGGCCAGCAACTCCCGGATCGGCCCGTGCCCGGGAAGTTCGGCGTCCGGTTCGATTTCCAGCCAGGGGATGAGCACGCTGGCGCGGTCGGGCGTGCCGGGATGCGGGAGCAGCAGTTCCGGATCGTCCGACCGCACGCCGTCGACCGTGACCACGTCGACGTCCAGGGTGCGCGGGCCCCAGCGGCGCTCGCGCACCCGCCCGGCCGCCCGTTCCAGCTCCTGACCGGCCCGGAGCCACGCCCGGTGGTCCCGGGCCGGATCGTCCACAATGCACACCGCGTTGAGGAAGTCCGGCTGGTCCGTCACTCCCCACGGCTTGGTCTCGTAAACGCTGGAGACCGCGACGACCGCGGGCCCGAACTCCTTGATCACGGACTTCAGGAACGCGAGCCGGTCGCCGAGATTCGAGCCAAGGGAAAGCACCGCCCGGCTCACGCTGTTCCTTCCGCCAGGTTGCGCGCCTTCTGGTCGCCCTGACCGCCGCGAGCTGGTATGGAGCTCATCTCTTGCGGCCCACGGTCACCGCGACATCGTCGAAGGTGAGCGGGATCGGGGCGGAGGGTTTGTGCACGGTCACTTCCACGCCGCTCACCCGCGAGTCCTTGAGCACCTCGTCGGCGATCCTGCCCGCCACGCTTTCGATCAGGTCGTAGGGCTCGCCACCGACAATGGCAGCGGCCAGTTCGGCGAGTTCGCCGTAGTGCAGGGTCTGCCGAAGATCGTCGGTGGCCGCGGCGGCCGTCAGGTCGAGCCAAACGGTGAGATCGACGACGAACTCCTGCCCATCCCGCTTCTCGTGTCCGAAAACCCCGTGCCGGCCGAACACCCGCAGGCCCGTCAAGGTGATCCGATCACTCATGACCGCGCTGCCAAGCCGCGACAACGGAAACTGCGTCAAGCGAGGCGCCGACGGAATGGACCCGCACGCCCCAGGCACCGTTCGCCGCGGCCAGAGTGGAGATCGCCGCCGTGGCGTCTTCCCGGCCGGACGGCGGTCGCGGCTCGCCGTTCGCGTCGGCCAGCAGGCGGCCGAGAAAACGCTTTCTCGACGCCCCCACCAGTACCGGGAATCCCAGCGCCACCAGCGAATCCAGCCGGTGCAGCAACGCCCAGTCGTGCTCGGCCCGCTTCGCGAACCCCAACCCGGGGTCGATCACGATGTTCTCCGGAGCCACCCCGGCGGCCAGCGCCGCGCCCACCCGCGCGGCCAACTCCGCGCGCACCTCCGCCACCACGTCCGAGTAGGTGGCCAGCGCGTTCATGTCCTTGCTGTGGCCGCGCCAGTGCATCAGCACCCACGGCGCCCCGCTACCCGCCGCGACCTTCGCCATACCGGGATCGGCCAGCCCGCCCGACACGTCGTTGATGATCCGCGCGCCCGCGTCCAGCGCCGCCTCGGCGACCGCGGCGCGGGTGGTGTCCACGGACAGCGTGATGCCGTCGGCGGCCAGCGTCCTGATCACCGGGAGCACCCGGGCGATCTCGATCTCCGCGTCCACTCTGGACGCGCCGGGGCGGGTGGACTCCCCACCCACGTCGATGATGTCGGCGCCGCGCGCCCACAGCGCATGCGCGTGTTCGAGCGCCGAGTCCAGGCCGAGGTAACGGCCGCCGTCGGAGAACGAGTCCGGCGTGACGTTCAGAACGCCCATCACCACACAGCGTCCCGGCGACGGAAGTGCGCTGCTCACCGGCGGCCCATGATCAGATCGAGCGCTTCGGCGCGCGAGGAGGCCGACGTCTGCAACAGGCCACGGACCGCCGAGGTCGTGGTGCGGGCGCCGGGCTTCCGGATCCCGCGCATCGCCATGCACAGGTGCTCCGCTTCGATCACCACGATCACCCCGCGCGGATTCAGTTTGCGATAAAGCGCTTCCGCGATCTGTGAGGTCAGCCGCTCCTGCACCTGCGGCCGCTTCGCGTACAGATCCACCAACCGCGCCAGCTTCGACAACCCGGTGACCTTGCCGTCGGCATTCGGGATGTAACCGACGTGCGCGACGCCATGGAACGGCACCAGATGATGTTCGCACGTCGAGTACATCGGGATGTCGGTGACCAGCACGAGTTCCTCGTGCGCCTCGTCGAAAGTGCGGTCCAGGACCGTGTCGGGCTCCGTGTAGAGACCCGAGAACATCTCCCGATAGGTGTGCGCGACCCGGGCCGGCGTCTCCCGGAGACCTTCGCGATCCGGATCCTCACCGCACGCCAGCAACAGTTCCCGCACCGCGTTCTCCGCACGGGCCCGGTCAAACGGAGGACGTCGCGGCACCCGCCAGGGTGCCGCGACGCCGTGCTGCGACTTTGCCTGTTCAAGAGGTGTCAGGTCACTACCGTCGATCTTGACCGTCCTGCTCGTCCGAATCCCGGCGGGGCTGGCCGCTCTCGCCGGGAGTTTGGCGCCATTCGTCGGAAGGCCGCCAGCCCTGCTGACCACCGGGCTGCGTCGCCGGCTTCCACCCCGGAGGCGCACCGTAGTTCGGCGGGCCGGACTGCTGACCACCGTTGTACGGCTGCGGCCACTGACCCGTGCCGTTGGGGCCGTACGGCCGGCCACCGTTGGGCGGGTATCCGCCGCCGGGCGGGGCGTACGGATTGGCGGGCGGCTCGGGCTGGCCGTAGGGCGCGCCACCGGGCAGATCCGAACCACCGGGCGCGGTACCCACCGGGGTTGGCGCCGGACGCGGCACCGGCTTCTCCTCCTGCGGCGGCGGCCACGGCTCGCCACGCTCCATCGCCAACTCGGCCGGCGTCTTGATCGGCGGCTTGTCCGACGGCGTGCGCTCGCCGAACTCGTTGAACACCGTGATGTGCGGCCGCTTCTCCACCGTGGCGAAGATCCGCTCCAGGTCCTTGCGCTGCAGGGTCTCCTTCTCCAGCAGCTCGAAGACCAGGTCGTCGAGCACGTCACGGTAGGTGTTGAGCACCTCCCACGCCTCGGTGTGCGCGGTCTCGATCAGCTTGCGGACCTCTTCGTCGATCTCGTGCGCCACTTCCAGCGAGTAGTCCGGCTGACGGCCCGCCGACCGCCCGAGGAACGGGTCGCCCTGGTCCTGGCCGTACTTCACCGCGCCCAGCCGCGCGCTCATGCCGTACTCGGTCACCATCGCCTTGGCGATCTTGGTGGCCTGCTCGATGTCCGAGGACGCACCGGTGGTCGGCTCGTGGAAGACCAGTTCCTCGGCGGTGCGTCCGCCCAGCGCGAACACCAGCCGGGCGATCATTTCCGAGCGCGTCATCAACTGCTTGTCGTCCTCGGGCACCACCAGCGCGTGCCCGCCGGTCCGCCCCCGCGGCAGAATGGTCAGCTTGTACACCGGCTCCAGGTCCGGCATCGCCCACGCGGCCAGCGCGTGCCCGCCCTCGTGGTAGGCGGTGATCTTCTTCTCCTTCTCGGAGATGATCCGGCTCTTGCGGGCCGGGCCGCCGATCACCCGGTCCACCGACTCCTCGAGCGCGGCGTCGTCGATGACGTGGCCGTTCTGGCGTGCGGTCAGCAACGCGGCCTCGTTGATCACGTTGGCGAGGTCGGCACCGGACATGCCCACGGTGCGCTTGGCCAGCGCGTCCAGGTCCACGTTCTGGGCCAGCGGCTTGCCCTTGGAGTGCACCTGCAGGATCGCGCGGCGGCCGCGCAGATCGGGCGCGGACACCGGGATCTGCCGGTCGAACCGGCCGGGGCGCAGCAGCGCCGGGTCGAGGATGTCGGGCCGGTTGGTGGCGGCGATCAGGATGATCCCGCCCCGCGAGTCGAACCCGTCCATCTCCACCAGCAACTGGTTCAGCGTCTGCTCACGCTCGTCGTGCCCGCCCCCGAGGCCGGCGCCACGCTGACGGCCCACCGCGTCGATCTCGTCGACGAAGATGATGCACGGCGCGTTCTGCTTGGCCTGCTCGAACAGGTCACGCACCCGGGAGGCACCGACACCGACGAACATCTCCACGAAGTCCGAACCGGAGATCGTGTAGAACGGCACCGCCGCCTCGCCGGCCACCGCGCGGGCCAGCAGCGTCTTACCGGTGCCGGGCGGGCCGTAGAGCAGCACACCCTTCGGGATCTTGGCGCCCAGCGCCTGGTAGCGAGCCGGGTTCTGCAGGAAGTCCTTGATCTCGTAGAGCTCTTCGACCGCCTCGTCCGCGCCCGCCACGTCGGCGAACGTCGTCTTCGGCATGTCCTTGGACAGCTGCTTCGCCTTCGACTTGCCGAAGTTGAGCACGCGGTTGCCGCCGCCCTGGGCGTTGTTCATCATCCACATCAGCAGCAACAGCAGCAGGCCCAGCGGGATCAGGTAGATCAGCACCGACTGGAACCAGGTCTGCTGGGTCACCGTGGTGCTGAACTTGATGTTCTTGCTGACCAAGCTCTCGTAGATGGGCCCGGTGGCGTCCGCGGGGTACGGCGTGATGACCTGGTCGACCTGCTGGCCGTCCACGTCGACCTTGTTGTTGAGCGACAGCTTGAGCTGCTGCTCCTTGTCCTCGAGGTTCGCCTCCTTCACGTTGCCCGTGTTGATCTGGGCAATCGCCTGGGAAGTGGGGACCTGGGTATAGCCGCGGTTGCTGTCGAAGATGGTGCTGAACGCGAAATAGAGCAGCAGAACCGCGACGATCCACAGCAGTGGGTTCTTGAGCAGGCGCTTCCGGTCCATATCCTCGGCCGTGCTGGCCTTGACCCTCCCTGGTTAGGCGGTAGATGTAGCCATCCGCCGTCACGGTGTAGACAACAACTGGCGGTGTACGCGGACACCCGTCTAACCAGGGTACAGTCCGGTCGAGCTGGACACCTGCACGAGTCTCCGGCAGGTCAACGAACCGATCACGACCAGGGGTTCCCAGGCGATACGGTGGCCACCGTCTCCCCCAGTCGGCTGCGCAGGGTCTTGGCGTCCGCGGGTGCCACCGTCATCCACTCCCGACCGTCCGAACCGGCCCGCGACAAGCTCAGGTAGCGTCCGGTGGAGGTGTCGAACCAGGCCAGCACGGGCGAGCGCCGCTTGCCGCCGAGCTCGTTGCGGCTGTTCGCGGCAAGCTGACCGCCCCGCAGCCGCGGCTGCCCGGTCAACCGGGCGTAGACATCACGCTGATCGGTGACCCGCTCCGAGAGCGAGTTCCGGCGTCGCCTGCCCGGTTCGGCCGTCGCGTCCGCCGACACCCGCTCGCGGTTCGGCGGGATGCGCAGCGCCTCGTCGAGCGGGAGTGTGACGGATGCCTCGGTTCCGCGACTACCCGGAGGCAGCAGGTCGATCACCGCCGACACGAGCCCTTCGGCGAACGCCGGGCGGATCCAGACGCCGTCGGCGTCCCGGACGGCGACCACGCCGTTGGTGCCGTCGGCGGCGGCGAGGATCCCGACCGGCGGCTTCCGGAAGTCTGGGATGTGCAGGGCGTCGATGGTGATCGACCCCCTGGACAGCAGCGTGAACCACTCCTCCACGTGGGGGAGCAGGTGGCCGGAGGCCTCACGCAGACCCCGTGCCCTGAGTTCGACGTTGGCCCGCTGCCGCAGCGTGGCGCGCTCGTCCTCGGTGACGCCGTGCGACCGCACGCGCAACGGGTACGGCAGTTCGCCGAGGCCCGCCGCCTCCCACAGGAAATCGAAGGTCAGCGGTGTGAAGAACTCGGCGCGGTCGGTGTCCGGCCTCACCACGCTCCTCCTGGTGCCAGCGCGCCCGCCACACCGGAAAGCATCTCGCCGAGCCGGTGCCGCAGTGTCGCCGCGTCGGCCGGGGCGACGGTGACCCAGTCCCGGCCGTCGTGACCACGGCTGGCCTGCGTGATGTACCGCCCGGTCTCGGTGTCGAACCAGCTCAGCACCGGTGACCGGGACTTACCGCCCATCCGGTTCCGCGCGTTGGCCCCGATCTGACCGCCCCTCAGCCTCGGCTGGGCTTGCAGCCGCGACAGCGCCTTGCGGTCGTCGTCGGCACTCGACCGGCCACCGGGATGACGGTCCAGGAAGTCCGCCCCGCCCCCGGCCACGAGCTGGTCCAGCGGGACCGTGATCGACTTCTCGGTGCCGCGTGGCGCGGCCGGGAACAACGAGATGATCGCGCTGGCCAAGCCGTCCGGCGGCACGGGCTGGAGGTGGAAGCCACGCTCGTCCTGCACGGTGAGCAGGCCTTGCCCGCCGAGCGCGGCCGCGACGGCGAGCAACGGGTTGGCACCCCCGGGCGCGGCCAGGTGCACCGAATCCAGGCTCATCTCGAAACCGGCCAGCACCTCGAAGAAGTTCTCGATGTGCGGCTCCGGCCGACCGCGACCGTCCACGACACCCCGCTGCGCGAGTTCGGCGAACACCTGGTTGCGCAGCCGGGCACGCTCGTCGATGGTCGCTCCGTGGGACCGCACCTTGAGCGGGTACGGCAGTTCCCCCGCGCCGAACGACTCCCACAGAAAGTCCAGCTCCGGCGGAGTAAGCAGCTCCGCTCGTGTCATCTGGTTCTCCTCATGCTCGCGGGCCCGCGCGAGTCACCCGGCCGACCGGCCGCGTCCCGGCCGCAGCGGGCCGGGACGTGGAGCCCGTCAGTCCTCGTCGTCTCCCCACGCGCCGATCACCGGCGGCGCGGTCGACACATTCGCCCCGAACGCCTCGTCCGGGTCGGCCTCGATGAGGAACGAAGCGCGGTTGTGCTCCTTGTCCTCCTCCTGCTGGGCACCGGCGCCCATCCCGCCCATCCCGGTAGGGGGCGGAGTCGCCTGCTGGGCGCCAATCGTGCCGCCGGAGTTCATCAGGCCCTGATTCTGCACGGGGCCGTGCGCCTGCTGCTCGGCGTGCTCGGTGGCTGCGGCGCCGGTCGCGTCGGCGGCCTCCCGCTCCTTCTTGGCGCCGGACCGGTTGCCCCGGCCCAGCAGCGCCTTGCCCGCCACGGCACCAAGGCCCACACCGGCGACGCCGAGTCCGACGCCCATCGCGGCGGCCCCGGCCCCACCACCGCCG
>NZ_DATELF010000146.1:0-4256 GCF_035276945.1 Amycolatopsis sp. | reverse complement strand
GGGTAGCAACGTCGCTCTCTTCCCGCCACGAGCGCGAAGCAGAACCACGACCGGTACTACACACCGAGCGTGTCGTCGCGCAGGCGGAAACTCATCCGCTAGTTGGCCGCGAGCATGCTTCGACGCACATCCCACCGTATCGCGATCAGGGGAAAGCGGATGCCGGCCCCGCTGGGGCGAGGGGCGGCTTCGCTGTGCGGTCAATCCGGGATGCGTGATCTGGCGACCGTGATGAGGTCGCTGAGCACCCCCTGCCCCGCGAGTTGTGGTCCGGCGCCGGGTCCGACGATCGTGATGTCTCCGATCGGATTCGCGCGGCAGGTCACCGCGTTGGTGGTCCCTTCGACGGTCGCCAGTGGGTCGTCGACGGGAACGAGCTCGGGCTGCACGCGGGCGCTGACGTCACCAACCCCGTCCGGCTGTGAGAAGTCAAGGGTTGCGACGTGCTTGAGCAGTGCACCGTGGGAGGTGGCGTGTTCGATCTCCGCGCGAGTGATGTCGGTAATTCCGCGGCAGGCGACCTGGTCGAGCCGAAGCTGCCTGGCAAAGACGAGCGCTGACAGGATCATCAGCTTCGCGGCCGTGTCGTGCCCCTCGACGTCTGCGCTTGCGTCACGCTCGGCGAGGCCCGCCCTCTGTGTCTCCGCGAGCGCGTGCGCGTAGGACGTGCCTTGCGCGATTCGGGAGAGGATGAAGTTGGTGGTGGCGTTCAAGACGCCCCTCACCGAGATCGGGGTCGCGCCCGCGAGACCGTCGACTAGCGCCCTGAGCACCGGCGTTCCCGACATGACGGTGGATTCCGCGCAGAACGCGACCTCGTGGCTGCGCGCCATGGTCGCGAGCTCCACACCGTGCAGGGCGACCGGCCATTTGTTGGAGGTGACCACGGGGATGCGGCGTTCGAGCGCGATGCGCATGTGAGCGAGTCCGGGCTCGGCGCCAATGGAGGGGCTAGCCGTGACCTCGACAAGGAGGTCGGCCTCGGTGGCGCGGAGCCCGTCGATGCTGCTCGGCCAGCGGCGCACGCCAGGCTGCTCGGTGATCGGCTCTCCTCGGGAGGCCAGTGCCAGCAACGATCGGAGATCGAGTCCATTTCCATCGTAGATGAATCCGTCCCGCGCGTTAGCAAGCCCCACGAGCGTGACCGCGATGCCGTACCGGCGGGCAAGCCGCTCCGCTTGTGAGTCGAGGACGCGCACGAGCCATTGGCCGACCGTGCCAAAGCCGACCAGCCAGATCCGCACCGGCCGCACCGGGTGACCGACGTTTCGCACACCCAAAGCGTGACGGCTCAGCCCACCGACGTACAGACCAAACGACACGCTTGGTTCGCTTCGCACCGAGTCGAAGCAAGGCACGCACCCGCCAGCCGGCCCGTCGTGCACCTGGATCGGCCGCCCGGTTGCTAACGCGAGCGCGGCATGGGCCAGCGGTTGGCCGGAAAGCTGCCGGTCAGGTCAGGGGCGCCTGGGGTGTCTTAAGGGTGAGCGACCAGAATTCGCCAGGACGACGATCAGAACTCGCCCCGCCCCACCCACGCCACAACCTCCGCCGCCGCGATTACGGGCTGATCGCAGACACGTTTGCGGACAGCGCCACGGCCCGATCAACGACGAGCGAGAGGCCGAATCCAGACTGCTCCTCCCACGAAGGCTGAGCCGTGTCACCGGCTCGCCGGCGGCGCCACCAAGCTTCTCCTTCTGATCAGCGGGGAGCCGATGCGGAAGTCTCTCCCTCACGGCCCTGTCGGCGACCAAGCAGGTGCCGATGCGATATGAGGTGAGCGCGGTTTCGCTTCTCATGCAAAGCGCCGCGCGCCGTCGTCGCACGCTGGGCCAGGTCAGCGGTCTCGTTCGGCCGCCGCCCGCATCGCTTCGACCATCACGGGCTTCTGGTCCGCGTCTGCGCCGCGCGGATAGGCCAGCCACTGCTCAGCGAGGACAACGAGCGTCGCACCCGTGTCGGGGTACTCGACAACGTCGGGGCGGTTCATCGTGGAGACCACGAGATAACGGACGGGCGCGTCAGAGCGGTTAACCAAGCTATGAGCCCCTGTCTTGCCCCGGGGAAACGCCACAACCGCGCCAGCCCGCAGAAGCTGCGTCCCCTTTGGGCCGTGCAGCGAGACAGTCCCGTCGAGGACCAGGAGGAGCTCCTCGTTGGCGTGGTGGATGTGCAGCGGCGAGCCGACAGCACCCGGGTCGAGTTCGTAGACACTGGCGCCGAGCTCCCGGGCCCCGGCCTGAGCGCCCACACGAGCGTGGTGGCGACCAGGGAATCTGTCCACCTCCCAGCTTGGCTGCGTGAAGTCAATCGGCATCGGGCAACCCTAACGATCCCATTTGACACTTTCGATGCGCCAAACGGGAGGTGGGTGTGCACGCGACCGCCCCGATCGCGTCTCGGCAGACCTCCGGGTTCACGATCACCGAGCCGTGTCGCGGATTGCCCACGAGCGGTCGACTAGTTCTGCTTTCGGCCGCCGAGTTCCCGAGCAGCATTGGCGTTGACGCAGCCGCCGAGGCGACTAACCGGAAGCGGTTGACGCCGGCAGCAGGTGTAGGTGTCGGGAGCGCGTGGACTCTGTCGGTGGGTTGATGCGGCCGGTGTTAGCGCGTGGCGCGGACCATTTGGCGGACGGCCCATTCGCCGCGGGCGCGCGCTTGATCGTGATCTAGGCCAACGACGTCGCGCATGGCGGTGAACGCTTCGGTGCCGATCAGGATTGAGAGGGCGGTCTTTAGCCGTTCGAGCTGATCGGGGTCGAGCTCGCGTTCGAGCGGCTGGAGTGCGGCGTCGAGGAGTTCCAGGCGGAACGCTGGGCGGAGCGGCACGTCGTTTCGCTCGGGGTCGAGCGGGCGCAGCAGCGTGTTGCGCAGAAACAGGCGGACCTGGACCTCGCGCTCGCGGATGTGGTCATACAGGGTGTTGTGGACCAGGGCGACACGGTCCTCGACGTCGGTTGGCGCCGCGTCGCCGCCGAACAGCGACCTGACTGTGGGAACGTCGACACTCAGCGGGACCTCGGCCAGCAGCGCTTCCTGTGAGGGGAAGTAGCGATAGGCGGTCGCGCGAGAAACCATCGCCGCGTCCGCAGCCTCGGCCAAGGTCGGCGTTCTACCCTCGGCAACGAGCTCGCGTGCGGCGAACAGCAGCGCCCGACGGGTGCGCAGCTTCTGCGCGACCCGTTCGTGTGTTCGAGGTGGGCTTGACATTCCGGTCGTCATGCTACATTGTCTCTTCGTAAGACACAATCTCACAAGGAGGATCGAGATGGGGCCGGTTGAGACGACCGAACTCGTTGAGCAGGAAATCGTGATGACGCCAGCCGAGATGAACCGGCTGATCGAGCAGCACATCGCCGCTGAGAGCATCGGAGATACTGACGGAGCGGTGGCGATGTACACCGATGACGTGATCCACGACGTCGTCGGCGCGCCGCACGGCCCCACGCACGGGCCAGACGCCGCCAAGGGCTTCTACGAGATGCTCACCGCCAACGTCACCACCGAGCGGATGGACGTCAACCACGCCTGGTACGGCACGGACTTCTGCGTACTCGAGCACCAATTCACCGGAACCGTGCCAGGCGAGTTTCTCGGCATCCCCGGAAACGGCAAGCGGATCTCGTTCCGCCTGCTCCACGTGTGGGAATTCAAGGACGGACGCATGTCCCGCGAGAACGTCTGGCTCGACGGCAACGCCATCGTCGCGCAGCTCACCGCCTGAGCCACAAGGCTCTCACTCGGGGGCACGAAGGGGGCGCGACAATCCGCGGCGCTCGGCCGGACCACACCGGCCGAGCGCGCTCGGACGGCACCAACACGCAGGTGTGGCTACTCGAGGCGCTGGTGCAGCGGGCGCCGGGGTCGGAGCAGACGGTCGCCTTCACGAAGCCAGTCGCCGACGTGCGTCGCGGCGCTTCTCATCGTGTAGCAGAGCGACCTGCGTGGTCGCTGAGGCGTCTTGAGACCTGACGGAGTCATGCCCCGCAGCGGACCCAACGCTTCTGCATTCTCAGTGTGATGCTGGTAAGGCGTTGCGCTGTTGGCGTGCGTAGTGGATTGTCCTTGACGGCTTCGGGGCTGACCCTTTCTGCATCAGTCGCCTCTGACTGGGGCTGACCTATTCGTGGAGTTGTCGCCCGTTGCCGTCAGGGACGTCCTGGCGTGACCTAATAGAAGCGTGGCATCGCCTCCACTGAGGAATGTCCGCCAGGAAGTCCGCTTCATCGGTTGATCGAACGAAGGGACAGG
>NZ_DATELF010000145.1:0-81021 GCF_035276945.1 Amycolatopsis sp. | reverse complement strand
GGTGCACAGCTCGCGTGCGGCGGGGTGGGCGGCCACCGGGGCGGCCGCACCGGTCAGCAGCGCGAGCACGGCGGGCGGCGGTACCGGGAGCCGGCCGTGCGCCGCGGTGACCGTGCCGCCGCCGACCGCGATGGGGGAGACGGTGACGGCGGCGTTCAGCAGCCCCAGCATGTCGAGGCCCAGAGCGCAGCCCACCACGTCGACGATCGCGTCCAGCGCGCCGACTTCGTGGAAATGCACGTGTTCCGGCGCGATGCCGTGCACGGCCGCCTCGGCTTCGGCGAGCCGATCGAACACGGCGACGGCGAACCGCTCGGCCGCGGCGGGCAGCGCGGCGGACTTGATCATCTCGAGGATTTCGGGAAGATGCCGGGCGTGTCCGGTCTCCGGCGCCTCGACCACCACCTGCCGTGCCCGCAACCCGTGCCGTCGCACCACACGCTCGGTGAGCCGGACGCCATCGACGCGCAGCCGGGCAAGGCCGGCGAGGATCTCGTCCAGACCGGCGCCGGCATCCACGAGAGCGGCCAGCAGCATGTCGCCGGCGCACCCGTTGCCGGCGTCGATCCAGGCGACGGTCATGACGGCGCCATGGTTTTCGTGGTTTGCCTGGCGATCCGGGCCGCGGCGACGCCCGCGCCGAAACCGTTGTCGATATTGACCGTGAGCACTCCGGGCGCGCAGCTGTTCAGCATGGCGAGCATCGCGGTCAGCCCGTCGAGGTGCCAGCCGTAGCCGACGCTGGTGGGCACGGCGATCAGCGGCACACCGCAGAGCCCACCGATCACCGCGGGCAGCGCCGCCTCCATTCCGGCGATCGCCACGACGGCGTCGGCCCCGGCGATCCGGTCGCGCTGGGCCAGCAGGCGGTGAATTCCCGCAACGCCGACGTCGACGACGAGGTCCGGCTCCGCCCCGAAGACGGTGATCGTGGTGGCGCATTCGCGGGCGACGGGCAGGTCGGAGGTTCCGGCGCAGACCACGGCCACCCCGCCGCGCGGGGCGGGCGGCTCGCCGATGGTCACGGTCGCGGCGAGGTCGTCGACGCGGATATCGGTGAATTGCCGGCGGCAGTGCTCGCGGGCTTCCTCGTTCACCCGGGTAGCCAGGATTGCCCGATCGGGATGTGCTTCGTGCAACCGGGCGAGCGCGGCAACGATATGGCCGGGTGTTTTGCCGGCTCCGTAAACGACTTCCGGGTCGCCCGTCCGGGCAACGCGATCAAGGTCCAGTTGTGCGAAGCCAAGATTCGCGGTGGGTGCACCGGTCGCCGTTCCGTCCATCGACCCCATGTCGGGAACGTTAGTGTTCTCGCACGACACATGTAAACCGAAGCCGGGAACTTGCTTGCCAGATTTGGCTATTCTGTCGACTGGACCGAACCTACCGTGATGGTCTTGCCCGCCGGCAAGCCGCCCCTCGATCAGGAGAACAGGTGCTCGTCTTTTGCTGTCAGCGGATCCTCGGCTCCGCGCGATCCGCCGGGATGCCGTAGTGGACACCGATTTGGCGGAGCTCACCCACCGGCTGCTGATCGGGCTTCGCTCACTTGACGACGTGGCCGTCGCGTTTTCCGGTGGTGTCGACTCCACGCTGGTGCTGGCCGCGGCCATGCGGGCACTGCCCGGCCACCGCGTGCTCGCGGTGATCGCCGACTCGCCGAGCCTCGCCCGTGCGGAACTCGTTGCCGCGCGGGAGGTCGCGGCCGGACTCGGCGCGAAGCTGGCCGAGGTTCGCACCGGCGAGCTGGCGGTTCCGGGCTACCGCGCCAACGCGGGCGACCGTTGCTATTTCTGTAAACACACAGTGCTGACCGCGGTCGCCGAAGCGGCACGCGAGCGGCACATCGCCCACGTGGCCACCGGTACCCATGCCGACGATCACCGGGCCGCGCACCGCCCCGGCCTGAGGGCCGCCCGCGAACTGGGTGTGGTCGAACCGCTGGCCGACGCCGGGCTGGGCAAGCGCGAAATCCGTCTGCTCGCCGCCGCCTGGTCGCTGCCGGTCGCCGACAAGCCCGCGATGCCTTGCCTGGCGTCACGTATCTCCGTGGGCGTTCCGGTCTCCCTCGCCCGGCTGGGTTTGGTGGAGCGGGCCGAGATCACGCTTCGGGCACGACTTGGTGAGGTCGGTATCCAGGCGCGTGATCTGCGAGTTCGCTTGCTGAGCAACGGTTTCCGGGTCGAGCTGGACGCCGGCGCGCACGTTGCGCTGGAGGCTCGGCCCGAACTCACGGCCGACGTGCTCGCCGAGCTGGGTGCGCTCGGCCTGACCGGTCCCGGTGAGGTGTCGACGTATCGTCCGCCCGCACCTATGTCGCCGCCCTCGGTGCCCTGAAAAGGTTTCAGGTTTCTCCTGCATCTTTGGCCGCACGATCGGGCGAACCTTCGGTAATTCGCCGGTTCTGAAAGATATTCCGTGCACGTGTTCGCCCTGTGATTGAGCCGCAATCGAGCGTGACGTGAAATTCTTGTGAAACGATCGAAACACACCAACCGAACTTTCGGTGATGCGGTGGATCACATACCAGGTCCGAAAATTGCTAATCTGGCGTCGGCAGCCTGCGTTTCCGCTATGTTGCACGCGTTCGACGTGTTGGTTACCACTGGCGGTGGTGGGGCCGCATACAGAGGGGGAGGGAAAGTGTACTTTCAGTTGCTTGGCGCACTGAAGGTTCAGCGCGACGGAAACCGGGTCGATCTTGGGGGACTCCGCCAGCAACGGCTGTTGGCGATGCTGTTGCTTGACGCCAACCGGGTGGTCAGCGCGAACCGCCTGATCGACGCGATGTGGGATGACGAACCGCCGGTGACCGCGCGCCGGCAGCTGCACAATGCCGTCGCCGCGATCCGGCGGAGCTTCGCGGCGGCCAAATCGATCGTGGTCAATGACGGTCCGGGGTATCGAATCCAGGTTGAGGCGCAGGACATCGACGCCCGCCGGTTCACCACACTGGTCTCCCGCGCGTCGGTCACGGCGGCCGAGCGGCGTACGGCGGCGGCCGTCGAACTGCTCGAGGAAGCGCTTTCGCTGTGGGAGGGGCCGGCGCTTTCCGGGCTGAACAGCCCGGTGCTGGACATCGCCGCCGCGACGCTCGAGGAGAAGCGCTTGTCGGCCACCGAACAGCTTCTCGCGTTGCGTCTGGACGGGGGAGCCGCCGCGGCGCTGGTGCCGCAACTGGGCGAACTGGTGTCCGAGCATCCGCTCCGGGAGGAGACCCGCAGGCTGCTGATCCTCGCGCTGCACGGCAGCGGGCGAAAGGCCGAGGCGCTGAACGTCTACGAGCAGGGCAGGCGGTTGCTCCGCGAGGAGATCGGCGTCGACCCCAGCGCGGCGCTACGCCAGCTCTACGATCGGATCCTGCGCGACGATCTCCCACAGCCCAGGTCGAGACCCGAGCCCGGCGGCCCGGTTTCGGGCGGCGGTGGGCAACCGGCGGACCATGGCGGCACGGGCGTCAAACGATCCTTCCTTCCGTATGACACGGCGCATTTCACCGGGCGCACGGGCGATTTGCGGTCGCTGACCACGCCGTCGCCGACCGGAACCGCGCTGGGCATCGTGGTCATCGACGGCATGGCCGGGGTCGGCAAGACCACGCTGGCCGTCCGGCTCGCCCACCAACTCGCGCATCGTTATCCCGAGGGTCACCTTTTCGTAGACCTGAACGGGGATCTGCCCGGTCACGAACCGCTCGCTCCCGACGCCGCGCTGGAACGGCTGCTGCTGGATTTCGGGCTCCCGCCGGCGCGGATTCCCCGCGACGGCCGGCAACTGGCGGCGCGCTGGCGGGCCGAGGTCGCGGAGCGGCGGATCCTTGTGGTACTGGACAACGCGGTTGACGCCAAGCAGGTCCGCCCGCTGCTGCCGGGCACGGGAAAGGCGCTGGTGATCATCACCAGCAGGCGGCGCCTGGTCGGCCTCGACGGGGTGACCTCCCGTTCGCTCGACGTGTTCTCCCCGGAGGACGCGGTGGCGCTGTTCACCAGGATCGCCGGCGCCGACCGCACCAAGGACCGGCCGCATGTCGTCGCCGAGATCGTCGCGCTGTGCGGATATCTGCCGTTGGCGATCAGCATCGCCGCGTCCCGCTTCCACAACCGGCCGGCCTGGTCGCTCGAGCACATGGTGTTCCGGCTGCGGGACGAGCGCGGGCGGCTGGCCGAACTGTCCCACGGCGATCGCAGCGTAATGGCCGCTTTCGAGACCTCATACCGGAATCTGTCGCCCGAACTGCGGCGGCTGTTCTGTGTGCTCAGCTTCGGCACGCACCCCTGTACGGAGTTCGACGCCAGCGCCGTGGCCGCGATGACGAACATGCCGGTGACCGAGGCTGACCGGCTGCTGGAGGAGCTTTTCGATGCGCACATGCTGGGCCAGCACACGGCGGGGCATTATCACTTCCAGGAGCTGCTGCGGGCGTACGCCCGCGTGAAAGCGGCGGAACTGGATGTCGACGATGACACCTTGGGCGCCTTGGACCCGCGCGGCGGTGTGTGGGTACAGGCCGGAGTGTGACGGTCGCCAGAAGTAACGGATGCACGGCCAATGCGGGAAAAAGACAGCATCGATGGTCGCGGTGGGCAGACTCTGCCTCAGAGTCAGTCACCGGTCGGGTGAATCGTCGCGATAGGACATTCGACCGGCACCACAGGCAGGAGACCACTGTGGAACGTGCCGCGATCATCGACAGCATTGAGGAACTCGTCGGCAGTACGCCGCTGCTGAGGCTGCCGCTCGGCGGTTCGGGCACCGTTGTTCTCGCGAAGCTGGAAATGGCGAACCCGCTGGGCAGCGTCAAGGACAGGGCGGCGCTGTTCATGCTCGACGCCGCGGAAGAGCGCGGTGATCTGGTGCGGGGGTCCGGCACGGTCGTCGAGGCGACGTCGGGCAACACCGGGATCGCCCTGGCCGCGCTGGCCGCGCGTCGCGGTTACCGTTGTATCGTCGTGCTGCCCGAAAGTGCCACCCCGGAACGGATCGGGCTGCTGCGCCTGCTCGGCGCGGAGGTCGTGCAGGTGCCCACCGAGGGTGCCTACCGGGCCTGCGTGGAGAAGGCCCGGGAAATCAAGGCCGCGACACCCGGTGCCTGGTATATGTGCCAGCACGACAACACCGACAACGTCCGCGCGCACTATTCGACGACCGGTCCGGAGATCGCGGCGGCGACCGGCGGCGACATCGACGTGCTGGTGTGCGGTGTCGGCACCGGCGGAACGCTGACCGGTGTCGCCCGCTACCTCAAGGAACACCATCCCGGTGTCCACGTGGTCGCCGTCGAGCCGGAGAGTTCGCCGCTGCTGTCGCGCGGTGTCGCCGGCACGCACAAGATTCCCGGGTACAACGGCGGATTCACCGCCGAGACAACGGATCGCACGCTGATCGACGAAGTGATGACGGTCTCCGACGAGGACGCGCTCCGCGGCGCAACGGGTCTCGCGCGGACCGCCGGGCTGCTCGCCGGGATTTCGGCCGGTGCCGCCATGCACGCCTGCTCACTGCTGGCGGAAAAGCCGGAGTACACGGGCAAAACCCTGGTCACGATCCTGCCGGACACCGGTGAGCGCTACCTCAGCATGACGGTCGGCGGCGCGGCCCGATAAGCCTCACCATTTTCGTTTCCGTCATGGCCGCCACAAAAGGCCCGCACCAGAAAGTGACGACATGCTGTTCACGCACAAGACAGTCCTGACCCCTGAGCTGCGCGCCAGGGTGGCCGCGGACGCCGGCATCGGCGGCGGCAACCTGCTTCCCTCGCTGCTGGCCATCAACCCTTGCCCCGATGAGCCGTTCATCAGGTCGCTGACTCCGGTGCCTTACACCGACGGCGAGACGCGGACCGAGTTCAGCCTGCGCGACCTCGACCACCTGGTGCAGAGTTGGTCGGCGTGGTACTGGGAAAAGGGAGTGCGCCCGAGGGACCGGGTCGCGATCTTCCTTCCCGACTCCATCGCCTACTTCGTGCACTACTCGGCCATCGCCCAACTCGGCGCCGTCGCCATGCTCATCAACAGCAACGCGCCGAGGGAGACCGCGGTGGCGCTGTGCGAGCGGACCGGCGCGATCGCCCTGTACACCAACCAGGAGCGGCTGGACCGGATCGCTCCGGACCTCGACAAGCTGCCGCTGCGCTGGACCGCGACCATGGAGGAGGTACCGAGCCCGCCGTCGGCCACCCTGCCCGAAAAGGCGCGGTTCCGGCACCACCCGGACGACCCGGTCGGGCTGATGCACTCCTCGGGCACCACCGGCCTGCCCAAGCCGACCATCCACACCCACCGCACCATCGTGGCCGGCCCGAAGTTCCGCGCCGTCGACTACAAAGAGGACCCCAACGCGGTGATCATGACCGCCATGCCGCAGTCGCACCAGGGATGCATCGCGTTCACCTCCTACGCGGTCCTCGGCGGGCAACCGTTCATCCCCTGGCGCGACGTCCCCGGCGAGCAGTTGGCGGCGGCCATCGCCGAGCACAGGCCGACGATGGTGATGGCTTTCGGCCACGTCTACCCGGAGATGGCCGCGCTAAAGACCCCGCCCGGTGCCCTCGACTCGGTGAACTTCTGGGTCTCCATCGCCGACGCGGTGCACGAGCGGCACATGAAGAACATCCTTTCCCGCCGCTCCAAGAATCTTCCGCCATCCGCCTTCCTTGACCGGCTCGGCACCACCGAGCTGGGCTGGGGTGTGCTGATGCAGCCGCGAACCCTGGAGACCGTGCGTAACGACCGCTGCGTCGGCCGCTCGGTCGGCTTCGCCGAGGTATCCATCGTGCGGGAGAACGGCACGCTCGCCGAGCCGTACGAGTACGGATTCCTTGGTGCGAAGCCACCCTCGATGACTCCGGGCTACTGGGGCGACCCGGACACCACCTACCGGAGCATGCTCGCCGGCTACTGGCTGACCGGGGACATCGCCTACCGCGACGAGGACGGCCTGTTCTACCAGGTCGACCGCGCGGTGGACGTGGTACACACGACCCGGGGTCGCGGCTATTCGGTGCAGCTCGAGGAACTGGTCCTCAACGAGGTCGCCGGCGTCGACGATTGCACGATCATCGCCGGCGGGCTCGGGGACGAGAAGGTGGCCGTCGCCGTGGTGACCGGCGATGTCGACGCGGAAAAGGTGCTGTTTTCGGCCAACGAGGTGCTGCGCGCGAACGGGAAGATCGAGCTGGCCGTGGTCGAGGTCGCGAGCGCGGAAGGAGATTTCCCGCTCGGCCTCACCGGCAAGTCGCTCAAGCGTTTCCTGCGCGACAAGTACAAGGATCTGGTTGTTTACGTCCGTGACCGCAGAGGGAAGAACCTTGCCAAGAACGACGCGCTCGTTTGAATCAGCCGGGAGAAAAACTACCGTGGCTAACCAAGACCTGCTGCTCGTGTTCGACGAGACCGTGACCCGCGCCGGGGTCGACGGTTGGATGCGGCACCTGGAATCCAGCGGCGCGCCAACCCAGATGTACCGGCTCGGTACCAGCCATGTCCTTCCGGTGTCCGATTCGGACGCGATCCGCGCGGCGGGGCCGGACCTGCCGGCGCCCACCCGGCAGGTGCCACGGGGAAACGAGGCCTGGCTGGGGCGCCGGGAGGTGCGCCCGGCCGGGACCGAGGTGTCCCTTGGTCCCACCACGATCGGCGACGGCTCGGTCGCGGTGATCGCGGGGCCGTGCGCGGTCGAGACACCGGAACAGATGATGGCCACCGCGTCCGCCGTCGCCGAGCACGGCGCGGCCGGTCTGCGGGGCGGCGTCTTCAAACCGCGGACGTCGCCGCATTCCTTCCAGGGTCTCAAGTGGAACGGGCTCGACCTGCTGGTCGAGGCGCGGGAGCGGACCGGTCTTCCGTTTGTCACCGAGGTCGTCGAGCCCGAACACGTGAAGCGGCTTTCGGAGGTGGTCGACGGGTTCCAGATCGGGGCCCGGAACATGCAGAACTTCGCGCTGCTGACCGCGGTGGGCCAGAGCGGCCTGCCGGTCGTGCTCAAGCGCGGCTTCGGCTGCACCGTCGAGGAAACCCTCGCGGCGGGCGAATACCTGCTGCTCGAGGGGAATGACCAGGTGGTGCTGTGCGAGCGGGGAATTCGCACCTTCGAGCCGTCCGCGCGGTTCACGCTGGATCTCACCGCGGTGGCGCTGTGGAAGCAGCGTACCCACCTGCCGGTCATGGTGGATCCCAGCCATTCCGGTGGCCGGCCGGAACTGGTGGAACCGCTGTCCCTCGCGGCGATCGCGGCGGGTGCGGACGCGTTGCTGATCGATGTCCATGTCCAACCGGAGCAGGCGTTGTGCGACGGCAACCAGGCGCTGCGCCCGGCGCAGTTCGCCGGTCTCATGGGTTGTCTCGCCGGCGTCGCGGCCGGGCTCGGCCGCCGTGTGAGCGGCGGCGCCTGAATCGGAAGGTGTCTTTTGAAGTGAGTGGAAGTGTGTGGTGTGGTGTCTGGTGAGATGGGGCTGGCGGTTGTGGGGTTGGGTCCGCGTGGGTTGTCGGTGGTGGAGCGGTTGTGTGCCAGTGCTGGGTCGTTGGTGCCGCGGGGGTGTGAGCTTGTGGTGCATGTGGTGGATCCGTGGGTGTTTGCGGGGGGTCGGGTGTGGCGGAGTACGCAGGATCGGGTGTTGTTGATGAATACGGTGGCCTGTCAGGTGAGCATGTTCGTTGATGAGACCGTGGATTGTGAGGGTCCGGTGGTGGGTGGGCCGAGTTTGTATGAGTGGGCGCGGTCGGTTTCGGTGGTGGGTGGTCCGGAGGTTCCGGATGTGGTGCGGGCGGAGGCGGTGGTGCTGGGGCCGGATGATTATCCGTCGCGGGCGTTGTATGGCAGTTATCTGCGGTGGACGTGGCGGCGGGTGGTGCGGACCGCGCCCGCGTCGGTGAGGTTCGTGCCGCATCCGGTGGCGGCGGTGGATGTGCGGGATGGGGTGGGCGGGTTGCAGGAGGTTGTGCTGGCTGATGGGCGGTGTATTGAGGATCTTCAGGCGGTGGTGTTGGCGTTGGGGCATCTGCCGCACGCGTTGGGTGAGGCGGAGGCGGCGATGAGCGGGTTCGCCGCCCGGCACGGTCTGCGGTATGTGGCGCCGGGCAACCCGGCGGAGGTGTCACTGTCGGGAGTGCCGGCGGGCGAACGGGTCATTCTGCGTGGTATGGGTTTGAATTTCTTCGACTACATGGCGTTGTTCACGTTGGGTCGTGGCGGCAGGTTCGTGCGGGGACCTGATGGCGGGTTGGGGTATCTGCCGTCCGGGCGGGAGCCGCGGTTGGTCGCGGGGTCGCGGCGGGGGGTGCCGTACCAGGCGCGGGCCAGGAACCAGAAGGGCCCGTTCGGCCGGCACCAGCCGCGGTATGTGACGCCCGAGGTGATCCGGCGGATACGGGCCCGCGCGCAGGGGGGAGCGCCCGCGGACTTTCGCCGGGATATCTGGCCGCTGATCGATCAGGAGGTCCGCACGGTGTTCTACGCGGCCCTGCTGCGGGAGCGCGGGTACGGCGGTGGTGGCGTGGAGGAGTTCACCGCCGCGTTCGCGGTGGCCGGGCCCGCCGGGGTGCCGCGGTCGGGTGATCCGCTGGCGATCCGGGAGAGCCCCGCCCAGCGGGCCGTGCTCACCCGGTTCGGTATCACCCCCGGCCATGGTTGGGACTGGCGGGCTGTCGCGGCCCCGTATGCCGCGGCCGATCTGGTCTCGACCGCACGGTTCCGGCGCTGGCTGCGGTCCTACGTGGACATCGAGGTGGCCGAAGCGGGCAAGGGGAACGTGACCGGGCCGCTCAAGGCCGCGGTGGACGTCCTGCGCGACCTGCGCAACGAGATCCGGTTGCTGGTCGACCACGGTGGGCTCTCCGGCGACTCCTACCGCGACGACCTGCAACGCTGGTACATGCCGCTCAACGCGTTCCTGTCGATCGGGCCGCCCGCCGCCCGCATCGAGCAGTTCGGCGCCCTCATCGACGCCGGTGTGCTCGAGGTACTCGGCCCGGACATGCGGGTCGAGCGCACCGGCGGACGGTTCCTCGCGTACTCGGCGGCCTGCCCGGACCTCACCGTGCCGGCCAGCACCCTGATCGAGGCGCGCCTGCCGGACACCGACCTGGCAACCACCACCGATCCGCTGCTGCGCTCGCTGCTGGCCCGCGGCCACTGCCGCCCCTACCGCATCCCCATCCGCGGCGGCGGCTACTACCACACCGGCGGCCTCGCGGTCACCCCACGCCCCTACCACCTGCTGGACACCACGAACCGGCCACACCCCCGGCGATTCGCCTTCGGCGTACCCACCGAAACCGTGCACTGGGTCACCGCCGCCGGCATCCGCCCCGGCGTCAACTCCGTCACCCTCACCGACGCCGACGCCATCGCCCGCACCTGCCTGACCATCACCACACAACACCCACCCACCACCACCAACCCCCTCAGCCAAATCGGGAGACCCGCATGACACCCTCCGTGCCAACCCGCGGCCGCCCAGCCGCCCACCGCGCGCGCCATCTTTTCCCGCTGTCGGGGTGGCAGCGCGAACTTTCGGAGGAAACGGCATGAGCAAGCGGGTTCTGCTCGCCGGTGCGACCGGTGTGATCGGCCGGGAACTGGTGCCCATGCTGCGCGGCCGCGGCCATCGGGTGACCGCGCTGGTGCGAGATCCGTCGAGGGCCGCTGGGCTTGCCGTCGACGACATCGTGGTCGCCGACGCGCTCGACGCCCCGGCCGTGCGCTCGGCGGTGCTGTCCGCCCGGCCCCAGGTGGTCGTGCACCAGTTGACGGCGCTGCGCGTCAGCACGGGAGAGGGCATGGAGACCACCGCCCGCCTGCGGATCGAAGGCACCACGAACCTGGTCAGGGCCGCGGTCCGCGCCGGAGCCCGCCGGATCGTCGCGCAGAGCATCGCTTTCGCCACCGCGCCGAGAGGCGGAGGAGTGCTCACCGAGGACGCCCCGCTCTTCTTCGACGCTCCCGACCCGGGCTGGTCGCGTACGGTGCGTGCGGTCGCGGAACTGGAGCACACGGTGCTCGGCACGCATGACATCACCGGACTCGTCTTGCGCTACGGAAGCCTGTACGGCCCCGGCACTCTCTATCACCCCGACGGGGCGATCGGCGCGGCGGTGGGCAGGGGTCGGTTTCCGCTGCCCGAGTCGGCTGCCGGAGTCACCTCGTTCCTGCACGTGGCCGATGCCGCCTCGGCCGCGGTCGCCGCAGTGGAAAGCGAAATCGGCGGGGTGTTCAATGTGTCCGACGACGAACCCGCCGAGGCCGCCACCTGGGTGCCCGCCTACGCCCGGATGCTCGGCGCGCCACCACCGCGCACGGTGCCGGTCATGTTGATCGAGCGGATGTCCGGCTGGCTGACCGGTTACCAGCTGACCGCGATGCGGGGCGCGGCCAACGGCTACGCGAAGCGGGTGCTCGGCTGGCGGCCACGAACCCCGAGCTGGCGCACCGGCCTGGAGGTCGCATCGCTCGGTCCATGAAACGCTCTCTCGCTCCCTTGCCGTGGTATTCGACGGCGCCCTCGCCGGTGTCGCGGCGGCCGTGACCAGAACGGAAACTAATCTCCACAAGGAATGTCGAGCCAGTCCTCATGAGACAGTCCGGTTCGGACGTTGTCCAGGTTGGCGAGCAGAGCGTCGAGTTCGCCGGGATCGGCGAGGTACTCCAGCACAGCCCGGTAGAACGCGCTGGTCATGGTCGTCGGCATGAGGTCGGCGGCGCTGAAACACAGCCTGCCCGAGGACAGCAGGTTCGGCGGATTGATCTGTTGCCCCTCCTCGGCCAGGTACCGGATGAGCTCCCGCGCGGCCGGGTTGGTGGTGAACCTGCCCGCCGCGTCACCCGCCACCACCGCCACGTTGGGCACCGAACCTGGGAAGGGCAACTCGACGAATCCCGGCCCCGGGTCCGCGGCCTGGTGCACCAAACCGCAGTTCTGCCTGGTCGCGTCGCCGAAGTCGGTCAGGAGCGCGGCGATGTCCCCGCCCTGGATCTGACCGATCACGATCGACCCCCACGTCCGCCAAGCCGCCAGGACCGGTGGTGACCGCCAGTCGAGCGCGCCCGAAGCCCAGGCCCGGTACACGTCCGGACCCGACTGGTGCAGCAGGACGTCCTCCACCCAGTCGGCGCCCGGCCAGCCGGTGGTGGACAGGGAACCCAGGCCGAGACACCACGCCGACCGCCCGGGTGTCCGCGTGGCCAGTGCTGCCAAATCGGCCCAGGTTCCCGGCAGTGAACTGGGCGGCTCCGCGGCCCGGTACCAGATCCTGCTCTTGAGATCGGCCTTCACGGCTACCGTGTACAGCCGGTTCTGGCCGTCCTTGGCCTGCCATGGCTCGCGGTCGGCGGTCTCGCGCGCCTGGCCGGTCAGCTCGTCGAGCGCCTTGAGGGCGCCGGAGCGTTGGTACCGGGCGAGATCGTTGGGACGGGACAGGATGGCGATATCGGGTGGCGTGTTCTTTTCCACGTCCGAGGCCAGCACCTGGTCGACCGCGCGGGTGCCCTGGTAATTCACCAGAATGCCGGTCTTCGCGGTGAAACCGGCGAGGATCTTCAAGAAGTTCTGCCCCTCCTGCCCGGTCCAGGTCGCGATCACCGACACGCTGCGCGGCACACCCGCACAGGCGGTCAGGCTCCCGGCGAGCAGCAGGATCACCAGCAGCAGTGCCCTTTTCATGCGCGGTACCGGTATTCGTCGATCCGGGCCTGCAGCCCCCACAACACGAGCGCGCCGATGGCGACACCGGCGAGCGGAATCACGATCTGCAGCCACCACGCGGCGGTGGCCGCCACCGTCGACTCATCCGTCTGGCCGATTCCGGCGTCGATTTCCGCGTCGCCGGCGACCGAGGCGGGCGGGCGCGACGTTTCCAGGCTTGCCGCCGTCGGACCGCACCCTCCACTTTGGCCACAACTGGCGTTGAGCATCGCCTGAATTTCCTGCTGCGACAGCATGTTTTCGTACTGCGCCCGGCTGTCCCGACCGTTGACGACCTGGTTCAGCGCGGCTCGCGCGACGGAAAGGTCGTGCTGCACGGGGAAGGTCCACGCCAGGCCCGTGACCACCCCGGCCAGCAGTACGGTGGCCGCGATCAGCTGTGGGTTGAGCCGCCGCCGGAATCGTTTCGCTAGTGTCCATTGTGTCCAGACGAGCGGGCCCAGCAGGAGCGTGGCCGGCGCCATCCACAGCGCCGGCACGAGCGGGCCGGTCCAGCCCGAGGAGAGCTGCTCGTCCAGCGCCCCCTGCTGCGCGAGGATGAGATCGTCCAGCCGCACGAGGACGCCGTCGAGACCGGAATGCAGCAAGCGAGAGGCGTTCCACAGATCCGCGACCCCGACCACGGTCCCGCCGGGCTGCCGATAGTGCGCGTCGGCCTGTTCGACGGCGCCGAGGTACTCGCTCAGCAGCGCCTCGACCACCTGCAGGTGCCGGCTGGCGACCTCGCCCCCCTGGTTGAGTTCGGCGGCCCTCGCCAGGTTCTGACTCGCCAGCGCGGTCTGGCTCTGGTAGTCGTCGCCCGGCCCGGCCAGCACCACTTCTCCGCGGCGAAAGCTGCTCACGGCGGCCTTGTCCGCCTTGATCAACGCCGTCTTCGCGCTGCTCACCGCGAGGATCGCGGGTGCGGTGCGATCGTGCACCGTTTCGGCGGTGTTCGCCACGCCACGCCAGACGGCGAACGACGTGACGATCAGCGCGATGGTGGTGAGCAGCAGGCTCCGGCGCAGCCGGATGAGCAATCGGCCCGTGGCAGTCCGCGTCATGTCAGTGTTTCCCGCCGGCCTGCGCGCTACCGTGATCGTGTCGCCAGGGTGCTGGTTGGTGGTGGGGGTCAGGTTCTTCGCGATGGCGCCCTGCCGTCACGATCGCGGGCCTGACGGCGCGGGGCGCGCTCTGTGGTTGGCTTGGGAGCGGCGACTTGACAGGGCTTCGCGTCATGTCAGGTCCACGACCTCGGCCGGACCTGGTTGGCGAGGTCGACGAGCAGCCCGTGCTCGTCCTGGCTGCGCGCCTGCCGGGCGAGCCGCTGGTAGCCGTGTTCGAGCTGTTCCCGGATTCTCCTTTCGCTGCGACAACCGAGGTGGAGCGCCATTTCCCGGACCGAGATGACCAGCCGCTCCCGTGACTCCTCGCTGTCCAGGTACAACGCGGAAAGCCGTTCCATGGCGGCGTTGAGGTCCTCCGGAGTCGGCGTTTCCCCGCCGGCGAGTCCGGTCGAGAGGACCCGGACCGCCGCGACCATCGCCGCGTCGTAGTGCCGGGAAAACTCGGGCACCTGATCCAGCACTCGAACCGCTCGGGCGCGGTCGCCCCGCGCGAGGCTGACCCTGGCCAGTCCGAACGCGGCACTGACCTCGGACCGATCGCGTGTCCAGACCGCCGTGTAGTAGCGCTCGGCGTCCTCGCGCGCGCCGAGGGTCTCCGCGCAGAATCCCAGGGCCAGCTTGGGGGCCGGCTCACCGGGGATGTTCCAGTAGACCTCGTCGAACAGTTCCCGCGCGCTTCTGACCTTGTTCTCCGCCAGCGAGAGCAGCGCCCGGTGCCAGATCATCCGCCAGTCGTAGGGCATGCGCGCGCCCAGTATCTCTTTCGCGTCGGCGAGACAGGACCGCGCCGCGCCGGGGTCCCCGCGCTCCAGGTGCACCCGGCACCGGCGAAACTCGGTTTCCACAGTGGACGGGGAGAGCCTGGCCAGCTTGTCCAGCAGCCGGGCCGGATCCGGCGCGCGCACGGTACGCAGGAACGGCGTCTGGGGATCGCGCGGGTCCTCCACCGGCACCGGCAGGCCACGGGCCACCGCCTGGGCGGACGGGCGGCCGTCCGTCAGTGGCACGGCGAGGTCCGAGGTCCACCGGTCCAGGGGCGGTGCCTGGCCGAGACCGGCGTCGAGGAGCGCGCCCGTTTCGGTGAACACGCTGGAAGTCGCGGGCCGCGGCTCGCCGTCCCGCAAGGACAGCACCTCGTCCAGCACGCCGTCGAGCTGGGTCGCCATTTCCGTGGCGGAGCCATAACGCTGGGCAAAGTGGTCGGTCGCGCGGTCGAGCACCCGGCGGAACGACTCGACACCGAACGCGATGCGTTCGGAGACCGAAGCGTCGCTGACGCTGAACAGTTCGCGCAGGGTGACGCCCACGGTGTGCACATCGGAGCGGACGCTCAGCCAGTGCTGGGCGATCTCCTCCGGACCGACCTGGTAGGGCGCGGTGCCCACGATCGGGCTGGTCCGGTCGCCGATCTCGCGGATCGCGCCCAGGTCGATCACCTTCACCAGCGTCTCGCCATGGATCACGTTGTCCGGCTTCATGTCGCAGTAGAGCAGGCCCTGGGCGTGCAGGTAGGCAAGCGCGGCGAGGATCTCCCGGCCGTAGGCGATGACGTGCTCCACCCGCAGTTCGGTGGTCCCGGCGCGGGCCTTGCCCACCACCTCGCGCAACGACAACCCGCCGACGTAGTCCATCACGATGTAGCGGTTCTGTTCGCCGGGAACATGCGGGTCCGCGTGCGTCACCACGTTGAAGATGCGGACGATGTTCGGGTGCTCGGAAGCGGTCAGTACCTGGCTCTCGTTGACCGACAGCCGCACCGCGGCCGGGTCCGCGGTGTTGATCAAGCCCTTGAGCACCACGTACTTGCCCCCGAGATGCCGGTCCCGGGCCAGGTAGATCCAGCCGAGACCGCCGCGGGCGATGCAGCCCAGCACCTCGTACTGCCCGGCGACCAGATCCCCCGCGGTGAGTTTGGGGGAGAACGAAAACGGCGTGCCGCAGTGGTCGCAGCGCCCTTCGGTGCCGTCGTGGCCCGCTCCGGCCCCGCACTTGCCACATTTGCGCAACCCCTCGGGCAACGCGGGGTCGGACATGATCAGGCTGTCCGTTGAGGGGAGTCGCACCACGGGCAGCACGGCTTCGGCACTGCCCGTGGCGTGACCGATGGTCATCCGCCGCTTGTAGTCCTCGTCGACCCCCACGTGAGTGACAATACGTCTGGCTGATGTCACCGGAGAGGAACTTTTGCGCAAAAGTAGCCGGACGGCCCAACCCGTCAAGCCGAGCGGGGCACCGAATCGCCGTCGTTACCCGCCGGCTCGGCCCTTTCGCGTTCGGGTGCGAGGAGGGTACGGATCTCGGCCAGGACGTCCCGGTGCGCGGCCAGCGCCAGGTGCCCGACGCCGGCGGCCACCACGTTGCGCACCTCGAGGTCGGGATGCTCGAGCTGCGCGTTGCGGGCGGGCAGGACCAGCGCGTCGGCGGTGCTGGAGAAGGCCACGAACCGCGTGGCGCAGCCCGCTGCCGGCTCGGCCAGCTCCCGGAGCAGGTCGCTGCCCGGCCGGAGCTGGCGCACCAGCGGCCACGGCGAGAGCAGCCACGCCGTCATGGTTCCCCTGTGCGGTGTCGCGATGGTGACCACGTTCTCGACCCGGGTGTCCCCGTCGAGTCGCTGTACGTAGTACCGCGCGATCAACCCGCCGAGGCTGTGCCCGACCAGGTCCACTTTGGAAACGCCTGCCACCGTGCAGAGCTCCTCGATCTGCTCGGCGAGCCTGCGTGCCGCGGCCCGTACGTCCCCGATCAGCGGGCTGTAGCTGAACGACACGATCGGTCCCGGCAGCGCCTGCTTGAGTTCGGTGAAGATCGACATGTTGTCGGCGAGGCCCGGCAGTACGACCAGTGGCCGGGTGAGCACGCTCGGAGGCCGGTGGGTCGCGATGGTCCATCGGCGGCCGACGGCGGCGGGGTAACGGGCCACATGCGTGACCACGCTGACGATCTCGCCCATCACGGTTCGCAACATTGCGCACCTCCTCCCCACGAGGATAGACGTGCTCACCGACGTTTCCGTTACTCTTAGGTCTTTCCCGGGAAACGGTGGGAAGGTAGCGATATCCAATCGTTGTCCGAGTTCTACGGTGAACCGGTCCCGCGGACAGCTCACGTGCTGGAGTCGTACGTGCGAGCCGGGCGCATTCCGCTGCGTGACGCCGACGGTGCCGTTGTCCCCGTCGACCTGCGGCAGGCGGCACTCGAGTTCGGTGGCGACCTCGCCGATAGCGGGCCGTACCTGCACCGCATGCACGCGGCCGGCCTGCTGAAAGTCGACGAGCACGGGGTTGTTGAGCTGAGCTAGGGGCTTGTTTCGGCTAGCTCACGGAGGGTGACCGACGTGCGGTACGATGTGATGTGCTGCACTCGGCCGATATGATCGTCGATTTCAGCCAATTTGACCGCTTGTGCGAAAACACTGGCCGGTGTGGTATCGGCGCATGCCGCTCTGGCGCTAGCGTCGGCGCCGAAATCAAACTGGAGGGATTGATGGTGGCAGAGCCGGATTGGGAGGCGGTCGGCAAGGCGATCCGAGACCGTATGGTTCAGCTTGGCCTGCTCCAGGAGGAGTTGGCCCGCCGCTCGAACATCGCACCGGCGACCATCCGCGAGATCGAGTACAACACCGTCCAGCGCCGGCGCGGAAAGCGCACGCTGCGCGCGTTGTCGGCCGCCCTCGAATGGCACGAAGACCACCTCGAGGCCATCAGGAACCGGGAAGCGCCACCCGCCCGCGAAACCCTCGGGCAGGCCGCCCGGAATGCGGCCGCCGGCGCGGCGACGGCCATCGAGGAAACCCTGCGGGAACTGCTCGGGCGGGTGGCCGAAATCGAGCGCATGCTGGCCGACCTGCACCGCAGTCAATTCGGCGAATAGCCTTACCCGAGCAGTACGGCTCGCTGTGGCGGAACGGGATTGGTGGTAATTCCCGCGGCGACCTTCTGCAGGGTCTTCGCGACTTTCCTGGCTTCGGCGAGGGTGAACCGGGGGGCCGGGCCGCTGACGCTGATCGCGGCGGGAAGATGGGTGCCCAGGAGCGGAGCGGCGACGCACCGGCCGTCCTCCTCGTTTTCTCGGTCATCGATGGCGAAGCCGGTGCGGCGCACCTTGGTCAGTTCGTCGAAATACTCGTCGAGCGTGCCCAGGGTGCTCGAGGTGCGCTTGACGAGCCCCGTGTGCTTGAGCAGATCGCGCACGCGCTCGTCGCTCAGCCGGGACGCGATGACCTTGCCGAGTGCCGTGCAGTGCAGCGGAACCCGCTCGCCGCGGTGTGCGGCCAGCCGCACACCGCGGCGGCTTTCCACGATGTCGATGTAGATGACGTGATCTCCGTCGAGCAGGCCGAGATTGGCCGTCTCGCCGAACTCGTCGCGCAGGTAGTCCAGCGACGGCCGGGCACGCTCTCGGAGGATTTCCAGATGCCGGGACTGCATGCCGACGAAGCCGAGTCCGAGCCGGAAAAGGTTGCCGTCCTCGTCGCGTTCCACATACCGATGGTTTTCCAATGTCCACAGGTAACGGAACGCGGAGGACTTCGGCAGGCCAGTGGTCTGGGCCACTTCGTTCAGGGTGATGCCGTCGACCGACTCCTGGAGCAGGTTGAGGATCAGGCAAACCCGCTCGACCGCGCGGACCGAGTAGTCCCGCTCGAGCTCCTCGGCTTCTGCGGTACCCTGCTTACGGCGGCGTCTCACGCCAAAGCACCTCATTTCGGGAGCTAATGTTGGGATTTCAGCACCCTACAACCGTTTCCAGAGGTATGTCAGGGGGCCAGTTGGGTCATCCACGGAAGAAGCCGCGCCCTTTCCGGTGCCCGGAGTGCAAAACCACGGGCGGGCCGGCTCCCGGCCCGGCCGACGGCTCGTTCAGAAACCGTAAGTCTCCTCTCTCCGGTCGGCGACGAAGGTGCCTTTGGAGCGCAGCGTCACCACCAGTCCCCGCTCGCGGAGAAGTTCGGTGGCGCGGCGCGCGGTGCCGAGCGAGACCCCGTACTCCTGGGCCAGCCGCCGCTCCGCGGGCAACGGTTTGTGGGGTGGCAGTTCGCCCGCATTGATACGTGCCGCGATGTGGTCCGCCATTCGTTCGTAGATGTAGCCCGGAGTATCGCCGGGGTCGAAATCAGGAATTGTCACGCGATAAACGTAGAACTGTCCTGAACTGCGGAAATTCCATGGTTGCAACCTGCCGCGACAGGTAGCGCATGTACGCTTCGGAAAATTGCGTCACCCGAAAGGGGAAGATTCCGCTACAGCGCGATTAATCGGTCCGTGGGGTGCGGGTGAGCGGGCAGGGCAAGCCCCGGCGATCCTGGTCCGGGCGGCCAGGCCGAGCACGGTCTGCAATTTGCACTTCGCAAAGATAACCCATTTGCCGGTTTCGTTTGAGCGGCGAAGATCCGAGAGTGGGCACGGGAGGTGTCGCGGTACATGACCGATGTCGTGCCGATCGGGCCGTTGATCCGGCTGGCCCGTCGTGAGCGCGGGCTGACCCAGTACCAGCTGGCGGACGCGCTGGCCGGGGTGTCCGGCAACGACAGCATCGGGCGGGATGAGGTGTCCCGGTGGGAACGCGGGAAGCGGGTGCCGGGCCCGTACTGGCAGCACTGGCTCAGCGACGTGCTCCACGTTTCGCCCGACCGATTGGCCACGGCCGCCCGCCTCGCCCGGGCGATGCGGTCCCACCGCCCGGACCCGAGCATGCTGCGCACCTGATACGCGGACAGCGCGAAGCCCGGGCAGCGACCGTCCGGACGCGCACCTCGACTCACTTCCGCCAACCCGGTGGCGAGGCTTCGTGGTCGGGGCTGCCACCCTCGAAAGCGTGTGCGCTCCCGGTGGACGGGTACCCGGCAGGCATGAAAAGGAGTCGGGAAGAGTACGAACGGGGCTTGCCCGGCTACCACGATCCGACCTCCGGGTTCGGCGGGGCGGCCCCGGCCTACAGCGCGCTGACCCTGCGGATCTGGATGGCGTCGTTGTCCGTGCTTCTGTGCATCGGCGCCGCGATCTTGTTCGCTCGCTTCGAGATCTGGTGGGCGGTGGTGTTGCTGTCGGTCGTCGCGGTCGGGTGCCTTGCCGACTTGGCGTGGGTGGTGCACCGCAAGCGCCGTGGTGAACCCGGTTGACGGAGTGGCAGGTCAAACCGCGGCAGGATCGCGGAGGAGAACACATGAGGCGACAGCGGGTCTTTCCGGATCGCCGCGCCGGAGGCCTTCATCTGGGAGAACGTCTGCGGGAACGGGAATGGCACGACCCGCTGGTGCTCGGGCTGGCCCGGGGCGGCGTGGTGGTCGCACACGCCGTCGCGGAGCTGCTGGAGGCACCGCTCGACGTCGTGGTGGCGAGGAAGATCGGTGCGCCGGGACGTCCCGAGTTCGGCGTAGGGGCGGTCACGGCACGGGGAGAGCCGACTTACGACAAGCGAAGTCTCGCCTTGCTCGGTCTCGATCCGGCCGACCTGACCATGACCTGTGAACGGGAGCGGGCGGAGGCGCGCCGTCGTGAAGAGCTGTACCTGCGCGGCCGTGCGCCGCTTCCGCGAGCGGGCCGGGATGTGATCATTGTGGACGACGGGCTCGCCACCGGGGTCACCGCGAGGGCGGCGCTGCGGGCGGTCCGCGAGGACGGGCCACGCACCCTCGTCTTCGCGGCGCCGGTCTGTGCCCCGGATGCCGCGGCCGGCCTCAAGGGGGATGCCGACGAAGTGGACTGCCTGCTGGCCCCGCAGGCGTTCCGCGCCGTCGGCCAGTGGTTCGCCGATTTCGCGCAGACCACCGACGAAGAGGTCATCGCGTTACTGGGAGGTGACTTGCCATGACGGTTCCCCTGGTCTTCGGTGCGCTGCGTGGCGACCTGACGGTGCCCGCCGACGCGTTCGGCGTGGTCGCGTTCGCGCACGGTTCGGGCAGTTCCCGGCACAGCCCGCGCAATATCGCGGTGGCCAAGACGTTGCAGGACAACAGGCTCGCCACGGCCTTGTTCGATCTCCTCGATCCCGCCGAGGCCGACCGGCGGTTCGACATCGAACTGCTCACGAAACGGGTACTGCGGGTGATGGACGAGCTCGCGCGGCACGAGTCCACAAGGGACCTTCCCCTGGGACTGTTCGGTGCCAGCACCGGAGCCGCGGCGGCCCTGCGTGCGGCGGCGGCGCGGCCCGACCAGGTGCGGGCGGTGGTTTCGCGCGGCGGCAGGCCGGACCTCGCGGGCGACGCGCTGGCACGGGTGACGTGCCCGACGTTGCTGATCGTGGGCGGGCGGGACTACGAAGTCCTGCGCCTCAACGAAGACGCCGTGCAACGGTTGGCCGGGCCACACGAATTGTCCGTGATCCCGCACGCGACCCACCTGTTCGAGGAACCCGGCGCGCTGCCCGCGGTGGCCGAACTGGCCTCGGACTGGTTCAGCGGGACTCTCCGTGTCCGGGAAAACCGATGAAATCGGCCATCTGCTCGGCCAGGTAGCCGAAGAACGCGTCGGCGGGGTCGACGACGTTCGTGTACTGCCCGAACAACTCGAAGCCGATCGCGCCGAACAGCTGCGTCCATGAGATGAGCAACCGCGTCACGTCGGCTTCGGAGTGGTTCGTGCCGAGGCCCGCGGCGAGTGCGTCGGCCTGTTCGGTGAGTTCCGGCGGCAATGGCGGGCCGGGGTAGGGCGGCTTCAGCGGGCCCGCGTCGGCGACGCGGACGAGGGTCAGGGCGGCTCGGGTGGCGGGCGCGATGGTGTCCTCCGGCGCGCGATAGCCGGGCACGGGCGAACCGTAGATCAACGAGTATTCGTGCGGATGGGCCTTCGCCCAGTTCCGCACTCCGTGCCAGACGGCGATCCAGCGTCGTCGCGGCTGTTCGCCTGGACCGGGGTCGGCCGTCTCGGCGGCTTCCCCGAGTGCGTTGTACGCGTCGACGATCAACGCGGTGAGCAGGTGGTCGCGACTGGGGAAGTACCGGTAGAGGGCCGAAGAAACCATGCCCAGTTCACGGGCGACCGCGCGCAGGGAAAGCCCGTGCGCGCCGACCTCGGTGAGCTGGCGCTTGGCCGTGTCCTTGATTTCCCTGGTCAGCTCGGCTCGAGCCCGGTCACGTGCGGTGCGGATGGCGCTCATGCGCGCCAGTCTGCCAGCTCAGAGATCGGCAGACAAATTTAAGAGCACTGATCTTGACATTGGGCCACGGAAGGAGTTCACTGTTCTCAAATAAGAGCGCTGCTCTCGGGTGAAGGAGATCACGTGAACGAGGCCCGATACGTCAAGCTGAGCAAGGCCGACACCGTCTTCAACAGTGTCGTCGCATGGCTGACCAGGCGAGGGATCAGCCTGCTGGGCAGCCGGGTGCTCGTGGTCCGTGGGCGCAAGAGTGGTGAGCCGCGATCCGTCCCGGTGAACCTGCTGACCATCGACGGCGAGCGCTACCTGGTCGCGCCGCGCGGCGAAACCCAGTGGGTGCGCAACCTGCGGGCGGCCGGCGAAGGCCGGCTCCTGGTCGGCCGGCGTGCCGAGACCTTCCACCCCGTCGAACTGGCCGACGACGAGAAGCCGGCGATTCTGCGGGCCTACCTCAAGCGGTGGGCATGGGAGGTCGGGCGGTTCTTCGAGGGCGTGGACGCCGACTCGCCCGACGAGGTGGTGCGCGGTATCGCTCCCGGATTTCCCGTCTTCCGCGTCACTGTTTGAGCAGGAATGGGCCGAGGCGGTCAAGCAGGGCGGCGGGCTGTTCCTCGGCCAGGAAATGCCCGCACTCTTCGAGGCCGGCGCCATCGACATCCTCGGCGTAGTCGCGCCAGATCTCGAGCGCGGGCAGACGGCCGAGCAGCCCCGCCGAGCCCCACAGGGCCAGGACGGGCATGGCCAGCTTGCGCCCGGCATCGGCGTCGTCGTGGGCGGCGTCGTCCGGGAAGGATGCCCGGTAGTCGTCGAATCCGGCGCGGAGGGCGCCTGGCCGGGAGAACGCCCGGATGTAGGTGTCCGCCGCGTCCAGGCCCTGGCGCTGGTAGGTCCACCGCTCGAAGAAGTAGCCGAGATAGGCGGCGATGTTCTGGCCGGCGAGCAGTTCGGGCAGGTCGGGCTGCAGGTGGAACAGCCAGTGCCAATAGCCGCGGGCCAGCTCGCTGTTCAACCGGTGCCACATTTCCCGGGTGGGAATGATGTCCAGCACGGCCAGCAGGCGCACCTCGTCCGGACGATCGAGTGCCCACCGGTGGGCCACCCGTCCGCCGCGGTCGTGCCCCACGACGCTGACCGAGTCGAAGCCCAGTTCGTGAACCAGCGCCGAAACGTCGGCGGCCATCGTCCGCTTGTCGTAGCCGTCGCGAGGCTTGTCGGTCAGCCCGTACCCACGCAGGTCCGGCGCGATCACGGTGTAATTTTCCGCGAGCGGGCCGAAGATCTTGTGCCAGCAGAACGACGTCTGTGGCCAGCCGTGCAGCAGCACCACCGGCGGTCCCTCGCCCCCGCGCCGGTAGTGCATCCGGATCCCGTTCACGGTGACCATGTGCGAGCGCATTTCCAACCTCCTTGTACGGACTAGGTTGAATCGATCGGCTTGACGGCGCAATGGGTCTTCCACGCCGGCAACCGCGCACAGCCGGGGTCTGGGGCGAGCCTCCAGACCGCGCGGCGTACACATTGGATAGTGCTCTTGTTTCAGTGGTGCCGCTGCGAGCCGTGGTGGACATGGAACTTCGCCACGTCGGGTGGCATGACGACGAACGGGCGCATCGTCCACTTGTCCTTGTCCTTGTCCTTGTCCTTGTGGTCGTCGATGCGGATGTGGATGCGGATGTGGCAGTGGTACATGAAGTCACCGGTGGTGCCGGTGAACTGTCCCGCCACGGTGACCCATTCCCCGGCCCGAACTTCGAAGGTGTCCTTCCGGCCTTCCTCGTAGCGCTCGGGCGCGCCGTCACCGGCCGCCTCCAGCGGGGTGGCCGTGCTGCCGAGCGCCACGTCGACGCCGTCCACGTTCCCCTTGAACTTCCGGCGGGCGAGGAGCTGGAACTTGGCCATGTGGATGTGCACGGGGTGGGTGGGCCCGCCGAGGTGGAGGAGGTTCCAGACCACCCAGCGGCCCTGAACCGGCCGAAGTCGATCGCACCTCGATGGTCGGCCCCGGGAAATGTCCTTCGCAGGCCCACACCTCGGTTTCCGGCAACTGGGAGCGCAGCCGGACCCGGGTGGCCGTCATGATGATGGTGACCTCGTCCTGGTGGAACCAGGAATGTGTCCGCAGCCCCGGCGGAATGCGGTCCGCGAATCTGGTGAGCCCCCGCTTCGGCCCGGACGGTGTCGCCGCGGTCGCGGGTGCGGTGACGACGTCGGCCATCGGTGCTTTCCTCCAGAATTGTGCGGTTTCTGGCAGGGGAGTCGACCGGGATAGCCTCAGCCGAAGTCCACCACGATCAGCGCCTGGTCGTCGTGGACTTTGGCGCGTGGCCACCGAAGACGGTCCGGATCGCTGGCCTCAGCGGCACGCACGGCATCGAGCACGGCGGAAAGTCCTTGTGTGCGAACGATTTCCAGCACTTGAGGCCAGTCGAAGATCCCGTAGTCATCGACCGCGACAGAGACGCCGTCGGTGGCCAGCAGCACAGCGTCGATGGTGTCCGCGGGCCAGCTCCGGCACACCGCGCGCCGGGCCGCCGCCGGATCGGCCTCCGCCACCCAGAATCCGCCGTCCGCATTGCGCAGGGCGCGAACCTCGGCGCCGGTGTTCAGTCTTCCCTTACGCCGCAAGGTGGCCAGCCGGTCGTCGAACAGCAGGTCGGCGCCGAACTGTCCAAAAGCGACAACAGGGCTGTCGGCGAGCACGAGTCCGTCGACGCGATCACCGGTCCAGCGGAGCATGGCGACCGTGCTCGACGGCGAAGCGCCGGGCAACAGATCGTGCGCGGCGGCGACCGCCGCGATGGCCTCCGCGAGCAGGGTCGCCAAATCGCCGTCCGGGCGGGCGCACAGCCCGTTGGCGAGCCGTTTGGCGAGCAGTCCGGCGTACCAGCCGCCCGACGGCAGATCCGGGCTCGGCGCGGTGGCACCGTCGAGCACGACGACGGCGTTGTCCAGTACGACCACGTGATCTTCGCTCGGGCGCGGCCGCCCGTCGAGGCCGACGCCCGCCCGCTCGGAGATTTCGATTTTCGGCACTTTTCGACTCTAGCGTGTCAACAAAGGTTGACACGGGAAAAGTGTCAACGTAAGTTGACAAGCATGACCGAAGCAACCGATCTGGCCGCCAGGGCGGGCGACCGTGACCCCCGGGTGGGGCTGCGGGCCGTCAGCGCGCTGCGGCGGCTGCTGGAGCAACTCGAGGCCGTGCAGGTGCGCAGCGCGCGCGTGCAGGGCTGGTCCTGGCAGGAGATCGCCGCCGAGCTCGGAGTGAGCCGGCAGGCGGTGCACAAGAAATACGGGAGGAATTGATGTTCGAGAGGTTCACGCAGGATGCGCGGGCCGTCGTCGTCGAGGCGTCGCGGGACGCGAACGAGCTCGACGCGTCCGAGATCACCCCACTGCACCTGCTCGCGGCACTGCTGCGGTTTCCCGGAAGCGGTGCCGCCCGCGTGCTCGCCGAACTCGGGGTGTCCCTCGACGACCTCGCCGCCGAGGCCGGACGCGTGCGGCGGCGCGGCGGGATCACCGAGGCCGACGCTGCGGCGCTGGAGGAGTTCGGCATCGACGTCGACCGGATCATCGAGCGGATCGAGCAGACGCACGGCCCGAACGCACTGGCCGGGAACCAGGGGCGGTTCCCCAAGCGCAGGCACGTCCCGTTCGCCGACGAGTCGAAGAAGACCCTCCAGCTCTGCCTGAAGGAGATCATCGACATGGGCGGCCGGCGGCACCTCGGCTCGGAGCACATCCTGCTGGCGCTCGCCGTCCAGCGCGGTCCGGCGGCCGACGTGCTGGCCCGGTTCGACGTCGATGCCAACCGGCTACGCCAGGTCCTGTCAGGCCATTAGAGTGGACCAGGTCGGGAAGTCGTGTTCCCGCTCGTGGTGACCGCGCGGAGAGTTTGGGCCTGGCCACCCCAATCCGATCGCGGGCGGACTACCGACACAGGCAGGAAGGCCTGCGTGAGCGGCCCGATCCCGAAGGCGTACCGCACGGTGCCGACACCGACCGTGCCGCCGAACAGCCAGCCCGAGGCCAGCACGGCGGGTTCGATCCCGGTGCGAATGAGCTGACCGACCTCCGGGTGCGTGCCGCCAGCCCGGTCATCAGACCGTCGCGTGCGCCCGAGCCGAGCCGGGCGCCGACGTAGGTCGCGTTGCCGACCGAACCGGCCCAGGTGCTGATCACGAACGGCGCTGCGGATGCTCACCGGACCGGGTGACCGCGTGCTCGTCGAGCAGCCGACCTACCCCAACACCCTGGAAGTCGGCGTGCCGCGCACGTGTTGCCCGTGACCACCGGAGTCTCGGCCTTCGGCCCACACGGGTGGGACTTCGACGGGATCGAAGCGGTGCCGCACCAGGCTTCGCCCCGGCTGGTCCGCCTGAACGTCGACTTCCAGAATCCCACGGGGCGGCGGCTGGACAACGCGGGCCGGGGAGCGTCTGGGTGCTCTGCTCACCCGATCGCGGACTCCGACGGTCGTCGACGAAACGCTCGTCGAGTTGGACCTGACGAACGAGGAGTGGCCGTTCCCGGTGGCGTCCTTCGTCGGGGACTGGGTGATCACGGTGGGGACGGCGTCGAAGTCGCACTGGGGCGGGCCGCGGATCGGTTGGATCAGGGCGACGGAGGAGCTGATCTCCGGGCTGGCTTGCGTGCGGGTCGGGATGGACCTCGGTTCGCCCGTGTTCGAGCAGCTTGTGTTGGCGGAGCTGCGACCGGCCCCGAGTCGCTGCACAAGCGCCGGGAACAGGTGCGCGGACAGCGGGACACGCTGGTCGAAGCGCTTCGGGTCTACTGCCCGGAGTGGCAGTTCGCGATACCAGGCGGCGGGCTGTCGCTGTCGGCTGCCGGAGGCGATGAGCGCCCGGCTCGCGGTCGCCCCGGCGGGGCACGGTGTGTCGTTCGTGCCGGGCTTGCGGCTCGGCATGAACGACGCGTTGGAGCGGTGGCTGCGGCTGCCGTTCGCCCAGCCCGCGGACCGGCTGGAGGAGGCCGTCCGGCGGCTCGCCACCGCGGCCGCGTCCGTGCGGCGGGCGCCAGGTGCCGACTGGGTCGTTACTTGAGTGTGGGCGGCCGGTGCGGCGGATGAGTGACTGCTCTGTCCAGGGAGTTCATCTCACCGCACCGGCCGCCGGGACCGCGGGGCCGCACCGGCACCGCCCCTCGACGTGCCGGCGGCCCCGCGGCTGGGCTCGCGCATCGGGCGTTGCAGCTCCTGTTCGGCGCGGTGAACAGGAGCTCCGTGCGCGTGCCCGGTCGGTCCCGGCGCTGCGGGGGCAACGCGTCACCGGGACCAGGACCCGTCCGGCCAGGCGCGGTCGGCCGGATCGGGAAACCCGTGAAGTTGATCTTGTATTGGCTACCGGTCACCCCGCGCCCGGACCGGATCAGTCCGGCGAGGTGCTGGGCAGCGCCGCGTTCCTGCGGTAGTCCAGGACGCACTGACCCGCCGTCCCGCCGCTGGGCCGGAGATCGACCGTGGCCGAACCCGAATCCAGCACGGCGAGCGGATGCTTGCCGCCACCGCTGTCGTGCGCCGTGGCGACCCCGACGATCTGGTCACCGCTCCTGGCCGGTGGCGGGGCGGGAAGGCCACCCCGCAGCGCCTCGCCCGCGGCGGGCCTGCCGGTGTCCGGAATGGACGGTCGTGGCACCGGGTGCCGGTAGGAGACCGGTTCCGGGATCGTGCTTCTCGCGCGGGCAGGCTGTGCCGCGGGTGGTTGCCACACCGGGGCGGTGGCGACTACCGCGCTTTCCGTTGTGCTCGGCAGCGAAGAGTCGAGGCGCGATGTGGCGACACCGGTTTTCGGCTTGGCCTGGGTTACTTCCCTGGCCGGGGCGACTACGGACTTCTCGATCGCCGTTGTGACCGGCCGCACCACGCTTTCGGTGACCTTGCTCGCCACCTGGTCGACCTTGCCGGCGACCTGGTCGACGGTACCGAGCAGGCCGGCCACTGTCGTGGTGACGGTGGACAGCAGCCGCGGTTCGGTAGCGCTCGCGGGGTGGGTGCCGGGCTGCCGGGGCGTTTCCTCCGCCGACGCGGTGAAGTTGCCCAGCAGAATTCCGAGAAACCAGGCGGTGACAGCGAAACCGGCGGCCACCAGCAGCCGCAGTCCCAGGCGCGCGACGCGGTGCGTGATCCCCGCGTCCCTCACCGCCATCACCACCATCCGGGTTCACGACTCCACGCCGGCCAATTGCTGCTGACCTGATCCTGCCGAGTTCTGGCCAGAGCACACGTCCCGCCGCGGCCGGCCAAGTTCCGTCTCGCGGGGTCGAGTCTTTCACCTCTGAAGCGTTCTATCCACCCCAGAAGGCGGAATACACCGACCGGCTTGCCCGTAGCCAACCAGAAGTTGATCACTCAGTGTCAGTTCGCGGGATCTTCACCTGATTTGTGTAAGGCATTTTCGGCGAGATCGGGCGGTTCGGTTAGACCAAACAGCTCTGAGTACAACTACGCAACTTGCCTTTCCCGGGGATCTCGTATCCGAATCGTCGCGTCCCAGTCGCGAAAAGTAGGCGAAAGGGGGCCAGCGTGACGGAATCCGACCTCGGCGAGCTGCTCGCCCGCGCGCTCGGCGGCGACGAGCAGGCCTGGCGGGTACTGGTGCGCGGACTTTCCGCATTGGTCATGGGGGTCGCGAGAACGTACCGGCTCGGCGACGCCGACGCGCTCGACGTCTGCCAGAGCACCTGGTTCAAGCTGGCCCAGCAGATCGTGAACCTCCGCGAGCCCGCTCGGCTGCCGGCTTGGTTGCGGACCACCGCCCGGCGCCAGGCGCTGCGGGTGCTGACCGACTCTCAACGCGAAGTCCCCACGGTCCATACGGAAATCGTTGGCGGCCAACCGTCGCCCGAGCTCGCTTTCCTTGACGCCGAACGCGACCGGGCGCTCTGGCGGGCCGTCGCCCGCCTGCCGCAACCGCATCGCGAGCTGATTCGCTTGCTGGCAGGCGAGCCTCGCCTGACGCACCGGCAACTCGCCGCCCGGCTCGGCATTCCGCCCGGCAGCGTGGGCCCGTTGCGCCGACGCGCTCTCGACCGGCTTCGCCAAGCCCTGATCGCCGAGGGCTACGACCATGCTTGAGCCCCCTCAACGGACGCGCTTCGCGCGACTCGTCTGGTCGCCGGTAAGCCCGCGCAGCAGCCGAATCGTGTCATCACGAGGGTGGGGCCCAGCGGGTCAGCGCCGCGGTGATCCCCCGCTGCCACCGCAAGGTGACGGTGATCTTCGGTGATCTTCGGTCAACCGAGCTTGCGGAGCCGGGTGACGGCCTCGTCGAGCACCTCGTCCCGCTTGCAGAACGCGAATCGGAGCACGTGCTTCCACTCTTCCGGGTGATCGGTGAAGACGCTGACCGGAACCGCGGCGACGCCCACCCGTTCGGGCAACTGCCACGCGAGTTCGGCGGCGTCGGTGAACCCGAGCGGCCGCACGTCCGCACAGACGAAGTAGGTGCCCGCGCTCGATCGCACGCCGAAGCCGGCTTCGGCCAGGCCGGCCGACAGCCGGTCGCGCTTGACCTCCAGCGATTCACGCAGCCCGGCGACCCAATCCAGTTCATGGTCGAGCGCGTGCGCCACCGCCGGCTGCAGCGGGCCGCCCGAGACGAACGTGATGAACTGCTTGGTCGCCTTCACCGCGGCCACCAGGTCGGGGGTCGAGCAGACCCAGCCGATCTTCCAGCCGGTGCAGTTGAACGTCTTGCCCGCGCTGGAGATCGACACGGTCCGCTCCCACATACCGGGGAAGGTGGCCAGTGGCAGGTGCTCGGCGCCCTCGAAGACCAGGTGCTCGTACACCTCGTCGGTGATGGCGAGCAGATCGTGTTCGACGCACAACTCGGCCAGCGCGGCGAGTTCGGCCGGGGTGAACACCGTGCCGGTCGGATTGTGCGGAGAGTTGACCAGGATCGCGCGGGTGCGGGGGCCCACGGCGGCACGCAGCGCGTCAAGGTCGAGAGCGAACCGGCCGCCCTCGCCTTCGACCAGCGGAACCACCCGGCGGGTGGCACCGGCCATCGCCACCGCCGCGGCGTACGAGTCGTAGTACGGCTCGATGACGATCACCTCGTCGCCCGGCTCGACGAGCGCGAGCAGCGCCGCCGCGATCGCCTCGGTCGCCCCCGCTGTGACGAGGATCTCGGTGCCGGAGTCGTATTCGAGCCCGTAGCGCGTGCGGTGCCGTGCGACGGCGGCCCGCAGCTCGGGGCGTCCAGGCCCCGGTGGGTACTGGTTCGCGCCGCCGTACAGCGCTTCCTTCGCCGCGTCGAGCATGCCCGCCGGGCCGTCGGTGTCAGGGAAACCCTGGCCCAGGTTGACGGCTTCGGTGCGCACGGCGAGCGCGGTCATTTCGGCGAAGATGGTCGAGGTGAACGGCCGCAGCCGGGGGACGAGGGCAGGTACGCGCATAATTGCCGATCCTTGAGGACAATGGCCGTGTGGAGCAACCGACGCTCGCCGACCCGCCGGGCGGCCTCGCCAACGACGAGGCCAAACGGCGGGGCCTGCGCAAGATGAAACTGGTGGCACTGTCGTTCCTGCTCGGGGCGACAGTGGTGTTCCTGCTGACCAGTTGGGCACAGGCCGCGGGGTGGCCAGGATGGGTCGGGTATGTGCGGGCGGCGTCGGAGGCGGGTATGGTCGGCGCGCTCGCCGACTGGTTCGCGGTGACCGCGCTGTTCCGGCGCCCGCTGCGGCTGCCGATCCCGCACACCGCGATCATCCCGAACAAGAAGGACCAGCTCGGCGGCAGTCTGGGCGAGTTCGTCGGCACCAACTTCCTGTCCCGGCAGGTCGTGCGTGACAAGCTGCGGCGGATCGGAATCGCGGGGCGGCTCGGCCGGTGGCTCTCCCAGCCGGAGAACGCCGAACGGGTGACTTCCGAGCTGTCCACGGTGGTCAAGGGCCTGGTCACGGTGCTGCGTGACGAGGACGTGCAGGCGGTGCTGGAGCAGGCCGTGGTGCGCCGGGTCGTCGAGCAGCCGTGGGGGCCACCGCTGGGCAAGCTGCTGGAGCAGGTGTTCGCCGACGGTGCGCACTACAAGCTCGTGGACCTGATGTGCGACCGCTCCTACGAGTGGGTTCGCGACAACCACTCGACCGTGCTCCGGGTGGTTTCCGACCGCGCGCCGAGCTGGTCGCCCAAGTTCGTCGACGCGATGCTGGCCGACAAGGTCTACGGCGAGGTCCTGTCCTTCGCCTGGGCGGTCAAGACGGACGTGAACCACCCGATGCGGCTGGCGCTGGACAAGTTCCTCGCCGAGTTCGCGCAGGATCTGCAGAAGGATCCGGAGACGATGGCCCGGGCCGAGCTGGTCAAGGAGCAGCTCGTGGACCACCCCGGCGTGAAGCGGTTGATCGGTTCGACGTGGGCGACGGCGAAGGGAATGCTGCTCACCGCGGCCGAAGATCCGTCGAGCGAGCTGCGGCGAAGGGTCCGGGAGGGGTTGCGCTCGTTGGGCGTGCGTCTGGTCGAGGACGACTCGCTCCGGACCAAGGTGGAGAACTGGGTGGAGGGTGCGGCCGTCTATCTGGTCACCAACTACTCGCGGGAGATCACCACGATCATCACCGACACGGTGGAGCGCTGGGACGCCGAGGAGACCTCCCGCAAGATCGAGCTGCAGGTCGGCCGGGACCTCCAGTTCATCCGCATCAACGGCACGGTGGTGGGCTCGCTCGCCGGGTTGCTCATCTACGCCGTGGCCCAGCTCCTGTTTTGATCAAATTCCCGCGGATCTGTCAATCACACCATCGGGTGCCGCGCTGACCTGCGGTTTACCGCGGTTATCCACAGCGAAAGGGTTATCCACAGGCTCGATTGTGGGTAACTCGATCGGGCAGTTCGGCCCGGACTTGTCCCGGCCGGGAAACGCGGTGGCTGCTTCGCGGTGTGAAACTGCCGCTCCTTCGGTGCGCTGGCGCCAGTTGCGGGCCTTCTCCCGGTTGCCGCAGACGCGCATCGAACACCAGGTGCGGGACCGGTTGCGCGACTGGTCGTAGAAGGCCCACCGGCAGTCGTCGGCCGGGCAGATCTTCACCCGCACCCAGTCGCCCAGCACCGCGAGCCGCGCGGCGGCGGCCATGACGGCTTCGACCGCGCCGGCCGCGACGAGGGACGGGCCGTCCGGGGACAGTTCGACGTGCACCGGGACGCGCAGCGGTGCGCCGGCGGAATCGGGATCACCGACGGCCGCGCGGAGCGCCGTCCGGACTTTGACCGCCTCGCTCGGCGGGTCCGCCCGGAGACCGCGTTCGGCGGCCCACCGGTGCCAGTCCGCGACCCGGGCCAGGACGTCCGTGTTTCCCTCGATGTCGAGGGTATTCAGGAAGTCCACCACGAGCCGCCAATCGTCCACCTAACCAGTGTAGGCGGAATACCGGTTGCGCTTGGATCTCGTAACTCGCATACTCAGTTCAGTGGTTACTCAACGAGAAGGAGTCGACGTGACCGGACCCGCGGTTCCCACCTACGGCACCGTCGTGCTGGACTGCCCCGAGCCCGAGCGGCTCGCCGATTTCTACGCCGCGCTGCTCGAATGGCCCGAGCCCGTGGTGGACGAGGACGGCGACTGGGTCGACCTGCGCGGCCCGAAGGGCGAGGCGATCTCGTTCCAGCGGGTGCCGGACTACCGGCCGCCGGAGTGGCCGGGCCAGGTCGTGCCGCAGCAACTGCATCTCGACCTCTATGTCTCCGATCTCGACGCCGGGCAACGACGGGCGCTCGAGATCGGCGCCAAGCTGATCGACGACAGCAGCGAGACCTTCCGCGTCTATGCCGACCCGGCCGGTCATCCGTTCTGCCTTTGCCGCTGCTAGCCGGGTATTCCGCAGATGAGCCGCTGACCTGCGGTGATACCCAGGAGATCATCTTGGGGCTGCCCGCTGACCAGCCGAAACGTGTTCATCTGCGGAAAACGGGGCTAGCCGCATGTACCAGGGTGTATCGGCCGGTTACGGCGGCGACGTAGCCCACGCTCGCGCGTCGCGACCCGGTTGGAGGCCGTTCGGATGGAGTGACCTGGCATCGGCCAGGGATGCGTACGCTGTCGGATGTGATTTGTCCTAAATGTCAGAACATGATGGTGACGGTCAACAAGAACGGCGTGCGCATCGAACAGTGCGAAGGCTGTCGCGGGGTCTTCCTGGACCGGGGCGAACTGGAACAGATCATCGGTGCGGAAAGCGCGTACTACGGTGGTCCAGCCCAGCACCGGGCGGACTCGCCACGGCCGTACCGAGGTGGTCATGCCGACTCGCCCCGGCCCTATCGTGGTCACTATCCCGACTCGCCGCGGCCGCACCATGGGGATTCGCCCCGGCCGTATCGCGGCCACCGCAAGCGGAGTTTCCTCGAAAACCTGTTCGACTAGATGCTGGACCCCAGGATCTGCCCGGCCTGCGCTGAAATCGGTGAACGCCTTGTCGTCGAGGGCGACGTGCGGGTGTGCGATTGGTGTGGCCATCGCTGGCCTTTCCACCGGTTACCGCTGTTCGCGCTGACCGGGCCGAGCGGCGCCGGTAAATCGACCGTCGGACCGGCGCTGCTCACGCGCCTTGGCGGGCAGGTGCTGGTGCTCGAGCAGGACGTCCTGTGGGTGGCCGGGCTGCGTGACGACGTCGACGGCCATCCGGCGTTCCGGTCCACCTGGCTGCGGATGGCCGCGATGCTGCACCAGAACGGCCGCCCGGTGGTGTTGTGCGGCACCGTCGTGCCCCCGGAGTTCGAGCGGTTGCCGGAGCGTTCGCTGTTCTCTGCCGTCCACTACCTGGCACTGGTCGCGGACGCCGACGTGCTGGCATCCCGGCTCCGTGCCCGGCCGGCCTGGCGGCAGTGGGACGAGCCGAGGATCGCCGAAATGCTGGCGTTCAACGACTGGCTCCAGCAGAACGCCGCCTCGCTCGGCGTCGATCTCTTCGACACCACCGACACGAGCCTCGATGCCGCGGTCGAGCACGCCGCCGCCTGGATCCGCGGTTACCTCGATGTGCCCCTGGCGTCCAAGACCGCCGCCTTCCCCCGGTAGTGCCGGGCACCAGCATCTGTCCACTGTGGCCTACCCGCGGGACGCCGCCGACCGCGTCATCCGGCGCCGTATGTCACCCGCCCCGGCTACTTCTCTTTCCTGGTCGCGGAAGGCGAGGCGGAGGTCTCGCCGGTGATCAGGTTCGAGCACTCGCGAGCGGCCAGCGATGAGGTGAGCCGGGCGAATCGAGCCAGAGCACCTGGCGATCCGGGGACACCGTGATGCCGAACCGGTCCCGGCTGGGCGCGCCCAGCGCCAGCCACTCCTGGTAAGCCGTCTCCACCAGGTCCCACAGCCGCCGCGGCCCGCCCTGCGTCACCAGATGCTCGCCGTCGCGCGACTGGTGTCTGGTCCAGGAGCCGTCCGCGTGCACGAGGAAGGCCACGCTCGGTTGGGCCGGGTCGAGCGCCGCGGAGACCTCGGGCAGGGCCAGGCCGGCGAAAAACTCGAACGGGTGCGACGGATCGAGTACTTCGCGGATCGGCAGGTGGGTCCGGCGTGGCGAGCCGTGGTCACGGTGAATGGCGGTGACCAGGCCGTCGGGGTCGGCGACGCGGTGCGCGCGCAGCGGCATGAAGCGGCCGTCCCTGGCGAGTACCCGGCCTTGGCCGACCGCGCCCGCACCGACCTCGATACGCACCAGACCTGCCCCGATCGGCCGGTTCAGCGTGGTGACGATGAAACCACCCGGCGCCGTCTGCTCCAGCCACGCGGCCGGGATGGCCGACACCGCACAGGTGCTCAGCACGCGCTGGTACGGCGCGTTGTCCGGAAACCCCTTCACGCCGTCGCCCACCGCGCAGGCCGGGTGGTAACCACAGGTGGCGAGCCGGATCTTCGCCGCCCGTACCAGATCCGCGTCGATGTCTACTGTGGACACACATGCGGAGCCGAGGCGGTGGCAGAGCAGCGCGGCGTTGTAGCCCGTACCCGTGCCGATCTCGAGCACGTGGTTCCCGTTGCCGACGAGCAGTTCCTCGAGCATGATCGCCATGATGGTCGGCATGCTCGACGAGCAGGTCGGCGTGCCGGGCACGGGGCCGTCGCGGCGCGCGGTCGCCCAGCGGGACGGGTCGTCGTCCAGTTGCGTCACCAGGACGTTGTCGGAATAGACGCGAGCGAGCCAGTCGGTGTCGCCGCGGTGGACGGCCGTCCAGTGCCGGTCCGTCGGCGCGAAGAACCTCGGCACGAAGGCATGTCGCGGGACCTGGCGGAACGCCGAGATCCAGGCCGGGTCCGCCAGGGCGCCGTCCCGGAGCATGGCCTCCACCAGTCGCCGCCGCTGGCGTCCGGGACTCTGCATGTGCCCAGGGTAATCCAGATCACACCCGATCGATGCAAGCCATGTGCTTGCAAAAGCTAGCAGTGGCGCGTACCGTCGGTGTTGTCGGGAGGGGATGAGCCAAGGTGGCCGAAGAAGACAACCAAGCGGGACCGATCGAAAAGGTCGGTCACCTCGCTTCCGGCATCGGCGAGTACATCCGGCAGCAACGCAGCAACGCGAAGATCTCGTTGCGGCAGCTGTCGAAGCTCGCCGGAGTGTCCAATCCGTACTTGAGCCAGATCGAGCGTGGGGTTCGCAAGCCCAGCGCGGAGATCCTCCAGCAGATCGCCAAGGGGCTGCGGATCTCCGCCGAGGCGCTGTACGTGCAGGCCGGGATTCTCGACCTGCCGTCCGGCGGCCCGGTGCCGGAAGCGATTCGCGCGGCCGCCGAGCTCACCGAGCGGCAGAAGCAGATTCTGCTCGACGTGTACGAATCCTTCCGACGCGAGAACACCGCCATGAACGGCACCGAAGCCAACCCAGGGAGTGATCATGACCACCAGGACCGAGGAAGTGCGCAAGGCCGTGAGTAACGCCGCCGAGCAGCTTCGTACCCCGCTGCTCGCCGCGCTCGGCGCCGGCAACCTGGCCACCCAGGCCGTCGTCGACGGCGTCGCCAAGGCCAAGGAGCGCGTCACCGAGACCAGCGAGGTCGCGCGCAAGAACATCGAGGAGTTGCCCAGCGAGGTGACCACCCTCCGCGAGAAACTCGACCCGGCCGAGCTGCGCAGGGTCATCGACGACTACACCGAGGCCGCGCTCAAGCTGTACAACAAGCTGGCCGAGACCGGCGAGCAGGCCTGGGACAAGTTCCTCGCCGAGCCGCGGGTCAAGGACGTGTTCAAGCAGGTCGAGGACGTGCTGCACACCGCGCAGGATCGCGTCGGCGAGGTGAGCGCCGAGGCTCGCGACAAGGTCGAAGAGGTACTGGGCACCATCTCCAAGAAGACCCGCGTCGGCGGTGAGAAGGTGGCCGAGGCCGCTGACGCGGCGGCGGACAAGATCGAGGAGGAGAAGGCGGCCGCGCCGTCTCCCGTGAAGACCGCCCCGAAGACGTCGCCCGCGCGCACCGCGGCCAGCACACGCCGTACTTCGGCCGCGACCAGGAAGCCGTCCGGCGGCACCACGAGCGCCAAGTAGTCGCTCGGATCGCCTCGAACGGGCTCGTCCTCGCACGGGTGCGCAGGGCGAGCCCTCCGTGGCATGCTGGTCGCAGTGGAGGGGTTGACCGTGCGGAAGGGACGTAGGCTGTAGGCGTGGCGTGGATCGCAGCGTGGATCGAGCTGGTCATCAGCTGGGCAGGGACCCTGGCCGGTGTCTTCGCGTTCGTGCACGCCCTGACGCAGCGTTCCGACGCGTTCACCGCGGCCGACCGCAAGACCAAGCCGTTCTGGCTGGGCATCACCGCGGCGGGCACGGTGGCGATGGGACTGTTCGGATTCGGCACACACCGGCCGGGCACACTGTTCTGGCTGGCCGGGATAGTGGCGGTGCTGGTGTACATCGTGGACGTCCGGCCGAAGCTGATCGAAGTCCAGCGCGGCGGGAAGAACTGGTAGCGGCCACCTGTCACACCACGGCTAGTCTCGCGGACATGCGGAACTGGACCATCGCCGGAACCCTGGCCGTCGAGCCCGCGGCGCAGCGCGCGGACCTGCTCGCGGAGCCCGTGGTGAAGGCTCTTGCCATGCTCGGCGAGTCCGACCTCGGGGTGGTGGAGATCGACCCCGGGCTGGCGGACACCGCGGCCTTCTGCGAGGCGTATTCGTCACCACTGTCGGCGTCGGCGAACTGTGTGGTTGTGTCGGGCAAGCGCGCCGGGGAACTCCGGTACGCCGCCGCTCTCGTGCTCGCCACCGCCCGTGCCGACGTCAACGGTGTCATCCGGCGGCGGCTGGACGTGCGCAAGGCGTCGTTCGCGCCGATGGACGAGGCCGTCGGGCTCACCGGCATGGCCTACGGCGGAATCACCCCGGTCGGCCTGCCCGCCGACTGGCCGATCCTGATCGACCAGGCCGTGGCCGACTCGCCCGAGCTGGTGATCGGCAGCGGGATCCGGGGCGGCAAGCTCCTGGTGACCGGGGCCCTGCTGGCCTCCCTCCCCGGCGCCGAGGTCATGGAGGGCCTCGCCAGGCCGGTCTGACGAAACAAGGAAGCGCTTACCGCGTGGCTCGTGCTTGCGCGGCCAGCCCCTTCGGCACGGCGAACCGCGTGATCAGGCCGAACGCGCCTTCGCACAGCAGCGCGAGCACGACCACCGCGATCCCGCCGCCGAGGATCTCGCCGTAACCACCGGCGCCCTGCGCGAACCCGTCCACGATGTATCGGCCGAGACCGCCGCCGTCGTTGACGATCGCGCCGATCGCCACGGTGGCGATGAGCTGCAGGAACGCGACCCGCGCGCCGGCCAGCATCACCGGCAGTGCCAGCGGGAGTTCGATGGAGCGCATGATCCGGCCTTCGGTGAATCCGGTGCCGCGCGCGGCGTCCACCGTTTCGGCGTCGACCGAGACCACGCCCGCGTAGGCGTTGGTGAACAGCGGTGGCAGCGCCAACGCGACCAGCGACACCAGCAGCGGCCAGAAGGACGTGTTCAGCTCCCACCGGCTCGCCAGGTACCAGACCAGGATGATCAACCCGAAACTCGGGATCGCCCGTCCGATGTTCACCACGCTGCTCGCCAGGAGCGCGCCCTTGCGGTAGTGCGCGAGCCACATCGCGGGCGGGATCGTCAGAACCGCCGCCACCGCCAGGGAAAGCGCGGAAAAGCCCAGGTGTTCCAGCGTCCGGTAGGGGATGCCCGCCGGGTCGCTCCAGCTCCACCGGTTCGGCTGGGTGAGCCAGTCCCTGGTCTGGTCCCAGACACTCACGCGCGCACCTTCCTGGCCCACGGCGCGAGCGCCCGTTCCGAGAGCCACAGCGCCAGGTCCACCACCACGGCCAGCACGATGGACAAGCCGACCCCGACGATGATCGCGGTCGGGTTGGGGGTGGTGGTCTGGATGCCCTGCCGGATGAAGAACCCCAGTCCGCCCATGCCGAGCATCGAGGTGACCGTCACCAGCCCGATCGTGGTGACCGCCGCGACCCGCAGCCCCGCGATGACCACCGGAAGGGCGAGCGGCAGCTCCACGCGCAGCAAGAGCCTGGTCCGGGTGAAGCCCAGCCCGATCGCCGCCTCCCGGACCTCCGTGGGCACCTGCTCGATCCCGGTGACGATGTTGCGCAGCAGGATCAGCAGGGTGTAGGTCGCCAGCGGGATGACCGCGGTGGTGAACGAAAGCCCGAAGAACGGTACGAGCAGGGCGAACGCACCGAGGCTGGGGATCACGTACAGTGCGCCGGCGCCGGCCAGCGAGAGCGAATAGAACCAGCGCCACCGCAACGAGAGCACCGCCAGCGCCGCCGACACGATCAACCCGGTCAGCAGCGCGGTCGCGGTCAGCGACAGGTGCTCACCGAGCCGTCGCAGGATGCTGTCCGCGTTGCGCTGCACCCAGCGCCACTCGAACAATGGCCGACTTGCCTCGGCCAGCACTACCCCAGGCACCCGCACAGCATAGGCTCCGTTCCACATCGTGGTTTCTGTCGGTGGTTGCCGTTAGGGTGGCTCATCATCGAGAAAGGGAGGCGGATCGGTGCGCTGGACACGAGGCTTGACGGTCGGGGCGATGCTCGCGACCGTGGTTCTGGGGCTGGCCGCGTGCGGCGGTGGCGGCGGGCAGTCGGCCGCGCCGGGCAAGGGCGGCGATCCGATCGTGGTGGCGTCGTTCAACTTCACCGACAGCCAGATCCTCGCCGAGTTGTACGCGCAGGCACTGGAGGCCAAGGGATATCCGGTCACCCGGAAGTTCAACATCGGCTCACGGGAGCTGGTCTACCCCTCGCTGAAGTCCGGTGAGCTGCAGTTCATCCCGGAGTACCAGGGCGCGGCGATCAGCAGCGGATTCAACGAGCAGGCGCCGAAGGACGCCAATTCCGAGCACGCCAAGCTCGCGGAACTGTTCGCGCCGTCGGGTATCGCGCTGCTGGACTACGCGCCGGCGGAGAACAAGAACACCTACATCGTCAAGTCCGACCTGGCGAGGGCGCAGGGCCTGACCAAGATCAGCGACCTGAAGAAGCTGCCCAGTGTGGTGCTCGCCGGCCCGCCCGAGTGCGGCACGCGGGCGAACTGCTTCGTCGGATTCCGTGACACCTACAAGCTGAACGTCACCTTCCAGAGTGTCCAGGAGGCCGGGCCCCGTCTGCAGCAACTGAAGTCGGGCGCGGTGACGGTGATCCCCGTGGACTCGGTCAGCCCGCCCACCGCGGATCCGGAATACACGGCCCTGCAGGACGACCTGGGCATCGTCGCCACCGAGAACATCGTGCCCGCGGTGAACAAGAAGGTGCTCGACGAACGCGGCGCCGACTTCCAGGCCACGGTGAACGCGGTCAGCGCCAAACTCACCACCGAGCAGCTGCGTGACCTCAACAAACGCGTGGACGCCGACGGTGACGCGGTCGCCGACGTCGCCAAGGACTGGCTGTCGCAGCAGGGGTTGCGCAGCTGACGCGCCCGCACCCCGTGGGCACGTTGTGGGACAGAGACGGATTAGAGTCGCGAGCATGGCAAAGGTTCATGCTCAGGCTGAACGGACTATCGACGCGCCAGTCGACAAGGTGCGGGCGCTCGTGGCCGACTACTCGGAAACCCGCCCGAAGATCCTCACGGAGCACTACCGGGACTATGAGGTGGTTGAAGGCGGTGTCGGCGCGGGCACCGAGGCGAAGTGGAAGTTGCAGGCCACTTCGAAGCGCGTGCGCGACGTGGCGGCCACGGTGACCGAGCCGCAGTCCGGTGTCCTCGTCGAGACCGACGCGAACTCCAGCATGGTCACGAAGTGGACGGTCCAGCCCGCCGGGGGCGGCAGCCTCGTGCGAATCGAGACGAGCTGGGAAGGAGCCGGCGGCATCGGCGGCTTCTTCGAGAAGACGTTCGCCCCGGCCGGCCTCAAGCGCATCTACGACGGCGTCCTGGCCAAACTGTCCGACCTCGCCTGACCCACCCCGCGAGTCCGGCTTCCCCACCCCGCGAGTCCGGCTTCCGCGTCGGGTGAGTCGGGCTTTCGCGACCCGCGAGTCGGGTTTCCGTGACGCGCGAGTCGGGTTTCCGTGACGGGTGAGTTGGGCTTTCGTGTCGCGCGAGTTGGGCTTTCGTGACGGGTGAGTCGGGCTTTCGTGACGGGTGGGTGAGTTCCGCCTCGGCGCACCTGTAGTGGTCGTCACGAAGCGGAATGCGCCCCCCGAATTAGGTGTTGGCCCGCGGGGAGGGGGAAACCCGTCCTGTCCGTGCCGAAGCAGACCATGGGAGTTCACTGGTGAGCACATTGACGACCGCGAGCGAAATCCGGCTGGCCTCACGCCCCGAAGGCTGGCCGACCCTGGCCAACTTTTCCATTGTGGACACCGAACTGCCCGTCCCGGGCGAGGGCGAGCTCCTGGTGCGAAACCTGGTGTTCAGCCTCGACCCGTACATGCGAGGCCGGATGAACGACGCCAAGTCGTACGTCGCGCCGTACGAGGTGGGCAAGGTCATGGACGGAGGCGCGATGGGCGAGGTTGTCGAGTCCAATTCGGACTCGTTCCAGCCCGGTGACATGGTGCTGCACTTCAAGGGCTGGCGGTCCCACGGGATCGTGCCCGCCGGGCAGGCCGCGCGCGTGGATCCGGAGGCCGCGCCGCTGACCACCTATCTCGGCGTACTGGGCATGCCGGGCCTGACCGCCTACGCCGGATTGGTGCGGGTCGCCGAGTTCAAGGAGGGTGACACGGTCTTCGTGTCCGGCGCGGCCGGCGCGGTCGGCTCCGTCGTGGGCCAGCTCGCCCGGTTGAAGGGGGCCAAGCGAGTCATCGGCAGCGCCGGGTCCGAGGCGAAGGTCAAGCACCTGATCGACGACCTCGGCTTCGACGCCGCGTTCAACTACAAGGACGGCCCGGTCGCGGCGCAGCTGGCGGAGGCCGCGCCCGACGGCATCGACGTCTACTTCGACAACGTCGGCGGTGAGCACCTGGAGGCCGCGATCGCCGCGGCCAACCTCAACGGCCGCATCGCCATCTGCGGGATGATCTCCCAGTACAACGCAGCCGAGCCGCCTCCCGGGCCGCGGAACCTGATAAGGATGATCCAGCAGCGGCTGACCATGCGCGGTTTCCTCGTCGGCGACCACAACGACCTGCAGCCACGGTTCCTGGCCGAGGTGGCACCGCTGGTCAAGGAAGGCAAACTGCGTTACGAGGAAACCATTGTCGACGGCCTGGCGAACGCGCCGCAGGCCTTCCTGGACCTCCTCGCCGGGGGCAACACCGGCAAGATGCTCGTCCGTCTCTGAGTCAGCCGCGGGGGAGGACGAGAGACAGGACTGGGGTCAGGGTGGCCCAGTCGGAGGTGACGACGCTCGCGTGGTGAGTGGCCAGCAACCGCACGCGAGCGCTCGCCTCGTCAACGGTGGGGGTGGTGTTGGAGATCGCCGGCGAAACTCCGTGCGCGTCCGTCATGATCAGGAAGTAGTGGTTGGTGTCGTACCACGACGTGTCGATGCCGCCGTCGACGTACTTGCCGGCGTCACCGTCGAAGAACACGAACCACGGGCGGATCGAGGTGTCGGAGTACTGCGTTCGTGGGTCGCCGGAGGCGGCGCCCAGCACACTCGCGAACGCCATCGCACTGCCGATGTTCCCCGCGGCGTGCAGGTCCTTCAGATAGGTCGCGTATTCGACGTCGGTGTGCAGGCTGTCGGTCGGATTGCCCAGTTCGAAGGTTCCGGGGATGACCTCGATGATCATTTTTCCGGTGAGTGCGCTCCGGGAGGGCCAGGCGTTCGCCCGCGCAGCACTGTCCAAAGTGGAGTAAGAGCCGAGCAGGTCGGCGGGTCGGAACACGGCGTCACCGGCATTGGCTTTGAGGTAGGCGTCGAACTCGTCCGGCCCCATCCCCAGGTTGTTGGCGAACCCGGCCTTCATCTCGATCTTGATCACGATCGGGCCCGCGCCGGGATGCGCGGCCAGCCACACCCTGATGTCGGACAGGCAGGAGCCAAGGTTCTGGTTCCGGTTGCCGGTGTAGAGGTCGGCGGCGGTCGAGGCGGCCACACAGTTGTTGTCGTCGCCGAGCGGATTGCTGTGGCTGACCCGCCACCGCTTGCTCACGACGTCGTCCCACACGTCCAGTTCCACCAGGGAAGTGCCGGCGTCGAGAGACTGGGCCAGATAGGTGTAGGCGTCCTTGGCGTAGGTGTTGTGTACGCCGACGGTCGTCGCCCGCGACAGCTTTGGCGAGCCGGTGCCCGCGGCCGCCGCCTGCGGGCTGACCAGGAGTAACAGCGCCACCAACGCCACCATGATCCTCATACGCACACCCTGTCCGATCGGCATGACGGGAAAACGATTCACGTTCGTCCGGGAGACTAACGCCGGGATACGGCGCAGGATGTACTGCGAAGAGACGAATCTGGTCCGACGACTTGGCGTCACGACGGCGACAGGATCAGGGCATGGTAGTGCTCGCACAGGAATCCCTCGCCCGGATACGGACCGGGCGCCCAGTGGAACGCATCGCGTATTTGGTGGCCGCCGTCCTGTTCGCCAGCGGCCTCGTGCACCTCGGGGTACTGGTCGTTTCCGGCACGACCTGGGAAGGCCCGTTGTCCTATCGGAAGGCGATGACGTTCGGCCTTTCCTTCGGGCTGACGCTGGCGACCCTGGCCTGGGCGACGTCGTTCCTCCAACTGCGGCGCCGCACACGCAATGTGCTCCTCGGCGCGTTCACGGCAACCAGCGTGGTCGAGGTCGCGCTGGTCACGATGCAGGTCTGGCGCGGTGTGCCGTCGCATTTCAACTTCGAGACGGGCTTCGACTCGGCCGTGTCGATGACCCTCGCCGGGGGTGGCGCGGTGATCATCGCGACCGTGATCGGCTTCACCATCGCCGCGTTGCGCGGGACGAGCGGGCTCGCGCCGAGCATGTTGCTGGCGTTGCGGTTCGGTCTGGTGGTGCTGATGGGCGCGCTCGCCGTCGGCGCGGTCATGATCGCGGACGGCGTCACCCTCTCGCGTGGCGGCGATCCGCAACTCGCCTACACCACCGCCGGTGGGCTCAAGCCCGTGCACGCGGTGACCATGCACGCGATCCTCCTCGTCCCCGCGCTGGCCTGGCTGCTGCGGTTCACGGACTGGCCGGAGAGCCGCCGGACCCGGGTCATCTGGACCGTGATCGGGAGCTACCTCGTGCTCATCGCGGCGGTCTGGGCGGTGTTCTAGACAGCGAGCACGCGGCGCCTCCGTTGAGAGGGGTCGGTCCTAGAACACGACGGTGCGGTTTCCGTGCACGAGGACCCGGTTTTCCAGATGCCAGCGCAGGCCGCGGGCGAGAATGATCTTTTCGATGTCGCGGCCCTTGCGCACCAGGTCGTGCACGGAGTCGCCGTGGTCGACCCGGATCACGTCCTGCTCGATGATGGGCCCGGCGTCCAGGTCCGCGGTGACGTAGTGGCAGGTGGCGCCGATCAGCTTGACGCCGCGGTGGTGGGCCTGGTGATAGGGCCGCGCGCCGACGAACGAGGGCAGGAAGCTGTGGTGGATGTTGATCGCTCGCCCGGCCCACTCCGTGCACAGTTCCGGCGGCAGGATCTGCATGAACCGGGCCAGCACGATCGCGTGGGGTTGGTGCACGGCGACCAGCTTGCGCACCTGGTCGAACGCCGCGCCCTTGTCCTCGGTGAAACGCACATGGTGGAACGGGATGCCATGCGCGCGCGTGATGTCGGCGAGATTTTCGTGGTTACCGATCACCGCGCGCACGTCCACGTCGAGTTCGCCCGAAGCGACCCGGCCGAGCAGGTCGTAGAGGCAGTGGCCCTCCCTCGACACGAGGATCACCGCCCGCCGCCGGACTCCGGTGTCCTCGACCTGCCAGTTCGACTCCGCGGACAGGGAGGCGGCGACCTCGGCGAACCGCGCGCGCAACTCGTCGGCGTCGAAGGGCAGGGAGTCGGCCCGGACCTCCTGGCGGGTGAAGAACCAGTTGGTGTCCGGATCGGTGTGGTAGGCCGCCTCGACGATCCAGCCGCCGGCATCGGCGAGGAAGGACGCGACCCTGGCGATGATGCCGGTCCTGTCGGGACAGCCGAAGGTGATCACATAACGTCGCTCGGGCACCCTGCCATCTTGACTCACGGCGCTCGTAGCGGTTCCAGCACTCCGACCTCACCGGTGACGGAAGCGTGGCTCGGCCGGCCCCACAGCCGCCGGTACACCGCGTCCGCCGTGCCCTCGACCGTCACGTCGACCGCTAGCCCGTCGGGTTCCGCCTTCGGCGGGGCGCCGGGTTCGACCCGCACGGTCCAGGTCTGGCCGGCGTCGGCGGCGTGCAGGAGGACCGTGCCCGAGACGTTCGACGCCTTCCATCCGGCCAGCGACGACACTACCCAGTAGATCAGCTCTTCGACGCCGTCCGCGGCGAATCCGGGCTCGAACAGCAGGGCCGGCACCGAGTTCGGATCCGCGCTGCCCGCGCGGGCGTGCTCGGCGTCCAGCCGGTGGATGGCCGCCTCGTGCGCCTGCCGCCGTGCCCAGGAGCGGGCGGTCTGTGGCGCCCGGTCGAACGGGAGCCAGGCGGGCGCGGACGGATCGGCGACGCCCTCGAGTAGACCGTTCAACTGCTCGTCCCACCAGGTCAGCAGGTCGTCCCAGTGCTCGGGCGGGCGGGCGGCGGCGAGGTCCTGCTCGGTCGGGTCCCGCAGTGCCGCACGCACCCAGGACTGCACTCTTGCCAGGTGGGCGACCAGCCCCTGGACGGTCCACCCCGGACACGTGGGCACATCGGCCTCAGGCCCCGCCTCGATCGCCGCGGAGCGCAGGGCGGCGCACTGGCTCCGGATCGCGGATACGAACTGTTCGTGCTGCATGACGTGAGCGTAATCGCCTGAGCAAGGCGAGGACGCCGACCATCAGCAATCCGATCGCGAATGACAGCAGCAGGCCCTTGCCCGGCTCGTCGGCGAAGCTCGCGCCGCCGATCATGCCGACACACGCGCTGTACACCGCCCAGATTCCTGAGCCGAGCAGGTCGAGCAGCGCGAACCGTGGCCAGGAGACGCCCATGCTGCCGGTCGCGAGCCCGCTGGCCACCCGCCCGCCGGGCAGGTACCGCGCGGCGATGATCAGCAGCGTGTTGTGCGCTTCGACCCTGGCCCGCGCCCACTCGTAGCGCTCGCGGTTGCGGCGCTGGAGGCTGGTCAGCATCGCCGGCCCGGCGCGGCGGCCGATCCGGTAGGACACGCAGTCGCCGGCCCACGCCCCCGCTGTCGCGATTACGGCGAGCAGTGTCAGCCTCTTCAGGTCCGGACCGAGCAGCACGGCCACCGTGACCACGGTCGTCTCGCTCGGCATGAACGGCAGGAGCGCGTCGAGGCCGGCGACCGCGAAGACGATCAGCCACAGCCACGGCGAACCGAGCGTGCCCCGGAGGACTTCGGTGATCTCGTTCAGCAGATCAAACATGCGCGACCTGGCGGATGCTCGCCGGTGCCCGTGCCGCGAGTTCGCGCCGGTCTTCCACGGGATTCAGGGCGGGCTGGGCGGTGATCTGGATGCGCAGGTCGCGGGCCCGCACCACCCTCCGCAGGGAGGCCAGCAGCGTGTCGTTCCCGACGAACGCGGTGACCGTGCCGGGCTTTGCGCCCTGGAAGTATTCGATTGTCACCGGCTGGATCGGCGCGCCGGCGTCGAGCGCGGCCTGGAACGTCGCCCGGCGGAACCGCCCACCGTCGTGGCCCGCTCCGTCGCACCAGGTCGTGCCCTCGGGCAAGACCGCGATCGATCGGCCGGAACGCAACGCCCCGGCGAGATCGTGGACGATCGCCGGCAGTCCCCGCAGCTGCCCACGGTCGATGAACCGCGTGCCGTGCCTGGCCGCGAGCGCGCCGATCACCGGCCATCGCCGCAGTTCACCTTGGCGAGGAAGCCGACCGGTGCCAAGGCCTGGAGAGCGATGATGCCCAGCCAGGACACGTGGTTCGCCACGATCAGGGCGCCGCGCTCACCCGGCAGGCGGAGCGGAGAGTTCACCGTCACCTCGACTTCCAGTGCCGAAAGCACCTGCCGTGCCGCCAAACCCGGTTCGAGCCGCGACACGCGGGCCAGACCCGAGGCCACCGCCGCCCGTCGCCGCACAACCTGAATTCTGGTCACCGGAGGTCGCGCGCGGGTGACACAGCGCGGTGTACAGGGTGAACAGACGGCCCACAGATTCATTCGCCGTCTCCGAAGAAGTAGCGGCGGTAACGCTCGCCGATCTGGTCGAAGGACAGCGGGATCGTGGGCCGGCGGCCCGCGGACCCAGGCGCCGAGCGGAGACAGCCGCGCAGCAGCGGCGGGACGAGTGCGTAACTGGGAGAGCCGGCGGGGAGCGGCGCCCATGGCCGGTGCGGCCGGACGCGCAGTCCGGGCGGCGAAGGTGTTTCGGCCGGATCAGTTCCCAGGTGTTCGCCGCGGCGAAACCTCTGTCGGCGAGCGAGACCGAAGCGCACCCGGCGAGGTGGCGATGCCCGGCGGCGAACACATGGCGGGCCATTGTGGTCCACATGAGGTTGATCACCGCGCCGGTGCGATGCTCCGGGTGCACGCAGGACCGGCCGATCTCGGCGAGCGCGGGCCGCAGTGGCGCGAGCGCGAATTCGCCCCGCGAATAGAGCCGGGTTCCGGCCTCCGGCGGCAGTATCCGACAGGTGCCGACCACCTCACCATCCGCGAGCACCGCGAGGTGATCACAGATATCGTCGAATTCGTCGGCGTCCTCGGCCGCGCCGAATTCGTCCGCGAAGAAACGTTTCCGCAGCTCGATACGGGCGCGCACGACTTCCGGAGCCGAGGTGAGAAGTGGCGATACAGCTGTTTCCGGTACGGGTTGCCGTCATGCGTCGATCGTCGGGCGGGAATCGGTGCCGCACCAGGAATTCCGGCCGGTTCCAGGGATAACTCCGGGTATGCCCTTAGCTGCCGCCTCCACCTTTTTGGCGGGTTGGCCCTATTTACCGCGGCGCGACGCTGTGCCAAGGGACGGTCAGCTCACCGAGCCTCCAGCGGCGCGGACCGTCGAGAAACGGCCAGCCGAGCGTGGTGAGCATGCGCACGGCTTCCCGCCACCGAAACCGCACACCGAACGCCCCCTGCGGCGCGGCGGCCGCCCAGCACTTGTCCAGAACAGACAGGAACTCGTGCACCCGCTCGCCGGGCACGTTCCGGTGGATCAGCGCTTTCGGCAGTCGTTCGGCCACAATGGACGGACGTTCCAGCGACTTCAGCCGGTAGGACAGGGTGAGGCTCCGCGGTCCGTCCGCGGCCAGGGTGACCCACGAGCCGAGCCGCCCGATCTCGTCACAGGTGCCGTCCACCAGCAGCCCACCGGGCGCGAGCCGGTCGAGCACGAGCCGCCACGCCCCGGGCACCTCGTCCTCGCCGTACTGGCGCAGCACGTTGAACGCGCGAACCAGCACCGGCCGGGTGCCGGCCAGCTCGAAACCGCCCCGGCGGAAGTCCAGCCGGGGCGGGTCGGCGGCGGGCCGGGCGACGGCCACGCGATCGGGGTCGAGTTCCAGCCCGAGCACCCGGACGCCGGGATGGACCTCGCCGAGCCGTTCGGCCAGCTCGATGGTGGTGATTCCGGAAGCGCCGTACCCCAGGTCCACCACCAGGGGGTCGGGAGTCCGCCGGAGCAGCGCCCACACTTCGGGAGCGCCGGTGAGCCAGCGATCGACCCGGCGGAGACGGTTCGGATTGGTCGTCCCCCTGGTGGGGGAGCCCACGGCCGTGCGCGTCACCGATCGGCGAGCCACCGCGCGGTGTACTCGGCCTCGCTCTGCAGCAACCTGGTGACCTGATCGGCCACGAAACCCTCGACCTTGCCGCCGACCAGCGGGATGCGGATCTTGACCTCACCGTCGGTACTCAGGACGGTCTCGCCACTTTTGGTGGAAAGTTCTGTGCGCGCGGTGATCTGACCCGGGATGCCACTGACGGTGGCGGTCACGGTGCCGGTATACCCCTCGTCGGCCTTTTCCCAGGTCTGCTCACGCTCGACGACCAGGTCGCCGGGATACAGTGCCCGCACGAACGCCGGCAGCTTCTCGGCGCTCACGCCCTGGTAGAGCACGAACCGCCACTGGTCGCCGGACTGGGAGTACGACTCGATCCGGGCGTTCGGGCCGCCGATCGCGTCCAGCCGTGCCCGCCACGCGTCCTCGTCGGACACGGCCTTGAACACCTCGGCGATGTCCTGGTCGAACCTGGCCCGGTGCTCGATACGGAGTGCCATGAAGCCAAACATTACTTCACCTGGCGCGTCCTCGAGCGGATGAGCGCGGGGGTAAGGGAGCGGGGACGGACCTTGTTCTACCGTTTCTCCCCGTGACCCCTGTCGAAACCCGGACCGTTCTGGCCGAGCACACCACCCTCCGGCTCGGCGGGCCGGCGCGCGCGTTCGTCGTCGCGGAGTCCACCGCCGACCTGCTGTCCGCGGTGCGCGGGGCCGAGGACCGGGTGCTCCTGCTCGGCGGTGGGTCGAACCTCGTCGTGGGCGACAGCGGGTTCTCCGGCACCGTGGTGAAGATCGCGACCCACGGCTGGCGGATTGACGGCGGCCAGGTCGACGTGGCCGCCGGCCAGAACTGGGACGAATTCGTCGCGGCCATGGTCGACGCCGGGTTCGGCGGGCTGGAGTGCCTGTCGGGCATCCCGGGTTCGGTCGGCGCGACGCCGATCCAGAACGTCGGCGCGTACGGGTGTGAGGTGGCGGACCTGCTGACCTCGATCGAGTGCTTCGACCGGCGTACCGGCGAGGTTCACACGGCGACCGCGAAGGAGCTCGGCTTCGCCTACCGCACCAGCGTGCTCAAGGGGGCCGACTGGGGAATCGTGCTGAGCGTGCGGTTCGCGCTGCGTGAGGATGGCCTGTCCGCGCCGATCCGCTACGCCGAACTGGCTCGAAAGCTCGGCGTCGAACCGGGTGCGCGAGTGCCCGCGGCGCGAGTTCGCGAGGCCGTACTGGAACTGCGCCGGGGCAAGGGCATGGTGCTGGATCCGCTGGACCACGACACGTGGAGCGCCGGCTCCTTTTTCACCAACCCGATCGTGGTGCCCGAAACCGTCGAGGGGATGCCCGCGGACGCTCCGCGGTACCCGGCCGACGGCGGGGTGAAACTGTCGGCGGCGTGGCTCATCGAGCACGCTGGGTTCGCCAAAGGCTACCCGGGGCCCGGCGGCCGGGTTTCGTTGTCCCACAAGCACACCCTCGCCCTGACCAACCGGGGGTCGGCGACCACGGCGGACCTGCTCACCCTCGCCAGGGAAGTCCGCGACGGCGTCTACGCGCGCTTTGGTGTCACTCTCGTTCCGGAGCCGCTCCTGATCAACTGCGTGTGGTAACTCACTCGCGGTGCGCCCGGGAAGCGCTGTACTGGGCGCGTGGCTTGAGCACGATCGTGTCCAGATTCACATGCGACGGGCGAGTGGCCGCGAAGGCGATCACGTCGGCCACGTCCTCGGCGGTGAGCGGGGTCAGTCCCTGGTAGACGGCGGCCGCGCGCTCGGTGTCCCCGTCGAAGCGGTTGGCGGAGAAATCGGTTTCCACCATGCCCGGCACGATCTCGGTGATCCGCACCGGATCGCCCAGGTGCTCGGACCGCAACGTGCGGTGCAGTGCCGACTGCGCGTGCTTGGCCGAGGTGTAGCCCGAACCCCCGTCGTACACCTCGTATCCCGCGATCGATGTCACGGTGATCACGTGGCCGTCACCGGATTCGATCAGTTTGGGCAGCAACGCCTTGGTCATCCGGAGCGTGCCGAGGACGTTGACCTCCCACATCCAGTGCCAGTGCCGCTCATCGGCGTCAATGACACGTTCGAGACCCCGCGCGCCCCCGGCGTTGTTGACAAGGACGTGGCATTGTGGAACTCGCTGGACGAACGCGGCAACCGAGCTGGGGTCGGTGACGTCCAGAAGGTGTGCGGTTCCGGACAATTCGGCTGCCAGCTTCTCCAGGCGGTCGAGGCGCCGGGCGCCGAGCACGACGTGGAAGCCGGACTGGGCCAGCGCCCGGGCGGTCGCCTCGCCGATACCCGCGCTGGCACCGGTGATCACAGCGGTTTGCTTGGTCATGCACACATACTCGCAGTAGGCGAACTTCGTTGTTCGGGGTGGAGGTTGAGCGTGATCGACAGACGGACGGTGGTCCGAGCCGGGGTCGCTTCCAGTGCCGCGCTGCTGGCGGTGGCCTGTAGCGACAGCGGCGGCACGACCAACGGCGGTGGGCAGGACGGCCCGGCGGCTCCCGCGCGGCCGGTGGCGAAAATCACGGCCGAGCCCGCGGTCGACACCAAGGACGTGCCCGTGCGCCAGCCGATCACCATCAAGGTCGCCGAGGGCACGCTGACCGACGTCAAGGTCACCAATTCGGAAGGCAAGGCGGTCGAGGGCGCCTTCGACGCCGGCCGCACGGTCTGGACCAGTACCGAGGCTCTCGGTTACGACAGGACGTACACCTACGCGGCCACCGCGAACGGCACCGACAACAAGCAGACCCAGTTGAACGGCACCTTCATCACGGTCAAGCCGGCCCAGCAGGTCCGCGTCACGCTCAACCCGGCGGACAACGCGCAGGTCGGCGTCGCGATGCCGATCAGCGTCAAGTTCACCGGCGACGTGAAGAACAAGGCCGCGGTGGAGAAGGCACTCACCCTGGAGACGTCCAAGCCGGTGGAGGGATCCTGGGGCTGGTTGTCCGACCGGCAGGTGGACTTCCGGCCGAAGGAGTACTGGCCGGCCGGCGTCACCATCACCGTGGGCGCGAGGCTCTACGGGGTCGACCTCGGCGGCGGCGCGTACCCGAAGGCCGACGTGACCACGAAGTTCACCATCGGCCGCAACCAGGTCGTCAAGATCCACACCCCCGACCACAAGATGAACGTCTACCGTAACGGCGCGCTGTACAAGAGCTACCCGTGCAGCAACGGCCTGGACTCCGACATCGACCGCAACACGCCCAACGGCACCTTCATCATCATGACCAGGGAGCCGCACGCGGTCTTCGACAACGCCCGCTACGGCTACACCAACGTCAACAAGAAGTGGGCCTGCCGGTTCTCCAACCACGGCGAGTTCATCCACGAAAACCAGGACAACGCGGCCGCGATCGGGCGGACCAACAACTCGCACGGCTGCGTCAACCTGCTGGAGGCCGACGCGAAGGACTTCTTCGACTCGGCCCTGATCGGAGACCCGGTGGAGGTCAGCGGATCCCGCCTGGGCTCACCGGTCAACTCGGATGTGATGGACTGGCTGGTGGACTGGCCGACCTGGAAGGCGAAGTCGACGCTCCAGTAGCCGGCGCTGGGGTGCCGGCTCCTCCGCCTGACCGCTTGGGAAGATTGCGGGGGCCCGCAGGCGTTAGGTCTTGGCGGACGCCGGAGTACCTCAGGAGTGAACTCAAGTGACGATCTCGCCGCGCGGTTCTCGACGGATCACGACGCTATGGCCGCGCAGAGTCGCGGTGCTGTCCGTGCACACCTCGCCGCTCGAGCAACCCGGCACCGGTGACGCCGGTGGCATGAATGTCTACATCACGCATACCGCCGTCGAGATGGCTCGGCGGGGGATCAGCGTGGAGGTTTTCACCAGGGCGACGTCCTCCGAGCAGCCCCCGGTCGCCGAACTCGCCCCCGGCGTGCTGGTGCGGCACATCCCGGCCGGCCCGTTCGAGCCGCTGGCCCGTGACGAACTGCCCGCGCAGCTGTGCGCGTTCACCTCGGGCGTGCTGCGGGCGGAGGCGTTCCACGAGCCCGGCTACTACGACCTGATCCACTCGCACTACTGGCTTTCCGGGCAGGTCGGGTGGCTGGCCAGGGACCGCTGGGGCGTCCCGCTCGTGCACACCGCGCACACGCTGGCGAAGGTGAAGAACGCCGCGTTGGCCGATGGGGACAAGCCCGAACCGCGCACCCGGGTGATCGGTGAGGAGCAGGTCGTCGCCGAGGCCGACTGCCTGGTCGCGAACACCCCCGTCGAGGCGCGTCAGCTGGTGAACCTGTACTCGGCGGAGCCGCGCACCGTGCACACCGTGTCGCCTGGCGTCGACCTCAACCGGTTCACGCCCGGGTCGCAGGCCGCGGCGCGCGACAAGCTTGGCCTGCCACGCGATGCCGTCGTACTCGCGTTCGCCGGCCGTATCCAGCCGTTGAAGGCGCCCGACGTGCTGCTGCACGCGGCCGCGCGGATGCTCGCGACAGCACAGCCCGGACTGGGCGACCGGCTGGTGGTGCTGGTGGTCGGCGGGCCGTCCGGGACCGGCTTGGAGCAGCCGCAGGCCTTGCGGGAACTGGCGGTGACACTGGGTATCGAGCAACAGACGCGGTTCCTGCCGCCGCAGCCGGGTGAGGTGCTGGCGGAGGTCTACCGGGCCGCGGACGTGGTGGCGGTGCCGAGTTACAACGAGTCCTTCGGGCTGGTGGCGCTGGAGGCGCAGGCGTGCGGCACGCCGGTCGTCGCGGCGGAGGTCGGCGGCCTGCCGGTCGCCGTCGCGCACGGTGCGTCCGGGCTGCTGGTGCCTTCGCATACGGCGGAGGACTGGTCGGCGGCACTGGCGACGGTGGCGCTGCGGCCGGAGCGCCGGGCGGAACTGGCCGCGAACGCCGTGCGGCACGCGCACCGCTTTTCCTGGAGTCGCACCACGGACGCCCTCCTGAAAACGTACGCGGCGGCATCGAACTCCTTCTCCGCCCTGCGCTCGGGGGTGGCGGTTTGAGCCGCTCTGTGTCGGTAACCAAGGTGACCACAACGCGGTCGCGCGCAAAGTCGCGGAGGGGACAGCTTGAGTCTCGCGGACGTTGTTGAATCCAGTTTGGACAACGCTGGGCTGAAGTACGACAAGAAGGGCGACGGCCGGTATTTCGTCACTTTGCCCGGAACCAAGAAGCTGCAAACGAACTGCTGGCTGATCATCGGCGAACACGCCTTCGCCGTCGAAGCCTTCGTATGCCGCCGGCCCGACGAAGAACACGAACAGGTCTACCGTTTCCTGTTGCGCCGCAACGCGAAGCTCTACGCGGTGCACTACACTGTGGACGCTTTGGGAGACATTTACCTGGCCGGCAGGCTCGGCTTGGACGCCATCACGGAGTCCGAACTGGACAAGATCCTCGGCCAGGTGCTCGACGCGGCCGACAACGACTTCAACACCCTGCTGGAACTGGGCTTCGCCACTTCCATCAGGCGAGAGTGGGACTGGCGGGTCTCCCGGGGCGAGTCGCTGGCCAATCTCGAGGCCTTCAAACATCTCGTCGAACCGGGCGAGCCGCACGAGCCGGGCTCCTTGACCGAACAGTGACCGGCGAGGTGCAACCCAACTGATCGCCCTGCTCGTCTTCCGGCCATCACTGGAGGGAGACGACCGTGAGACATCTGTTGCCGGCCCTGCTGACCGGAGCCGCCCTACTCGCCCTGGCGGGCGCCTGCACCGGCGTGTCGCCGTCAAGCGGAACGGACATGCGCGCTCCCACTCCCGCCGCACCCGGCCTCTCACAGTCCGGCCCGCAAGCCGACTCGCAAGGTTCACAGGGCAAGGCGGAAGCCGCCGTCCCCCTCGCTCCCCAATCCCGTCAGCTGGCGCGTACCGCCCAGCTGACCCTGACCGCCGCGAATGTGACGGCGGCCGCCGACCAGGCCCGCCAGATCGCATCCACCGCCGGCGGCTACTCGGGCTCGGAACACACCGACCGGACACTGGCATCGCTGACCGTGATGGTCCCCAGCGATCGCCTCGACAACGTGATAACCCGACTGTCCGCTCTGGGTCACGTGACCAACACTCAGCAAACCGCCCAGGACGTCACCGATCAGGTCGTGGACGTCAACGCACGCCTGGCGAACGCCCGCGAAAGCGTCGACCGGATCCGCACCCTGCTGGGCAGGGCCACCAGCATCGCGGACATCACGTCCATCGAATCCCAGCTGACCACCCGAGAATCCGATTTGGAATCCCTGGAAGCCAGACAAGACGCACTCTCCGCCCAGGTTGCCATGTCCCCACTGGCTCTGACCATCACGCCGACCCCCGCCGCCGCGCCCGACCCGGAAAGCGGTTTCCTCGTCGGTCTGGCCTCCGGCTGGCACGCCTTCCAAGCTTTCGGCAAAACCCTACTGAATTTCCTGGGCGCCATCCTCCCCTTCGTGGCAATCCTGGGCATCCCGTTCACCGCCCTGCTCTACGCGTACCGCCGCTGGTCCAAACGACACGTACGCAGCTCCAGTTGATCCTGCCAACAGCCCTGATCCGCGTCCTCCGTTCCGGCGCGCCTGCACATACCGCCGTCGGTCCAACCCACATGCACGCAGCTCCAGCTGATCCAGCTAATCGCCCTGGTCTACGTCATCCGGCGCTGGTTCAACGGCAACGTGCCCAGCGCTCGCCAGGGTGGGAGCTCGCATCGCGCGGGGTATGGGGGGCTCGGCCCCCAACATAGTGCCGTCTCGCCGCGGAAGGCGTAGAGAGCGAAGCGCTCCGGATGAAGGCGGGGCGGCCTGAGGGAGGGGGAGTCGCGAACTCAGGCCGCCCCGCTGACGCTCCCGCCGCTGTGTGGACCCGGTGGCGAGGGGGAGTGCCAACGGGGCCGGCGGGGCCGCAGCCCGGCAGGGGGGAGACGAGCTGCGGTCGTACCCCGCGACCGCTGGGGAGTGCGTGCTTTCCAGCTTCGCGGGACGTAGCCAACTTCCCAGATTTCCTCCAGTAATCACAAGACTACTGAATACTCCAATCGAGTGATTTTTGACTGTCGAGTTAACTAACCGCAGCAAGTGTCACTTTCGCTCGGGCTTGTTGGCGGCCTGTTCCGCTGTCGAGTGAGCATCGCGCCCGCGAGGCCCCACTTTCCGTAGATCACCCGTTTGACCTGGCCCGTCGTGCCCGCGCCGGAGCCTTCTGGCAGGCTTGGCGCCATGGCCGAACTAGGGACCCTCGTGCTGCTGCGGCACGGGCAGAGCACGTGGAATGCGGAGAACCTGTTCACCGGCTGGGTCGACGTGCCACTGTCGGAACAGGGCGAGGCCGAGGCGCGGCGCGGTGGCGAGTTGCTCGCCGAAACCGGCCTGCTGCCCGACGTGGTGCACACCTCCCTGCTCCGGCGCGCCATCTCGACCGCGAACATCGCGCTCGACGTCGCCGACCGGCACTGGATCCCGGTCCGTCGCGACTGGCGGCTCAACGAGCGGCACTACGGCGCGCTGCAGGGCAAGAACAAGAAGCAGGTGCGTGACGAGTTCGGCGAAGAGCAGTTCATGCTCTGGCGCCGGTCCTACGACGTGCCGCCCCCGCCGATCGAGCCCGGCAGCGAATTCAGCCAGGACGGCGACCCGCGCTACGCCGAGCTGGGCGACGAGATCCCGCGGACCGAGTGCCTCAAGGACGTGGTCGCGCGGCTCCTGCCGTACTGGGATTCCGCCATCGTGCCGGACCTGCGGGCGGGCCGGACGGTGCTGGTCGCCGCGCACGGCAACTCGCTGCGCGCGCTGGTCAAACACCTCGACGGGATCTCGGAGGAAGAAATCGTGGGCCTGAACATCCCCACCGGCATCCCGCTCCGCTACGACCTGAAACCCGACTTCACGCCGGTCACCCCGGGCGGCGCCTACCTCGACCCTGACGCCGCCGAAGTGGCGGTCGCCGGCGTCGCCGCCCAAGGCCGCTGAGCCCTGCTCAGATCAGGCCGAGCTCGCGGGCGCGGGCACCGGCCTGGAAGCGGGACGTCGCGCCGAGGGCGGACATGAGTTCGGCGACGCGGCGGCGGTAGGTACGCAGGCCGAGCCCGAGCGTGCGGGCAGCGGTCTCGTCCTTGCAGCCGGAGGCGAGCGCGTCGAGAATTCGCGGGAGCAGGGCGCGGACTTCGGCGAATTCCGCGTCGAACGCGGAAACCGGGGTCCCGCCCCGCCAGGCGGCGTTGAACAGCGACAGTACGCTCTGCACCACTTCTGGCCGCGTGACCACACTGAAGCTGCGTTCGCCGTAGGACAGGTCGCCGGCGAGGATCGCGGTTCGCCGGTCGAGGATGATCGTCTCGTTGATCTCGTCCGGGGTGATCCGGATCTCCGCGCCGAGCCGCTCCAACTCGCGCAGGTGCGCGGCGGGCCCCGGCTCCAGCAGTACCCCCGGCCGGTACAGCTTGCGCACCCGTCGCCCGGTGGCCTCGCCGCTGGGGACCCGCCGTTGTCGCGACACGGCCCAGGTGTTCAGGGTGTTCGCCGCGCAGATCACCTCTTCGGCGCCCGCGAACAGGTGCGCGGTGCGGGCGAACAGTTCCTCCTCACCGTGCACCACGGCGACATCGCTGGCCAGCTTCACATCGCCAGTGTGGCAGGAAGTTGCCAACCGGGGGCACCGATCGCCGCCGCGCGGCAAGGTTGGCACATGACCGAAACGATCAGCGCCGCCGCGGCGGGCACCTGGACCCTCGGCGACCTCACCGTCAACCGCCTCGGCTACGGCGCGATGCGCCTGATGGCGAAGGCGGACGGCAGCCCGAGCGACCGTGACCAGGTCATCGCCGTCCTCCGCCGCGCCGTCGAACTGGGCGTCAACCACATCGACACCGCCGCGTTCTACTTCAGTTCGCTCCGCGCGGCCAACGAGCTCATCAACTCAGCGCTCCGTCCCTACCCGGAGGACCTGGTGATCGCCACCAAGGTCGGTCCCGGGCGCGACCCGTCGGGTAACTGGCTGCTCCCGGCCCGGCCGGACCAGCTTCGTGGCCAGGTGGAGGAGAACCTTCGCCAGCTCGGCCGCGACCACCTCGACGTGGTCAACCTCAGGATCGGCGAGGCGCTCGAGCGCGGCACGGGGTCGCTCGCGGACCGTTTCGGCGCGCTGGCCGAACTCCAGCGGGAGGGGCTGATCCGGCATCTCGGGATTTCCAACGTGGCGCCGGAGCACCTGGCAGAGGCGCAGACGATCGCGCCCGTGGTCTGCGTGCAGAACCAGTACGGGCTCACCACACGGCGTGAGGACGACAAGTTCATCACGCTGTGCGCCGAACAGGGCGTGGCTTTCGTGCCGTTCTTCGCCATCGCCGGCGGAAGCGAGAACGAGCAGGTGGCCGCGGTGGCACGGGAACACGGGGTGAGCCCGGCCCAGGTGCGGCTGGCCTGGACCCTGCACCAGGGGCCGAACGTGCTGGCCATCCCGGGCACAGGCGGCGTCGCGCACCTGGAGGAGAACGTCGCCGCCGGCGCGCTCGAGTTGTCCGAAGGCGACCTGGCCACACTCGGCTGAATCCGGTCGGTCACGCTCTGGAAGACCGCGTGTGAACACCGCCTGAACACTTCCGCATGAAAGTGTCACAGCGATCACGAGACGGCCGCCGGGACTAGGCCGGAGTGTCACCCACATGCTTACGATTCAGCCGTGAGCGTGCCTGCTTCACTCGCCCTTGCCGTCGGCGCGTTGCTGATCGGTGCGACGGCCGGTTTCCTGTTCACCCGGTTCCGGCGGAGTCAGGCGGAGCGGCAGCCCACCGGGCCGACGGTGGCCGAGCTGCTGCTCCGCCTCGTCCGCTCTTCGAACAACGGGGTGCTCGTGCTGAACAAATTCGGCGACATGGTGTTGCACAACCGCCGCGCCGAAACGCTCGGCCTGGTCGTCGACAACCGTGCCGACCCGCGCGCCCGCAAAGCCGCCGAGCAGGTCGTGGAAACCGATGATCCGCTCGAAATCGACCTTTCGCCACTGGAGGCACGTGGGCGGCAGCCGGAGGCCGTGGTCGGCGAAGTCCGCCCGCTGGGTGACGGGTTCACCGTCGTCGAGGCGGTCGACCACTCCGAGGCCACGCGCCTGGAGGCGGTCCGCCGCGACTTCGTCGCCAACGTGAGCCACGAGCTGAAGACCCCGGTGGGTGCGATCGCGCTGCTCACCGAGGCCGTGCTCGACGCGGCCGACGACGTGGACGAAGTCCGCCGGTTCGGCAGCAAGATCCTGCACGAATCCACCCGGCTGGGCACGCTGGTGACCGAGCTGATCGCGCTTTCCCGGCTGCAGGGCGCGGAACGGCTGCCCGACCTCAACGTGGTCGACGTGGACGCCGTGGTGCGCGAGTCGCTGGGCCGCACGCGCCTGTCCGCCGAGTCCGCGGACATCAACGTCACCACCGACAACCCCAGCGGCCTGCTCGTCGAGGGCGACCGCACGCTGCTCGTGACCGCGCTGTCCAACCTGCTGGAAAACGCCATCGCGTACTCGCCCGCGCACAGCCCGGTGTCCATCAGCCGTCGGCTGAACGGCGGTATGGTCGAGATCGCCGTCACCGACCGGGGCATCGGCATCGCCGAGGACGAACAGCACCGCGTGTTCGAGCGCTTCTACCGCGCCGACAAGGCCCGCTCCCGGGCCACCGGGGGTACCGGTCTCGGCCTGGCGATCGTCAAGCACGTCGCCGCCAACCACGGGGGCGAGGTGAAGCTGTGGAGCCGGCCGGGGATCGGCTCGACGTTCACCCTGCGCATCCCGGCCTACGAGGTCGGAGAGTCCGCGCCCGAGCCGCGGCAGGAGAAGACGCCCGACCGGATGCCCCGGCTCGTGGCGACCACGCAAGAACAGGGAGGAATGCCGTGACGAGGGTGCTCATCGTCGAGGACGAGGAGTCGTTCGCCGACCCGCTGGCCTTCCTGCTTCGCAAGGAGGGTTTCACCGCCGCCATCGCGAGCACCGGTCAGCAGGCATTGGAGGAGTTCGACCGCAACGGTGCCGACATCGTCCTGCTCGACCTGATGCTGCCGGGGATGAGCGGCACCGATGTGTGCAAGCAACTGCGCCAGCGTTCGGCCGTGCCGGTGATCATGGTGACCGCGCGGGACAGCGAGATCGACAAGGTGGTCGGTCTGGAACTGGGCGCGGACGACTACATCACCAAGCCCTACTCGGCGCGCGAGCTGATCGCCCGTATCCGGGCGGTGATGCGTCGCGGCGGCGAAGCCGGCTCCGAGGGCGAACTGGCGCCGCCGGTGCTCAGCGCCGGTCCGGTACGGATGGACGTCGAGCGGCACGTGGTGACCGTCGACGGTGGCGAGGTTTCGCTGCCGCTCAAGGAGTTCGACCTGCTGGAATATCTGCTTCGCAACGTGGGCCGGGTGCTCACTCGCGGCCAGCTGATCGACCGGGTCTGGGGTGCCGACTACGTCGGCGACACCAAGACCCTGGACGTGCACGTCAAGCGCCTGCGGTCGAAGATCGAGCCCGATCCCGGGTCGCCGCGGCACCTGGTCACCGTCCGCGGGCTCGGCTACAAGTTCGAGTCCTGATCACGGTTCGATTAAGTGAGGCGGGCCACTGTTTCACATCCTTGGGGTCTGCACGACAGGTACCGTAGGGCTTTGTGCGCCTAGGGGTACTCGACGTGGGGTCGAACACCGTCCATCTTCTGGTGGTGGACGCCCATCGTGGTGGCCACCCCACGCCCATGCACTCCGAGAAGACCGTGCTCCGGCTGGCCGAGCAGATCACCCGGAACGGTGAACTGAGCAAGTCGGGCGCGGAGGCCCTGATCCGTGCGGTCTCCGCGGCCCGCGAGTCGGCGGCGAAACTCGGCTGTGAGGAGCTGATGGCGTTCGCCACCTCGGCGGTCCGGGAGGCGGAGAACTCGCCGAAGGTGCTGCGCAAGGTCGCCGAGCAGACCGGTGTCGAGCTCCGGGTGCTGTCCGGGGTCGAGGAGGCGCGGCTGACCTTCCTCGCGGTCCGCCGGTGGTTCGGCTGGTCGGCGGGCGACCTGCTGGTGCTCGACATCGGCGGCGGGTCGCTCGAGGTCGCGATGGGCCTGGACGAGGAACCCGCACTGGCCGAGTCGCTGCCGCTGGGTGCCGGCCGGATCACCCGGACCCGGTTCAGGGGTGACTTGCCGAGCCGGGCCGAGCTGGAGGAGACCTCCGAATGGCTGGAGGACCAGCTGGCCGGGCTGGCCAAGCGGGTTGCCAAGGTGGGCAGGCCGGACCGCGCGGTGGCCACCTCGAAGACCTTCCGGTCCCTGGCCAGGCTGACCGGGGCGGCGCCCTCTGCCGCCGGACCCCGGGTACGCCGTACCCTGTCCGAAACCGCACTGCGGCAGCTCCTCGCCTTCATCTCCCGGATGACGGCGGCCGACCTGGCCGAGCTGGAAGGGGTCAGCTCGAGCCGGGCGCACCAGCTCGTCGGGGGCGCGCTGGTGGCTCGTGCCGCGATGCGGGTGCTGTCCCTCGAGGAACTCGAGATCTGCCCTTGGGCACTGCGAGAGGGCGTGATCTTGCGGCGACTGGACCACTCGAACAGCTCGGGTGAGACCGCGCTCACGGACGAGAGCAGTTCGTCGCGGAATCGGACCGGTGACAGCACCCGGCTGGACGACGGCGAAGTTGAACAGGCACGGTGGAAGGGCGGGAAAGGATGAACCAGACGATGCTCGGCACGCGGCGGCCAAAGCACCGCGCCTTCGCCGGAGGTCACGGGGGCGTGGTGGGCCGCCGTGCCGGCCAGACGCGAGTTGACGAGGTCGGGGGCACCCCGGCTACGCGAACAATTACGCGCGGTTGGGACTGACACAGATGAGTCGAGAAAGCGGACAAGACCGGTCGCAGAAGACCGTGGCTGAGCTGCTCGCTCAGCACGGCGGGAACGTCGACGGCGGCCGTCGCCGGCATCGGCGGGCGGCGGACGAAGACGACGAGCAGGGCGGCGGCAACGTCACCGAGATCTCCCCACGGGAGCGCGGCGGCAGCGACAGTCAGGCCATCATCGACCGCGTACGCGGCGACGCGCCGAACCCGCCATCAGCGCCGAACCCGCCGGCGGGCAGGCGTGAAGGTGGCCGCCGCGCCCTGCCGGAGCCGGACTCCGCCCCACCCGCGCGCCGTCAGGCCCCCGACGCCGGTCAGCAGGACTCGGCGGCCATGCCCCGGCCGTCGGGTACCGACGCGCCCGCGCATCCGCAGCGGGCGCGGCCTGCCCAGGATTCGGGCTTCTTCTCCCGGCCGGGGCCCGCGGCGCCGCAGGAGTCGGGCGCGTTCGCCTGGCCGACGCCCGGGCAGGAGTCCGGCGGCTTCCCGCGGCCCAACGGTGCGCCCGATTCCGGTGGATTCCCGCGTCCGAACGCGACCCCGCCGCAGGAATCCGGGACGTTCTCCCGGCCGAATGGTGCGCCTGCCCAGGAGCCGGGCGGACCGCCGCGCCGGAACGGCGTGCCCGCCCCGGAATCCGGCGTGTATCCGCGGCCGAACGCCAAACCTGCCCCGGAACCGGGCGGGGCGCCGCGCCGGAATGGCGCTCCTGGCCAGGATTCCGGTGGTTTTCCCCGTCCGAATGTGAATCCGCCGCAGGAATCGGCGGCTTTCCCGCGTCCGAATCCGGCGCCGCCGCAGGAGTCTGGTGCGTTTCCGCGGCCGAATGGCCCGCTTCCCCAGGATTCCAGTGGTTTTCCGCGGTCGAATGTGAATCCGGCACAGGAATCCGGAATGTTCCAGCGTCCGCCGGCTCCGGAGTCGGGGGCGTTCCCCCGCCCGAACGGGGTGCCACAGGAATCGGGGACGTTCCAGCGCCCGAACGGTGCCGGCGTCCAGGAGCCCGGGACGTTCCCGGCCCAGCCGCCGCAGCGCCGGGCCCACCCGCAGGATCCGCCGCCCATGCGCCGTCCTCCGCAGTCCCCACCGCCTCCCGCGGCGGGGACGCCGGGCACGCTGTCCTCCCGGTTGGACGGGTTGGACGTGGTACCGGCCAAGGAGGACGCGCCCGAGCCGGGCGGGATGGCCAGCGGTGCCTTCCCCGCACCTCCGCGCCGGCGTCGCAGGGCGGCCCCGCCGGCCCCGCCCGAGCCGCACACCGAGCAGTTCGAGCCGGTGGACGCCGAGGTGGCGGCGGATCCCGCCCCGGACGCGCCACCGGCGGGGCTGTCGAACTGGCGTGGCCGGCCCGATCCGGTCGCGGCCGAGGACACCGAGGTCGGCGTCATGCCGGTGGTGCCTCCCGCACCGGCGGATCCCGGTGACGGGTTGGAGGCCACCGGTTTCCATGACCCGTTCGCCGCCGACGAAGAGGGCGACGAGTTCGACGCCTTCGGCGAGGCCGAGGCCGAGCACCTGGACGACTACGAGTACGACACCGACCACGAACCGGTCGAGCACGAGGACGAGCACACGGCACCTGAGCCGTCGCCCGCCAAGCAGTGGCTGGCCATGGCCGTGCAGCTCGCGCTCGGCGTGATCGGCGGCGCCGGTGTGTGGCTCGGGTTCAACTGGTTGTGGGGCAAGCTGCCCGCCGCCGCGCTGGTCGCCGCGGTCGTGGTGATCGCCGGGCTGGTCTGGATCGTGCGGAAGATCCGGCGCGCCGACGACATGCAGACCACCGTGCTCGCCGTGCTGGTCGGACTCGTGGTCACCGTCTCACCGGCGGCATTGCTGCTGCTTTCACGTTGATCCCGATCGGTCTGTCCACGGCATCCGTCTGGCCGCTGCGCGCCGGTGACGGGTTCGAGCTGGCCGCGGACCTCGGCTACGACGGGGTCGAGGTGATGGTCTGGGTCGACCAGGTGAGCCAGGACGTCGCCGCGCTGCGCAAATGGTCGCGGCGCACCGGCATGCCGGTGCTTTCGGTGCACTCGCCGTCGTTGCTGATCACCCAGCGGGTCTGGTCGCCGGACCCGGTGATCCGCCTGCGGCGCAGCGTCGACGCGGCGCTCGAACTCGGCGCGCGCACGGTCGTCGTGCATCCGCCGTTCCGCTGGCAGCGCCGGTACGGGGAAGCGTTTCCCGACCTGCTCGACGAACTGGAGAGCGTCAGCGGGGTGTGTATCGCGGTCGAGAACATGTTCAAGGTGCGCCCGCCTGGCGGGAAGCGGGATTCGCGGGTTTCCGCCTTCGGATCATCGGTCGACCCGACGGACGTCGGCTACGCGCATTACACGCTCGACCTCTCCCACGCGGCGGCGGCGCAGATGGACGCGCTCGCGCTGGCCGAGCGGATGGGCCCGCGCCTGACCCACGTACACCTCGCCGACGGCACCGGCATCCCGAAGGACGAGCACCTGATCCCGGGACACGGACACCAGCCGTGTGCCGAATTGCTGGAACGGCTGGCGCCGGGCGGCTTCCACGGGCAGGTCGTGCTCGAGGTGAACACTCGCCGCGCACCCAGTGCCGCGCACCGCGTGAAGGCGCTCGCCGAGGCGCTGTTGTTCACTCGATTTCACCTCGGTCAGTGACCGTTCCGACCAGCAAAATCGCAAGTGGACAACAACTGGACAAGATCAAGTATTTGCGGTCAGAGCGTGTGCTCAATCATGGGCGTCCGATATGTACAGGCCGTAAAGTCTGCGACGTGAACCCGCTGCGCTCCCTGATCCTCGCCGCTGCCGGGAACGACGTGCTTCGCCGTGCGGTGGCCGCCACGCCGGGAACCAGAGGTGTCGTCGAGCGGTTCGTCGCGGGGGAAACGATCGCCGACGCCGTCACCACCGCCGCTCGCCTGATCGACGACGGCCTGCACGTCACTCTCGATTACCTGGGCGAATACACCGGGGATGCCCGGCAGACCGAGCAGACCGTGCGGACCTACCTCGCCCTGCTCGACCGCCTGCACGAGGAGGGCTTGGCGCCCCGTGCCGAGGTGAGCGTGAAGCTGTCCGCCGTCGGCCAGTCCCTGGACGAGAAACTGGCGCTGGACAACGCGCGGCGGATCTGCGAGGCGGCCGAGCGGTGCGGCACCACCGTCACCCTCGACATGGAGGACCACCACACCACCGATTCGACCCTGCGCGTGCTCGCCGAGCTACGGCGGACCTGGCCGTGGGTCGGCGCGGTGCTGCAGTCCTACCTCAGGCGCACCGAGGCGGACGCGGCCGCGCTGGCCGTCGCCGACTCCCGGGTCCGGCTCTGCAAGGGCGCCTACGCCGCGCCCGAAACCATCGCCCACCCATCCCCGCACGAAGTGGATCTGAGCTACGTCCGGTGCGCCAACCTCCTGCTCGGCGGGGGCGGCTATCCGATGTTCGCCACGCATGACCCGCGGCTCATCGCCGTTCTGGGCGAGCGTGCCCGCTGGTACGGTCGCAAGCGGGGCGGATATGAATACCAGATGCTGTTCGGGGTCCGGCCGGACGAGCAGCGCAGGCTGGCGGCCGGGGGGGAGACCGTGCGGATCTATGTGCCCTTCGGTGAGCAGTGGTACGGGTATCTGGTCCGGCGGCTCGCCGAGCGTCCGGCGAACCTGACTTTTTTCCTGCGCGCCCTGGCCAGCCGTTCGTGAGCGCGCTCGAAATTCCTGATCCGGCGGACTTCGCGTTCGCAACTTCGGTCCGTTCACTGGGCGACGGCACGCTCACCGCCGACCTCCGTCCGGAATGGTCGATCGGCAACCATCCCCATGGCGGGTTCTTGCTGGCGCTGATGGCCAAGGCCGCACTGACCGTGCTCGTGGAGCGGGGAGAGCCGTCGGCCGACCCGCTGGTGGTCAGCGCCGAGTTCCTGTGGACGCCCGCGATCGGACCGGTCCTGCTGCGCACCGATGTCCGCAAACTCGGCCGGCGCACCACGGTGGTCGCGGTCCGGCTCGAGCAGCGGGGACGTAGCTGCGTGGAGGCGACCGTGACCGCGGGACGGTTGCCGGTCCGCCGGCCGGAGTGGGCGGATCTGCCGTCGATGTCCATCGAGCCGCCGCCGCGCGCGATCCAGTTGGGCGGGGAGACCGCCGAAGGCGCGTTCAACCTGGCCAAGGGATGCGACGTGCGCCTCGACCCGGCGACCGCGGGTTACCTGTCCGGCCGCACCGGGGACCCACCGCGGCTCCGGTTGTGGGTCAAGCCCCGGCGCAGCTTGCCCGACCCGTATTTCGCGTTGGTCGCCGCCGACGTGAACCCGCCCGTGGTGTTCAACCTGGGCCGCGCCGGCTGGAGCCCGACCGCGCAGCTCACCGCGATCGTGCGGGCGAGGCCGGCGCCGGGCTGGTTGCGCGTGCACGTGGAATGCCGGTCGTTCCAGGAGTCCTGGTTCGACTCGGACGCGACAGTGATCGACTCCGCGGGCCGGCTGGTGTGCCAGGCACGCCAACTGGCCCTCGCCCCCGCACACTGAGGCATCTTTTAGTCTCGGGGCATGACCACAATCGCGGTGCTGGGCGCGGGCAAGATCGGTGAGGCGTTGCTGTCGGGGTTGCTGCACGGCGGCCGCAAGCCCGACGAGTTGCTGTTCACCGAGCGGCATCCGGAGCGGGCCGCCGAGCTGACCGCCCGCTACGGCATCCCCGGGGTCGAGATCGCCGAGGCGGCCAAGCGGGCGGACGTGCTGGTCGTCGCGGTCAAGCCGCAGGACATCGATCCGTTGCTGGACGAACTGGGGCCGGCGCTCGGGCCTGGCTCGCTGGTCGTGTCGCTGTGCGCGGGCCTGCCCACCTCGCTGTTCGAGCAGCGGCTCGCCGACGGGGTGCCGGTGGTGCGGGTCATGCCGAACACCCCGATGGTGGTCGGCGAGGCGATGAGCGCGATCTCCGCGGGCAGCCATGCCACCGCCGTGCATCTGGCGCTGGTGACCGAACTGCTCTCCTGTGTCGGGCAGGTCATCGAGGTGCCCGAGTCACAGCAGGACGCGGTGACGGCGCTGTCGGGCTCCGGGCCCGCGTACTTCTTCTACCTGGTCGAAGCCATGATCGACGCGGGCATCCTGCTCGGCCTGCCGCGGGCGGTGGCGGAGAAGCTGATCATCCAGTCGGCGGTGGGTGCGGCCAAGATGCTTGCCGAAACCGGTGAGCACCCGGTGATCCTCCGTGAGGCCGTCACGTCACCGGCGGGTACCACGATCAACGCCATCCGCGAGCTGGAGCGGCACGGTGTCCGCGCCGCGCTGCTGGCGGCCATCGAGGCCGCGCGTGACCGTTCCGTGGAGCTCGGCAAGGCCCACGAATAACCCAGCCCGTCGCCCACCACCGCTTTCAACGGAGTCGCTCCGCGAGGCAAGCACTTGCCCGGGCCGGGGGAAGTTCGGCGCGTGGTCGCATTCGCCCCACCTGTCCCGCTACCCTCAGGGGAAAAGCACGTGTGTGCCGGGACCGCGGGTGGGGAAGCCGAGCGGCAACGGCACGCGTCGAAGGGCACGGTGACCTATGCCGTCGAACTCCAAGGACGTGCCCGAACTCGGGCAGGTCCAGTTTCTGACGGTCGCCGAGGTGGCCTCGCTGATGCGGGTCTCCAAGATGACCGTCTACCGCCTGGTGCACTCGGGTGAACTGCCGGCCGTTCGGGTCGGCAAGTCGTTCCGGGTGCCGGAAAAGGCCGTCCACACCTACCTCGAAGGTGCTTATTTCGACGTGGGGTAACCTGGGAGGTCGAGTTTGCCGCGAAAGTGAAGCCGCGGCGCCAAGGCGACCAACGAGCGCTCGCGGCAGGCTCGAGCGCCTGAGAGTCGAAACGTGAAGGAGCACCTGTGGGCTCGGTGATCAAGAAGCGCCGCAAGCGCATGTCCAAGAAGAAGCACCGTAAGCTGCTGCGCCGCACCCGGATGCAGCGTCGGAAGCAGGGCAAGTAACGCTCAGGCGAACGGCATGTGTCGCAACCCGTCCGGTATCCCGGGCGGGTTGCACCCTTTTGGGTGATATGGCTTGACCTCGGTAAACAGAGTCATCGGCCCCGGTAAACAGAGTCGTCGGCCCCCTGACTCGGCACCCAGTCCGGAGTAGCATTCGCACCGCCGTGCAAACCAACCCAACCCTGCGAGGGGGTCGGATGCCGTCCAAGGTCGTCCTCGTAACCGGAGTCGGTGGTGAGCTCGGCGGGCGGCTGCTCGCGCGGCTCGGCACCGACATCGAGCTCGACCGGGTGATCGGCGTGGACACCACCGCGCCGCGCAAGGTGGCGCGCAAGCTGGGCAACGCGGAGTTCGTCCGTGCCGACATCCGCAATCCTTTGATCGCGAAGGTGATCGCGGACGCCAAAGTGGACACGGTGGTGCACTGCTCGACCACCTGCCACCCGGCCGGACCCGCCCGGCGGATGGCGATCAAGGAAGTCAACGTCATCGGCACCATGCGGCTGCTCGCCGCGTGCCAGCGCTCCCCCTGGATGCGCAAGCTCGTGGTCAAGTCCACGGCCGCCGTCTATGGTGCCGGGCCCGCCTCGCCCGCGGTCTTCACCGAGGACTCGGAGCTCATCCCGACCTCTTCCAGCGGCTATGCCAAGGACGCGGTCGAGATGGAAGAGTACGTGCGCAGGTTTTCCCGGCGCAGGCCGGACATCACGGTGACGACGGCCCGGTTCACCAATGTCATCGGTCCCGACGTGGACACCGTGCTGGCCCGGTACTTCGCGCTGCCGGTCGTGCCGACGGTGCTCGGGTTCGACGCGCGGCTGCAATTACTGCATTCTTCCGATGCCCTGTCGGTGCTGGAGTTGGCTACGCTGGAGGACAAGCCAGGCGTGTTCAATGTCGGCGCGGACGGCGTGCTGACGCTGTCCCAGGCGATCCGGCGGGCCGGCCGGGTCGAGTTGCCCGTGCCGCGTTCCGTGGTGCCCTCGGTGGCGAGGTTCCTCCGTGGCGCCCGGGTGGTCGACTTCTCCGAAGACCAGGTGAGGCTGCTCAACTTCGGCCGCGTCGTGGACACGACACGGCTCAAGGAGGAGTTCGGTTACCGTCCACAGTGGACTACGGAGGCGGCGTTCGACGACTACGTCCACGGTCGTGGTCTACGCCCTGTCCTCGATGGTGAGCAGGTGGCCGGCCTGGCCGGCAAGGTGCTGTCCGCGACCGGTCAGGTGCCCCGATAACCAGCGGAAAGCGACGACAACTGATGACGACGACCGTTGAAACAGTTGAAGCACAGGTCATCCCACTGCACCGGCCGGGGCGCGAGAAGCCGCCCGTGACGGTGAAGCCGGTCGAAGCGCCGGTGGTGTCCCTGCCCACCCCGCAGGCGCCTCCCGTCCCCGAGCCGGGCCTGCTCGGCAAGGTGTTGATGTTCCTGCGCAACCGGCTCACCGGTGACTACACCGTCGACGAGTTCGGTTTCGACCGTGAGCTCACCGAGACGCTGCTGTTGCCGCCGCTGCGGTTGCTGTACGAAAAGTGGTTCCGGGTGAGCACGTACGGCGTGGAGCACCTGCCGGCCGAAGGCGGCGCCCTGATCGTGTGCAACCACTCGGGCACGCTGCCGCTGGACGCCGTGATGACCGCGGTGGCCGTGCACGATGAGCATCCGGCGCACCGGTACCTCCGGATGCTGGGCGCGGACCTCGTGTTCCGCACTCCCCTGCTCAGCATGATCGCGCGCAAGTCGGGCCAGACCCTGGCCTCCAACCCCGACGCGGAACGGCTGTTGCGTTCGGGTGAACTGGTCGGCGTGTGGCCGGAGGGCTACAAGGGCATCGGAAAACCGTTCTCCGCCCGGTACAAGCTGCAACGGTTCGGGCGCGGCGGGTTCGTGGCCGCCGCCCTGCGCGCCGGAGTGCCGATCATCCCCTGCTCGATCGTCGGTGCGGAGGAGATCTATCCGAAGATCGGCGACATCAAGCCGCTGGCCAGATCGCTCGGCCTGCCCTACTTCCCGGTGACGCCGTTCTTCCCGCTGCTCGGCGCGCTGGGCGCGATCCCGCTGCCGACGAAGTGGTACATCGAGTTCGGCGAGCCGATCGACACCGCCGCACACACGGGCGAGGACCCCGACGACCCCATGGTCATGTTCAACCTGACCGACCAGGTACGGGAGTCCATCCAGCAGTCGCTCTATCACCGGCTCGCACAGCGAAAACGCGTATTTTCCTAACGACGGCGGTAGGCCAGGCCGGCGGCGACGGCGCCCGCGAGGGCACCGGCGCCGAGCACCGACGGAACGCCGATCTTGGCCGCCTTGCGCCCGGTGCGGAAGTCGCGGATCTCCCAGCCCCGGGCGCGGGCGACCTCACGCAGGCCGGTGTCGGGGTTGACCGCCACCGCGGTGCCGCACACGGACAGCATCGGAATGTCGTTCGAGGAGTCCGAATACGCGGTGCAGCGGCGCAGGTTCAGGCCCTCCCGCGCGGCCACCGCGCGCACCGCGTGCGCCTTCGCGCGGCCGTGCAGCAGGTCGCCGACCAGACGCCCGGTGTAGACCCCGTCGACGTGCTCGGCGACCGTGCCGAGCGCGCCGGTCAGCCCGAGCCGCCGCGAGATGATCGCCGCCAGCTCGACCGGTGTCGCGGTGACCAGCCAGACCCGCTGGCCCGCGTCGAGATGCATCTGGGCGAGCGCGCGTGTGCCGGACCAGATCTTGTCCGCCATCAGCTCGTCGTAGATCTCCTCGCCGACCCTGGTCAGCTCCTCGACGCTGTACCCCGCGACGAAGGACAGGCCCTGCTCGCGGATCGAGCTGACGTTGCCCTCCTTGCCGCCGACCCGGAACTTCACCTGCTGCCACGCGAACCCGGCCAGGTCGGAGGCGGTGAAGTACTTGCGCGCGGCCAGCCCGCGGGCGAAATGGAAGATCGAGGCGCCCATCATCATCGTGTTGTCGACGTCGAAGAACGCCGCCGCGGTGAGGTCCGGGGGCGCGGGCGGGGCCGGTTTGCTCCCGTCCAGCGGCACCGACTCCATGGCGACGGCTGCCTCGGCCGAGGCTTCCCCGGCCAGCGCGGCCAGCCGCTCCAGCTCCGAGCCCTTACTCCTGCCGCGCCACACGAACACCGCCTCCTGACCAGCACCAGAGTGTCTGCCGCTCAGCGTAGCGACCCGACTCGGGAGCGGTTCAACAACGGATACGTGTGCTTCAACCGATTCCGATCCCCGGAAGCCCCGGAAGCAGCGGCGGAATGGAGATCAACGGCGGTGGTGCCGAGGTGGTTGCCGGGGCCGGCGTGCTGGTCGGGGCGGGGATCGGCGGGTTGATCACGGTCGGCGCGACGCCGCCACCGGACGGCGGGACCGGTCCGGTGGGGGTGGGCGTCGACGGGGATTCCGCCGATCGGGCAGCGCCGGACTGGGTGAGCTTGGGCGCCCGCGTTGCCGGTCCCGGAACCTCCGGTACCGCACCGGGAACCGGTGTGCAGGGGTCGGCAGCGGGCAGCGGCCCGAGGTCGTCAGCCTGGTAACTGGTGATCCGGTAGCAGTGGAGCCGGCCCGAGAGCGCCTGCACCCGGCCGTCTATCCGCCTGAGCAGGTCGGTCACCTGCGGGAACGGGATGTTCTTCGCGGTCTGCTCGGCCACCCAGGCGCGCAGGTCGAGCAGTTCCCGCCCGGTTCCCCGGACCCCGAGCGTGGTCAGCTCGGTGGCGCCGGCGCGCGCCTCGCGCTCGAAGTCCGCCACGAGCGGGGCGTCCGGGGAGCCCAGCGCGAGGAGCTCGTCGAGTCGCGTCGCGGCGAACCGCAGGTGCTTGCTGGCCTTGGCCGCGTCACCGAAGGTGAGCCCGAGTTCGGCGGATTCCGCGGCCCGTTTGACGCCGTAGAGCGGATCCCCGGGCATCGCGTTCCTGGACAGCACCATGCCCAGCCCGCCCAGCGCGACGACCAGCGCGGCCGCGGCGGCCAGCACGTTCGCCAGCACCCGCCGCCGCCTGCTCGGTGCGGGCTCCTCCGTCAGGCGCCGGTAGATCTCGCGCCGGATCCGGTCCCGCGTGTCCTCGCCAGGTCTCGCGGCGTCACCGAGTTCGCGCAACCCGGAAACGATCTCCAGCTCGCGCGCCGTCCACTCGGGCACGTCCACGCCATCATTAACGACGGAAATGCGACTGTTGTTACGCCGTGCGATGTTCGCCTTTCAGCGGAACCAGGACCCGATGATCAACGCCAGGCCGGTGGAAGGAGCTGCGCGAGCTTGCGCACGGCGCGATGCTGGAGCGCCTTCACCGCGCCCTCGTTGCGGCGCATGATCTGCGCGGTCTCCGACAGCGACAACCCCTGAATGAACCGCAGGATGATGCATTCGCGCTGGTCGTCGCCGAGTTCGGCGATGCAGCGGAGCAGTGCTGCCCTGGTCGCGCCCGCCAGCGCGCGCTGCTCGGGGCCGTCCTCCCCGTCGCTCTGCCCGACGAAGGGCGCCGAACCGGATTCGGACACCTCGTCGGTGACGAACTCGAGTTTGTAGCGGCTGGACTTCACGTGGTCGAGCACGATGTTCCGGGCGATGGTGATGAACCAGGCACCCACGTCCCGGCCCTGGTAGCTGACCGAGGTGATCCGCCGCAGTGCGCGCAGGAAGGTCTCACTGGTGATGTCTTCGGCCAGTTCGCGGTCGCCGAGCCGGAACAGGACGTAGCGGTAGACCGTGTCGACATAACGGTCGTAGAGCTCGCCGAAGGCGGCGCTGTCGCCCTTCTGTGCGGCGCTGACCAGGTCCCACGCGTCGGACTGCTCAGTTGTGGCCATGCTGACACGCAGGCCCAGCGGGCGGGCGGCAAGCCAGTTGGTCACCTTGGTTCCTCCGCGAGTTCGCGCGCCGGCGCGATCGTGTCGACAAGGCGCTCCCCCCGAGCTCGGGCGACGTCGTGCTCATGGGCGCCCTGCCGCTCCGACAGCGCACGAACGCGCGCCGTGTGGCCACTTTGGCTGCCGCGGCATGACCCAAGGGGCGGCATGGGCGACTCCTTCGTCCGACGCGCAAGAGCATACGGGTAGTTACCCGATAGTAGGTAGTGTCGGCGTTGTGGTAGTGCAACGGACGCCCTCCCCGCTCGTGACGCCGTCGCCCGGAGAAACGGCACCCGCCGGCCACGAAGTCCTGAGAGACTGCGGGTATGGGCAACATCGCGGACCTCCTCGCCAGCGCGGCCGGGCAGTGGCCCGGCGCCGTCGCCGTGATCGATACCACCGCGGGCACCACCTTCACCTGGTCGCAGCTCGATTCGCTGGTCAACGGCCAGGTGCGGAACCTCACGGGGCAGGGGGTGGCGCCAGGGGACCGGGTGCTGCTGCGGCTGCCGACTTCCGCGAACTTCGCGATCGCGCTGTTCGCGGTGGCCCGGGCCGGCGCGGTCGCCGTGCCGGTTTCGCCGCTGGCTCCCGACAACGAGTTGAACATCGTCCTCGAGCACAGTGGCGCCAAGGTCGCTATCGACTCCTTGGGCGAGATCGAGCCGGGCGCGCCGGTGACCAGCGTCGGTGACGGTGAGGACATCGCCGTGCTGTCGTATACCTCCGGCACCACCGGACCCGCCCGCGGGGTGATGCTGTCGCACCGCGCTCTGCTGGCGAACCTCGAGCAACTCGCCGCCATCCACCCGCCCGCGCTGACCAACCGGGACCGGCTGTTCATCGCGATCCCGCTGTTCCATGTCTACGGGCTGGGTCCCGGGCTGCTGCAGTCGGCGTCCGTCGGCGCGACCATGGTGCTCGCCGAACGGTTCCACGCTCGTGAAGCCCTCGAGGCCTGCGCCCGGCACCGGGTCACCGTCATCGGGGGCGTGCCCGCCATGTACACCGAGCTCGTCGCGCTGTCGGAGGACGAACTGGGGGAGGGGCTGGCCAGTGTGCGCTTGCTCAACTCCGGCGCCGCTCCGCTGCATCCCAAGGTGCTGGCCGCGATCCGGGAGAAGACGGGGCTCGGTGTGTTCGAGGGGTACGGGCTCACCGAGACCGCGCCGGTCGTCACCTCCACCCTGGTCACCGGGTATCCGAAGCCCGGTTCGGTCGGCCGCCCGCTGCAGGGCGTCGAGATACGCCTCGTCGACGCGGACGGCGTGGCCGAGCCCGTTCCGCTCGATCCGGACGATCTCGTCGACACCTTCGACGAGGACGGTGGCACCGGCCTGGTCGCCGTGCGCGGCCGGAACCTGTTCTCCGGGTACTGGCCGGACGGCGCCCACGGGCCGGACGCCGAGGGCTGGTTCCGCACCGGGGACGTCGGCTACCTCGACTCGGATGGCGACCTGCACCTGGTCGACCGCGCGAACGATCTGATCATCGTCAACGGCTTCAACGTGTTCCCACACGAGGTGGAGGAGGTTGTCTCGCAACTGCCCGAGGTTGCCGAAGCCGCCGTGGTCGGGGTGATCGACGAGCGCAGCGGCGAGGCGGTCAAGGCGGTCGTGGTGCCCGCGCCCGGAGCGTCGCTGTCCGAGGAGCAGGTCGTCGCGCACTGCGCCGCGATGCTGGCGGGCTACAAGGTGCCGCGGACAGTGGAGTTCGCGGATTCGCTGCCGCATTCGGCCACGGGCAAGCTGCGGCGGGTGCGGCTCAGGGGATAATTCCCGGGAAGGGAGGCCCGTGGTGGCGCACGAGGTACTGGTGATGACCAGGCAAGGCTGTTCTCTCTGCGTCAAGGCGGAGGAGGAGGTCGAGCGGATCTGCGGCGAACTGGGCGTGCCGTGGTCCACGGCCGACGTGGACACCAACCCGGAGTGGCTGGCGGAGTACGGCGACTACGTCCCGGTGATCCTGATCGACGGCGCCGAGCACGGGTACTGGAGGGTCGAGGAAGACCGGTTCCGGAAAGCGCTGTCCTGAGCGTAAGCCACTCGTAAGCCCCGCTTACTCCTTGGGCGCGAAGAATGGACGCGTGACCACCGAGCTGAGCGAAGCGCCCGCCGAAGCGCCGTCGAAACCGTCCAAGCCGACCGCCGCGCTGATCGGGGTGCTGGCGCTGGTCGCGGCACTGGGCGCTGGTCACCTGGCAGCGGCGTTCGTGGGCATCAACGCCTCGCCGTACCTCGCGGTGGGCAACGCGGCGATCGACCTCACGCCCACCTGGCTCAAGGACTTCGCGGCCGGCACCTTCGGCACGGCCGACAAGACCGTGCTGCTCGCCGGGATGGCCGTGGTGATGGGGTTGCTGGCGATCGTCGCCGGGCTGATCTCGCGGAGCAAGCCCATGCCCGGCCAACTGCTCATCGGCGTGTTCGGGGTGTTCGGGATCATCGCCGTCTACACCCGTCCGGACCTGGGGCAGGTCTCGCTGATCGCGCCAGTGGTGAGCCTGCTCGCCGGTGTGCTGGTGTTCCGTGCCCTGCACCGCGCCGCGTCCGCGCCCATCGCGCCGTCGTCGAGCCGGCGGCGGTTCCTGTTCGCGGGTGTCGCGCTCGGCGCCGGCCTGGCCGGAGGTGGTGGTCAGTTGCTCGGTTCCCGTAAGGACGTGGAGGGCTCCCGCGGCGCGGTCGGCCCGCTCGTTCCAGCGCGGACCGCGCCCGCCATCCCCGCCGACGCCGACTTCGCCAGGCTCGGCACCCCGACCTTCATCACCTCCAACCGGGACTTCTACCGGATCGACACGGCGCTGGTCGTCCCGCAGGTTCGCGCCGAGGACTGGAGCCTGCGCATCCACGGCATGGTGGACAAGGAGGTCACCTACTCCTACGCCGACATCCGCGACCGGCCGCTGGTCGAACGCGTGCTGACCCTTTGCTGCGTATCGAACCCCGTCGGCGGCTCCTACATCTCGAACGCGAAGTTCATCGGCGTGGACCTCGCGGACCTGCTCACCGAGGCCGGGGTTCGGCCGGGCGCCGAACAGCTGTTCTCGACCAGCGTGGACGGCTTCACCGCGGGCACCCCGGTGCCCGCCGTAGTCGACCCCGGCCGGGGCGCGATGCTGGCCATCGGCATGAACGGCGAGCCGTTGCCGGTCGAGCACGGCTTCCCCGCACGCCTCGTGGTGCCTGGGCTGTACGGGTTCGTCTCGGCGACGAAGTGGGTGACCGATCTGGAGCTGACCACCTGGGACGCGCGAAAGGCGTACTGGCTGCAGCGCGGCTGGGCCGAGCAGGCGCCGATCAAGACCGAGTCGCGGATCGACGCGCCCAGTGGCGCGGCGCCCGCGGGCAAGGTGCGGGTCGCCGGGATCGCCTGGGCCCAGCACACCGGGATCGCCAAGGTCGAAGCGCGCCTGGACAACGGGCCGTGGCAGGAGGCCACCCTGTCGGCCGAGGTCACCGACGACGCCTGGCGGATGTGGTGGACCGTGTTCGACGCCACCCCCGGCAGCCACACGGCCACCGTCCGCGCCACCGACCGGTCCGGCTACACCCAGACCGACCAGGTCGCCGACGTCGTCCCGGACGGCGCGACCGGCTGGCACACCATCACCTTCACCACCCAGTGACCCCTCGGCCTACGTCGCGGCCGCCGAGGTTCGGGGTGTCATTCGGTGAGCACCGACCGCTGGCTGTTCCGGGTGCCGCTGCCCCGGTCGAGGCGATCAGCGATCCCGCGCAGGCTCCGCGCGGGCCGAGCGCGTAGGCAGCGCTGATCCGGGTGCCGAAGTTCGCCAGGCCGGCTTTCTCATCCTGGGTGTGTGGTTTCCGTCATCGCGCTGACCAGCTACTTTGTGCCTGCGTTCACAAATGGCTACCGTAGTGCGGTACCCACCGCGCGGCGCCGGCATCAAACCGGAGAAGGCTTGCCGGGTCAAGTGGTAATTCACGATTAACGGTGTCGAACGAGGAGGCCAGGGTGGCGGTACAGCGTGGCCGGCGAAACGGCTCCGCCGTCGCGCGCAACCTGCGCACCCCCGACGCCGACAACGCGCCGACCGCGGAGATGCCCGCCGTCACCGACGGCGACGACCCGGCTCGCGCGCGCGCCATCCCGGAGGCCGCGGTCGCCCGGCTCGCGGTCTACCTGCGGGTGCTCTCCGCCATGGCCGAGCAGGGCGCGACCACGGTTGCCAGCGAGGAGCTCGCGACGGCCGCCGGGGTGAACTCGGCGAAGCTGCGCAAGGACCTGTCCTACCTCGGCTCCTACGGCACCCGCGGGGTCGGCTACGAAGTCGCCGTGCTGGTCGGGCAGATAGAGCGCACCCTCGGCCTGACCCGTAAGCACAAGGTGGCCGTGGCCGGAATCGGTAACCTGGGACATGCGTTGGCGAACTACGGCGGGTTCCCGGGGCGAGGGTTCCCCGTCGACGCGCTGTTCGACGTCGACCCTGACCTGATCGGAGTCCCGGTGGGTGGCATCCCGGTTTCACACCTGGACGACATTCCCCAGGTGTGCCGGGAACGCGGGATCTCGATCGGCGTCATCGCCACCCCGCCGCCCGCGGCACAGTCGGTCTGCGACCGCCTGGTCGCCGGTGGGGTGCAGTGCATCCTGAACTTCGCCCCCGTGGTCCTCCAGGTCCCGGACCACGTCGAGGTGCGAAAGGTGGACCTTGCGGTGGAACTGCAGATCCTGTCGTTCTACGTGGCACGGCGCAACGGAATGGTGGTGCGGTGAACACTGAGCGCGCCCCGCACGTTATCGCACGCGTAGCGCGGGGAAGGTGGAGCTAGGTGAGCGTCTTGGCAGTCGGGTTGTCCCATCGCACCGCCGACTTCCGCACCCTCGAACGGGTCGCCGTGCCCGCGGGGGAGCAGGACAAGGTGTTGCACCAGCTGCAGCAGGCCCCGCACGTGCAAGAGGTGATGCTGCTCTCCACGTGCAACCGGATCGAGGTCTACGCGGTCGTCGAGACCTTCCACGGCGGTCTGGCCGACGTGTCCGAGGTGCTGGCCCTCCAGGCCGGCTGCCCGGCGACAGCGCTCTACGACAACCTGTACGTGCACTACGCGGGCGCCGCCGTCGAGCACGTCTTCAACGTCGTCTCGGGCCTGGATTCGATGGTCGTCGGCGAGACGCAGATTCTCGGCCAGGTCCGCAACGCCTATGCCGCCGCGCGTGACGCGGGCACGGTCGGCCGCACGTTGCACGAGCTGATCCAGACCACACTGCGTGTCGGCAAGCGCGTGCACTCCGAGACCGGCCTGGACCAGCTGGGCGCGTCCGTGGTCGCCGAGGCGCTGGCCACCGCCGGTGAACTGACCGGCAGGCATGCGCTGGTCCTCGGCGCCGGGTCGATGGGTGCGCTGTCCGCGAGCCGGTTGCGCAAGGCGGGCGTCGGCCGGATCACGGTGACCAACCGGACCCTGGCCCGCGCGGAACGGCTCGCCGCGAACATCCGTGAGCAGGGCGTGCCCGCCACGGCCGTGCCGCTCGGTGACCTCGCCGCCGCGGTGGCCGAGGCCGACGTGGTGATCTGCTGCACCGGCGCGAAGAACGCGGTGCTCACCGCCGACGACGTGCTGCCGAGGGCAGGGCGCCCCCTGGTGATCTGTGACCTCGGCCTGCCGCGTGACGTCGACCCCGCCGTGACCGAGGTGCCGTCGGTCGGCCTGGTCGACCTGGAAACCGTGCAGCGCCGGATGGAAACCTCCGGCAGCGGCAGCAGCGCCAAGCAGGTCGCGCGGGCCAGCGGCATCGTGCTCGACGAGGTGCGCGAATACCTGGCGGCCCAGCGCAGCGCCGCGGTGACCCCGACCGTCACCGCGCTGCGCAAGCGGGCCGCGGAGGTGGTCGAAGCCGAACTCCTGAGGCTGGACAACCGGCTGCCCGAGCTCGACGCGGGCGTGCGCGACGAATTCGCGTGCACGGTGCGGCGAGTTGTCGACAAGTTGCTGCACGCGCCCACTGTGCGAGTGAAACAGCTCGCGGCGGAAACCCAGGGTACGGACTACGCCAACGCGCTGCGCGAACTGTTCGGGCTCGATCCGGCGTCGCCGGTGGTGGTCTCCAGCCCGACCCCGAATCCCCAGACAAACGGTGAAACTCAGTGACACGAATCATCAGGATCGGGACGAGAGGTAGCGCTCTCGCCCTGACACAGACTCAGACGATCGCCGACGCCCTCCGCCGAGCCGGGCAGGACGTCGAGATCGTCGAGGTTTCGACACCCGGCGACCGCTCGAGCGCGCCGATCGCCGAGATCGGCGTCGGAGTGTTCACCTCGGCGCTGCGCGAAGCCCTGGCGGACAAGCACGTCGATGTCGCCGTGCACTCGTACAAGGACCTGCCGACGGCCGCGCAGCCGGGCATCGTGCTGGCCGCCGTGCCGCCGCGGGAGGATCCGCGTGACGCGCTGATCGCGCGGGACGGGCTGACCCTCGGTGAGCTGCCGCCGGGCTCGACGGTCGGCACCGGTTCGCCGCGCCGGTCGGCGCAACTGCGTGCGCTCGGCCTCGGGCTGGAGGTGGTGCCGATCCGCGGCAACATCGACACTCGCCTGGGCAAGGTGCACAACGGCGAGCTCGACGCGGTCGTGCTCGCCAGGGCCGGGCTGGTCCGGCTCGGCCGGGACGCCGAGATCACCGAAACACTGGACCCGATCCAGATGCTGCCCGCCCCCGCGCAGGGTGCGCTGGCGGTGGAGTGCCGCGTGGACGACGTGGACATCGAACATCTCCTTCGGTCCATTGTGGACGATGAAGCCACCCGGGCCGCGGTGACGGCCGAGCGGGCCATGCTGGCCGCGCTCGAAGCCGGGTGCAATGCGCCGGTAGGCGCGCTTGCCGACGTGGTGGAGGACCTCGAAGCGGATGGCTCGATCGTCGAGCGCGTCTCGCTGCGCGGGGTCGCCGCCGCGGGGTTCGACGACGAGCCGGGGAACGCGCCGGTGCTGATTCGTGCCTCGGCGGTGGCGAACAAGAGCGACGCGGAGCGACTCGGTCGTGACCTTGCCGCGGAGCTGCTCGACCTGGGCGCCGGCGCGCTTTCCGGCCCCGGCGGCAAAACACGCTGACTGCCCGCACCCGTGGGCACCAGTGAACAACACTGATCGACAACAAGAGAAAGACTTAGTGCGATGACCCCCGCGCGGAAAACCGCTGGGCGCGTCGCGTTCGTGGGCTCCGGCCCCGGCGACGCGGGACTGTTGACTGTTCGTGCCCAGGAACTGCTGGCCGGTGCCGAGGTCGTGGTGACCGACCCGGATGTGCCGGCCGCGGTACTCGCGCAGGCCAGCGCGGACGCCGAGGTCCGGCCTGCGGTCGGCGAACCCGGTGACGTGGCCAGGGACCTTTCCGGCGAGGCCAAGTCCGGTCGGCTGGTGCTCAGGCTGGTCAGTGGTGACCCCCTGACCAGCGCCGCCGCCGTGGCCGAGGTGCACGCCGTGGCCAGGACGAACGCCGTGTTCGAGATCGTGCCCGGTGTCAGTGCCGGCACCGCCGTGCCGGCCTATGCCGGTATCGCGCTGGGTGGCACGTATGTCGAGGTGGACGTCCGCGGCGACGTCAACTGGGCCGGACTCGCCGGAACGCCGGGCCCGATCGTGCTGCACGCGACGTCGAGCCATCTCGCCGAGGCCGCCGGAGCGCTGGTGGAGCACGGGCTCACCCCGCAGACCCCGGTCGCGGTGACCTCGAACGGCACCGTCAACACCCAGCGCACCCTGGACAGCACCCTGGCCACGCTCGCGCAGGACGCCGGGGAACTGGTCGGCCCGCTGGTGGTGACCGTCGGTGAGGCGGCCGGGCAGCGCGCGAAGCTGTCCTGGTGGGAGTCGCGGGCGCTGTACGGCTGGAAGGTCCTGGTGCCGCGGACCAAGGAACAGGCCGGGGAGATGGCGGAGCGGCTGCGCCAGCACGGCGCGACCTCGCACGAGGTGCCGACCATCTCCGTCGAGCCGCCGCGGAGCCCGGCGCAGATGGAGCGTTCGGTCAAGGGCCTGGTGGACGGCCGGTACCAGTGGATCGTGTTCACCTCGGCCAACGCGGTGCGCGCGGTGTGGGAGAAGTTCGAGGAGTTCGGCTTGGATGCCCGGGCGTTCTCGGGCGTGAAGATCGCGTGCGTCGGCGAGGCGACCGCGGAACGCGTGCGCGCGTTCGGCATCAACCCGGAGCTGGTGCCGAAGGGCGAGCAGTCCGGCGAGGGGTTGCTGGCGGAGTTCCCGCCGTATGACGACGTGCTCGACCCGGTGAACCGGGTCCTGCTGCCGCGCGCCGACATCGCCACGGAGACGCTGTCGGCCGGCCTGGTGGACCGGGGCTGGGAGGTCGACGACGTGACGGCGTACCGGACCGTCCGTGCCGCACCGCCGCCCGCCGAGACCCGCGAGATGATCAAGACCGGCGGGTTCGACGCGGTGTGCTTCACGTCGTCGTCAACCGTCCGGAACCTGGTCGGTATCGCCGGAAAGCCGCACACGCGGACGCTGGTAGCGTGCATCGGTCCGAAGACCGCGGAGACGGCGGTGGAGTTCGGCCTGCGAGTGGACGTCCAGCCGGACAAGGCCGACATCCCCAGTTTGGTCGACGCGCTGGCCGCGCACGCCGCGAAGCTCCGCGCCGAAGGCGCCCTGCCGCCGCCCCGGAAGGCGAAGCGGACGCGTCGTTCCTGAGGTTCTTCGAAAGCAGGCCCCGGTTTTCGTGCCGGGGCCTGTTTTTTTATGTCGGAGGTCACCTCCTGCCGTGGCGTCCTGCGTTCGGAAACACTTGCGGCATGAAGGGAATCGTCCTCGCCGGGGGGAGTGGCAGCCGGCTGCATCCGGTCACCTTCGCCGTGTCGAAACAGCTGGTGCCGGTCTACAACAAGCCGATGATCTACTACTCCCTGTCGGTGCTCATGCTGGCCGGGATCACCGACATCCTGATCATCACGACACCCGTCGACCGGTCCGCGTTCGAGCGGCTGCTCGGCGACGGGCGCCGGCTCGGCATCAACCTGAGCTACGCCGAGCAGCCCGAGCCGAACGGTCTCGCCGAGGCCTTCCGCATCGGAGCCGATCACATCGGCGACGACTCCGCGGCGCTGATTCTCGGCGACAACATCTTCCACGGGCCCGGTTTCTCGCGACTGCTGCAGAGCAAGACCGACGACATCAAGGGCTGTGTGCTGTTCGGGTACCCGGTCTCCGACCCCGAGCGATACGGCGTCGGCGTGGCCGACGAGGACGGCAACCTCGTCTCGATCGAGGAGAAGCCCGCAAACCCGCGGTCCAACCGGGCCATCACGGGGCTGTACTTCTACGACAACGAC
>NZ_DATELF010000144.1:0-15359 GCF_035276945.1 Amycolatopsis sp. | reverse complement strand
TCCAGCATGTTCGCCATCGCCGCCGCGATTGTCTTCGTCATCGCGCTGATCGCCGACCTCGCCCACCTCGACCTTGGGGTTTCCTCCGCAACCTTGGTCACGGCCGGACTACTCGGCCTGGCACTGCACCTGGCCGGCCTCGGCTCGAACGTCCGTACCAGAGGCTGGGGTGCCCGCCTCCGCCGCTGACGAAGCACCCCCGCTGGGAAACCACGAGCGCCGCGAGACCGGTCAGCTGATCACAATCGAGGTCTGAACCATCTAGCCTCGATTTGATGGAGCTTGATTTCAGCCGCCGTGAAATGTTCCGTGGCGCCGGGGTGGTTGCCGGCGGTGCCCTGTTCGGCCCTGGAGCGGATGCGGGTGAGGCCGACGCGAGTACGGGTGTCACCGAGGGCACCAACATTTCCGCGTCCGCCTCACCCGATGGGCGGTGGGTCGCCTTCGACCTGGTCACCTCGATCTGGACGGTGCCGGTCACGGGCGGGGTCGCGCGGCGGCTCACCGACGATCTGACCGACGCCACCCGGCCGTGCTGGTCGCCGGACGCACGGACGCTGGTGTTCCAGGCCTGTCGGGACGGCAACTACCATCTCTGGACCGTCGCGTCCGACGGCTCCGGCCTGCGGCAGCTGACCAGTAGCCCGTTCGATCATCGGGAGCCCCGGTTCGCGCCGGACGGTTGCTCTATCGCGTTCTCCTCCGATCGCGGGGATCGAGGCGGCTACGACATCTTCACCCTGGACCTCGCGACTGGAGGGGTGATTACCGCGGTCACCGCGCCGGAGGGGGCAAGTCTGTACGGCCCGTCGTTCACCCCGATGGGGTTGGCGTATGTCCGCATCGCTGGTGCCACCGCCGAACTGGTCGTCGGTGACCAGGTGGTCAGCTCGGGTGAGGACGTGTTCGGCTTCGCCGCGTCGTGGTTGCCGGACGGCGAACTGCTCTGTACCGCCGACGGCCGGACCAAGCGGCGAGCCCCGGAGCCCTGTGGGACGGCCGCACGCCAAAGTTGCGGCGTGGCCTCGACATCGTCGTCACCAACGGGCGGATCGTCGCCGTGACGCCGTCGGGGCCACGACAAGCGGACGTCGACGCGAGCGGCCTCACGGTCATGCCGGGACTCATCGACGCGCACAACCACTGGCACCTGCGCGGCCGGCAGTGGGGTGACCGGCAGGGCCGGTTGTGGCTGTCCTACGGGATCACCACCACGCGCTCACCCGGCGACCCGGCTTACCAGTTCGTCGAGACCAGAGAGGCGCTCGAGTCGGGGGCGCGGGTCGGGCCCCGCCTGTTCGGCACCGGCGAGGCGATCGACGGTTCGCGGATCTACTACAACTTCATGCGCCCCACGCGATCGTCCGCCCAAACTCGGACTCGAGCTGGAACGCGCCAGAATGCTGGGCTACGACCCGATCAAAACCTATGTCCGGCTCCCCGTCGATTACCAGCGACAGGCCATCGCCGAGGCGCATCGAACGGGAGTACCGCTGTCGTCGCATTACCTGTATCCCAGTGAGTTCTTCGGCATGGATGGCATGGAACACACCGGTGCCAGCAACCGGCTCGGCTACTCGCACACGGTATCCCGGCTCGGCCGTGCCTATGCCGACGCCGTGACGTCGTTCGCGCGCTCGGGCATGTCGATCACGCCGACGCTGTTCAACGCAATGGCGATCTACGCTGAGTATCGTTCCCTCGTCGACGATTTCCGCACGAGAGCGCTCTTTCCGCCCTGGGAATACGACATGCTCGTGGCCAAGGCCGACCAAGCCCTCCTTCCCGGGAACACCACGACACTGGCCTTACTCGCGGCGAACGTCGACATGGTGTTGCGCATCCATCGAGCCGGTGGGTTCGTCATCGCCGGCACCGACGCGCCCTTGGACAACGTGGCCGTGTCGCTGCACGCGAATTTGCGCGCGATGGTGCGCTTCGGCTTCACCCCCGGTGAGGCGCTCACGACTGCCACCCGGAACCCGGCCCGTTGGCTCGGGCTCGCCGGACGGCTCGGTGAGGTGGTGCCCGGGGCGTTCCCCGACCTGGCCTTCGTGGCGGGCGATCCATTGAGGACATCCGCGCCGCGGCCGACGTGCGCATGGTGATGACCGGCCGAACCCTGCGATCGGTCGACGAACTTCTTGTCCCGTTCCGCACACCGACAGCCGCCCCACCCGCGATCCGCCACGCCATCCCCACCCGGCATCAGCCCGACGACTCGTGGTGGCACGAACCGGAATGGGCATGCCACCTGTGCTGCGAGCCCTGAGAACTCCTGACCAACGTCACAGCATACGAACCGCGAAGTGCTGGCTGAGGGCCCTGAGCTCACGATCCGCCCGGTTGGCACTCGGCGCGTGGCGGGTGATGGCCGATGAGCGCCGAGAGGATCTTCACCAGCTTGACGGACACCCAGGCAGACGGGCTGGCCTGCGTGGTCTGCGGACTCGTCCGTGTCACGCACGTTCCGGTTGGCCGGCCGGTACAGCCTGTTTGGGTGTCGCGTCAAATTGAATGGGTGATCAGCCCCCAGTACTACTCCGATCGCATTATCTTCCACTCGCCCGGCTGCTCAGGTCAATCCGCACTAATCAGAATTCACTGCACTTATCCCAAAATCCGCAGTGACGGATAGCTTCCGAATTGGTCAAGTATCGAAAAGTTATTGATATTCACCTTCTACCTATGATTAGGTATGTCATGGCTACCTCTTGAAACGTGCGCCCAGCCTGGCCGAACTGACGAATCCAAGTGATTTCCGGGAAGGTGACATGCCAATCGAGGTCGACTTTCATTTGCCGTTTCCCGCTCCTCGGCCCGAGCGGGCCGAGGTTGAGCGGGCAGGCCAGCGTGCCGTGCGATGGGCGCACGATCACGGGTTACTGCAGCCAACCGATTCGGCGCTCGGGTATTACGTGGGCATGATGCTGGCCGATGTTGCCGCTGGATTCTGTCCGGACGCCAGCGGAGCAGACCTGGAACTGATGACCGACGTGATCGTCTGGACCGCGGTTTGCGACGACTTCTTCGACGGGCCGGCCGGAGACGATCTCGAGCAGGCCACCTCGATCGTCGACGAACTCATCGCGGTCACCGAGCATCCACCGATCACGCCGACCGACGGCGGGGTGCTGGTCAACGCCACGGCGGACTTGTGGACACGTTTGATCGAACCCATGTCTGATCGCTGGCGGGAACGCGCGCGGCAAAGCTGGCAGCGCTTCCTCCGCTCATTTCTTGCCGAGGTGATCGCGCGGCGCAGCAGGGTCGTCCCAACTCTCGACGATTATCTCGCGTTGCGCCGGGAGTCGATGGCGATGTATTTGTATCTGGACGCGACCGAACGGGTGAACCGCTACGAGGTGCCTAGCTCGATCCTCGCGAGCGAGGAGATCCGGCGACTGGGCCTGCTGGAAATAGATATAATCGCCTTCTGCAACGACGTTCATTCCGTTGAACACGAGGAAGCGCGGGGAGACACCCACAACCTCGTGCTGGTGCTCGAACACGAGGGCAGGGGCACCCGCGAGGCGGTCATCGAGGAGATTTGCCGGCTTGTGCATGACAAGTCCGAGCAGTTCCTGAGTATCGCCGCGGAGATCCCCGCATTGTGTCGCCGGGTTGGTGCCACCGCGAACGAGCAAGCCATCACTCAACGCTATGTCACCGCGATGACCCATCAAATCCGTGTCACGCACGACTGGAGCATGGCGACACGACGCTACTCATCCCATGCGTCCGATACCGCGAACTCGGCCGATCCGGCTGGTCGACGGCAGTATCTCGCCTTTTCATAGCCAGCTGCCCGATTTTTTATTGGAGAATGACAATGCACAGCACGACCACCGTTCCTCCGCCCACCATGCCCGGCAGCCTTCCCCTGATCGGCCACATGTTAAAAATGGCCCGGCGGCCACTGAAATTCGTCGAGTCGCTCCGCGACGAGGGTGATGTCGTGGTCTTCCGGCTCGGCATGAAACCCGCCTACATGGTCAACCAGCCAGAACTTATCAAAGAACTTCTGATCACCCAGTACGGGAAGTTCGAAAAGGGTGGTCCGCTGTTTGAGCAGGCGGCCAAGTTGATCGGCAACGGCCTGGTTGCGTCCAACGGAAGCTTCCACCGGCGCCAGCGGCGCCTTTCCCAACCCGCATTCCACCACGGTCGGATGGCCAGCTATGCGTCGGCCGCCGTGGAGGTGGTGGAAAACCTGTCCGAGGAATGGCATGACGGAGATATAGTGGACATTTCCCATGACTTTTACAACATGACCATGAACGTCCTCACAAAGACACTCTTTTCCGCGCTGCCCCCGGAGACGGCAGCTGAGATCAGGCGTGCACTACCGGTGCTGGTGACAGGGGTCGGCAGACGCGCATTCCTACCGATCGAATTCATCCACAAACTACCTCTCCCCATCAAGCGCCGCGAGGAGGCGGCCTTGCAGCGCTGGTACAACCTCGTGGACGGCATCATCGCAGAATACCGGGCCAGTGGCGCCGACCGGGGAGACCTGCTGTCCATGCTGATGCTGGCTCGTGACGAGGAAACCGGCGAAGGCATGACCGACCACCAGTTGCACGACGAGATCCGGTCGATGATGGTGGCCGGAACCGAGACATCGGCAACCGCCCTGTTGTGGGCGTTCCACGTGTTTTCGACCCGCCCTGATATCGAGCGACGCGTGCATGTCGAGGTCGACAGCGTTCTCGACGGCCGCACGGTGAGCTACGACATACTGCCCGAACTGAAATATCTCGGCAGGGTGGTTCAGGAGATCCTGCGCCTATACCCGACCGGATGGATCCTGACCCGGCGTGCGGTAACCGACGTCGACCTCGGTGGCTATCACATTCCAGAGGGTGCTGACGTTTTCTTCAGTCCTTACGCCGTGCATCAGGACCCGGCGTACTATACCGAGCCCAAGTTCTTTGACCCGGATCGCTGGCTGCCGGAGCGGGCTCGGTCAATTTCCCGCAGCAGCTACCTTCCCTTCGGGGCAGGCGCGCGGAAGTGCATTGGCGAATCCTTCGCCTACGTCGAAATGATGATCGCTCTCGCCACGCTTACTTCCCGTTGGGTCCTGCGGTCCGCGTCGAAGCACCCCGTCCGTCCGGTGGCTGGCTCGACCTACAAACCGAGCGACTCGCATATGCACCTGAGCGCACGGCGGGCCGGACGGGCATGATGACCACTGCCTCATGTTCAGCCGACCTGACCGCGAGGCCGCAGCAGACTCTTGCGATGATGCTGCGGGAGATGGAGCAGGGCCTGTTGGCATTCCTCACCGACGAGCGCGTCAAGTGGGTTGCGGACGACGAGAGAGCGGCCGTTCCGGTCCAGGCGGTCACGAAGCTGGTCAAGGCCGGCGGAAAACGCCTTCGCCCGGCCTTCTGCCTCACTGGATACTTCTCCGCAGGGGGCCAGATGCCCGCCGAGCGAGCAGTCCGTGCTGCCATCGCGTTGGAACTGCTGCATGCTTCGGCACTCATCCATGACGACGTGATGGACGACTCGGATCAGCGGCGGGCGATGCCGACAGTCCATGCGGAGCACATCGCAGTCCATCGCACGAACGGCTGGCACGGGGAGTCGCGGCGCTACGGTGAGTCCGTCGCGATCTTGGCCGGTGATCTGGCCTGGGCTTACGCGGACTATTTCATGGCCGACCTGTCGGCTGACCTGAGCAGACAATGGTTGGAGCTGCGTGCCGAACTGGTCTCCGGTCAGCTACTCGACATCGCCACCGCGACCGAGTTCACCGCCGACCCGGAACTGGCCCGGCGGATCGCGGTGGTGAAGTCCGGCCGATACACGATTCACCGGCCTTTGGTGCTCGGCTCGACGTTGGCCGGCCGTAGCGATCTGGCGGACCATTTTGAGGTGTACGGGGAGGCGCTGGGAGAGGCTTTCCAGTTACGCGACGATCTTATCGACGCTTTCGAGGACGGCAAGAAAAGCGGTAAGCCGAGCGGGCTCGACTTCAGGCAGCACAAGATGACCGTGCTGCTGTCCCTTGCGGTGCGACAAGACGAGCGGATCCGGTCACTTGTCGAGAACGGCGAGTTCGACCTTCTGCGCGAGCGCCTGATCCTTTGCGGTATACGCGACAAAGTCGAGGCCCGCATCGGCGAACTCGTCGAGCGAGCCCAGTGTGCCATCGGCGAAGCCCCGCTGGTCCCGGACTGGCGAGAACAGCTGTCCAGGATGGCCACCGAGGTCGCCTACCGGAGTACCTGACGGGCGCCTTGCTCGGGTCCAGCGGCGGCTGTGGTGCACCGACGAACGTACGAGGAGCGTCAGCACGATCATTCGCGTGGCCAGCTCGGTTTCCGTCGCGTCGCGGGCGCTGATGTGGGTCGGGGGCGAAGTACAAGAAACGCTGGGCCGCCCGAACCTCGGCTGAGGGAGGCAACAAGCAACGAGCTCGCGCCGTGTGGGCAACCACCACGGTCCTCGGCGTGGATGGTTCGCGCAATCACGATCAGCGCAGCGAAGTCGGAGCGATGGGGTGGCCCTGCTGGGGACCGAACCGGAGGCAACTGTTCAGCCTGAGTGACAGGTCGGCGGTGGTCGGCACAGGTGATCGACTACGGTTGTGATCACGGGGTCGGGTCGGGAAGCGGCACATGACGATGTCGTGCCGTGGTTGGCCGTCAAGCACGCCGAGATCGCGGTTGTGCGCGATGAGAACACCGCGCTGCTGGCGCGGGTGACGCAACCCCGAAGGCGTGGTCGCGGCGCTGCACGCTCAGCTCGGCCGGGACTCCTCTGACAGTGGGAAACCACCCTCGTCGGCAAAGCGAACTCAGAGCAGGCTGCGCCAGTGGTCGGGGACGGGTTCGGGGTGCACGGGGTCGCCGTTGCAGCGGTCGCGATAGAGCCAGTGGTGGAACTTTTCTGGTTCCACGATCCGGTTCTGGTAGCCGCGGTGGTTGTCGATGTCGTCCTGTGCCCAGCGGTGGATCAGACGCGTTCGATGGCGGTTGAGGCAGATTTCGTAGTCCCCACGGTGCAGGTGGATCAGGTAGAGGCTGGGCTCGCTTCGGCGTTGGCCGTCGACGCGTTCGTGGAAGCCACCGCGCCAGGCCATCGGCACCCGCGCCGGCAGCGGCTTGGAGTACAGCGGGTTGGGGAACCAGGTGGAGCGCTGATCGAGGACGGGACGTGCGAGGTCCAGGGGCGGCTCGGTGTCGCGTTGGTGCAGGATTTCGTAGCCTGTGCAGGTGACGTAGTCCCCCGTGAACCGGTCGATGTAGTCGCCCGGATCGCCGCCGCGCGGATCGGGCGCGACGATCTCGTCGACGTCCGTGCAGAGCACGACGTCGTAGGAGTCGATGAGCTGGTGCTGGTGGTGCTGTTCGGGTTGCTGTTGTCAATATTCCTGGGCCCGGCACAGGCGGCGAGTCGTACCTTCCTCGCGCGGATCGTCGAGCCGGGAACGTGAAGGGGAGGCGTTCGGGCTGTACGCGACGACGGGGCGTGCGGTGAGTTTCCTGGGGCCGTTGGCATTCAGCGGGTTCATCGCGTTGTTCGGCACGCAGAGAGCGGGCATGGCCGGCATCGTGCTCGTGCTGCTTGCCGGGTTGATCGCCCTGCTGCCGGTGCGCGCGCCCGATCGCTGAGGTGCCTACACCTTCATCGGTGCCCCACCTCGCACGGGCGGCGCCGGTCTCCCTACGCACGCATGCGCATCTCCCCGGCTACGGTGGACATCGGTCCGCGCGCCGCCGAAAATTCGCTGGACAGGCGTTACCTCGTCACCGTATACATTGATCAGGACTGTAACATCGCCGGCGCCGGAACCCCCGGCCATCCGCACGTGGCGGCAGGCATTTTCGAGCAAAGCCGCTCGAGGTCACCAACCGCGCTATGAGATTCTGTGAGGTGCTCACCCATGCCCGCCCCCGCGACGGCCACGACCACCGCCGGCCGCGAAGCTCCACCGCCACGGTCCGGCCTGCTGATCGGCGTGCTGGTCTTCTCCGCGTTCGTGATGATCCTCAACGAGACGATCCTCAGTATCGCGTTGCGGGAGCTCACCGTCGACCTCAATGTCTCGACCACCACGGTGCAGTGGCTGACCAGCGGGTTCCTGCTGACGATGGCCGTGGTCATCCCGACCACCGGGTTCCTGCTCGAACGCTTCACGCCGCGCCAGGTCTTCCTGGCGTCGCTGACCACGTTCAGCCTCGGCACCCTGGTCAGCGGACTCGCGCCGGGCTTTCCGGTGCTGCTGGCCGGGCGGGTGCTGCAGGCCGGCGGCACCGCCGTGATGCTGCCGCTGCTGATGACCTCGGTGATGCGGCTGGTACCACCACACCGGCGCGGCGCGACGATGGGCACGATCACGATCGTCATCGCCGTCGCCCCCGCGATCGGGCCGACGATCGGTGGTGCGGTCCTGTCGTCGCTGAGCTGGCGCTGGATGTTCTGGATCGTGCTCCCGCTGGCGGTGACCGCGCTGGTCATCGGGGCGGTCTGGTTCGGCCTCGACGGCCGGACCCGCCCGGTGCCGCTGGACCTGCCGTCGGTACTGCTGTCCGCCGCCGGGTTCGGCGGGGTGCTCTATGGCCTGTCCGCGTTCGGTGCGCCAGCCGGCGGCGGTCATCCGCTGCCGCCGTGGATCCCGATCGTCGCCGGAGCCGCCGCGCTCGCGGTGTTCGCGTGGCGGCAGACACGGCTGCAGCGCGACGACCGCGCGTTGCTCGACCTGCGCCCGTTCACCCACCGCGGCTTCGTCGTCGCGCTCGTCCTGACCGCGCTGCTGTTCGTGTGCCTGCTGGGCGTCGCGTCGATCATGCTGCCGCTGTATCTGCAAACCGTGCTGCACACCAGCACCTTCGTCAGCGGCCTGGCCGTACTGCCCGGTGGCCTCGCACTCGGACTTCTCGGGCGCCCGGTCGGGGCGCTGTTCGACCGGTTCGGGGCCCGGCCGCTGGTGATCCCGGGCGCGCTGGCCATGGCGGTGTCGCTGTGGCTGTTCGCCACGCTCGGCGCGGGCTCGCCACTGGTCGCGGTCATCGCCAGCCACGTCCTGCTCATGGCCGGCTTCGGCTTCATGATGACCCCGCTGATGACCGAGTCGCTCGGCGTGCTGCCCAGCCACCTTCACGCGCACGGGAGCGCGATCCTGGCCACGCTCCAGCAGGTCGCCGGCGCGTTCGGCACGGCGGTCTTCGTCAGTGTGGCCACCCTCGGCAGCACCGGCCCGGCCGGCGACCCGGACGCCAACGGGCTGCGCACCGCGTTCGTCGTCGCCGGGGTGGTCGGTGTACTGGCGCTGATCACGTCGTTGTTCGTCCGCCGCGCATCGGCCACCGGGGCCACCAGCTCATGAGGCGACGGCCGCTCGGTGGGAGGTCAGGCAGCGTCCGGCTGAGCGGCTTCGACGATCTCGACCGGGGTCTGAACGACGCGGCGAGCCCCGGAAGGGACGGAACAGGTCTGGGGGCACGATCGAGCTCGTGACAAGTGGGACAGACCAACATCTCCTGTACGAGACGATCTTTCAACGGCGTGACACCAGGGCGGAGTTCACCGGTGCGCCGATCCCGGCGGAAGCGCTGCATCGCGTGCTGAGCGCGGCACACGCGGCACCGAGCGTGGGCCTGTCACAGCCGTGGGACTTCGTCGTGGTATCCAATGTGGACGTTCGAAGGAAGTTCCGCGAGCACGTGCGGACCGAACGGGCGTTGTTCGCCGGTCAACTGGACGCCGAGCAGGCCCGCGTCTTCGCGCGCATCAAGATCGAGGGCATCATGGAGTCCTCTGCCGGCATCGTGGTGACCTACGATTCGTCGCGCGGCGCGCCCTCGGTGCTGGGCAGGCATGCCATCGCCGACGCCGGCCTGTACTCGGTGTGCCTGGCCATCCAGAACCTGTGGCTGGCCGCGACCGTCGAAGGGCTCGGAGTCGGCTGGGTCAGCTTCTACCGGGAGAAATTCCTGCGCGAGCTGATCGGCCTACCGGACAACCTCCGCCCGGTGGCGTGGTTGTGCGTCGGCCCGGTACGCGACCTACCGACCGTCCCCGATCTGGAACGGCACGGCTGGCGGGAACGCCTGCCGCTCAGCGCCGTGGTCCACCATGATCGGTACGGAACATCGGAATCGGACTGACCGAAGGTCCTCGGCGACGAGTCCCGCTAGTGGGCGGCGTCCGGAAGCACGGCGTTCGTGTCGGCGCTCTGGGCGGTACCGGCGTAGTTGTGTTGGACGGCAGCCTTCTCAGAGGCGTTGGGCTGCACGTTGGTGCAGCTCACGCCGCCGGTGGAGCCGGACATCAGCGACGAACAAGGGCCGGGCTTGGCGTCGGGCAGGCCGAGGCTGTGGCCCAGTTCGTGGGCGGCGATCCGGACCGTGTAGTAGCCCTGGTCGACCGCTTCCCGCCCGATCCACACCGTCACGGTGCCGGTCGGGCGGACCGGACCAAGGTTGGCGCGCGGCCAGTCATCGTCGGCGACCACCTGGATGTTCACGCGCTGACCCGGCTGCGCCTTCACGATCCGGACGTTCGTGACGCTGGTGTTCCAGACGTTGACACCAGCGGCCACCGCGGACTTGAACTCGGCGGCCTGGCTGTCGTCGTAGGTGAGCGTGGTCGCCTGGCCCTCCACCGCCGCTGCGGCGGAGGGCGCCACGACGACCATCGGCACGGCCAGGACGGTGCCGGCGAGGACACCGGCGAATGTGCGTCGAAGCACGGTTCACTCCTCGGGTGCAGAGGTGCGGAGCAGCATCGACCGATCACTGGCATCCGCCGGGACACGAGACGTCATGCTATGGCTCGGTTACCCTTGGCAACACCCGCCGTTCGGCCCCAACCAGGTCGAAGACGGTACGTCGCGGGCAGTCAGGTCCGCGAGGCCCGTTCGACCAATACGGGTAGCTTCAGGTTTTTCGGGGTCTACCGGACCGGATAGTGGCGCGAACAATGCCCGGATCGACCCGCGACTACTCATGGCGATCCGCCCACATGTTCGCTCTTTCGGACGAGAACCTGCGGCTCACTGTGTGGATACGCTTTCAATGCTCAGGTCTTCTGGGGAGGACGCACGGCAAACACGGGCACTCGCAGGAAAACATTCGGTCGGCTGGTGACCCTGGCCGCAACCACGATCGTGGTTGCGGCCGGGCTCTCGGTGGGAATCGCGGCACCGGTTCAGACCAGTTCCGCCGAGTGCCAGGAGTACCTGCGGGCTCAACATTACCGGCTTGACCCAAAGGTCATAGCCGCGGGTAACACCGGGCAAAATGACGGACCCCTGGGTCCCGCGGCCTGCTATGCCCAGCTGGTCGACGGCGACGTCACGCCGGCACATGCGAGCACCGCCTGCACCGCGGCCAACGTCCAGTTTTCGAACACGGTGACGTTCACCGCCGAACGGTCCGCCGGGTCCGCGGTATCCTCAATGACGGTGACCAGGACGATTTTCGACCAAAAGGGGCTGTGGCGTGGTCAGGAGCGCGGTGATCGTGGGCGGGGGTATCGGCGGGCTGGCGGCGGCGATCGGATTGCGCCGTGTCGGCTGGGTGGCGACGGTCATCGAACGCCATCCCGTCCTCGACGACGTCGGCGCCGGAATTTCGTTGGCAGCCAATGGTATTCGCGCCTTGGACGTTCTCGGTGTCGGTGACACGGTGCGCGAGGCCGGGCGATATCAGTACGCCGCGGGCACACGCACTCCCAGCGGTCGTTGGCTGGCGAGGATCGACGGTGCCGCCTTGGAACGCAAGGCAGGCACGCCGATTGTCGGAACAGCACGATCCGTGCTCCATCAACTCCTGCGCGCGGCACTGCCGCAGGAGGCGCTGATGGTCGGGGTGGAGGTTTCGGGCGTCGAGTGCTCCGGCACCGGGCCGGCACGAGTCGCCTGCGGCGATACCGTTCTGGACGCCGACCTGGTCGTGGCCGCGGACGGCGTCGGCAGCCGGTTGCGTTCGCAGCTTTTCCCGGCGCATCCCGGCGCCGTCTACAGTGGATCGTCAGTGCTGCGCGCGATCACCGGGAACGCGATTGATCTGCGGACGGATTTCGAGCTGACCTGGGGGCCGGGCGTCGAGTTCGGCCACATCGCTTTCGCCGACGGCAGGGCCGAGTGGCATGCGGTCCTCACCGCACCCGCAGGTGTGCGCCATCCCGACCCGTTGCGGGAGATGCGCCGCCGTTTCGGCAGCTGGCATGATCCGATTCCCGCTCTGCTCGAAGCCACCCGACCGCACGACGTCCTGCACCACGACATGCACGAACTGGCCACGCCCTTGCCGTGCTACATCGTGGGTGCAGCTCTCGCCGCTCGGCCGCCGCCTCGTTGCCGCGGGCCGGCGATCGCAGACAACGGCACAGATCCTCGACCCGCATCCCCGCCGATCTCAAACAGGGCAGGGATTCAATCGTGTCCAGAACCGCGGCGTCATAGCGCCGGTGCCCACTCCCGGGATCCCGGGCCACCGGCCCGATCAGCCCGATCTGCTCCTAGTACCGCAGCGTCGGCTCACTCAGCCCCGCCGCGCCGGGGCACTTCCTGAATCGTGAACCACGCCTGCTCCGCGGCCGCTCGTGACGCCATCCGACCAGGATGCGGAACCTCAAGCGCTTGAAGTCGGGCACACCCACCCGGTGATCCACGACGCCCAAGCCCGAACTGCCTGCCAGTGAACGTCACCGATGTCGCGCCGGGTAAGCGGCGGCCTCACCGGGTCCCCCAAGGCCTCGGGTCAGGCGCCGACGTAGGCCGCGAGGTGCTCACCGGTGAGGGTGGAGCGAGCGGCGACGAGGGCGGCAGGTGTGCCCTCGAAGACGACCCGGCCGCCGTCGTGCCCCGCGGCCGGCCCCATGTCGATGATCCAGTCGGCGTGCGCCATGACCGCCTGGTGGTGCTCGATGACGATAACCGACTTGCCGGAGTCGACGAGCCGGTCGAGCAGGCCGAGCAACTGCTCGACGTCGGCGAGGTGGAGGCCGGTGGTCGGCTCGTCGAGGACGTAGACGCCACCGTCGGCGGCCATTTGCGTGGCCAGCTTGAGCCGCTGCCGCTCGCCCCCGGACAGCGTGGTGAGCGGCTGGCCGAGGCTGAGGTAACCGAGCCCGACGTCGGCGAGCCGGGCGAGGATGGCGTGCGCGGCCGGCGTACGGGCCTCGCCCGCGCGGAAGAACTCCTCGGCTTCGGTCACCGACATGGCGAGCACCTCGCTGATGTCGCGGCCACCGAGGTGGTACTCGAGCACCGATGCCTGGAACCGCTTCCCCTCGCACTCCTCGCAGGTGATCGCGACGCCGGCCATCATCGCCAGGTCGACGTAGGTGACGCCGGCGCCGTTGCAGGTGGGGCAGGCACCCTCGGAGTTCGGGCTGAACAGCGCCGGCTTCACGCCGTTGACCTTCGCGAACGCCTTGCGGATCGGGTCGAGCAGTCCGGTGTAGGTCGCCGGGTTGCTCCGCCGCGAGCCACGGATCGCGCTCTGGTCGACCGGCACCACCCCGTCCCGTCCGGACACCGAGCCGTGGATCAGCGAACTCTTGCCCGAACCCGCCACCCCGGTGACGACCACCAGCACGCCGAGCGGGATGTCGACGTCGACGTCCCGCAGGTTGTGGGTGCTGGCGCCGCGCACCTTTAGCGCCCCCGACGGCGTCCGCACCGATGGCTTGAGGGCGGCGCGGTCGTCCAGGTGCCGCCCGGTGACGGTGCCGCTGGCCCGCAGCCCCTCGACGGTGCCCTCGAACACCACCTCGCCGCCCCCGGCGCCGGCGCCCGGACCGAGGTCGACGACGTGATCGGCGATCGCGATCGCCTCCGGCTTGTGCTCCACGACCAGCACGGTGTTGCCCTTGTCGCGCAGCTGCAGCAGCAGGTTGTTCATCCGCTGGATGTCGTGGGGGTGCAGCCCGATCGTCGGCTCGTCGAAGACGTAGGTGACGTCGGTGAGCGAAGATCCGAGGTGGCGGATCATCTTGGTGCGCTGCGCCTCGCCGCCCGACAGCGTGCCCGAGCGGCGGTCGAGGCTGAGGTAGCCGAGTCCGATCTCCACGAACGAGTCGAGGGTGTGCCGCAGCGCGGCCAGCAGCGGCGCGACGGACGGTTCGTCCAGGCCCTTCACCCACTCGGCGAGGTCGCTGATCTGCATCGCGCAGGCGTCGGCGATGTCGATCCCGTCGATCTTCGACGAACGAGCCTCCTGGCTGAGCCGGGTGCCGTCGCACTCGGGGCAGATGGTGAAGGTGACCGCTCGCTCCACGAAGGCGCGGACGTGCGGCTGCAGCGAGTCGACGTCCTTGGCCAGCATCGACTTCTGGATCTTCGGGATCAGGCCCTCGTAGGTCAGGTTGACGCCGTCGACCTTGATCTTGGTCGGCTCCCGGTGGAGCAGGTCGTGCAGCTGCTTCTTGGTGAACTTGCGGATCGGCTTGTCCGGGTCGAAGAAGCCGCAGCCCGCGAAGATGCGGCCGTACCAGCCGTCCACGCTGTAGCCGGGGATCGTGAGCGCACCCTCGTTGAGCGACTTGCTGTCGTCGTACAGCTGGGACAGGTCGATGTCGTTGACCTGTCCCCGGCCCTCGCAGCGCGGACACATGCCGCCGGTGATGCTGAAGCTGCGACGCTCCTTCACCGTCCGTCCTGCGCGCTCCACGCTGACCGCACCCGCTCCGCTGATCGAGGCGACGTTGAAGGAGAACGCCTGGGGCGAGCCGATGTGCGGCTTCCCGAGCCGGCTGAAGAGGATGCGCAGCATCGCGTTGGCGTCGGTCGCGGTGCCGACCGTGGAGCGAGGGTCGGCGCCCATCCGCTCCTGGTCGACGATGATCGCGGTCGTCAGCCCATCCATGACGTCGACGTCGGGCCGCGCCAGCGTCGGCATGAAGCCCTGCACGAAGGCGCTGTAGGTCTCGTTGATCAGCCGCTGCGACTCCGCGGCGATCGTGGCGAAGACCAGCGAGCTCTTGCCCGAGCCGGAGACGCCGGTGAACACGGTCAGCCGGCGCTTCGGGAGCTCGACGCTGACGTCCTTGAGGTTGTTCTCACGCGCGCCGTGCACGCGGATCAAATCGTGGCTGTCGGCGACGTGCGGCGCAGGCGACTGCTTGTGCGTCCTCGTGGCCATGCTCATTGTGTCTCCATCTGTTACGCGTGGCCGCCTTCGCGGCCTGCCAGCATCGCCCGATCCAACCAGTTCGAGCGGTATGTCCGGTTCTCCGTCCACGCAAGCCGCGAATGGTTCAGGGGAGTTGTTGGATGCGGATGAGGTTGCCGGCGGGGTCGCGGAGGGCGCAGTCGCGGGTGCCGTAGGGCTGGTGGGTGGGTTCTTGGACGATGTCGGCTCCGCGGGCTTGGAGGGTGGCGAAGGTGGTGTCGA
>NZ_DATELF010000143.1:0-62452 GCF_035276945.1 Amycolatopsis sp. | reverse complement strand
GCCCTGGACGCGGCCATCCGCGCGCCGTCTCCGCACAACTCGCAGCCGTGGCGGTTCGAGGTGACCGGCGAGCGGATCGACGTCTTCCTCGACACCGGGCGGGTCCTCGACGTCGCCGACCGCGACGCCCGCGAAGCGAGGCTGTCGTGCGGCGCGGCCATCCTCAACATGCGCGTCGCCCTGCTGGCCGCGGGACGGACCGCCGTGGTGCACCTGCTGCCCGACTCGTCCCGCGACGACCACCTGGCGACCCTGCGGATCCGGGGGACACGGTTCCCCGCACCCGCCGACATCGCGCTGGCCAGGGCGATCGGCATCCGGCGGAGCAACCGGCGGCCGTTCACCGACCGTCCGCTGCCGGCGAAGGTCCGGCAGGCGATGATCGAAGCGGCGAGCGCGGAGGGCGCCGAACTCGTCCTGCTGGAGCACCCCGGCGATCTCGACGCTTTCGCCGCCCTGCTGCGGCACGCCGAGCACGTGCAGAGCGAAGACCCGGAGTTCCTGGCGGAACTGGCCCGGTGGACCGCCACCGGGAGCGCCCGTGACGACGGCGTCCCGGCCATCGCGGGCGGCCCACGACCCGCGCCCGGCAGCTTGCTGGCGCCGCGGAGTTTCGCCGTGGACGGCGCCCGGCCGGACCGGCCGTACGAGCGGGAACCGCTCGTGGCGGTGCTCAACTCGTTCACCGACACGCCATTGGCCCAGCTCCGTACCGGTCAGGGTATGCAGCGGGTGCTGCTCACCGCGACCAACGCCGGGGTGAGCGCGTCGTTCCTGTCCCAGCCGGTCGAGATCCCGGCGACCCGGGCCGCGCTGCGGGAACTGCTCGGCGGGCGGTCGCAGCCTCAGGTCGTGCTGCGCTTCGGTTACGGCTTCGCCGCGCCCGCCACGCGACGCCGCGCCGTGGAAACCGTCACTCGGATCCTGGAGGTCACATGACGTGGTCGAGCGCCGACATCGCCGTACTCGCCCGTGCGGTCAGCCACGCACCCTCGGTGCACAACACCCAGCCCTGGACCCTCGAAGCACACGCGGACCACGTCGACCTGTACGAACGCTTCGAGGGGGCCTGGGGGCTCGCGCCCAGGCGGGGTCCGGAGGGCGCACCACCAGAGGGGACTGTCGCGCTGCCGCGGCACGACCCGGCGGGCCGGGACCGGACGATCTCCTGCGGCGCGGCACTGGCCAACCTCGCGCTCGCGGTCCGCGCCCTGGGCTGGGCGGCCGAGGTCGCGCTGCTGCCCGAGCCCGCGCAACCGGGCCTGGTCGCCCGGATCCACGCGAGGGGACGCGCAAATCCCACCGCCACGGAAACCGAACGTTACGCCGCGATCTTCCGGCGGCACAGCTACCGCGGGCCGTTCGGCCTGGAACCGGTCCCCCGCGATTCCTTGCGGGGGCTGGCGGGTGCGGCGAGTGAACCGGGCGTGCAGATACGGATCATCGAACCGCGGACCGAATGCGGCGCCCTGGCCGAACTGTTCGGCCACGCGGCCTTGGTGATCCGCGACGACAGCGCCTACCAGCGGGAGTTGGCGGCGTGGAGCGTCGGGCCGAGCGGCACCACGGTCCCGTGGGGAGGGCTCGTTCGCGCGGACACCCACGTGCCCGACACGGTGACGCTCACCGAGCGGCTGATGCACGAAGGCATCCTGTTGCTGCTCACGCCCGACGACACGCGGCTCTGCCATCTGGTGGCCGGGGCTGCGATGCAGCAGGTCTGGCTGGCCGCGATCGTCCAGGGGATGGTGGCGGCCGCGCTGACCCAGCCGCTGCATCTGCCCGAGGTCCGCGCGGGCCTGATCGAGCGGCTCGGCCTCGCCGGCTACCCGCAGTTGTTCCTGCGGGTGGGCCACCCCGCGCGCGCCGAACTTTCGCCCCAGGAGAGCCGGCGCCCGGCCGATTCGGTTGTTTTTCCATAGAACACAAGGGATTCGGGAGGATCACATGGCCGTTGGGAACTCGGTCGTCGTGGGGGTGGACGGGTCGGACACGGCGCTGGAGGCGGTGCGCTGGGCCGCCGCGGAGGCACGGCTGCGGCGGCTCCGCGTGGACATCCTGTACGCGTGGGGGATCACGGCCGCCCACTATGGCGACGGGATTCCCTTACCCGCCAATGTCTTCGACGTGTTCGAAGAGTCGGCGAGGCGAGTGCTGGCCGAGGCGGTGGAGGTTGCCCGGCGGGAGGCGCCGGATGTGCGGGCCGAGGCGGAGAACACGGGAGAGCCGCCCATTCCGATGCTGGTCTCCCGGTCGCGCCGGGCGCGGATGATCGTGCTCGGCTCGACCGGGCGGGGTGGCTTCGCCGGGATGCTGGCGGGGTCGACCGCGGTCGCGGTGAGCACGCACGCGCATTGCCCGGTCGCGGTGATCCGCGGTGCGCGGCGCGACGGCCCGGTCGTGCTCGGCGTGGACGGCAGCCCGGCGGGGGAGCCCGCGGTCGCGCTCGCGTTCGAGGAAGCGTCGCAGCGCAATGTCCCGCTGGTCGCGGTGCACGCGTGGTCCGACTTCGACTTGGACAGCGTTTACGGCAGCCCCCGCTACACCGGCGACTCACGCACGTTCGCCGAGGACGAGCGGCGGCTGCTCGCGGAGGTGCTGGCGGGCTGGCAGGAGAAGTACCCCGACGTGTCGGTGGAACGCGTGGTCCGCAAGGACCGGCCGCGGCACGAACTGCTGAAGGCCTCGGGCAGCGCGCAACTCGTCGTGGTCGGCAGCCGCGGGCGCGGCGGGTTCCGCGGCCTGCTGCTCGGGTCGACCAGCCAGGCGCTCATCCACCACGCCGACTGCCCGGTGCTGATCACGCGAGGTGCCCGGTGAACGGCAGACCGATCGTGGTCGGCATCGACGGCACGGCCGCCGCCCGGCGTGCCGTGTGGTGGGGTGTCGACGAGGCGGTGAAACGGCGGGCCCCGCTGCTGCTGATCCACGGCTACGGGGTGCCCGACGCGTTCTACGGCGAGGAGGTGCCGCCCGCGGAGTGGCTGGCGGACAAGGAAAAGCAGTCCCACGACTGGCTGGCCGAGGCGCTGGAGATCGCCAACCGGGCGAATCCCGCGCTCGAGGTGTCGACAAGGTCCTTTCTGGATGCTCCGATCCCGATGCTGATCGGGGAGTCGGAATCGGCCGGGATGATCGTGCTCGGCTCGACGACGCGGAGCCTGCTCGGCGAGCTGGTGATGGGCTCGACGGCGATATCGCTCGCCGCCCACGCCCGCTGCCCGGTGGCCGTGGTCCGCGGCCGCGACCGCCGGCTGATCGGGGAGGACGAACCCGTGGTGGTCGGCGTCGACGGCAGCTCACTGTCCGACGCCGCGATCGCGCTGGCCTTCGAAGAGGCGTCGCTGCGCGGCGTCCCGCTGATCACGGTCCGCGCCCACGGCGGCTGGGAGCGCCCGCCCGAAGCCGATCAGGAGTCGGTGACGGCTTGGCGGGAGCGCTACCCGGAGGTGCCCCTCCGGCGCGTCGTCGCCCGGGACGACCCGAGGCAACTGCTGCTGGACTGGACGGGGCGGGCGCAACTGGTGGTGGTCGGCAGCCGCGGCCGGGGCGGGTTCCGCGGCCTGCTGCTGGGCTCGACCAGCCACGCGATGATCCACCACACCGACTGCCCGGTGCTCGTCGCCCGGTCCGGCACGAAGAGTTGAATCCGGTGTGAACCTCCGGCTCGGAGCGGCCGTGTTCCTCCCGAGGAGAATGGAGGAACCATGCTCAGCAGGATGGTGGGCGGCCTGATGGTGACGGCCATGGCCCTGACCGGGTGCGCGACGGCCGCCGACGACTCGGCGTCGGCAACGGAGAACCAGGCCGACATCACCTTTTCCCAGCAGATGATCCCGCACCACCAGCAGTCGATCCAGCTGGCCGACCTCACCACGGGGCGCGCCAGGTCGGAGAAGGTCAAGACGCTCGCGAACGAGATCAAGTCCAAGGAGAACGCCCAGATCGAGACGATGACCGGCTGGCTCAAGTCGTGGCACGCCGAGATGCCGATGAACCACGACATGCCCGGCATGACCATGCGCGGGATGCTGTCGGCGTCCGACGTCACGGCGGTGCAGAACGCGCCGGCGGCGCAGTTCGACCGGGCATGGCTGACCCTCATGGCCCGCCACCTCGGCAACGGCGTGGAGATGGCGAAGACCGTGCTGAGCTCCGGCAAGCACCCGGGCACCAAGTCGCTGGCGCAGGAGATCGTGACCGAACAGCAGGCGGAGATCACGGAGATCAACCAGACGCTCGCCGCGTGAGGTCAGCGGCGTCTGAACTCCTTGACCGCCTTGCCGACGATCTCGGTGGGGGAGTCGGCCAGATCGGCGACCCAGCCCCGCTCGTCCGCTTCGAGCGGCTCGAGGTCGGCGAACTGGGAGTCCAGCAGCGCCACCGGCATGAAATGCCCGGTGCGCTCGCGCATGCGCCGGGCGATCACCTCCCGCGGCCCGTCGAGGTGCAGGAACCACAGGTCGCCGCCGCTGCGCAGCACGTCCCGGTACCGCCGTTTCAGCGCGGACGAGGAGACCACGCCGCCGCCGGCGGCGGCGTGGTCCCGGATCCATTCCGCGATGGCCCGCAGCCACGGCCAGCGGTCCTCGTCGGTGAGGGGGACGCCGGAGGACATCTTCTCGATGTTCGCCGCCGGGTGGAAGCGGTCGGCCTCGGCGTATTCGGTGCCCAGCTCCCTGGCCAGCGCCTCGCCGACCGTGGTCTTGCCAGAACCGGCCACACCCATCACCACGACGACGGTCACGCGCTCCTCCGGTCGGTAGGCCCGGTCCCGAAAATACCGGTTCAGGATTGGGCGGAGTCGTGCGCCCGCTTCAGTTCGGCGATGTCGAGTTTCTTCATCTTGTACATGGCCTCGGTGGCGGCGCGGGCCTTGACCGGGTCGGGATCGCCGATCAGCTCGTGCAACTGCTTCGGGACGATCTGCCACGACAGGCCGTAGCGGTCCTTCAGCCAGCCGCACGGGCCTTCCTCGCCACCCTCGGACAGCTTGGCCCACAGCTCGTCCACCTCCTCCTGCGTCTGGCAGGTGACGGAGAACGAGATCGCTTCGGTGAACTTGAACTCCGGGCCACCGTTGAGCGCGATGAACGGGACCCCGTCGAGTTCGAAGCCCACCGTCATCACCGACCCGGCCGGCCGCGGCCCGGCCTCTCCGTAGCGGCTCACGTCGGTGATCTTCGAGTTCGGGAAGATCGAGGTGTAGAGCCGCGCCGCCTCTTCGGCCTGGCTGTCGAACCACAGGAACGGGACGATCTTCTGCACGGCGTTTCCCCTTTCCGGAAAGTTGACCTGCCAGGTAGACCGGGCGGCGGTGGAAAATTCGTCGGTGCGCGGGCCATCGGCTACAGGTGTGAAGCAGGCGGAGAGCGGGTACCCCGGCCGGATGATTCGCGACCAGCTGCTCGACGACCGGGGCCGGGTCGGGTTCTTCACCGACACCTCGGTGTGCATCGGCTGCAAAGCCTGCGAGGTGGCCTGCAAGGAATGGAACGGCGTGCCCGACACCGGGCTCGACCTGCTCGGCATGTCCTACGACAACACCGGCCAGCTCGGCGCGAACTCATGGCGCCATGTCGCCTTCATCGAACGGCGGCCGGTCGACCTGGGGATGCCGTCCGTGCTCCCGGAAGGCCCGCTGGGGGCAAGCTCCCAGACCCCCTTCGACCTGCCGGGGGCGACCGCTCCGGAGGAGACCCGTACGGACTTCCGCTGGCTGATGAGCTCCGACGTGTGCAAGCACTGCACCGAAGCGGGCTGCCTCGACGTGTGCCCGACGGGGGCACTGTTCCGGACCGAGTTCGGCAGCGTCGTCGTGCAGCCGGACATCTGCAACGGCTGCGGCTACTGCGTCTCGGCCTGCCCGTACGGCGTGATCGACCGGCGCGAAGACGACGGAAGGGCATGGAAGTGCACGTTGTGCTACGACCGCCTGCGCGACGGCATGGAACCCGCCTGTGCCAAGGCCTGCCCGACCGACTCGATCCAGTTCGGGCCGCTCGACGAGCTGCGTGAGCGGGCCGCGCGCCGGGTCGAGGCACTGCACGACGAAGGCGTGACGGACGCCCGGCTGTACGGGAACGACCCGGACGACGGGGTCGGCGGCAATGGTGCCTTCTTCCTGCTGCTCGACGAGCCGGAGGTCTACGGTCTGCCACCGGATCCCGTGGTGCCGACCAGGGCCGCGCCGTCGATGTGGAAGTTCGCCGGGGTGGCGGCCTCGGCGCTGGTGGCCGCCGTGGTGTCGGCGTTCTGGGGAAAATCATGACGTCGTACTACGGCAGGCCGGTGCTCAAGCCGCCGGTATGGGAATGGAAGATCCCGGGCTACCTGTTCACCGGCGGGCTCTCCGCCGGTTCCGCCCTGCTCGGCGCGGGCGGTGACCTGACCGGCCGCCCCGCACTGCGGCGCGCGGGACGGCTGGGCGCCCTGGCCAGTCTCGGCGTGAGCACTTACCTGCTGGTCGCCGACCTCGGCAGGCCGGGCCGGTTCCACCACATGCTCCGGGTCGCGAGACCGACGTCGCCGATGAGCGTGGGCAGCTGGCTCCTGATGGCGTATGCGCCGGGCACGGGAGTCGCCGCGCTGTCCGAGCTGGTGCCGCGGCGGCTGCCGCCCCGGTGGCGGCCGGTCGTGCGGGCGGCCGGGCTGGAGTCGGCCACCGTGGCTCCCGCCGTCGCCTGCTACACGGCCGTCCTGCTTTCGCAGACCGCGGTACCCGCCTGGCACGAAGCCCACCGCGAGCTCCCGTTCGTCTTCGCCGGCTCCGCCGCCGCGAGCTCCGGCGGTCTCGGCATGCTGTTCGCCCCGGTCGAGGAGGCCGGCACGGCCCGCGTCTTCGCCGCCTACGGCGGGGTCACCGAGCTGGTCCTGTCGCGCGTGCTGGAAAACCGGCCCGGCCTTCTCCGGGAGGTTTACCGGACCGGCCGGGCGCACCGGCTGCGGAAGTGGTCGGAGGCGCTGACCGCGGCCGGGCTGGTGAGCGGCATCGCCGCCCGCCGGAGCCGGGCGGCCGCGGTCGTCTCCGGGCTGGCGCTGCTGGCCGGCAGCGCGCTGCAGCGGTTCGGCGTGTTCGAGGCCGGTGTCGCTTCCACCAGGGACCCGAAGTACGTCGTCGAACCCCAGCGGGAACGCCTCAGGGCAGCATCTTCCGGATCCCGTCCCGTACCCGGTCCATGATGGCCGCGGGCGGGCCGAGCAGGATGTTCGCCACCGAGCTTTCCATGCCGGGGTGGGGGCGCGTCGGCGCGATGGCTTCGGCCGCCCGCACGGTGGCGGCCATCGCCTCCAGCCGCTTCTGCTCGGTTTCCCGCCGTAGCATCGGAAACTCTTCGCGTTCCTCGTGCTGGGCGTGGGCGATGACGTCGTCACGCAACTGCAGCAGCAAGATGTCGAAGCCCTCCGCGTCCGGGCCCATATCGTCCAATGTGGACAGAAGTTCCTTGGCGCGGTGCTCCTCACCGACCCGGGCGTCCGCCACGGCGTCCCCGCCCTGGATCCGCCGCACCTCGGGGTGTACCAGTTCCTCCTCGGCGGTCTCGTGCACCGACAACAGCCGGACCAGGCTGTGGAACGCCTCCTTGCGCTGGTCCCCCTTCGCCTGCTCCACCTCGTCGAACAGTTCGCGGATCTGGAGATGCTGGCGTTCCAGCAACGTCACCACGTCTTCTTCGGCCACGGGTTCCTCCTCCCAATCGCTTGCCGTTCAGGGGTACCCGGGCGCGCCGCGTCCACTCACCGGAAGAGCGCCGACAGCTCGACGCGCGAGCGGATGCCGAGTTTGGCGAAGATGTTGCGGAGATGGTGGTCGACCGTGCGTGGGCTGAGGAACAGTTGCGCGGCGATCTCGCGGTTCGTCGCGCCTTCGGTGACCAGGCGGGATATCTGCGCCTGCTGCGGGGTGAGGTCACCGATGCTCGCACGGCCCTCCGGCTCGACGGACTCGCCTGCCGCGCGGAGTTCGGCACGGGCGCGGTCGGACCAGTAAGCCGCGTCGTAACGCTGGAACGTCTTCCAGGCGTTACGCAGGTGCTCGCGCGCGGCTCGCGGCTTCCGGTTGCGCCGCAAGCGTTCGCCGTAGAACAGTTCGGTCTTGGCCAGCTCGAACGGCCGGTCACCGCGCCGGTGCAGCCGCACGGCCTCGCGGAACCGCTCGTCCGCCTCGGTGCCGCTGGCCAGCAGCGCCTGGCACCGCTGGGAGAGCGCGAGCTGGCCGGGGTTGCGGGTGCTGCACGCCCAGTCGTCGAAGACTTCGAGCGCGTGGGTCGCCTTCTTGCGTTCCCCGCAGCGCACCGCCGCCTCGATGAAGTGCGGGGTGGCCATGATCCGCACGAACGGGCTGCTGCCGTCCAGGCCGGTGATCACCGGGCGAAGCCGGGTGAGCGCGTCCGAGGGCCGTTCTTCGGCCAGGTCGAGGCAGGCCAGCGCCCACCTGGTGACGGCGCTGGGCCAGGCGAGCCTGCGCCCGCGGGCCTGGTCCGCTGCGGTGGTCAGGCGGGCTTGCGTGGTGTCCTTGTCGCCCTGCAACGCGGCGATCAGGGCGAGCAGGCACAGGTGGCTGATGGTGGAGTTGTGGTGCTTCGCCGCCTGGGCCAGCCGCAATCCTTCCACCGCGCTGGTCAGGGCCGACGGGTAATGGTCCAGCCGGAGCGCGGTGTGGGCCAGGAACTCCAGCGCCCGCGGCGTGTGGACCCCGGTCCCGTCGGCGCGGGCCACATTGACCGCCTGCGCGGCCAGGTGATGGGCCCGCCGGTCGTCCCCGCGCACGAGCGCGGCCAGGCAGCCCCAGAACTTCGGCGTGCACCCGTGCACCTGCCCGGCCAGCGTGACCACCCGGTGCAGCGGCTCCTTCGCACGGTCGTACTCACCCTGCACCATCGCGGACAGACCGGCGCAGTGATCGCGCATCAGCCGCACCAGCGGATCGTCATGGCCGGACAACGCCCTCACCCGCCGTGCGGTGGCGATGTAGCCATCGAAGTTCCCGGCCGCGATGCTCGCCTCACCCGCGCGCATCAGAGCGGTGATGGCCAGGGCTAGGTTCGTCCCGGTCAGCCGGTCGGCGGCGTCGAGCAGGATCTGGTGCCCCACCGTCGGCACTCCCTCCCGCAGTTCGATCTCGCCCTCGAGGATGTCGGCGAGACTCCGCACGGTGTCGTTGCCCGCCATCGGGCGCAGGGTGCGGAGCAGTGCCCGGCTGCGGTGGGTGTGGCCCGAGAGCCAGAAGTCGCGCGCGGCGGTGATCAGCCGCAGCGCCTTGGCGTCCGGATCGGCGGTCAGTTCGGCCGCCTGCTGGTAGGCACGGGAGGACGATTCGTAGTCCTTCGATCTCCGGGCCTTGCCGGCGGCGAGGTCGAGCTCGTCCGCCAGTGGCTCGTTGGGTTTCGGCGCGGTCGCCGCCCGGTGCCAGAGTGCCTTCAGGCGCTGCTCCGCGCGGTCGAGCACGCCGGCCAGCAGGTCGTGCGTGGCGCGCCGGTCGGACAGCGGGGCGTCGGCGTAGAGGGAGGAGCTGATCAGCCGGGTGGGTATCTCGGCCCGCTGACCCGAGACTCTCAGGAGCCCGGAGGAGGCGGCCTCGTCCAGTGCGTGGAGATCGATCCCGGCGTGCGCCGCCGCGCGAACCACCGTGTCGAGGTCGAGCGCCTCGTCGGCCACGGCGAGCAGGACCAGCTTTCGCGCGTCTGGTGAAAGCGCTTCCAACCGCTCCCGGTGTCGGGTGCGCAGGCTGCTGTTCGCGGGGAGCGAAACCGGGGGAGGCTTCGTTCCGGCCAGTTGTTCGAGGCTGAGCGCCGACACCAGTTCGACCAGCGCCTGCGGGTTCCCGGAGGCCAGCGAAACCAGTTCTTCGCACAGCTCGGGGGAAAGCCCGTCGGGGACGTGGTCGTGCAGGATCTGCTGCCCGGCGACATCGCTCACGGGGTCCAGGACCAGCCGGGGAAGCCGGGTCGGCCGCTCCGGGCAACCGGCGAACAGCAGGATCACCGGGTCGCCGCCCAGCCGCCTGGCGGCGAACACCAGCGCCGCCCTGGACACCTCGTCGAGCAACGGGAAATCGTCCGCGCAGCACAGCACGGGCTGGTCACGGGCGACCTTGGCGAGCAGTCCGGTGACCGCCGAGTACACCGCGAAGGCGTTTTCTTCACTGGCGACGCCGGTCAGGTCGTGCTCGTCCAGTACCGGTCGCAGCAATTGGTGCAGACCGGCGAATGGAATCGTCCTTTCGGCCGACACGCCTTCGGCGTCCAACACCAGAAAATCCGAAGCGGCCGACTTCGCCGCCGCGAGCATGGCAGTTTTGCCCATACCCGCGTCGCCGTCGATCTCGAGTGCGCCGCCACGCCCGTCCTTTACGTGGGCGAGGAGTTGGTCGAGCGTGGCGAGTTCGCTGTAGCGGCCGCGGAGCATGGCGCCAAGTGTTGTGCCTGGGTAACGATTAGGGAAGGGACTGGCGATTTCACCGATGCATGCAGCGACTGATCGCACACAAGATGCGACGGCCGGAGTTACTGCTCAGTTCTATTCGGGAGGCCTCGATGCGTGCGCATGCGGGGAACGTAGCCGTGGACGATGACCGCCTGTCCGGGATCGCGGCACGAAGACACCGCCTGGCGGCGATCCTGCGGCCCGAACTGCCCAGCATCGTGGAGGAGCTGGTGCGCGAGGTCCGCCGGGCCTTGCCCGAGTACGGCCGGTTGCTCGACCAGGCGCAGGGCGCCGTGCTCAGACAGCGCGTCGAGTACATCGCGAAGCTGTTCGTCGACCTGGTCGAGTACCCGGAGCTGCCCAGGACCGAGTCGGACAAGACGTTCCGCGCGATCGGCCGTGCCGAAGGTCACGCCGGGCGCACACTCGATCCGCTGCACGCCGCGTTCCGCATCGGCGGGCGGCTCGCGTGGCGCCGCATCGCCCGCGTGGAGCGGCAGCGCGCGCTGTCCGCCAACGACGTGTCATGGCTGGCCGAGCGGCTGTTCGCGTTCCTCGACGAGCTCACCGCACTGTCCGTCCAGGGGTACCGCCAGGCACAGGACCAGGCCCGCGACGCCGGCCACGGGCTCCGCCGGAGGCTGCTGCAGCTCGTGCTCAAGCGGCCGGCCGTGTCGCGCGCGGTGATCACCGACCTGGCCAGGGCGGCCGGCTGGACGGTACCCGAACAATGCGCCATGGTGGCGCTGGACGCCGAGCCGAGCGGACGTCTGCACCCCGACCCGACGCTGGGCGCCGACGTGCTGGCCGACCTGCGCGAGCCCGAGCCGTGTGTGCTGGTGCCCGGGCCGGTCACGCCCGAACGGCTCCAGCGGCTGTCGATGGCCTTCCGCGGTGCGCACATCGCGATCGGCCCCACCGTGGCGCTGGGCGACGCCGCCGCGTCCCTGCGTTGGGCACGCCACGCACTGCGCCTGGTCGGCGACGGCGTGCTGCCCGACGTCCCGGTGACGGTGTGCGCCGAGCACTGGTCGACCCTGTGGCTGCTCACCGACCCCGCGCTGCTGCGGCAGGTCACCAAGCGGCGGCTGTCACCGCTCGCGCAGTTCCCGGTCAAGCAGCGGTCACGGCTGGCCGGCACGCTGTTCGCCTGGCTACGCGCGCAGGGCAATGTGCAGGAGACCGCGGCCAAGCTCAAGGTGCACCCGCGCACGGTGCGGTACCGGATGCGGCAGATCGAGACGGCGTTCGGCGACGACCTGCGTGATTCGGACGCCAGGTTCGAGATCGAGGCGGCGCTGCGGGCGCTGGAACTGCTCGGCGTTCCGTACAGCTCATGAACGGAGCACCCGCCGGCCGCGCCGGCGGCTGCTCGACCAGTTGATCTCCGGCCGCGGGCGGGACCGGGTGGCGGCCACCGGCACCGCCCGGCTCGCGGGCTGGCCGAAGCCCGACAGCGTGCGCGTCGTGGTCGTGGACGGCCCGGCCCACACCCGCTTCGCGGGACCTGGCCCACCCCGGGTGCTGGTGTCCGATCCGGTGGGCCGGGAGTGGACCGAGACGGCCGCCGGCGGGTCATCCTGGGGCCGATCGTCCTGCTGAACGACGCCGCCCGGTCCCTGCGGCAGGCCATGGAGGTCCGCGAACTCGTGGTGGCCGGCCCTGCTGCCCAGCGCGCGGCCGATGTGGCGCGAGGACCACCTGCGCGCACTGCTGCTGATGTGCCACCGGGGCCTGGTCAAGCAGCGGGCCGACCGGACGCTGGCCGCAGGAAGCGGGCCGGCGCCAGGTTCACCTTGCTGGCCTGGCTGCGGCCCGCGGGAATCTCGCGGAGGTCGCCGGGCTGCTTGTGGCTGCGTCCGCGGACGATCCGTTACCGATGAAGGAGCTGAACCGGCTCTTCGGCGACCGGCTCGACGACCGGGTTCCGGTTCGACCTGGAACTGGTGCTTCGCGCGCTGAACGCGGTCTACGCCGGCTACACCGAGCACGACGCGCTGCCGAGGCTGGAACGTCTGCTGCGCAAGCGCGGCATCCGCGATCTCGCCGACCGCCCCTGCTCCACCGGACACCCCCGGTTCTTCTGGGGGAAGGAAACCCCCAAACCCTTGATGTCTTCCGGGGCAGCCCCCAGGCCCTCTTGCCGGTCGGGCGCTCCCGCGGCGGGGAGGAGGCGCCGTGGCTGGTTGTTACCGCAGTTTCTGGGCCGCGAAATCGGCGGCCTTGGTCGCGCTTCCGTCGAAGCCGTGGGTCAGGTGCGCGAGCACATTGGCGCCCGCGCCGCACGCCGGATCCCCGGTATTGCACAGGTCGATCGCCTTGGCGCCGGATCTCGGGCTGTTTCCGGCGATGTTCCGCCCGGACAGGCAACCGCTGCCACCGGTTGTCCAGATCGGGCGGAATCGAATCGCCGGAGCCGAGCAAAGTGGGGATGCCGAGTGCGATGTCGGTGGCGCTCGCGCCCTGCGAATTTCGTGTTCGGGCACTGCTGCGCGACCTGCTTGACGTGCTTGGTCATGTCGGTCGCACCGGCCGCAGAACGTCCGCCGCGTAGTCGACACCGTAGGTGTTCACGGACTTCCCGGGCAGCCTCGATTTCGTGCCGTCCGCGAGCGGGTTGCCGACGATGCCGGAACCGGGCGGTTCGAGGGTGCCGCGGGCGGACACCACCTCCACGTCGGCGCGGGCGGCGGCATTCGTTACCCCCGCGGAGAATGTGCACACACCCGCCACGCGGTCGTGACGGACAGCCCGATCAAAGCACGTTTGAGCACGGAAGCTGAATGCATTTCAATGATTTTCCTTTTCCTTCGTCGTCGTTTCCTGCTGGCCGAGCGAAGGGAAGAGTACCGCTGCAAATCGGTACAAGCACGCCGAATCGACGGCTTCTTTTGTTGCCGGCACGCTATTCGTTGCCGGACTGGTACGGTTCCGGCAAGGCCGGTGCGCCCATTACCCTGGCCGTTGTCCCGGAGTACACAACAGGAGGTGCGTGTGGAAGCGAGGCCACTGGACGGCATCACGGTCGTCAGCCTGGAACAGGCCGTGGCGGCCCCGCTGGCCACGCGGCACCTCGCGGACCTGGGCGCGCGTGTGATCAAGATCGAGCGGGTCGACGGCGGTGACTTCGCGCGGGCCTACGACACCGCGGTGCGCGGGATGGGCTCGCATTTCGTATGGCTCAACCGGGGCAAGGAATCCGTCACGCTCGACGTGAAGACCCCCGAAGGGCTCGGGCTGCTGCGTGAGCTGATCGCGGGAGCCGACGTGTTCCTGCAGAACCTCGCCCCCGGCGCGGCCGCGCGGCTCGGCCTCGCCGCCGGGACGCTGCGGTCGGAGCGGCCAGAGCTGATCGTCGTGGACATGTCCGGGTACGGCCCCTCGGGGCCTTACCGCGACCGGCGCGCGTACGACCTGCTCGTGCAGAGCGAAGGCGGGCTCGTGTCGATCACCGGGAAGCCGGACTCACCCGCCAAGACCGGCATCCCGACCGCCGACATCGCCGCCGGGATGTATGCCTATTCCGGGGTCCTCGCGGCCGTGCTCAGGCGGTTCAGGACCGGTGTGGGCGCGCACCTCGAGGTGTCGATGCTGGACGCGGTCGCGGAGTGGATGGGGTATCCGCTGTACGTCACCGCGTACACCGGTGAGCAGCCGCCCCGCGCCGGCCTGAGCCATCCCGTGATCGCGCCCTACGACGCCTATCCGGCGGCGGACGGCGAGGTGCTGATCGGGATCCAGAACGACCGCGGCTGGGCGCGGCTGGCCACCGATGTCATCGGGCGGCCGGAGCTGGTCACCGACCCGGACTTCGCGACGAACGTGGCGCGGGTCCGCAATCGGGCCCGGGTCGACGCCGTGGTGGCGGAGGCGACGAAGAAGTTCACCGCCGGCGAACTGGTGCGCAGACTCGACGAGGCGGGTATAGCGTCGGCGAGGCTGAACTCGGTGCGCCAGTTGATCGACCACCCGCAGTTGGCCGAGCGGGACCGGTGGCGCGAGGTGGACACGCCGGTCGGCAAGATCGACGCGTTGCTGCCGCCCACGACGTTCGCCGATGTCGAAGCCGCCATGGGCCCGGTCCCCGCGCTGGGCGAGCACACGGCTTCGGTACTCGCCGAACTGGGCCGCAACCCGGACGAGATCGCGGAACTGGCCGCGCGCGGGATCGTCTCGGTACCGTCCGGGCGGTGAAGATCCGGAAGCTACGACCCGGAGATGACCGACCCGGAAGCCCGCCTGGATCGAGACGCCGCCCGGATTGACCGTGGTCGCGGTCGAGGACGGCCGCGTGGTGGGCACCGCCAAGTGGGCCCGTATCGCGCTCTCGACCCACTGCGCCCTGGATGACCACGGCGCGGCGTTCGATATGCCGCCGGTGGACACCGTCGTTTCCGGCAGTGCGCCATGAGTGCACGCGAAGGGGCAACTCGAACGTTGCGAAAGCCCGACTTGAACGTTGCGAAAGCCCGACTTGAACGTTGCGAAAGCCGGACTCGAACGTCGCGGAACCCCGACTCGCGTGTTGTGGAAGCCGGACTCGCGCGCTCCTTCGGTCGGCCACTCAGGACGCGGCGAGTTGTTCGAGCGCGTCCGCGGCCGCCGGAGCGCCGCCGGCGCCGTGAAAGGATTTGCGCACCTGCTCGGCGCCTTCGCGGAAAACCGGCTCGTCGAGCACCGCGTCCACGGCGGCGCCGATCTGGGTCGCGGTCGAGCGGGAGAACCGGAGCCGGATGCCGGCGCCCGCGCGGACCACCTGGTCGGCGATGGTCGGCTGGTCGTCGCGGATCGGCGCGACGACCAGCGGGACGCCGTGGTACAGCGACTCGCACACCGTGTTGTACCCGGCGTGGCAGACGAGCGCCGACGCGCGTTCCAGCAACGCCAGCCGGGGCACCTTCCGGCGCACGATCACGTCGCCCGAGCCTGGCAGCGACCCCGTCGGGTCCACCACGACCGCCTGTAACCGGCGGGAGCGGGCGCGCAGGGCCGCGGCGCATTCGGTGAGAAAGCGCGGGCCGGTGCCGGCCGTGCCCAGCGTGACCAGGACGAGGCGCCGGGCGGGGTCGAGTGCCTGCCACGGGAAGTCGACGTGCGACGTCCGGTCCTGGATCGACGGGCCGACGAACCGGACGGGGCCGGCGGCACGGGTCCGCGCCAACTCCTCGGTGGTGAACGCGAGCACCAGCGCAGGGGAGAACCGCGGATCCTGGCCGGCCTGCGGATCGCCGAAGCGTTCCTGCAGGCCGCGCATCAGCCCTCGCAACCATTCGGCGACCTTCGGCAGCCCGGCCGGCGGATCGGAGAGTTCGGCCGAGGTGCTTGCCGACGTGGCCCACCGGAGTCCCGCGCGGTTGGCGACGAGTGCACCCGCGACGGCCTGCTGGTCGACGACGAGCACGTCCGGCCGGAACTCGGTGACGGCCGCGCGGACCCCCGGCTCCATCGCCTCGCCCAGCGGCACCAGCACGTTCTCCCACCGGAACTTCAGCGCGGCGAAACCGTGGATGCTCTCCGGTCGTTCCGGGAAGGGCGGCACCGCGCACTCGAAGATCAGCGCTGCACCCGTGAGCGGCCGGATGACCTCGGGCGTGCCGGCCCACGCGATCTCGTGGCCACGCCGTCCCAACTCGGCGGCGACCCCGGCGGCGGGGCCGACGTGCCCGGCGAACGGTGGCATGACGAACAGGAAGCGGCTCACGAGTTCTCCTTCGCGAGCATGCTACCCACGAGCCGGTCGCGCACTCATTTCGGCGGAGTGCTGGGCAAACCAGCCGAGCAGCAGCCTTTGCCCGGTGCGCCCTGCCGGAACCGGCTGGGCCGCGGCAGGAACTGGTTCACGTGCGCGGGGCGGCCGGCGTCCAACCGAGCCCGCGACTCGACGAGCACCGAGTGGTCCTGCCCGGGGTGCAGCTTGGTGCGGCGGCCGGCAGCACCGAGACCAGCTCGGTCAGGTCGTCCTCTCCGAAACCCTCGCTGTCCAAAATGGACAGTACGAGTTGGATGGCCGGCGTCGTGACCACCGGGCGACGCGCCGGGCGGGATCTCCCCGGTCATCGTCGTGGGCCCGCAAGCAAGGAGGTGACATCTCGACGCCGTCGCTTGCCGCCCGTCCGGGTATGCCCGAGTTCAGGATTCGCGGCGCGAGAGCCCGCCTTCCGCGCTCGGGCGGAACTCGGACGCGCTGAACGAGGGACTCGCGTGCGGCCGATGGGACTCGCGCGCTGCCAACGGGGCTCGGGCGCGGTCTATCGGGGACTTGCGCTCGGCAACGGGGCTCGGGCGCGGCGGGTGGGGACTCGGGCGCGGCCAACGCCCGACTCGCCTGTCGCGAAAGCCGGACTCGCGCGTCGCGAAAGCCGGACTCGCGCGTCACGAAAGCCGGACTCGCGCGTCACGAATGGGGCACTCGCGCTCGGCAACGGGGGACTCGCGCGGTTACCGTGTGGCGAGCAGCGTGGCCATCGCTGCCTCCACGACCTTGTGGGCAGTGTCGCAGAGTTCGTCCTGGGAGCGGGTCGTGCTGTTCGGTCCCTGGGCGCCGAATGCGACGTCGACAAGCTGGTCGTCGGCCACGCCAACGGCTGTGTAGCACGCGTATCCGACGCCGTCGAACCGGTAGAACAGCGCGGGAAAGCCGGTTACCTCGGTCGGTCTGTACTGCATATTGGCGAACCGGCCGCGGTAGAAGTCCGCTATTCCTGAGGTGGACACCGCGGTCACCGACGCCGAGTGCACGTGCCCGGCGTCCCAGATGCCGCAGGTGTTCGCGACCCAGGTGGTGTTGAGCTTCGTCGTCTGTTCCCCGGTCAGGCCGAGTTGGCGCCGCTGGTCTTCGGTGAGCAGGTCGCAGGGTTTGACGTCGTCCACGTCCAGCGCGGGCGGCCGGTTCGCCGGAGCGGGCGGCACGCGGCCGTCCGGCTTGGACCAGCCCGGCTCGCCACCGTTGTCGGAGCACGCCGCCAATACCAGCAATGCGACAAGAAACCCAGCCGGCCGACCCCAGGAATTCATCGCATCAACGTAGCACCTGACCGTGCCCGCCAGGGGCGCTTGAGCCGTCAGGCGGCCGGGGTTCGGTCGGCCAGGTACAAGTCGGCCAACCGGGGCAGACGCTCGCGCACCTCCTCGGGATCGTCGACGTCGAACGACTCGCCCATGTCGTCGCCGCCCGGCTCCGGGGCCGCGGCGCGTTCGGCGCGGTAGCTTTCCCATGCCTCCCAGAAGTCGTCTTCGTCGCCAAAGGCGCGGACGGCGGCGAAACCGAAGTCCTCGTAGAAGATGGCGTCGTCGTCGGACCCGGCCACGGCCGCGCGTACGGCGGGGTGGTCGGCGAGCGCGTCCGCGGAGGCCGCCGCTCGTTCGTACCAGTCGCGGCCCAGCGCCACCAGGCCCGCCGTGAAGTCGCCGAAACGGTCGTCCGAGCAACCCTCGCCGATGAGACACGCGGCCGCCCACACATCCCAGCGATGGACCGCGCGGCGCAGCTGGTCGAACCGGTACTCGAACGCCAGGATCTCTTCTTCGGGCCGGGTTGCCAGGTAGGCGGCGACCGCCACGTCGAGGGGCTGGTCGCTGCCTTTCGCGGTGTCGAGCACTCGCCAGAATTCTTCGGTGTCCATGATGGCCAGTCTGGCAGCGGGGTACGACAGTTTTGGGCGAGGTGGCTCACGACGGCCGGTGCGACGGGCGCTTTCGATCCGGTGCCGCCGACCTCGCGTCTCGCCGCCGACGGCAAAGGGCACGCGAGCTTGGCCGACCTCGTCGACGCCCTCCCGGCCTACCTGCGCACCGCCACTCACCGACCCGATCATGTCCGGTGTGGACGGTAGGACCGGCGCACCGGTCCGGTTACCCTGGTCGGTGTGACACCCGACGGCGAAGGTGACCGGGTCGGCGCGAAACCGGCCTGGCGGCGGCTCGACTCCGCCGTGGTGCACCGGAATCCCTGGTTCGAAGTGCGGCAGGACTCGGTCATCCGGCCGGACGGCGAGCTCGACGTTTACGCGCATGTGGTCGCGCCCGGCTCGGTGACCGTGCTCGCGATCGACGAGGCCGGCGACGTGGTCCTGACGCGTCAGTGGATCTACACCCATGAGTCCACCCAGTGGCGGCTGCCGGGTGGCGGTGTGGAACCCTTCGACGCCGATCCGCTCGCGGCCGCCCGGCGCGAACTCGCCGAGGAAACCGGGCTGCACGCGCGTGAATGGGAGCAGCTCGGCCTGATCCACGGCGCCGACAGCCTGAGCAACCACGTCGACACCGTCTTCCTAGCCACCGGCCTGACCACCCACGCCCCGGCGCTCGAACAGGGGGAGGCGGATCTGACGGTGTGCCGGCAGCCCTTCGCCGCCGTGCTCGAGCTGGTCACCTCCGGCCACATGCCGCACGCGGGCAGCGCGCACGCCGTGCTCGCCATGGCGGTCCGCCGGGCACGCCGAGGTTTCCCGTTTCCCGGGCAGGGCGAGCACGGGAAGCCGGTTCCCGGCAAGAGGCCGGACGCGTCATGGTGGTAGGGAGAACAACCGAGAGGGGTGCACAAGATGCGTTCTTTCCTTACGCTGTCCGTAGCCGTCCGGATCGCGGTTTTCTGCCTGGCGCTGGGCTTCTTCCTGGGGCTGTACGTGGGGGTCGCGCCGCGGTGACGTGGTAACGAGGGGAGCGTTGAGGATGACCGTCCGGCAGGTGATCAACCCGGGCACCCTTTTGTGGCGGGTGCATCCGGCCGGACTCGGGCCCGCGGAATTCGAATCGGGCGAGGCCCGTTTCTCCCCGCACCACGAGGCCGCGCTCGTCGAGGCGCTGGTGCCCGATCCGAAGTTCACCTCGACCGGCCGGCGGGTACTGCCACGGGAGCTGCTGGAGGGCAAGGTGGCTTCCGCGTTACGGACGCGCACCGAGCTGATCGTGGCCCGGCTGCCGTTCGGCGCGGACCCGGCCGGAGCCGATCTGGAGGGTGTCTCGGGGCTCGCCCCCAGCGGGGGTGTGGGGGCCGTGCCCCTACGGAACGGTGGGGGTGTGGGGGCTGTGCCCCCGCGGAACGGTGGGGGTGTGGGGGCCGTGCCCCCACAGAACAGAGTGACGCCGCCGATCCACGGCGTCAGCTGGCCGTCGGAGCGGGCGATGCCCCACCAGATGATCGTCCTTTTCGGTCACCGCTGCCCGCCGGACGCACTGGCCCCCGATCGTCCCATCGCGCTCGACGACGAAGACGGTATGCGCTGGCTGAGCGGGGTGCTGGCGCCCTACCGCGTGGAACTGTCCGGTCCCGCGAAGCCCGGCCCGCCGTTGGTGTTCATCAACTACCGGACCACCGGCGGCACCCAGGAGGTCTACTGGCTGGACGACGAGCTCCGCCGCAGGCTCGGCGAGCACGCGGTCTTCCGTGACCACCGCAGCCTGCGCGCCGGCCGCGAGTTCGGTCCGGAGCTGCTTCGCAACGCGCGGGGCGCGAAGGTCATGCTCGCGGTGATCGGCGAGCGCTGGGACCGCACCTTCGACGACCGCGGCCGCCGCCTGATCGACGACAGCAGCGACTGGGTGCGGCGGGAGGTCGCCGAGGCGCTGGCGCACGGCGTGCACGTGGTGCCGGTGCTGGTGGGCCTGCGCCCGAAGCTCGACGCGGACGCGTTGCCCGAGGACATCCGCAAGCTCGCCGGGCTGCAGGTGCTGCACCTGCGCCACCGCAGCACCGAGCGGGACGTGGCGAGCCTGGTCGATCAGCTCTTCGACGAGGTACCGCTGCTGGCCAGGGCGCACGCCGAGTACGCGGCGAGCTAGGAGCTGCCATGGATTCCTTCGGCGCCGAACTGCGCAGGCTGCGCGAGCGGGCCGGTATTTCGCTGTCGCAGCTGGCCCGGCAGGTCCACTACAGCAAGGGACATCTGAGCAAGGTGGAATCCGGGCACAAGCCGCCGAGCGCGCAGCTGGCCCGACTTTGCGACTCGGCCGTCGGCGCCGGGGGCAGCCTGATCCGGCTGGTCGCCGATGGCGTGCCCGAGCCGTCCGGGCCGTCTGGGCAGGCCCCGTCCGGAGAGTTCGATCAGGACATGTGGACGCTCGGCGTCTCGTCGGGTGGCTCCGGGTTCTTCCTGCCGGGGCAGGCGAACGGGGTCCCCAAGGCGTCCGGGATGTCCTTCGGGGTGTCCGCCGAGCCGGTCGACACCGACTTCGCGGTCGAGGCGTTCCGCGCCCGGTTCGCTTCGGCTCGCACGCTCGGCCAGGTCGCCGGACCCGCCATGGTGCTGCCCCTGGTGATCGCGGACGCCCAGACGCTGCGCGCGGTGGCCGCCGGTGCGCCACCGGACAACCGGACCGCGGTCTGGCGGCTGGCCGCGCGCTACGCCGAGTTCGCCGGGTGGATGACCCAGGAAGCCGGGGACGACCGGATGGCCATGTGGTGGACGGACACCGCCGTGAAGATGGCCGGTCTCGGCGGCGATCACACGCTGGAGGCCTACGCGCTGGTCCGCCGGGCCGAGATCGCCTTGCACAACGACGACGCACTCACCACGATTTCCCTGGCGCAGCGGGCACAACGGAGTGAGCACGCGACCGAGCGGGTGCGTGGCCTGGCCGCGCAGCGGGAAGCGCAGGGCCACGCACTGGCCGGCGACCACGACGCGTGCCTGAGCGCGCTGGAGCGCGCCGCGACGCTGCTCGCCTCCGGTGGTGCCGAGCAGCCGGGCCTGACCTTGGGCACCACGAACACCCCGGATCTGGGCACGTTGGTCGGCGGCTGGTGCCTGTACGACCTGGGCCGCCCTGGTGAGGCCGCGGAGATTCTCGACCGTGGCATCCTAAGGTTCGCGCCGGGGGCACATCGCGCGAAGGCCCGGTTTTTGACCCGGGCGGCGCTCGCGTACGGCAGCGCGGGCGAACTGGACCGGGCCTGCGGGCTCATGGCGGAGGCACTGGACGGAATCCGCGTGCTCGACTCGGCCACGATCCGCCGCGACCTGAAGGACCTGGTTCGGGTGCTGGCCCGCTGGCGTTCCCACCCCGAAGCCCGCGAGCTGCGGGGCCGGCTGCTCGCGGCGCTGCGAACCCCGGAACCCTAGGCCGCGAATCCGGAACTCGGGCGTCGCTAGCGCCGGACTCGCCTGTCGCGGAAGGCCGACTCGCGTGTCGCGAAGGGCCGACTCGGGTGTCGCGGGAGCTGGACTCGCGGTCAGAGCCAGCCTCGTTTCACGGCGGCCACGCCCGCGGCGAACCGGTTGTCCACGCCCAGTGTGGCGTAGATGTGTTTGACGTGCCGGCGGACCGTGGTGATGCTGATCTTCAGCCGCCGCGCGATCACTTCGTCCGCGTCGGCGGCCATCAGCTCCAGGACCTGGCGCTGGGTGGCCGTCAGGCTCCGGTCCGGCGTGGCGGGTGGCGCGAGGGTGGCCGGGTCGTCCCACAGCAGGTCGAACCATTCCGCCAGCGCCGCCAGCAGGCCCGGCGCCCAGACCAGTACCCCGGCCTGGGCGGCCCGGTCCAGGGAAACCAGCGCCACCACGTCATCGACGTGCAGCATGGTCATGGGCAGGTGGTGCCGGAGCCGGACGTGACCGGACGGCCGCGCGGTTGCGGCCCGGCAAATCAGCTGGGTCCGGACGGCCGGTGCGGGTTGGTGGGTAAGCAAAGCGCCGGTGTCCGTGCCGCGCAGGCGGTGTTTCACCGACGAACACAGTTTCGCCGCACGCGCGAGAACCTGGTCCTGCTCGGTCAGCGGCAGGATCCCCTCGACATTGCCGACACTGCCGATACTGCCGACACTACCGATACTGCCCGCCGGGACGTCGGAGTCCGGCAGCAGGGTGACCAGCCGGGCCCAGCCGTCGAGCACGCGCCGCTGCGCCTGCGCCAGTTCCCGCTGGCGGCGGTCGAGCAACAGCCGCAGCCCGGTGGGCTGGCCGACGGGGCGGATCAGCTCCCCGTCGGGCCCGGACCGGACCACGAGCCCGAGGTCGAGCAGTTCGCCCGCGGCGCCACCGGCGAGGTCGGCCTCGTCGATTCCGTCGCCGATCCGGGCCACGCCGTCGGCGTGGAGCCGCAGAAACAGCGCTTCGGCCGCCGGGCTCACCAGCCCGGCCAAGGGCCCAACCCGATTGTTCCCGTGCACCACAGTTCCCCGGTTGTTGTTTGTTTGATTGATTGAACGTCAACGCGAGACCGGCACCTGTGGTGACCGAGCACGATGCGTCACGGGGGCGGGGCGGCAGGCCGTCGTGATCGCCCGGCGCCGGGGGTGTCCCGGCCTGGCCGCCCGCACCCGTGATTCGAATATCTCCGGTCCCAGAATGCGTTTGCCGCGCCCGAAAGTCGCCGGGTTTCCCGGTTTCCCGGACGATCGGCAACGGGAAACGGTCGCTGCTTTGATCCTCCTCCCCGTAGGGTCGATACCAGATCGGAGCCCGGCGGGAAAGGATGGTTGGCCCTCGGTGACAACAAGATGCCATCGGTGCCGGCGAGAGCGTGGAAAACCGGCCCGGAACCGGTAAGGTCCCGACGGCGTCCATGCCAAGTGGTCCGGGGAGAAATCGTAAGGAGCTGCCGTCGTGGGTGATGCGGTTGTTGACGAGCCGCCGGTCGGTCCGCCCGGGGATGAGGACCGGCCGGAACTGGCCGAACTGGTCAAGGCGGTCGCCGGGCTGGCCGACGAGATGCGTGGCCAGCATGCCAGAGCCGAGGCCAGGGAACGGGTGATCGACCAGTTGCACACCGAGGTGGAGCGGCTTCGTGTCGGCGAGGAGGGCATCCTGCTGCGCCCGGTGGTCACCGATCTGCAGCGCCTGCGCGCCGATCTGCTGCACCAGGCCAGGACCCTGCCCGCCGAACTCGGCCCGGAGCAGGCGGCGAAACTGCTGGAATCGTTCGCGCTCAGCGTGGAGCTGGCGCTGGAACGCTGCGGCAGCGTGCCGGTCCGCCCGGAGATCGGCGCCGCGTTCTCGCCCCGCGAGCACCGCGCGATGAAGGTCGTCGAGGCCGCGTCCGAGGAGGAAGACGGCACCATCGCCGAGGTCGTCGCGGACGGCTACCTGGACACGAAGACGAACCGGGTCACCGCACCGTCGCGGGTGCACGTGCGGCGCTGGACTTCGGCGGAAAACCCGGAAAGCGAAGGGAACACCGATGTCTGAGCACAATCGTCGCGTCTTCGGCATCGACCTGGGCACGACCTACTCGGCCATCGCCTACGTCGACGAGACCGGGCGGCCCACGGTGTGCCGCAACACCGACAACCTGGAGACCATCCCCTCGGTGGTCTACTTCGAGAACGAGTCCAATGTGGTCGTCGGTTCGGTGGCCAAGGAGTCCGTGGCCACCGAACCGGACCGGGTGGTCTCGCTGATCAAGCGACAGATGGGCACCAGGGCGGTCTTCGAGTTCGACGGGCAGGAGTACACGCCGGAGTCGATCTCGGCGCTGATTCTCAGGCAGCTGACGCAGGACGCGGCCGCCTACAGCGGGGGCGAGGTGTCCAGCGTGGTCATCACCGTGCCCGCCTACTTCGGCATGCTGGAGCGCGACGCGACCCGCAACGCCGGGAAGATCGCCGGGCTCGACGTGATCGGCATCGTGCCGGAGCCGGTGGCCGCGGCGCTGCACTACGAGGCCACGACCGGGGCGCAGGGCAAGACGATCCTCGTCTACGACCTCGGCGGCGGCACCTTCGACACCACGGTGATCCGCGTGTCGGAGACCGAAATCGAGGTGATCTGCACCGACGGCGACGACCAGCTCGGCGGCGCGGACTGGGACGCCCGGCTGCGCGACCACCTGCTCGCCGCCTTCGCCGAGCAGGTGCCGCCGGGCACCGACCCGGAGGAGGACGAGGAGTTCGTCCACTCCCTGTCCACGATCGCGGAGAACACCAAGAAACAGCTGTCCAAAGTAGACTCACGGCCGGTGGCGCTGCGCGGTGCCGGGGCGAGCGCCCGGATCGACGTCACCCGCGCCCAGTTCGAGCAGCTCACCAAGGACCTGCTGGACAAGACGATCGAAATCGTGCAGCGCACCCTGGACACGCTCCGCGAGAAGGACCCCCAGGCCACAGTGGACGATGTGCTGCTGGTCGGCGGATCCACCAGCATGCCCGCGGTGGCGCAGCGGCTCAAGGCGGAGTTCGGCTGGGAACCGAGGCTGCACGACCCGCACCTCGCGGTGGCCAGGGGCGCGGCCTTGTACGCGCTCGGCCGGGTGGTGCACAAGGAGCAGCAGGAGGCCAGGGAACAGGCCACCTCGGCGGCCGAAGCGGAATCCGCGGCGGCGGACGTGGTGGAGCAGGTCGCGGCCAGGCACGGAATCTCCGAAAACACCTTGCGCCAGATCGCGAAGGAGACCCGGAACGTGCTGCCCAAGGCCTTCGGGGTCAAGCTGCAGGACACCTCCGCCGCGGACTGGCAGAACCACCCCGAGAAGTTCTACGTGGCGCACCTGGTGCACGCCAACGACCCGCTGCCGACCGGAGCCCGCGAACTCACCGCGGCGACCGTCGTGGCAGGCCAGCGGCAGGTGGAAATCGAGCTCTACGAGCAGTCCGGGGCCAAGGCGGGCAAGGAACTGGCGGAGAACAAGCCGCTGACCGACGGGGCCGGGCTGATCGACGGGCTGCCCCCGCTGCCGGTGGGCTCGCCGATCCACATCGAGATGCGGGTGGACGACGAGGGCCTGCTGACGGTCGACGCCACCGAACCGTCGACGGGGAAGACGCTGAACATCCAGGTCCGGGTGAGTGTGCTGTCCGAGGAACAGCTCGCCCAGGCCACCGACCGCGTGTCCGCGCTGACGGTGTTGAGCTGATCATGGCTCCCTTCGACCCCAAGGCCTACGAGGAAACGGTCGTCAAGCCGCTGCGGCGATGGTCGGGACGCGAGCTGCCCGACGATCTCGTCTCCCGGTACGCGATCGAGCCCGGGATGTCCGACGCGGAGGTGGCGCGGCGGCTCGTCGAGGTCAGGTCGAAGTGGAACAAGGGGATCGCGCGGCCCGGCTATGCCCAGCGGATCTACAAGGCGTTCCTCCGTGCGGACGACGGCCTTCAGCGCCGGCACGGGGACAAGCTGGCCAAGGCCGAGTGGTGGCGCGAATACGCCAGGACGAGAGCGGGCGCGCGGCAGGGTCAGATCGACGAGCTCGCGAAGACCCTCCGCGCGAACTTCGGCGAGCTCGGGCTGATCACGCCGGGCCAGCTCGACGCGACCGTGCGGGCCACCTACGGCGCGCTCTCGCCGAACGAGGTCGGCGACGCGCTGGCCACCGCCGGGGTGCGCGGCGCCGCCCCGCGCGAGCTGCCCAAGTCCAGTGGCCTGCTCGGCACCACCTACCGGACGTTGGCCGGCCAGCTGGTCGACGCGGAGCTGACCAGCGTGGTGGAGCTGGTGCACGGGGAGGTGACCGGGTTCCGGATCCTGGACACGTTCAGCTGCCGGCCCCCGGCGCCGCACGGCTTGACGGCGGAAGCCGTGCGGGCCGCCGTTTCCCGGGAAGATCGGCGGTCGGGCAACCAGCCGGAACGCCAAGCGCTCGGCATTCTGGCCACGGCGGCCGCCAGCGGTGTCGACCTGCGCGGGCTGACGTTGTTCCACCTGCTCGACGAAGTGCGCAAGCACCACGCTCAGGGGGCGCCGCCGAGCGCGTTGCTCACCCAGTTGCTGCGGAGCAAGCTCGACCGGGACGAGGCTTGCCAGGCCGTGTTCAGCGTGCTCAACGAATCCGGCAGGGCCCGGATGACCGGCCTGGACGAGATCCGGGCGTTGCTCGAGGCGGGCAGGCTCACCGGCGCGCAGCAGGCACTGGCCACGGTCACCGGCACCGAGGACGCCGCCGCGGCCACCGCGCTGGTCGAACGTCAGGTGACCAAGGTGCGCGAACTGCGGGACGCGGCCCGCCGGTCGCTGCGTGCCGGCGTCGAGGCGGACGCGCTGGACAAGTTGCGCCGGGCCGCCCTGCTCGCGGCCGACGACGAGGACCTGGCCGCGGAAATCCGCCGTATTCCGCCCGAACCGGTGCTCGGGCTCGCCGCGGCATCCACTGCCGATGCCGGGGTGCGGGTGTCCTGGCGCGCGGCGCCGACCCACGGTGAGGACACCCGGTACCGGCTCGTGCGCGCGGACGGGCGGGTGCCTGCCGACCCCGATGACGGGACGGCGGTGGCCACCGTGGAAAACGGCACGGTGGGCCTCGACCGGACGGCGCCCGCCGGCGTGCTGCTCGGCTACGCGGTGTTCGCCTCGACCGATGGGGGAGCCTGGTCCCGGCCCTCCGGGGTGACCATCGAAGCGCTGCCCGCGGTCCGGGATGTCCGGTTGACCGTCGAGAACGGCGTCGTCGAGGGCCGGTGGACGGTGCATCCGGGGGCGATCGGGGTGCAGGTGCGCCGGGGAGACGGGAAAGTCGTCAGTGAGTCCGCCCGGACCATGTTCCGGGACGCGGGAATCCCGGATGGCACCGATCTGGTCTATACCTTCATCGCCCGCTACCGTCGTGCCGACGGCACCGAGGCGGTTTCCCGCCCGGTGGTGGAGAAAACGACGAGCAAGGCGAGTGCGCGGCCCGTCCGCGCGCTCACCCTCGCCGCCGTGCCGGGCGGTTCGGGGCCGCGGGTCGAGATCAGCTGGCGGCAGCAGCCCGACGCCGAGGTCGTGGTGCGGCGGGCCGCCACGCCGTGCCGGTGGGAGTTCGGTGACGTGATCCGCTCCGCCGACCTCGCCACTCATGGCGAAGAGGTCACCGGTTACCGGGAAGACCGGGACGGCTGGCAGGTGCTCACCGCCGACGTGCCCCTCGGCCGGTTCCACTACGTCACCTTCACGCTGGGCCCCTCCGGCGCCATCCGCGGGCACGAAGCGGCGCTGGCCGTCACGCTCGACGTCCGCGGGCTGTCCGCCCAGCGGCTCGGCGACGAGGTGGTGCTGTCCTGGGAGTGGCCGGACGACTCCGGCATGGCGGAGGTCCGCTGGAACGGCGGGGGGAAGTCGGGGCGGGAGCGGATCACCCGGCAGCAGTACCGGTCCGGCGGTGGCTGCCGTGTCCACTGTGGACCTGGCAGGGCCGAGGTCGTGGTGCGCACGCTGATGTCCGCCCCCGACGGCGAGTGCCGCTCCGCGGGTGTGGAGCTGGTGGTGCCGGAGGTGCCGCCGACGGTGGGCTACACGGTCGAACTCGCGCGCAGGCCGGTGCTCGGCGGCGGCACCGTCCGGGTCAAGCTCACCGCGGACCGGCTCGTGTCCCGCTGCACCGTGCTGGTCGTCGCCGCGGAGGGCCGGATCATGCCCCGCGGGCCCGCCGATGGGCGGGTGCTGCTGCGCGGTGACCACGCGCTGCACCCCGGCGGGGAAGTCGAGCTGACCGCCGTGCTTCCCCGGTTGAAGCGGCCTTACTGGGTCCGCTGTTTCGTCGAAGACGGCGCCGTCCGGCTCGTCGATCCCCCGACCTCCCAGCTGAAGGTGCCGTGATGTCCAAAGTAGCCTGCCCGTACTGCTATCACCGCATCGAACTGGCGAAACTCCACTTCCAGTGCACGGGCCGGGTGACGCCGGGGCGCCAGCGGTGCGCGAAGGCGGTCGACGAAGAGCGTAAGCGACTGACCGGGTACGCGTCGCCGTCCTGGCCGACCTTCCCGCGGCCCCCGTCCGGTTCACTCCGGTTGGTGCCGTGCCCGGACTGCGGAACCCCGAGCGGTATCCGGGCCTGCCCGGTCTGCCACACTCCGCTCCCGGCGAACTTCGCGGACAGCCGCAGCCCGCTGATCGGCATGGTCGGTGGCAAGAACGCGGGAAAAACGGTCTATACCACCGTCCTGGCCCACGAAATCCGCCACAACATCCGCCGCCGGTTCGCCGCGGACATCTGGTTCGCCGGTGACCAGCAGGGCGGGATCGGCTCGGTCAGCGACTGGCTGGCCGACTACGAGCAGGCGCTGTTCACCGACAGCAGGCTGTTCGAGTCCACCGCGAGCGCCGCGGACGGCATCAAGGTGCCGCTGGTCCTGCAGTGGCGGCAGCCGAAACGCAGCCTGGGCCGGGAAGTCCACAGCACCACCACGCTGTCGTTCTACGACGCGGCCGGTGAGGACATGACGACCCAGGAGTTCGTCAACGCCCAGGCCTACCTCACCTCGGCCGACGGGCTGATCGTGCTGCTCGACCCGTTCCAGCTCAAGGGTGCGCAGGACCGGATCAAGGTCCCGGCGGCCGGCAGGCGGGACTCCGAGCCGCCGATCAACGTGCTCACCCGGATCACCGAGTTGCTGCGCACCAGCCACGCCGTGCCGGCCAAACGGAAGATCCAGATCCCCGTGGCCGTGGTGTTCTCGAAGATCGACGCGTTCTTCCCGGTGCTCGGCGACGGTCATCCGCTGCTGCGCGCGCCCGACGCGGGGCCGTACTACGACGAGGCGCACGGCCGCGACACCGACGAGCACCTGCGTGCCCTGCTCGCCGAACTCGACGCGGACGACATCGACGCCCACCTTCGCGCGCACTACAAGAGTTTCCGGTACTTCGCGGTCTCTTCCCTGGGCGCCGAACCGGACTACGACCGCAACCGGGTGGACGCCGGCGGGGTGCGGCCGTTCCGCGTCGACGAGCCGCTGTTGTGGCTGCTCGGGCTGTTCAAGGTCGTGGCGAGGAGCAACCCGTGACCTTTCATTCGCTGTATTACACCGACTGCTTGCCGGGGCAGGGTTTGCGCGGCGGCGCGGGCTTCCAGTTCCAGGCCGTGTCCCCGGGCGTCACGCACGAGATGATGGCACTGGTCCAGCGAACTTCCCTGTACGAGGCGCCGGTGTCGTGGATGCGGGAACAGCGTCCCGTCGCCGACTATCCGCCCTCGCTGACGCACGTGTTCGACGGCCTCTACGCGACGGCTCGCGGGGTGTATCTCGGCGCGGAAGCCAACGGGGTGCGGGAAGGCAACCAGTTCACGCACGCGCTCGCCACCGCGGATTCGGAGGCATACGGCTTCACCAGGCCCGCACAGCTGTGGGACGCGCCGTGGTGGGCGGAGAAACCGGCGCCGGGCACGGAATGCGAACCGCTGGGCGCCGAGCCGGAAACCGGCCCATGGGGGGTCGACGTGATCCGGGAGTGGGTGCTCGGCAGGCCCGACGGCGAGGAATGGCTGCTGGCCGTGCATTCCGCGTTCGACCAGGTGCACGACGAAGGCGCGCGGCGGGTTCTGTTCGTCGCGGACGACCCGTCGGCGGTGCTCGGTTGGATCGCCGCGGGCACCCTGCTGCTGCCGCAGGAACGCGCGCTGCGCGTCGGTTTCCGCGTGTTCGCGACCAATCCCCGGCAGAGCCAGCAGCACGTGCTCGCCCTGCACCAGGAGTGGGCGGGGCAGTTCGCCGATCCCGGCCGGGACCACGGGTTCATCGTGTTCAACCTGGCCACCGGCAGGCATTCCGACGTCACCCCGGCTCCCGCGGCCCGGCACTGGGTGCCCCGGTTCCTCCGCCAGGACCCCTACGACGTGGTGGACGCGATCGAGCTCGCCCACCAGTTCGCCCGCACGAGGGGGGCGGGCGAACCGGCCTCGGCCGCCGACTTCTCCGCCGCGGGAGTGGTGACGCTGGGCGAGCCCACCGAAGCCGGCCTGCTGACCGACTGGCTTTCCATCCAAATAGGACAGTCCAGTGAGGACCTGACGCAGCCGGTGGTGGAGGCGGTGCTGGCGAGCGGGCCCGATGCGGCCGCCCTGCGGAAGCTGGACGAGGCGATGCGGGCGGCGGGTTTGCGGTGGCCGGTCGCCGAGCGCGTCCGCCGCATGCTGTTCGTGGCCGAACTGGCGCCGTTCACCACGGCTTCGCTGGGCGAGACGGAGCCGTTGGCGAGCCTGGCCGAAGCCGCCGCGGACGCCGCGTATCCGGAACGGATGGACGCCCTGCTGCGCGTGGCGGCCCGGTTCGGCGTCCAGCCGCGCATCGGTGGGTTCCACGACGGCGCCCACCGGTTCGTACGGTGGTGGGCGGACCACCCGGGTGCGGGACTCGATCCGGACGCCTGGTCGTGCGGTCACGAGCTGGTGGACCTGCTGCGGGACGAGTTCGACAGCCGGCTGAAGCGGCCCCCCGCGGCCCCGGTGGCCGAGGACATCCGTGCCCACTGGTGGCGTCTTTTCGTGCCGAGGGTCAACGATCCGACGGACCTGCTCGACGCGACGGTGATTTCCGCGGCGGTCGAGCGCGGCGGAGCGGGAACCCGGTCCGAAATGGTCGACTACGTGCTCGGCGACGTGCGGCAAGGCCATCTGGCGAGCCTGATCTGGCGGGCGCTGTTCCTCTTCGGCGACCCCACCCTCGAGGAGCTGTCGCGTTACCTGAAGGCGCTGCCGCCGAAGGGGCTGACCGGCTGGCCCGTGCACCAGGTTCTGCGTGTCCTCGAGCAGGTGGTGAGCGAGCCTCCGGCCGCCGCCCACCTCGAAGTGATCAGGCTGGTGGAGGCTCAGGGTGTGCTCGCCGCGGGGACTCACCTGCACCACTTGGCCGGGCAGGACGGCGCGCTCGAAACCTGGCTGAAGACTTCGCAGGAGCGCCCAGGGGCCCCGCTGCCCGGCGTGCCCCCCACCGTGCTGGCCGCGCGGGCCCGCGAGGTCACCGACGCGCTGGTCGCGATGCCGCTCGCCGCGGCCGCCGCCGTCCTCGAACGAAGCCACCGGAGCCTGTGCCGGCTACTGGCGGATCGGCTGCCGAAGATCTGGCACACCTCGGCCGTCGCGGAGCCCGCCGCCGCGCTCGCGTACCTCACCATCGGCTACTGTCCGGAATCCGTTGCCCTCGATTTCGAAACGCGGCTCCGGCGGTGGGTGAAGGCGGCGGACGCGCAGCAGGTGCAGCAGGTCGGGAGGCTGCTTGCCGATCTCGATCCGGACGACGGGGCCGGCTGGCGCGAGTTCGCCGGGCGCAAGGCCGGTCCCACCGGGCAGACCGCACGCAACAAGCGCATCGAGGTGGAACGGGAGGCCAAGGCGGCCAAGAAGGACACGAAGAAGGAAGCCAAAAAGGACGGTGAGAGGACGCCGGGCTGGCGGCTCGGCCGCCGGGGACGGGAGCGATGAGCCATGGGATACCTGATCCTGGCCGCGGTCGGGCTGGTCGCGGCCTATCTCGCGATCTGGCTCCTGGTGGCCGGGTTCCTCCTGTTCTACCTGCCAGGGCTGGTGGTCGCCGTGCCCGCGACGGTGGGACTCGGTGTCCTCCTGGCCGTGGTGACGGCCGTGCGTGCGGTGGTCGCCGGTGGTCCGGTCATCACCCCGGAAATGGTCGCGGACGGCAAGGCCGGGCTGCCGGAACTTCGCGGGAACAACCCGTTCGGTCGTGACCGTGCCTGGCCGAGCTACCTCGTCGCGCAGGGCCGCACCGACCTCCGTCGCGTGTGGACGGAGACGGTCAAGGCCGTGCGCCGCGGCTGGAAGTGGATCAGCGACTTCTTCGACAACAAAGATTTCGCGTGGGTTCCCGGGCTGTTGCTCGCCTGCCCGCTGTGGCTCGGCGTGAGCGTCGGCGCGCTGGCCGGCGGTGCGGCGATCGTGCTGGCGGGCGGCCTCGTGCTGTTCGCGATCTGGGTTCCGTGGGCGCTGCTCGCCGGTTTCCTGCGCGGCGGTGACCAGCTTGTGCGCCGGCTCCGTGGCGCTAGTCCGGCCAGTTGCCCGCACTGCCACCACGTGAGCCCGTTGCCCGTCTTCCGCTGCGCCGGCTGCGGCCAGACGCACCGGGACATCCGGCCCGGCCGGCTCGGCGGGGTGTGGCGCCGGTGCGACTGCGGCAGGCGGTTGCCGACGACGGTGCTGCGGATGGCGCTGCGGACCACCCCGGAATGCCCGCGCTGCGGCAAGTCGATGCGCGCCGGGACCGCCGCGCTCACCGAGATCCGCGTGCCGGTGTTCGGGCCGGTTTCCGCGGGCAAGACCAGGCTGGTGTACGCCGGGATCATGGCGCTGCGCGACGCGCTCGCGGCGACCGGGGGCAGGCTGGATTTCGTCGACGACGAAAGCGAACTGGCCTTCGAGAACGGCAGCGCGATCATCACCGGCGGCACGGACACCGTGAAGACCCCGGCGGGCGAGGTGCCCGGCGCGCTCACCGTGCGGCTGACCACGGGCCGGCGACGGGCGCTGCTGCACCTGTTCGACGCTGCCGGAGAGATCTATGTGGACCGCGAGGAGAACAGCGGCCTGGAATTCCTCGACCACGCGCAGGGGATGGTGTTCGTGGTCGACCCGTTCTCCGTGCCGTGGGTTCGCGACCAGCTCGGGGAGGACGTGGGCCTGATCGCGCGGGCGAATCCGGCGTCGGAGGACCCCGAGCGCGTGTACCACGTGACGGCCCAGCGGCTGCGGGAATACCGCGTCGACACCCGCAAGCGGAGGCTGGCCGTGACGGTGGTGAAGGCCGACCTGCTCGCGGGCCTGCCCCTGGCGAGCGACCTCTCGCCGGCCAGGTGCAAGGAATGGCTCAACCAGGCGGGATTGGACAACCTCGTGCTGGCCGCGGAACGGGATTTCGGTGAGGTGCGGTACTTCGTCACCGCCTCGGTGTCCGGAATCCCGGCCGGGGACGCGCGCTCGCCGGGCAACCCGCTCGGCTGGCTCGCCGGGCTGACATCCGCGCCGGTGCCCGGCGTGCCGGATGGTGAGAAGGAGACGGTGTGAAGCGTTCGGTACCGCCCGCTTATGTGGCCCACCGCACGGTGTTGCTGGCCGTGCTGCTGGTGTTGTTCGCGGCGGCGGGCTACGGTCTCTCCCAGGCGATCCCGGAACTCTGGCAGGGCATGTCGTCCGCTGCCCAGACCGTCCGGAACTGGTGGACGGAAATGGGCTGGCACCTGTTTTGATCATCGGCATCGATCTCGGCACCACGTTCTCGGCCGTGGCCACGGTGGGCGGCGACGGCCGTCCCGTCGTGCTGCCCAACCGCCTCGGCGAGCCGACGACCCCGTCGGTGGCGCACTTCGAGTCGGGCGATTCGGTCGTGGTCGGCTCGGCCGCGCGGGAAGCGGTCACCGTCGATCCGGACAACACGGTCGCGCTGATCAAACGGCGCATGGGCACCGAGTTCGCGCTGCTGTTCCACGGTGTCGAGCACACCCCGGAATCGGTGTCGGCGTTGATCCTGCGCAGCCTTGTCGAGGACGCGCGGGCGGAACTCGGCGAGGACGGGCCGGTGCGCGCGGTGGTCACCGTGCCCGCCTATTTCGGCATCCGCGAGCGGGAAGCCACCTTCCAGGCGGCGAGGCTGGCGGGTATCGAGGTGCTGGAACTGCTGAGCGAACCGGTCGCGGCGGCGCTGCACTACGGCGCGGGGGCGAATTCACCGGGTTCGATTCTGGTGTACGACCTGGGCGGAGGCACCTTCGACACCACCGTGCTGGAAGTGTCCGCCGACGGCGTCCGGGTCGTCGCGACGGACGGCGACAGCAGGCTCGGCGGCGCGGACTGGGACGAGCGGATCGCGGACTTTTTGGTGGAGAGCTTCGCCGAGGCGGCCGAAGACGTCGATCCGTACGAAGACGAAACGTTTCTCCAGCAGGTGCGGCTGATCGCCGAAACCGCGAAACGGGAGTTGAGCCGCAAGACCTCCAGACCGGTGGTGCTGCGCTGCGGCGGAGCCGCCGTGACGGTCCCGTTCGACCGCGCCGTCTTGGAGCGGGTCGGCGCCGACCTGGTCGCACGGACCATGACCATCGTGTCGCGGGTGCTCGAGGCGGCCGCGGCGAAGGGGGCGGGCCGGCTCCGCGAGGTGATCCTGGTCGGCGGCGCGAGCAAACTGCCGGCGATCGCCGGCGCGGTGAAGGCCGGGCTCGGCCTCACGCCGAAACTCGCGGAACCCGACTTCGCGGTGGCCTACGGCGCGGCGATCCGGGCCCGTCAGCTCGCCGGTGCCGGTGCCGGTGCTGGTGCTGGTGCTGGTGCTGGGCGTACCAATTCCGTGGTGCCGCGCAGTTTCGGGATCCTGCTCGAAGACAGCCGCGACCCGGCCGGGCAAGGGCGTCTGGTGAAGCACACGGTCCATCGCAACGATCCGCTCCCGGCGAGCGCGACGGCAACCTTCTGCACCATTGTGGATGGTCAGGACCGGGTACGGATCCAGGTTTTCGAGCAGGCGGGCGACGTGCCGTCGGAGGTGGTCGCGGACAACCGGCGGGTGCTCGACGGCGAGCTGACCGGGCTGCCGCCGCTCGCCGCGGGCTCCGAAATCGAGGTGACCCTGCGGGTGAGCGCGAACGGCCTGCTGAGCGTCACCGCGCGCGAGCCCCGTGGCGGCGGCACCCTGGAACTTCAGGCCTATGTGGACGGTGTCGTGGACGCCGAGTCGACTCGGGAGCTGGCCGGTGCGCTCCGGGCGCTCGAAATCCGGCAGTAGGGCGGTTCGCATGAGTTCGTGGCTGCGGAAGAACTTCGACGGCATCGGGCTGACCCAGTCGCCGCCGGGACCGCACCTGGCCGCGCTGCAGGCGAAATACGGCGGCACCGTGCTGCTGTGCATCGACGTCAGCGGGTCCATGACCGGTAAGCCGCTGCGGGAGGCGATCAAAGGCGGTGAGCAGTTCCTCACCGAGGCGTGGGGCGCGTATTATCGGTGCGGGATCGTGCTGTGGCACGACAAGGTGGCCCGCTACGTTGCGCCGGACGCCTCGCGCGAGAAGGTGTTGTCCGGACTGCGTTCTTCGGTCCGTTCGGGCGGCACCAATATCGTCCCGGCGCTGGAACAGGCGCTGAAGGTGTTCCGCCCGCTGACCGGCGACCGCGTACTGTGCGTCTTCGGCGATGGCGACCTCGGCAACCGGCGGCGGGCGGTCATGCTCTCCCGTGAACTGTGCGCGATGGGCGTCCGCATTGTGGTCCGGGGGCTGGGCCGTGGAGCCGCCGAAGCGCTGGCGGAGCTCACCTGTCCGGGCCAGCACGACGACGAGCAGCTGATCACCGGCGAACAGCACATCGGGGCCGGTATCGCCTCGATGGCCAAGGGCCTGACCATGCGCCGGAAGAACGGCGGTTGGACGGGGTGAACACCAGCCCGATGTCGTTGGCGGCGCACCAAGTGGTTTGGCTTCTGGTTGTCGCATACCAGATGTAGGCGTCGTCGGGAGCGGAGCTTGCGACCCGTCATGCCCGGGGCCGTCTTGACGCCGAACGCGAAGCGGTCAGTTGCCGTGGTGGCCCGAGCGGTGAGGCCGTGCTCGTCGCCGGAAACCGTTGTGATGCCCCGAGTGACTTGCTGCGTAACCCCTTTGACGGTCAGGCGCCCGAGCAGTATCCCCTGGTCACAGGACCACTCGAAGCGCTCACTGAGAAACGGGAAATGCGGATGCGTTTCGACGTCGAGGTGGTCCGACGAGCGAACCTGCTCGTCACGCTTGGCGTTACCACTCGAGACCCGGCAGCCGACACCGCGGACTCGACCGTGGACTTCGCGACGTGATCCGCCACGTGACCTTTCCTCTGTCGACGTCGAACGTGCCACGCACAGAAACCCGAACATCGCTCTGGTCTGGAACGAGATCACTGATCGCGCGGGATCGATGGTGTACACGCCAGCAGTAATCCGTCGCCTGTGGACGTTACCGCTGTCAGCAGCACTCATCGTGCTTACCCCCGTGAAGTATCCACAGGGAGCGTGGCATCGCTCCGGCCGCGGTTGGAGCGGACACCGGTCTCCGCACCGGAAACCCCTATCGATCCCCTCAATCATCGCCTAACCTGAAATAGGCCGCTGATCTGCGGAAATACCATTGCCGTGGTAACGAATCCGGGAGCTTGGCGCGGTGTGTCATTTCATCATGTCGATCCTGGTGATCGCGGCGGCCGCGGGCACGCGCATTAGAACGGCGGATCGGTGTCGGGCTGGGGGAGGGGGTTGGGGCGTGGTTCGTGGAGGGGCTGCGGATGACTGGTGTATTGATCACCGGTCGGGGTGGTGATGGTGATCCTGCCGGTGGTCTTGTCCATCTGGTAGGTCCAGCCGGGTGATGCGGGCCAACGGCCTGGTGGTGCAGCTTGCCGTGTCGCGGCTTCCTCGGATGTTCACGCGCGGAACGGTGATCGAGGAAGTGGACACCGGTCCTGGTGGCGCATACGCGCGGCTGGAAGACCAGGGCCACACGATCGGCCGGTTCGTTGAGGATGTGGGCGCGCGGATGCCGACAGCCGAGGAACGCTCACAGCTTCAGCTTCCGCCCGGTACGCCTGTGCTGACCGTGACCCGCATCGCCTACCGCGAAGACGGGACACCGTTGGAATGCAACGACATGATCCTACCGGCCGACCGGTACCGACTCGGCTACGAGTGGCCAGCGGAATAAAGAACGCGCCAACTACGATAGACAGCCCCCGCGTCAAAGTGCGGAAGACGAGCCGTGAACGCGGGGGCTGCTGTGTGGGCGCAGCGACGGCTACCGAATCATGGGGCTGGTCGGATCAAGGCCGCGCTTTTCCGCTGTCGTCACGGCGTTAACGCCCATACAACCAGTCTACATGCGACGGTCACCAGACGGCCGCACCGACGTTCCGGAGCTTGCCCGCGGGCGACTTCTCCTCAGCCGTGAGCGCGCCGACTTCCTGGGGATACCAGAGACCAGGCCGACATCCTTCGGCGACGCACCGCCACAGGCGAAGATCCTTATGTGTGGTCACAAGGTCGCCATCTCGAAGATGGCTAAACTTCTGCCAGTTGCGGTACGTCAGCGCATAGCGTGGTGCTCCGTCTTCCTGCCGCTCACTGCCAAAGCCAGCAGCACTCCTCACGTATTCGGCGGCCTGCTGAATAAGCCAAAACCGGTCGCCTTCGCGGGCGATCACGGAAAGGCTCTCCTGGTGTTCGGCACTCCTGGCCAAAACTTGAATGGGGTCGGGATCATGCCACACTCCCGCAGGGGCTGCGGGCAGCGCCTCGAAGCGGTCGATACTGTCCTTTGCTGCCCTGCGCAGGGTTTCGAAGATCGGACCGGCCGACTCCGCGAGTGCGATATCACACCGCCCGGCGGCGGTCCGCTGCGCATCCGATTACCCCCGTACGAAAAGTCGGTTTTGCCTGTGGGCAAAGGGATCCCGACACCTGCTTGGCCTCGCGATAAGCGTCACCGCCACAACCCGATGACTACCTGGGCACGCGTCACTTCGCCGGTGGCATGATCCGAACCCGGTAACGGACAAGAATCCCGTTCAGCCACACCGCCCCGTACTCGTCGTCCAGATCCACTCCGAACAGCGGTTCGGGGTCCAGCGCACCGGAATCGCACCGATCGCCGAACAGCACCACCGCTCGTTGCGACACGTCTCGCCGGGGTGGCCAGATGAAGCCCGCCGCCCACGGCGCCTGCGCGCGCAGCCACTCGGCCCAGCGGCGGACGCGGGGGTCGTGGCAGTCCTCGGCGTGGATGAGCCAGACGTCTTGCGCGACGGCGGCGAGGTCGACGGCGTCGCACAGGCTCACCAGGCTCAGTTCGGCGGCTGTCGCTACCGCGCTGACCCGCCTGCCCGCGACGCTCGCCCGGCGGAGCGTGCGGAAGCCCTTGGCGGGTAACGGAATGCTGCCGAGCAGCAGCTCGGCCAGTGTGGTCGCGGCATCCAGGCCCGCGTTGTAGGCCGGGTAGGGACCGTCGAACCGGCCCGCACCGGATCGGCGGCCCTGGCGGTACGGGGTGAAGTCGGTCGCCTTCCGGTTCTTAGGGTGGATGTGCCACAGCGTCGAACCGGCGGGCAGCAGGTAGCGGCGAGGGGTGCCGTCGTAGTCGGCCGGCGGGTCGTAGTCGGGCACGTCGCTAGTCCTCCTCCGCAGCCGGGCGTTCCGCCATCGCGGCGTCGACCAGGACCTGGTCGGCCACCTGCCCGATCAGCCGCACCGGCGCGTCCCCGAGCCGGGCGTGCTCGCCGAGCCACCAGTCGGCCACGCCCCACGGATCGCCAGCCGCGTCGAGGATCTGGTTGATCGCCGGGACGATGGCGGCGGTGAACTGGAACGCGGGCCACTGGCGGCCACCGTCGTCGCGGTCGAGCCGGATCAGGCCCGGATCGCCGGGATCCCAGCCGCGGTCACGGACTTCGGGCTCGCTCAGCGACTCGGTGGCGAGCAGCCATTCGGATGCCCTCCGCGCCACCTCCTCAGCGCTCGGCACACCGTCGTCGAGCACAGCCAGGCGAAGGGATTCCCGGTTGGCGGACCACCGCGAGAGCTCCCGCGGATCGCGTGACGACGCCAACCTGGTCCCGGTGTCGGCCAGCGCGCGACGGACGGGATGCTCACGCGGCAGCCGCCTCGCGAGAAACCGGGCCAGGTCGTTCGACCGTTTGAGCATCGCGTCCGGAACAGCCTCATCGGCCAGTTCACCGACCATTTCGGACACCCGCCGCAGGTCCGCTTCGCCCAGCAGGGACCGCACGCCGTCCCAGTCCCGGGCGAGGATTTCCAGCGCTTCCGGAGTTCCCACCGAATCCCCCTCAGCCGCGCACGTCGTGCCGTGCGATACCGGCGCGTGCCTTGTCGACCGCGGCTTGGTCCATACCACCGATCTGGAGGTCGAACCGTACCTGCGCGCCGGAAGTGGGTTCCTCCGCGTGCACGGTCAGCTTTCCGGTCTCGGACATGAAGAACGTGACGTCGAAAGGCGAGCCCGCGGGCCGGGGCGGCAGGTTGCGCAGCATGCCCCGGCCGACCAGCGCATTGTCGGTCAGCTCGTCGGATTCGTGCGGACTGGTCTGCTCCCACACCTCGATCTCCACCATGCGCTGGTTGTTCACCGCCACCGCGAACGGGTAGGGCCCGCTGTCGGCCGGCAGCGGGGTGTTCGCGGGCAGCAGGTGCGCGATCATCTGGCGGGCCTTCATCGGGTTGGTCATGGCCAGCGGATCGCGGGTGTCGACCGCCTTGACGCCGAACGCGCGTGGCAGCACCGTGGTGACCTTCTTGGCCGCCAGCGAGGAGACCTGTTCCTCGCTGAGGTTGAGCTGGTCGGCCACCTGGGCGGTGATCCCGTTGCGGGCGCGGTGCAGGAGCGCGAACAGGGCCGCGCCCTTGGCCACCGCGAGATCGGGCTCGTGGTGGCGCGGGGCGAGCCCGAGCCGCTCGCTCAGCCGGGCGGAGATCGCGGGCATTTTCGACATGCCCCCGACCAGCACGGTGTCGTCGAAGTGGTCGACGCCCTTGCGCTTGGCCAGCGCGATGGTCCGCTCGGTGATCTCGACCACCCGGTCCAGCAGCCCGGCGGTCAGCTCTTCGAGTTTGGCCCTGGTCAGTTCTGTCCGGGCGACGGCGCCGGCGAAGCGCAGGTCCACCTTCCGGGTCATGATCCGGCTCAGTTCCTTCTTCGCCTGCTCGGCCGTCTTCTGCAGGTCCTGCATGAACTCCTCGTCCGCGGTGGGATCGAGCCGCGGGTGCTGCGCGGCGAAGGCGTCGAGCAGGTACTGGCGGATCTCGGCGTCCCAGTCCGCGCCACCGAGCCGTGGGTCGCCGTCGGTGCACACGACCCGCACGTCGTCGCCCTCCAGCCGGATCACCGTGGTGTCGAAGGTGCCGCCCCCGAGATCGCACACCAGTACGTGCCGGGTCCCGGCGTCCTTCTCGACCGTCTGGTAGTGCAGGGCGGCGGCCACCGGTTCGGCGAGCACGTCGAGCACGTTCAGTCCCGCGATCTCACCGGCACGCCGCGCCGCTTCCTTTTCGGCAACGCCGAAGTACGCGGGCACCGTGATCACCACGTCCCGCACGGTCATCCCTGTAGCGTCCCGAGTGGACTGGACCAGTTCCCTGAGAACCAGCGCGGAGATTTCCTCGGGCGAGTACTCCCGGCCGTGGTACCTCCCGGCGATCTTCTCCCGCCCCATCAGGCGCTTGGTCAGCTGTGCCACCAGGTGCGGCGCCAGGATGGCGGCGTCCTTGGCGGACGTGCCCACCACGACCTGCTCGCGCTGGGGGAAGTACACCACCGAAGGGGTGGTGTCCTCGCCGAGCATGTTCCGCACGATCACCGGCTTTCCCGTTTCGTCCACGTAGGCGATGCAGGAATGCGTGGTGCCGAGGTCGATGCCGAACGTCTTTTCCATCTTTTCTGTGGAGGCCATTTCCGTTCTTTCTCCTACCTGCCCTGGTAGGTGAACGCGGCCCAGCTCGCGATCGCGTCGAGGGGCACAGTGGACAGTTCGTCGGCCAGCAACCCGCCCACGCCGGGCGGCAGCCGCCGTTTCGGGTTGAGCATCCACAGCTGGGTGGCGCGCAGGGCGGTGGCCGGGTCTTCGTAGCCGGAGTTCAGGTAGTGGTGGAACATGATCATGAACAGCGCGGTCGGCACGTCCCGCACCGGCCACCGGGCGCCGAGCACACCGACCGCCCCGGCGGCCAGGAACGAGGTGGCGAGGGTGAGCGCCTCGTCGTGTGAGGAGTGGGTCAGGTCGCTCACACAGGTGGCGAGCACGACCAGGCCGCCGGGCGCGTCCGGTGGCCTGTTCCGCGTATGCCGGAGGATGTCCCGCACCCGCAGGGGCCTGTCTCCGCTCAGCTTCAGCCAGGTGTCGATCGGCGGGTCCTCGCGGTAGGCGTGGCAGCTGAGATGGAGTACGGACGCACTCGCGCCGTTCGGGCCGGGCAACTGCGCCTTGACGTCCTCCGGCCGGACCCGGCCCGACGAGCCGAGGTGGACGGCTTCGGGGTAGTAGTGCTCGTTGAGTTCGTCCATTTCTTCCGAAACCCACAGCAGGTTGTCGGCGACCTCGACGAGCGCGGGGGCGCTCTGCCAGGGCCGTCGTTTTCGGCGGCGGGCGTCGACGAACTGCCGGGCGGAGGCCGCGTAGCAGATGATCGTGTCCTGGCAGGCGTAGCGCCGGCCCCCGGTCACCTCACGATGCGCGGCATGCCACGGCACGGCCCCGAGCTTCCCCACCGGCAGCAGGACCAGCCGGGCGGGCCGGGCGTGCGGTTCGGCCAGGGTGTCGGCGAACAGGGGGCCCATCGCCGTGGTCCATGCCCACTCGCCCAGTTCCGTCACCGCGTCCTCCCAGCGTCGCTGGACTGGTTTGTCCTCTGTGGGGGTCTGGGGGCTTGCCCCCGAACGGGGTCTGGGGGTGGCATCCCCAGAGGGCGGAGCGGTCTGGGGGCTTGCCCCCAGGCCCGGGGTGGCACCCCCGGAAGGCGGAGCGGCCTGAAATGCCTGCTGCGCGGCCTCGAACGAGTCGATCACCCCGTTCCGGCCCGCGCGTAGCCCGGGCAGGGGCAGGTCGCGCACCGTGCCGTCAGGCCGCACGACGATCGCCAGCCCGTCGCCGTACTCGTCCCGTGGCACCAGATAGACGATGGCATTGGCGTTCGCGTTCCGCAGTTCGCCGGCTATTTCGGCCACCGAAGGCGGCGACAGCAGCCGTTTCTCGGCCTCGGTGCCTTCCACCGCGGCCAGGACGCGCCGCCGGAGGTCGCTGGGCACCTGCGCGGCCGACAGCTCGCCCGGCAGCGTGCCGCCCTCGAGCGAATCCCACGGCGAATCCTGTTTCTCGGCTTCCCATTCCGTGGCCAGGTCGTCGTGCCCGTTCTCCCGCAGCAGGGTCGCCACGTCGGCGTCGACCGTCGCGGAGTGCAGTACCATCGCGCGGCCGAGTTCGAGCGCGTGGACCGCCGATTCGTGCTCTTTCGCCGCGACACACCACCGCATGACCTGCGCCGCCTCGCCCGCGGCGGCGAGTGCGGCGTCGAGCGGCCGCTGGGCGCCGGTCTGCAACAGCACCTCCTGCATGCGCAGGCGCAGCCCGTCGAGCCCGGCCGAAACGGCCCGTGACGGGTCGTGGCGGTTTTCGTCGCCTCGCATGAAGTAGCTTTCGCCGAGCGAGATGAAAATCGATGCCGCGTCGCTCATGCCGGACTCGCGCCGGGTCAGCAGCCGGGCTTCTTCGAACCGGCTGATCGCGTTGTCGAGATCGCGGCCGGCGCGGCTGAGCAGATGACGATTCCGGAAAGCCTGGCCGAGACAGCCCAGCACCCGCAGGCGCTCCGCGGGCGCCGCCGATTCGTTCGCGCACCGGGTGGCCAGCATGGCGATACCGCGGTCCAGCATGCGCAGGTCGCGGCCGGCGAATCCGGCACCGACCAGCGCCATGCCGTCCTCGGCGTCCCAGTTCATGAGGCCGGGCCCAGCGGAGAGGACCGCCTCGGCCGCAGCGCGGAAATCGGCGAGCGCCTTGCCGGACGCCGGAAAATCGAAACCGTCTTCCCGTGCGGCGCTGCGGAACATACGGAGAACGTTGGTGAGCCGAGCGCCGCCGATCAGGCGCCGGATCTCCTCGGGCGCCGCCCGGTCCACCTCCTCCAGTTCGCCGATCATCCGGTCCAGCATTTCCGGGGTCATCCGGTGCTCGTGGCGCTTCAGCTCGGCCGCCACGTTCAGGTAAGGCGTGATCCAGCGAAGGCGTTCTTCCGAAGGGGCCGGAGAATTCCGCAGGTGATAGCGGACGGCGTCGATGTCCTCCAGGCTGCCGGTGGTCATGGAACGCATCCCCAACAAGCCCGCGACCGCGCCGCCCAGCACCTTGTGCAGCTCGTGTTCGGGCGGCAGCAGTGCCGAGGCCCGGCGTGTCTGGTCGAGCGCCCGGGTCAGCCGGTCGGCGTTGGTCTCGAGCGTGCCCTGAATTCCGTCGGCCCAGCTCGACATCAGGGTTCTCAGTCCCTCGCCGAGCGGGGATCCGCCGTCGAGCGTGTCCGGGAGGAGGTCACGCGCCCGTTCGATCTGTTCGGGAGACTGGTTCAGCGCTCCGGCTCGCATCAGCATGCCGGCGACGCGGGTCGTCACCGCCGTCCGTTCCGGATGATCCTCGGGCATCCGGGACAGTGCCTGCTCCAGCCCCTCGGCCGCCCTGGTGAGCTCCTCCGCCGAACGAGGGAGGCTTTTCGAGGTGGCCACCATGTTGCCGTAAACGCTCTGGAGCAACGGGAACGCGGGATGGCCCGAGAGCTTGTCCAGCACCTCGGCCAGCCGGTCGGTCGCCTGGTCCGCCAGTCCGTTCTCGCCGCTCAGCCGCGCCCGGTACAGAAGGGCCATGGCCTTGAGAGCGTCCAGTGTCTCCGCGTCGGGACTACCGGGCTCCTCGCCGGCAAGGGCTTCGTCGAAAAGAGCGGCCACCTGGTCCAGATCTTCCGGCGACAGCTCCTGGCCCTTCATTCCTTTCTCGAGCAGTGCCAGCGCTTTCAGCACCGAAAGAGTTCCCGCGACGAAAGGGATTTGGGCGGTTTCTTCGGAAACGCCTTCGAGTTGCCGCAGCGCCGATTCGATGGTTTCCGGTGTGATCAGCGGGCCCTGCCACTGCATCCGGCCGACGAGTTCGGCGGTCAGCCGGTCCGTCCCCTGCCGCAACTCGGCCCGGGTGGTGGCGAACAGTTCGAGCTGGGAGATCATCACCCGGCAGAAATCGCCGGTCGCGGCGTCGGTGTCCGGGGACGCCAGGATCGCGCCGAGTTCGGCTACGGCCGCCTTGCGCTCTTCGTCGGTTCCCCCCGCCGTCAGGTACTTCAGGGCGAGCAGCATGCCGAGCCGGTAGCCGGTCAGGGCGTGCAATGCGGTGTCCTGGAGCAGGCCCGACACCCGGCCCGCGGTCAGTGCCGCGATCGCTTCGGGCAGCCGGCGGCTCGGCTTCGCGGGCCGCAGGAGAATGCGGTGGGACAGCAGCAGACCCAGGCACAGCGACACGTCCGGCGCGACCGGATGCCCCGGCGGGAGCAGCGCCAGCAGCGTCCGCAGGTGGGACGTGGCCTTCCGGCGGTCGGCGGCGGCCCCGCCACCCGGGCTGTCGTAGCGGATCAGGCGGGCCATCCCGGCGTGGAACAGCGGATAGGTGCGCTCCGGGTGGTCCGGGGGCAGCAGGTCGAGCAGGCGCTCGGCCCGGTCGACGACCGCCGCCGTATCGTCCCGCGCCACGGCCTCGTCGAGTTCGGCCCACAGCGCGGCGGCGGGATCTGGAGGATCTTCAGTCATCGGAACCGAGGGTATCCGCGCGGGAGGTGGACCGGTGGCCGAACGGCTTCGATGGCGACAAGTTGTCACCTCCGCTGGGCGGGCCCCCGGTCGCCCGGGGGCAGCAGGTCGTCGCGGAGGCCCCGGAGCCACGCCTGCGCGTCGGTCAGTTCGCGCCGGGGGGACGCGTGTGAGCCGGGTGCCGAACAAGCTGGTGGCCGGCCCCCCGGCTGGTGGTTCCCGGGGCGGTCCGTCACAAGCGCGTCATAGGTGACACATCATCGAGTGAACGCCGCACGCCGTTCTTCCCCCGGGTTTGCGGGCTGCCCACACTGAGGAAAACGAGAAGGGCAGCGATGAAGGTTACCTCGATCGGCCACGCGGGTTTCCATATCGAGACGGCCGCCGGCACCGTCCTGTGCGATCCGTGGGTGACGCCGGCCTATTTCGCGTCCTGGTTCCCGTTCCCCGACAACAGCCACCTGGACTGGGCCGCCTGCCGGAGCCCGGACTACCTCTACATTTCCCATCTTCACCGCGACCACTTCGATCCGGACCATCTTCGCGAGCGGGTTTCCCGCGACACCACCGTGCTGCTGCCCTGCTACCGGACTTCCGATCTGGAAAACGCCCTTCGCGACCTCGGATTCAGGGACTTCCTCCAGTTGCCGAACGCCGAACCCGTCGAGATCGGCGGGCTCCGCGTGATGATCGTGGCCCTGGTGTCACCGAGCGACGGTCCGATGGGCGACTCACTACTCGCACTCGATGACGGCCACGCGCGCGTGCTGAACCAGAACGACGCGAAACCGGTCGATTTCGGCGCGTTGCGGAGATTCGGCTCCTACGACGCCCACTTTCTCCAGTTTTCCGGGGCGAACTGGTGGCCGGTGGTGTATGAGTTGCCCGAGGTGGCCAAGGCGAATTTCGGTGCGGCGAAGCGGGCGAACGGTCTCGCGCGCGCGTACCGGTATGTCAGCGAGGTCAACGCCCGGTATGTGGTCCCCTCTGCCGGGCCCCCGGCCTTCCTGGACGACGACCTGATGCGGTACAACGACGTCACCGAAGACGCGTCGAACCCGTTTCCCGACCACCAGGTCTTCCTTCGCTATCTGGCGCGGAACGGCAAGGACAACGGTGTGCTCATGGGACCGGGCAGCGTCCTGGAGATTTCCGGCGGCGACTGCTCGGTCACTCATCCCGGCGACCCACTCGAGGCATACCGGGACAAGGCGCGCTACCTGCGCGAATATGCGGACCGGGTGCGACGGCGGATGCGGGAGGAGAAGGAGTCGTGGCCCGTTCCCGGCGTCGATGTCCTGACGGAAATCAAGGCGTGGTTCGAACCGCTGATGAAAATCGGGAACCACGTCTGCACCGGGGTCGGGGCGCAACTGCTTCTCGAAATCAGCGACGCCTCCGCGGGTGAGCAGATCGTCGTCGACTTCGTCGACCGTGAAGTGCGTCCGCTGGCCGGCGAAAAATGCCGATACCGTTTTCGGATCGAGCGTCCGCTGGTCGAGCGGTTGATCGCCGACCACGAGACCGACTGGGTCAACAGCCTCTTCCTGGGCATGCGGTTCGTGGCGTCCAGGATCGGCCCGTACAACGAGTTCGTCTACACGTTCTTCAAGTCCCTGTCCGCGGAGAAAATGACCTACGTCGAGCAGTGGTATTCGCAGCAGGAGGACGAGGTCGAGGAGATCCAGCTCGGCGGCTGGGTGGTGCAGCGGCGGTGCCCCCACCGGCAGGCCGACCTGACGTACTTCGGTGAGGTCCGCGGCGACGTGCTCCGCTGCACCATGCACGGCTACGAGTTCGATCTCACCACCGGTCGCTGCGTCACGGCCAAGAACCGTCGAATCAAGGCCCGGCGGGCCGTGCCCGGTCAGCGGTTGGCGTCGCGAGAACCCTATGAGGACCCCGAGGACTGATCTTCGTCCCCGGAAGGCGCAACCGGATGTCCTCGCCGCGCGTCTGACGCGGTGAGTCCACCGGAACCGGCCCGTGAAGGGGATGCCTTGCGTAACCACGTTGTGCCGCTGGCCGCGGCCTTGACGGTGCTGGCGACGGCGGGCTGCGGCACGAAGTCACCAGCCGGGACAAGTGCACCCGCGGGTGGCGACGGACAGGCCGCGCTCGGCCACGCCGTCACCGACCAGGTCGCGGCGGAACGCCGGCTCAAGTTCCCCAACACCACCCGGACCACGAACCTCGTCGGCTACGACGACGGTGTGGGAATGGTGCGGTTCCAGCTCGTCGTCTGGCAGAAGGGCGGCGCGGACAACGGCCACTACGTGCCCGACCCGGCCGATCCGGCCACGCACCGGCTGGCGCTCTCCGCCAATCCGGCCATTCTGTCCGCCTACGAGATCTGCTCGGACCACCTGACGCTGGACGGTGACGGCAAAGCCGCGCGACCCTGCGCGCCGCAGCAGTTGATCGACGCACTGCACAACGGAAAGAAGCCCTACGCGACGCTCCGGATCGACGGCGACGACCACATCGCCCAGCTCTCCGAGCTCTACACGCCCTGACGACGCCGGCCGAGCTTCCATCCGTCAGGCGATCAGCGCGTGTGCTTTCGGGCCGGCTTCGCGAAGGCCGCCACCTCGCCGGCGCCGCGGGCTTTGCGCAGGACTCGATCAGGGTGATGGCGTCCGGCCCGCATGAAGTATCGATCGGCGCCTTTCCGTCACGGAAGGCGAACGCCGGAGAGCCACAACATCGAAGGTGTCAATCCCGCTGCTCGCGGATCGGTGTCCTCAACAGCCGCTCCAGCTCTTCGCCGGCCTCATCGAATCCGGCGTCCGAGATCCGTTGCAGTTCGAGCAGGTCTCTCGCCGCGACCGCGCGCCGGGTGAGCAGGTGCCCGGCATGCATGCATCCCTCGTCCAGCAACTCGCTCAGCTCCTCGAGATCCCCGCGGGCGTCCGCGAGGTCCGCCAGCCGGTCCATGGCGGTCTCGTTGCCCTCGTCAGCCAGGGTGCGCAAAGTCTCTCGGTCGAGGTTCACATTCACCATGACCACATGGTGCGACCTTGCCCCTGGGGCAAGGTCAAGTGCGACCATGGCCAGGTGATCACCATCGGACAGCTCGCCAAGCATGTCGGAGTGTCGACCAAGACGATCCGCGTCTACCACGACAAGGGACTGCTACCCGAACCGGACCGCGACGCGTCCGGTTACCGGCGGTATGGTGCCGGTCACGCCATTGATTTGATCAAGATCCGGACCCTGGCCGAGGCCGGCGTTCCCCTGGCCCGTATCCGTGACCTCCGGTCCGCCACCGACGATGAGTTCCGGCAAGCCCTCCACCAGATCGACACCGATCTCTCCAGCCGGATTCGTGGCCTGCGGGCAACCCAGAAGCGTCTTCGACAGCTCGCTGACGGATATTCGCTGGCGATACCGGCGGAGGTCAGAAGTCACCTCGCGCAACTGCCACGCTTCGGGTTCACCGAACGATGGGTGGCGCTTCAGTACGACTTGTGGATCCTCGTGTTCGCCACCCAGCCCGATACCGCGATGACGCGGTTCCACGACGAGGCCCAGATCCTGGCCGACCCGGCACTGCGTGAGGTGTTCCTGGACTACGACCACGCGCACGACCTCGACCCCGACGACCGTCGCATCGACGACCTTGCCCGGCGGATCGTCAGCGCAATCTTCGAGCGCTACGGAACCGGCGACCTGCCCGGCCACGACGCCAGGGCCGAGATCCCGGCACTGATCCAAGCAGCCGTCAACGCCTCGTCACCGGCATGGCGCCGGCTCGACACCCTGATCCGAGAGCAACTGGGCGCCTGACGTTGACATTCACAGAAACATGGCGCCCGTCGAGTCATGCCGACGTCCGTCTCCAACGACGCCGAAAACGCCGGTCACAACCGGCGGCTCGCCCAGCGGAACAGGCGCCCGGATAACCCTTGACCGGGCGGGCGGCACCGGTTTTTCGGCCTACCGTGATCATCGTTCACAGGGTCGGCTGGCCTTGGTCGATGCGTTGCAGGACCGGTGCCCGCCGGTGAAGGTCCTCGCTGGTCTGCAACTGCCGTTCGTCCCACCAGGGCGCGCCGACCTCGGCCAGCGGTGCGATCAGGTCGCGCGCCTGGTCCGGATCACGCGGGCCGACACCACCGAGGACGATCTCGAACGGGCTGTCCTGCCGGTCCTCGCGGTGTTGGTGGACGTAGGCAACCCGGTCCCGGACCTGGCCGACGGGTGGGATGTGGCCGCGCCGGGCGGTGGTGAACAGGGGTACCACCTCGTCCCGGCGGGCGGCTTGGCGCTTCGGTCGGCGGTGCGGCCAGTATCCGCCGATCCAGACCGGCAAACGGCGCGCCGCACCGATGCGGGGAGCAAGGTGACATCCCGGACGTGATGGTGCGGTTCGTCATGGTTCACCAGCTCGCGCTCGTCAAGGCGCTCGGCCGGCACGACCGGATCGATTACCTCCCCGAAACTGCCGGATTCGTCCTCGATCGGGCCGCCGAGGCCCGCGCCGAAAATCACCCGCGTCCCACCCCGCTTGCTCCGCCGTTCCGACCACCGTCGCCACCTCCCTGGCATCGGCGAAGTCCCCGAAGTTCGGGATGTTGATCGAGAAGCGCATTCCGGCATCGTGCTTTCCGAACGTCAGGGCCCAGCAACCGAATAACCGGCAAACCGCACTCACCTGAGTCGGCGCGCGGCCTGAGAGGAGCGAGATCGGCTGGAACGACGGAAGAAAATGCCCGGCCTTCGGAAGTTCCGAGACCGGGCACCGGCGAACCCCGGGGTCAGGCAGGCCTGCGTGACGTGCGGAAATTGATGACCGCCCCGGCGCAGGACGCGATGGCGACGATCAGGCCCACGACAAGCCCGAAACCGGCGCCGGCGGACCAGCCGGTGCCCGCGATTCCGGTGTCCCCCAGTCCGGTGTCGGGGAGGGTGACCCAGCGGAGCAGGATGATCACAACCGCCGCGGCGGAGGCGGTGAGCCAGATGAGCGGGGTGTTCGGCACCTGCTTACCGAAGTGGTGGGTCAGCAGGACAGTGCCGCATCCGATCAGGAGCAGCACAGGTCCCCAGCCGCCGACGCCGACGTTCCAGGCGCTCAGGCTTCCGCTGATGATGCCCATGTCGAACGAGAACCAGGGCAGAAAGCTCGCGACGAAAGCCACCAGGCCGGCGCCGACGGCGACCCACTCGAGCTTGGTCACCTGCTTCAGGTCGAATTTGTCCATGAAAGTCAGCCTTTCCGTCAAGAACGAACAAAACGGTCTTCGGTGGATGCAGTGTGGCAGAATCCATGCCGTGCCGGTCTCGAATCGGCCAGGGTCAAAATAGTTTCGTGATCTTGCCACCGTCTTCGAAAGAATCATGCGGAACCGGCGAATAAGGTGTGAAGGGCTGTCCAGGCCCGGGGTTTCCGTGACCGAGATGTCGGGCACCTGCTACGCTCCGTGATGTGAGCGCGGCAATCCGACGTCTTCCGGCCCGGAAACCGAAAGTGTTGCGCTGGCTGGTGCTGTGGGTGTTGTTCGGCCTGCTGGCGGGTGCGGTGTTTCTGGCCGGCTCGAGCTACCAGATCGGAAAACTGGTCCTGGGCTCGGACACCATCGGCGTCAACCCCTCGATCAGAGTGGATTTCTCCGAAGGGGACCGCTTCGGTTTCCGTAGCGATTCGGGTTTGACCGCGTGCACGGTGACTCCGCGGAACGGCATCGTGCGCTCCTATCAGGTGTATGACCTCAAGCAGGTTCGCGGGGCGGGGAAGCCGGTCGCGGACCGCGCTTGGTTCACCGGCCCGGCCGAGATCAACTGTGCACGACCGGCCGAAATGTTCAGGCCGTCGAGCTATCGTCAGGACGAGGCTGTCCGGTATGCGCTCATCGGCTCCCTGTCGGCAAGCGGTCTGTGTTTGATCGTTGGAATCGCGCAGCTGTATCGCCGAAATCGGTGGGGCCTGCTCACCAGTGAGCCGAATACTTCCCGTGCGCCGGAGTAGACCACCAGCCGGGCGGGTCCAGTCGTCGCTGGTCTTGTCCGGCCTCTCCTGTCCGGCCTCCGAGAATATCCAGATGGGCCGCGCGTGGGCTCTTCGCCTCGATGCGTTCCGTCTCGCGTGCACGGCACGACGGCACGCCGTGTCAAGATCACAGCTGGGCTGGCCGGTGCACCACGACGAGCGCTGTCTGCCATCCTGTGCCGTCAGGAGGGCGGGTCGTAGTTGCGCGGCAGGCGGTTCCGCCGAAAACTACGGGCCACGCCGTCGTGCGAACGAGAGGACAGCCAGTGGGCGTCATCAGTTGGATCGTGCTGGGCCTGGTCGCCGGTGTGATCGCCAAGCTACTCATGCCGGGCAAAGACCCCGGCGGCTGCATCATCACCGTTCTGCTCGGGATCGCCGGAGCCTTCCTGGGCGGTTGGGTCGGCAAGACCCTCTTTCACGTCCAGCTTGGCAGGTTCTTCGATCTGCGGACCTGGGGCCTGGCCATCCTGGGTTCGCTGATCATCCTCGTCGGCTACCGATTGCTCATCGGGGGGCGCGACCGCGACCGCTGAGGCAGGCCTGCGGGCGGCGGGGTGCTCAACCAGGCACATCGCGCCGGTCATGGGCCGGGCACCTCTCGGCCTGCCCTCGGCCATCCTGGTTGTGCTCGCGGCCAGGTGTCCTCGATCGGGCTCCGGCGGGGCCTGCGACTGGCCCAGGCGCCACCGAGGACGAGTTGAAGCAGGCCAACACGCGCGTGGCCTTCTACGGGTAGCCGACGGCCATGTCCGCGAGGGCTGGTCGTCAAGCAGGTCTTCCAGCACAACCGACTCCACCCGGGAAAGGGGAAACGCCATGCGTGGTGCTGTCCTGCACGTCCCCGGCGACGTCCGCGTCGAGCAACGCGACGACCCGGCGATCACCGACCCGGCCGACGCGATCATCCGCATGCCCGCCACCTGCGTGCCGCTTGCCTGAAGGGCTCATGGCAAACGAGCACTCACGTGGTCCCATACTCGCGGCAGGCGACAGGCGTGTACGGGTCGGATCTTTGGGACTACCGCGGCATCAACCCCGTCGCCGGCCCCACTCCGATGGGGCACGAGTACTGCGGCATCGTCCAGGAGGTCGGCAGCGAGGTTACGACGATCAAACCGGGCCAGTTCGTGATCGGCAGCATCTTCGCCTCCGACAACACCTGCCCGCACTGCCGGGCCGGCTACCAGACCTCCTGCCGGCACCGCGAATATGTCGGCGCGGGCGGCGCGCAGGCCGAGGCACTGCGCGTTCCGCTCGCCGACGGCACCCTCGTCGCCACGCCCGAGGCGCCCGGCGACGAACTGTTGCCCGGGCTGGCCGCCTCGGATGTCCTGGGGACCGGCTGGTTCGCCGCCGTAGCCGCGGGTGCCCAGCCCGGCTCGACCGTCCGTGGTCGGTGACGGCGCTGTCGGCCTGCGCGGTGTGCTCTCCCCGAAACAGCTCGGCGCCGAGCGGATCGTCGCGATGAGCCGGTACGAGTCCCGTCAGAACCTCGCCCAGGAGTTCGGCGCCACCGACATCGTGACCGAACGCGGCGACGACGGCGTCGCCCGCATCGAGGACCTCACCGGTGGGGTCGGCGCCGATGCCGTCCTGGAAGGCGTCGGCACCGCCGAGTCCTTCAGTCAGGCCCTGTGCTCGACCCGCCCCGGCGGCGGTGTGGGCATCGTCGGCGTGCCGCAGGGCGTCGCCATCGACCCATGTCCGCGTCCAGGGCGGCCCCGCGCCGGTCCGGCGGTTCCTCCCCGAGCTGATCGACCTGATCTGGACGCGGCAAATCGATCCGGGCAAGGTGTTCGACCTGGCCCTCCCGCCGGACCAGGCCGCCGAGTGTTACGCCGCCATGGATTCTCGGCGCGCCATCAAGGCCTTGCTCCGTTCCTGAAACACCACGCCGGCGCCCTGACACAGATGGCGGACACCGACAGTGACCCAGGCGGCCGATTGTCGTGCGGGCACCTCCTCGGCCAGCCTGGAGGTCGACGGAAGGAACGGGGTTTCATGGCGAGCGAATTCCAGCGCGAAAAGATTGCCCGGGCGTTCACCGCGATGGACGCCGACAAGGACGGTTTCCTCGAGGAGGCGGATTTCGCGGCGCTGGCCGCTCGCTGGGCCGGGGTGCGGGGCTGGCCACCCGGCTCGACGGCCGACACCCGGCTGTCGAGCCTCATCATGGGCTGGTGGGAAACCCTGCTGGCCGCCTACGACGTCAATACCGACGGCAAGGTCACCTTCGACGAGGTCCTCATGGTCGTCGACGGGCTGGACACGATGTTCGACGTGGTCACCGCCACCGCCACGGAAATGTTCGACGCGATCGACGAAAACACCGACGGGATGATTTCCGCCGTCGAATACCACCGGCTCATCCAGACCTGGACCGGTCAGGAGATCGACACCGACGAGGTCTTCTCCATGCTCGACCTCGACGGCGACGGTCGGATATCCCGCGACGAGTTCGCCCAGCTGTGGAAAGAGTTCTGGGCCGGTGACGACCCTGGCTCGCCCGGCACCTGGGTCTTCGGCAGGTAGCCGCTCGCTGCTCCGCTGACAAGGAAACATCAGCCCTACTCGATCGAGGTCCAGGAAGACCGGCTCAACTCCTACGTGCAGTCCCAAACCGGTTGGCGCGGGGCGATGCGGTTCTCCGACGACGTCTTCGGGGGAATCACCGACCGCCCTGAGCTGCAACGCGCGCTCGCTGCCGCCCGCGCCGCGTTGATCGACGTGCTGCTGGTGTATCGCGTGGACCGGTTCTCCTGGAACCTGCGCGACATGGCCATGCTGCTCGACGAACTCGACGCCTGCGGCGTGGTGTTCCGCTCGGCCACCGAACCGTTCGACACCGCGACCCCGATGGGCCGCATGCTGGTACAGATGCTGGGCATGTTCGCCCAGCTCGGACGGACACCATCATCGACCGCGTGATCGGCGGCATGGAACGCAAAGCCGCCAAGGGCTTGTGAAAGGGCGGCAAGCGGCCCTTCGGCTACCAGCCCGACCGACCACCTGGACGCTTCAGGTGGACAAGGATGAAGCGGTGATCGTGCGGCTGATCTTCGATCTCCACACCAAAGACCGGCTCGGCGCCCGTGCCATCGCCAACCTCCTCTACGAGCGCGGTCACCGCACCACCAGCGGCAACGCCGGTCCGGCTACCCAGTGTCGCGCGCGTTGAACAACCGCGTGTACCTCGGCGACTTGAGCTCCAGGGACATCACCACCACCGACACCCACCTATTCACCGCGCAGACGGTGTTGCGATCCTCGCCGGCTCCGGGGAGCCGACGCTGCACGACTGATGCGCTATTTCTACGCGCGCTGGAACCAGTTGCGATCCTCGCCGGCTCCGGGGAGCCGACGCTGCACCTGCTCGTCCCAGGACGGCAGCGTCTCGTCGTGTTGCGATCCTCGCCGGCTCCGGGGAGCCGACGCTGCTGCACGCGGGGCGCCCCGGCGGTCCAGGAGATCAGGTTGCGATCCTCGCCGGCTCCGGGGAGCCGACGCTGCCCTGCGCGAGCAGGGACGATTCGTGTTGGCCGCGTGAAGGTATGGGGCAAGTCTCACACTGCGGGATGACACGCCGTGGAACGGTTCCGAACCTCCCGGCGTGTCGGCCGACGCTTGGGGTTCCGAAGCTGTCAGATGATCCACGGCTGTCGGTGGCCGGGGTCGATGGCGGCACCGAGGTGTTGGGTGTGGTGGAAGGTGCCGTGGTCGAGTTGGTAGATCCGGACGGAGTCGGTGGCGGCGTCGATGACGTCGAGCAGGCGTGTTTCCAGGCGTAGTCGTTGGGGCGGATCGCAGACGACTTCGAACACGGATTTCTGGACACGATGTCCGATGCCTTCACATATCTTGGCTACCTGTCGCAGGCGTCTTTGTCCGTCCGGGCTGGTGGTGTCGACGTCGTAGGTGATGAGCAGTTCCATCAGGTGACGGTCCAGGGCAGGTAGGTTTCGCTGTCGCCGCGGAGGTGACGCGCGAGCAGGCGGGATTGGATCAGTGGCAACAAAGCGGCCGGTATGTCCCGGTCCAACGCCGCGTGGCGCCAGGTGCGTTCGCGGGCTTGCGACCATTGCTCGAGGAAGAATTTGCGACCGTCGTCGGTCAGTTGGACAGCACCGCCGGGTAGTTGTTCTGTGTGGCGGTCGGTGAGCTGTTTACGGTTGACCAGCGTGACAACAAGTCGGTCGACCAGTAGCGGACGAAGTTCTTCCATCAGGTCCAAGGCCAACGCCGGCTTACCCGAGCGGATGCCGTGCAGGTACCCGAGGTAGGGGTCCAGCCCGACTTGTTCCAGAGCGCCGTGGACGGCGACCCGGAGCATTCCGTAGCCGAACGACAGGAGACAGTTGATGGTGTCGGTGGGCGGTCGTCGGGTGCGTCCGATGGCGACGCCGGGTACCAGTTCGTCGAGGCCTTGGAAGTAGTCGCGGGCCGCCCGTCCTTCGATGCCGAGGACCTCGGCCAGTTGGCGTGCTTGGGCGAGGTCGGCGAGCGCTTGTGCGTGTCGTTCGGCCATCTCGCGAAGTCGACATTGCCGGGTCCCGGACACGTCACGGGCGGCGCGCAGCAGCAGTTGACGGTAGTTGTGGAGTTTGCCCGCAACAAACGACTTCGCCAGCATCAGCCGTCGAGCGGGGTCCTCGTAGGCGCGGAATTGCGCCAGGCGTACGTGGGGATTGCCGTTTTGCGCTCCGCTGGTGCGGGCAAGGAACCGGCCGTTGCGGGTTACCCAGGTGACCGAGCGTCCATCCGCTGCGCACCGGTGAACGAGGTCGTCGGACAACGCGACGCCATTCCAGGCCACGATGTGGTCCAGCCGGACCAGCGGCAGGAGGTGCCTGCCGGGTCGGTCGGGATGTGCGACGCGCAACGCGTCCCCATCCAGACGCAAGCTCGTACCTGGCGTGGTGACGTACAGAGTGCGCAGGAGTTCAGTCATCCAAACTGCCTTCCGAGCGTGGCATGAACAGTTGCGCCGGAGCGACGGAAGGTGCTTCGGGAAGGCAGCCAGGCCGCAGTGAGCAACGTCGGCAGCGGGCATCGTTGACCGCTTTCGGCAAATGCTGTTCCTCCAACAACTCCCGGACCGCGCGAGTGGTTTCAATGACACGCTCGCGTAAATCGTCATCAACCACGACGTCGTGGCGCCGTCGGTCCCGACCAGAGAACACCACGCCACAGGGCACGGGCACGGAGAACATTTCGCGCAGGCACAGCACTTGAGCGGCTACCTGGAGATCGGCAGGGCCACCCGGGCGGTAGGCGCCGGATTTGTGTTCCATGGGTGTCGGGCGGTCGCTGTAGAAACGTACGGTGTCGCACACGCCGTGGAGTCCAAGGCTGTCGCTCCATACCGGGAGGGACTGCCACACGCGCTGCCCGCGCCGGTCCGTTCCTGCGCCGATGCGATCAACGGCGGCGTGCGCCAAGTCGCCGCGCACCGTGTCGATGTTGGATTCGAAGTAGGCGTCGAGGTGGATCAGAGCCGCTTGGCGCGGGCAGTACGCGTGGTGTTCCAGCGCCGATATGGGAATGCTGCGCAGGCAGTCGATGTCGCGGTCCATTATTGGTCGATTAGCTGATCATTTTGGTGAGGGTGACCCCGGACGGCAGCCCGTCGTCGTCAACCGAAACCACATAGTCGGTGAATGAGCGGGCCGGCAGTTCGCTGTCAGGGCGCGTGCGGTCGACGGCGACGCGTTCGGTGAGGCGATGTGCAGGTGCGGCACCGAACGCGTTGGGGTGACTGAACACATACAGCCCGCGCGGGGTCAAGCGGCCCCGGGTCGCGGAACGGTCGTGGTCGAACATCATTTCCAGGCTGCGGTAGAGCAGGTCGAGGTCCTTGGCGTCCACGCCGGTTTGCTTTCCGCGGTTGGCCGAGTAATACAGCTCAGCCCGATACAGGCCGTAGGGGACGGTCCACTTGCCGCCCATTTCGGTTGTCTCGCCCTTGTCGATGTCTTCTTGTTTCGTTTGGGTGACACGGGTGATGGCGTGGTCGGTGGGGAACACAGGGTCAATGCTGCGCGCCATGCTCAGCTGGAGGGGGCCGCGGATTTGGCCCAGCGCACCGGTCTTGCCGACCGACAGTACAGCGCCGAAGAGGCGGATGTCGGCGTAGCGGTCGCAGAGCCATGCTCGGGCTTCTGTGGCCTGCTCCGCGGTGATCTTGCCGCCCAGTTTCAGGCCGGTGGCCTCGTAGGATGCTTCCAGCCGTGGGTTGAGAGCATGTCCGGATTGGACGAAGATGCCGTAGCGGGGGTCGTCGCCGGCGGCTAAGGCCAAAGTGTCTCGGATCTTGCGCTTGAGGGCGACATCGGTGACCAGGCCCTGCCCGGATTCATCGTCGGTGCGGGGACGGTTGCCTGCGTCGGGGTCGCCGTTGGGGTTGCCGTCGGTGACGTCGAACAGGAAAACCATGTCATGGCGGACGGCCGGGTCCAAATGCGGGGTGGTCATGCGGGGATCTCCTCGGTGGTGGGCTTGCTCTGCGCGATCGTGGCGAAGCGGTGGGCTCGCTGGTGGTGGTATCCGACCAGGAACAGTGACTGTTGTTTCAGGCTCGCGCGGGCCGGAATCGCCTCGGCGGGCAGCAATCCGAACAGTTCGTCCAGGGTCTTTTCGTGGTTGACCGCGGTACCACGGCGCGCACCGCGTAGTTTGCGGAGCCACGCCTTGGCGTCCTTGCGACCGTTGATGAGCGCGGCGCGGGGGTTCGTGATGGCGCCAGCGAAGTAGCGGTCAGCATAGGTGGTGTTGAGGCTGCCATTGCTGGCGTCGTACTGCAGCGCCTCCAACGCGGCGAAGATCCGGCCCGCGACATAGGCGGGGTCGGTGTTGGCGGGGTCGAGCCCGGGCATCACTTTCTCCTTCATTAGGGGGGATCGCGTCAGGGCCAGGCGAATGAGTGCGGCACGGGCGGTGTCGAGTCGTCCGTCGGTGCAAACCCGGTGCACCAGGTGTGCCAGTAGCGACGGCGGCAGCGGGACGTTCCTGATCGCCGCGGCGAGTAGATCGCGTTGCACATCGTCGGGCCGGTCTGCTCCTTTTGCACCGAGCGGGGCGTAGCGATTCTCACGGCGCAGCCACCGTCCGGTCGCCCGGACGAACGTGGGCAGTGACCGATACCCGGATTCCCGAGGGAACAGGGGAGTGATCTGGTGGTCGTCGAACCACGCCGCGACGTTGCGCGTCAGCGCTTCGAGAGGTATTTCCAGCCAGTCCCGGACCATGACCCTGGCGACGTTGCCACCAACGGTGAGCGCGCAGAATTTCGCCGTGTCAAAACCCGACCGTTTCCGACCGGTGTGCACGGAAGCCAGCAGGGAGTTGACGGTCTCGGGATCGGCGTCGAAGACTGGCATGACGGGGTCGAAGGGCACCGGCTCGGTCACCCACCACGCGAGCCTGCTGTCCTGGCCCCCGTACGAGGTCGACTGCGGTGAACTCAACACGCCTGCCAGACCCGCCGAGACGGCTTCCCCACATGTGAGGCAGATTGGGGAGCACCCCAATTGCGTGGTGAGGTCGTAGCCGAAGACCTGTTTGTTGATGCTGACCAGAGCGGCATCGTTCCCAGCTCCGGGCACGAACCGAGCGGGTACTTTCCCGGGTACCGTGTTCAGTAGGAAAGCGGCCTTTCCGCAGACCAAGCACAGCCCGGTCTCACCGCCGCCCTTACGCCGGGCTACCTCGTTCGTCCAGAACGACACGACCGAGGCAGCCTGATAGGCGGGTACGTCGTTCACCGTGATCAGCACACCCTGTTTGGCCGTGCACGTCTCGTCCCTGACGATGTCGGCCAACGCTCCGGAACGGTAGAAACCAGCTACTGCCTGAGCGACAGGGTCTTCGCTGCCCTCCGGACTGCCCGCCCACGACTCCACCAGTTCAACGAATGCTTGATGGCATTGGGCAACCCGACTTGGCTTGCTGTCCGCATTTGCCCAGCCCAAGACGTACTGGACGTCGTCGGCCGTGAGGTTTGGCGCGACACCCCTTGCGCGTACGGCTGTGGGCACGACGTGATCGGCTCCGCGTGGTCTTCCCCTGGCGTCGGGAGTAACCAGTGTTTCCAGTCGGGTGCCGAGTAGGCGCCCGTTTCCATCGATGCGCAGTTCCCAGTGGAATTGCCGGCTGCGGTGGAACGGCTTGGCGTCCTCATCGCGACCGGCGTATTCCACCAACCGCTGTAACAACATCATGCCACCCCCGCGGCCTGGATGCCCTGCGCGGGCACATGAAGCACCCCGGCATCCAGCCGCGCCGTGAACCAGGTGAACGACGGCGGCTTGGTCGAGTGGTCGACCGAGTGCAGCATGATGCCCAAGTCCTGCGTCAAATTCGATTGGGCGGGCCGGTCGTCCGGATCGCCAAAGAACGCGGAGAATTCGCGAGTTCCAAGGTAAGGCTGGGAAAAGCAGCTCCCCTTGGTCACACGGCGCCGAAACTGATCCCGGTAGGCGGCTTCGGCCTTGTCCGCGTGCTTCTTCAACTCAACGTGCGCGTGGATGCGGTAGGCCACGTCGCGCAAGCAGACGGCGTTACGTTGCACCCGGTTGGCGGCGGTGTCGATGCGACGGTGACCCGTGGCCGCGTCCGCCAGCGATGCCAGGTCAGTAGTCTCGTTGCGGCGAAGCGTGAACTGCTTGATCTCGTTGAGCACCTCGATCGCCACAACCCGCCAAGCAAACTCGGGCTTCCAGTAAATAGCCTCCAGGACTCCGATCGCGGCCGATGGTGTCATTACCGGGTAGGACACCCGTTCTACTTTCAATTCTGGCCGGGTAAACAGCGCGGCGTCTCCCCATACCTGCACTACTACCGGTGGTGCGCCCGATAGGGAACGCGGTAGATCCAGAGTCACCAGACAGTCTCCTTGCCGAGGTCGCCCTCATCGATTCCCACTTGCGAGTCGTAATCGCCGACCCACTCCCACACGTTCTCGTCCCCGGCGATCAATGGACGGCATACTGCTCGTACCGCCGGATCGGCTGCTGTCTCCCGTGGAATTGATACCGTATAGCTGCGCAACTCCCGGAAGGTCTCCCGCAGTGGCCCTTCGCCTGATCGCAAGCGGTCCAGCAGTTCCGACACCCGCTCGCCATCGCCGTAGCTGGTTACCACCACGGTCACCGGGTCCTCGTCGATCATTCGGAAAGCCAGCCGACGGTCCCGAGTTTCGCCAGCTGCGCTGTCGACGACGGGGCCTTCGGCAACTGCCCGGAAGTCCAACGCCCGTCGGGACGACTGGATCGCGACGCCGCGCCCAGTCGCGTCGACATTCAACCCCGTGTAGAGGGATCGGTAATACTCGGCCAACGCTGCCGTGTCGTCCGGATCGGCCCGACCAGGTCCAAAATGGGCCAAAGTTTTGGCGACGCCGGCCCGGTAGAAGGCGGGAACAGAGCAATCAACGGCATCGAACACCACCACTCGGCCTGGCTCAGGGTGTCGGCCTTCCCGGTTGGCGCGACCCGCTGCCTGCTGTAACGACTCCGCAGGAGCAACAGCTCGAAACACGACCGGGAAATCTACGTCCACTCCGGCTTCGATGAGTTGTGTGGACACCACGATCACAGGCTGCCCATCAGTGAGCAGCTCCTTGACCTTTTTCAGGACCGCGCGTCGATGCGCGGGGCACATCCGGGTTGACAGGTGAAATATCTCAGCGTCCGGCTGTCGGTCCGCGAGCAGTCGGTACAACCGCCGCGCGTGTGCGACGGTGTTGACTACCGCCAGGACCTGCCGTTCGGCGGCGATTTCTTCGGCTATCTGCTCCAGCGTGGGCCGCGGGTCGAGCTGCCATTCGTACCGCACCCGCCGCAGCCGATCGAACAGCTCGACCGGGTCGTCGACCAGTTCGCGGATATCCAGCGATTTCCACACCGACAAGTGCTCGAACGTTGGCTGGGTCGCCGAGGCAAGCAGCACCGTCGTGCCGAAGTGCTGGGACAACACCCGCAGCCCGTCCAGAATCGGCAGCAGCAGCGGCACCGGGAGCGCCTGCACCTCGTCCAACACGACCACCGAGTTCACCAACCGATGCAGCTTTCGCGACCGCGCCGGCTTCCGCCCGAACAACGAGTCGAACAGTTGCACCGTTGTCGTCATGATGAACGGCGCGTCCCAGTTCTCCGCAGCCAACCGCAGGCGGTTGTCGTCTACTTCGGTATTGGAGTGATGCTCCAATACTCCCTCGTCACCCAGCAACTGCCGATAAACTCGGGCGTTCTGCTCTGTGATCGTGGTAAACGGAACCGCAACGATCACTCGCGCTTTGCCATGCTCGGCCGCGTGATGCAAGGCGAACCCGCCGCCGGTCAGGGTCTTGCCCGAACCCGTCGGAGCCGGTAGCCGATACACCCCCGGCTCCTCGATCGCCTGGCGCACCACCGACTCATACAGTTCGGCCCGAACTTCATCCACGCTAGACGGTTTCCGGCCCGCCAGCATCGCGAGGCGGTTTGCCTCGAAGCGCCGAACCAGCGCAGGCATGTCGGCGGGATCAGCCACGCGAGGAATCGAAAGATCGTCGAAATGCGCACCTGTGTCGAGATGATCGGCATCCACCAGAGCCGAGAAGGTCAGCCGAATTCCCATCTCGGCCACGAGAGGGTCCGTCCGCCAGGCAGGAGGAATCAGTGCAGGACCAGCCTGGAGTTCACGGGCTTCGGGAACGATGTCAAGGAACCGCTCCAATGCATCCCGATCAGAAGGACCATGACTAAGCGGCTCGAGGTCCCGAGGTCTTCCGAGTCCACCGTGGTGCCCCAACACAGCCAACGCTGCCGCTCCAGCCCGCGGAAACAGTAGTTCAGTCCCCAAAGTCTTGTGATCGATGCCGACCCTGCGGCCGGTATCAGCAACGCGGGCCAACCCGGCTTGCCACTCACACGATGCCTTACCGGCGTCATGGACAAGTCCCAATGCCGATGCCAGATCGCCCGCGCCGAAGGGCTCCGCGAACTGACGAGCCAGCGCCGCTGTCGACCGAACATGTGCAGCCAACGGATGCCATTGACCAGCACGTTTACTGCTGCTGTGCGCCCACACTCAACCCCCTCAAGCCGTTCCCTTCCAACAAGCACGGAAACCTACCGGGACCCACCGACAAAACGAGAACGACGCCCTTCCCGTTACAGATCTACTCGATCGGCCCGGCATGGCCGAGCTTGGTCTCGCGACCCTGACTCGGCGGAAAGAGGGATACAGGAGAGCACCGACAAAACGGAGCGCCTCGGAGGCCTGGACATGATCCTCCGGGCTGTTTTCACTCGATTGGGTGACAAGCCTGCCCAGGCTTGCGGGCTGACGAGGGCGTCGTGGAGTGTGCCGACAGTAGCGCCAACCTCCCGTCGCGATCCGGGTCGGCGCTGGGGAGTCGACGCTGCCGTCGGAGGTGGCGGGTAGCTGCCGCCAGTCGGTGTTGCGATCCTCGTCGGCTCCGGGGGCCCGACGCTGCTTTGATCAAGGAACTGGAGACGTGATGAACTGGCGAGTTGTGATCCTCGCCGGCTCCGGGGAGCCGACGCTGCGGCTGAACAATTCCGGATCCTGGCGCCCCTGGTAGTTGTGATCCTCGCCGGCTCCAGGGAGCCGACGCTGCGAGCTGCTGGAACTGGCCGTCGCTGATCTTGGTGAGTTGCGATCCTCGCCGGCTCCGGGGAGCCGACGCTGCCCGGTGTTGTCGCGCCACTCGTCCCGCACCACGGTGTTGCGATCCTCGCCGGCTCCGGGGAGCCGACGCTGCCCTCACGATCGGGGTCCCAGCACATCCACTGTGGCTCGTTGCGATCCTCGCCGGCTCCGGGGAGCCGACGCTGCGCCGCCGGCGGATCGCCCGGCACCGTCGACCTGCTGCAGTTGCGATCCTCGCCGGCTCCGGGGAGCCGACGCTGCCTTCGACGCCGTGCGGCTCGTGCCCGAAACCGAGGTGTTGCGATCCTCGCCGGCTCCGGGGAGCCGACGCTGCACCGGCATCACCGAAAAGTCCACGTTCACGACGGTGTTGCGATCCTCGCCGGCTCCGGGGAGCCGACGCTGCCCAAGACGCTCACCTGTGTGGCGGGTGGGACAGCGTTGCGATCCTCGC
>NZ_DATELF010000142.1:0-62118 GCF_035276945.1 Amycolatopsis sp. | reverse complement strand
GACCAGCAAATACACCGCCAGCGACCTCAGGTTCACCCCGTAACTGGACGGCGCCGCCGACACCTCCTCCGGCAGCCGCCCGACGTGTTCGGCGCCGCAACCGCAGCGCACCCGGTACACGTCGTGCTGCCACACCTTGATGGTGATCTCGGGCAGATCATGCACCTGACAGGACCGCTCGATACCCACATCATGTGCGCCGGCCAGGTCCGCCCCACACCCGCAGCACCCTTCCGGACGGTGCGGCACCGTCTCATCCGGATCGCCGACCCACGCCAGTGCGTTGCCTGCGGCCCCTTTCTGCTTGCCGCGCTGACGTCCCGAGTTCTTCGCCCGCTTCGGCGCGGGTTTCGTCCGGCCCGGCAGATCATCACTGGAGGGCGGCATCGAGGAATTCCCGCTATTACGCGAAACCTGCCGTTCCAGCCACCGCACCCGTTCCTCCAACGCGGTGTTCGCCTCACGCAACTGCGCGATCAGCACGGCCTGCTCCCGCACAACACCGATCAGCTCCTCGCGCGAGAGCTCCTCCACCCCAGACACAGTCCGAGATCATCACCGAACACAACCCTGCTGTCACGCACCGACACGCGCAAGATCAACAATCCACCTGAATGCTTACGAACGACTCACCCCAAGAAACTCAGCCACCAATTCCGGAGACTGACCCTCCTCCATGAGCTGAACCGCCCGAATCCGCTCTTGCTCGGTCGCCCTACGCCCTTTCTTCGCCATACGCCAATTATGCCACCGATTCAAGAAAAAGTCCAGAAACTTACAGCCTTCTTAGTACCGTGCTTGGTTGCCCTTGCCCGGTGGCTTTCGCAGGCTCAGGTTGAGTTCCTTGAGCCTGGTCTCCTCGACCTCGCTGGGCGCGCCCATGAGCAGGTCCTGGGCATTCTGATTGAGAGGGAAGGCGATGGTTTCCCGAATGTTGGGTTCGTCGGCGAGCAGCATGACGATGCGATCGACGCCAGGGGCGATACCCGCGTGGGGCGGTGCTCCGTAATGGAAAGCACGCACCATCCCGCCGAACTCTTCGTCGACGCGTTCCTTGCTGTAGCCGGCTATCCGGAAGGCCTCGTACATGACTTCCGGGCTGTGGTTACGAACGGCGCCGGAGGACAGCTCGACGCCGTTGCAGACGATGTCGTACTGCCAGGCAAGGATCTCCAATGGGTCCTGAGTCTTGAGAGCTTCCAGGCCGCCTTGGGGCATGGAGAAGGGGTTGTGGCTGAACTCGATCTCGCCGTCGTCGTTCTTTTCGTACATTGGAAAGTCGACGATCCAGCAGAACCGGAATGCGCCTTCCTCGAAGAGGTCGGCGCGCTTGGCCGCTTCAACGCGGACCTCGCCCATGATCTTGGCGACATCGGACTCGTCACCTGCGCCGAAGAACACCGCGGTCCCGGGTTCGCCCTTGACCTCGGCGATGAGCTGCTGCGTCACGTTCTCGGTGAGGAACTTCGCGATGGGCCCGGTGAGCTGTCCGTTGTCGTCGATCCGCACCCACGCCAGGCCCTGAGCACCCTGCTCGACGGCAAACGCGCCCATTTGGTCGAAGAACGACCGTGGCTTACCGCCGCAGCCGGGAACGGGCAGTGCCCGCACGTGCTTGCCCGCAAAGGCGCGGAATTCGCTGTCGCGGAACAGGTGTGAGACGTCGACGAGTTCGAGCTTGGCGCGCAGGTCGGGTTTGTCGGTGCCGTAGCGCGCCAGCGCATCGCGGTAGGTGATGCGCGGGAACGGCGAGGTGGTCTCCCGGTCGGGCGCGAACTCGGTGAACAGCTCGACGAACACCTGCTCGATGACCTGGAAGACGTCTTCCTGCTCGGCGAAGCTCATCTCGACGTCGAGCTGGTAGAACTCGCCGGGCGAACGGTCGGCGCGGCTGTCCTCGTCACGGAAACAGGGCGCGATCTGGAAGTAGCGGTCGAATCCGGAGACCATCAACAGCTGCTTGAACTGCTGGGGAGCCTGTGGCAGCGCATAGAACTTGCCGGGGTGTAGCCGGGACGGGACGAGGAAGTCACGCGCGCCCTCAGGGCTCGTTGCCGACAGGATGGGGGTTTGCAGATCGAGGAAGCCTCGTTCGGTCATCTTCTGCCGGATGGTGGCGATGACAGCGGAACGCAACTGGATGTTGCGGTGCATCCGCTGGCGACGAAGATCGAGGAAGCGGTAGGTGAGGCGGGTCTCCTCGTTCACCTTCTCTTCGGGGAACACACTGAACGGCAGCGGGTCACAGCTGCCGAGCACCTCGATCTCGCTGACCTGAACCTCGATCTCACCCGTCGGGAGGTCCGGGTTGACGTTCTCGGCCTCGCGGCGCAGCGCGCGCCCGTCGGCACGGAGGACGGTCTCCTTGGGCAGGTTGCTCAGCGGCTCATACGCGGCCGAGTCCGACCGCACGACAAGCTGGACGATGCCGGAGTTGTCACGAAGGTCAACGAAGATGACGCCACCAAGATCTCGCCGGTTGTGCAGCCACCCCGACAGCCGCACGTTGCTGTCGACGTCCGTGGTACGCAGCTCGCCGCACGTATGAGACCGGTAACGATGCATCATCCATCCAGATTTCGGCTTTAACGGTCGCCATCGACGATGGCCATCCTCCTGACCAGGGCTCTAGCAGACTACCGTGGCCCCGGCAGACGGGCTCCTCCGCCGTCACACGATCACGGCGGCCGGTCGCCTGACGTCGACAAACCACAGGGCAAGCCGCTTCGACCCGGCCCCGCCCTGATGGCGTCTTCGCTAACACCTTTGTTGAAGGACCCATTCGTTCAGACCAAAGGTGGGCACTCTGCGTATAGCAGACGATCACCCGTCTGCACCTGTGCTCCCCTCCGCGTCCCCCCATAGGTTTGGTAGTCGCACACAGTGCCCCGAACGAGGTCAGGAGGTATCTCGTGAGTTCATCCGTACCGCAGCTCGACGCAGAAGCCAAGGAGCGCGTCGAAGCGGTCCTGTCCCGCGCAGCCGAGGATATCAAGTTCCGCGAGCTGCTGCTCGCCGATCCGGAGGCCGCGCTCAAGGACTCTGGCCTGACGGAGGACGAGAAGACCGCACTGAGCACGATGCGCCGTGTGGCGCTGGAGGAGTGGGGCGTCGACGTGCGGCGTTTCCGGGCCTTCCTGATGGACAACGGCAACAAGTTCTGGACCGGCGAAGACGTCGAGCCCGCAGTCTGACTTCCCCCACGACCGGGGAGCGTGGCCGCCCGCGCTGCCCGGTCGTTTGCGTCCGGACCATCGAACAAGGGACACCCGTCGGTGCGCAAAACCTCCATCTACCTGCTCGGCAGCGGCGTCAAGGGGACATTGCACTTCACCGTGGAGACCGTGCAGGCGTTGCGCGCCTGCCGACGCGTCCTTGTGCTCCATTCCGATCAAGGCGTGATCGACTCGGTTCGCGAGCATTGCGCTGACGTCGAAGATCTCGCCCCGCTCTACAACGGCCAGACACTCCGCGACGACGTGTACCACGAGATCTCGCGTCGCCTGGTGGAAGCAGCCCGCGAGTCGGCCCCCGTCGCCTTCCTCGTCCACGGCCACCCGTTGTTTCTGGTCAGCGCCACCGAATACACCCTCGACCTGGCCGAACAACACGACCTGCGGGTGTCGGTATTGCCCGCGGTGAGTTCGTTCGACACCCTGCTGTGCGACCTGCGCATCGACTACGGCTATGGCGTCCAGATCTTCGACACGACCACGCTGCTGAAGGCCGGCTGGACGCCGAATCCCCAGGTCCCGCTGCTGCTGTTCCAACTCGCCTCGACGCTCAACCGCGCCGTCATCAGCGGTGACCCCGACCAGGGGGCGCTGCGCCCATTGATCGACCTGCTGGCACCCCTGTACGGACCAGACCATCCGGTGCAGGTGGTGTGGTCGTCGGCCCACATCCTGGAAGCCAGCACCATCACTGAGCTGCCGATTCGCGAGCTCGCGACGGCTGACCTGGAGTTGTGGAGGAGGCCGACGCTGTATGTACCAGCCAAAGACTGACGACCTCTGCCTCCCCCGGGATGAGGGCCTCGACGGGATCCGAGACGAGCTGCACCTGGCCGGCCACAAGGTGCTCCAGCACTTCGCGCAACCGGCCTTGCTGGATGCCCTCCGCCAGGAGGCAGAGCGGCTGTCCAGCGAGTTGTACGGACAGCCCGAGGGCACGGTCATCTCGCGCGACAGCGATGGGCGAGTGCTGAGCATGCACTACCTCGATCGCCACAGCGACCTGCTGTTCGACCTGACCCGCCTGCCGGAGTTGCAGCACACGGCTGAGGTACTGCTGGAGTCTCGGTGTGTCCCGTTCCTGACCGAGTATTTCGCCAAACCAGCCGCGAACTCTGAGGCCACGCCGCCGCACCAGGATCAGATCTTCTACCGGGACCATTTCGGCGACGAGCTGGCCATCACGTTCTGGATCGCGCTCACGGACGTCACCGAGGACGACGCAGTCCTGCAATACGCGAAGCCGCAGCCGCCGGTGGGTGAACTGCTCATGCATCGAGTATCGGACGTGCAGAACTTCGGCGCGGAACTGGTCGACGATTCCGGTTTCGAGTTCCGGTCGGCGCCGGTGCCGGCCGGTGGCGCAGTGGTGCACCATTCCTATGCGGTGCATCGCTCGGGCCCGATGGCAGGCGCGAGTGCACGCGCCGCGTTTGCGCTGAACTTCCGCCGCTCCCCGTATCGGCAGCAGATGAACCCGCTGGTGCGCTGAATGCCGCCGCAGGGTCCTCGAGAGTTGCGTGTGGTCGTGTTCGTCGGCCCCTCGCTACCGCCTTCCGCCCGACCGGACGCGAACGGACTGATTTGGTATCCGCCAGCAAGCCGTGGCGATCTCGACAAACTGGATCTGGATCCGGACGTCAGGGTCGTGCTTGTGGACGGCTACCTCATCCGACAGCACCCTCCCTCGCCCACCGAGGTCTTCGAGCTGGTGGCCCGAGGACACGAGGTCTGGGGGTGTTCCAGCCTTGGCGCCTTGCGCGCGGCGGAGTTGCGCAACCATGGCATGAACGGCTTCGGGTGGGTGTACGACCGCGTCGTTGATCGCACGATCACCTACGACGACGAGTTGGTGGCCACGTTGGATCCACGCACCAACGAAGGCACGGGTCTGTTCCTCGCGAACGTCCGCTTCGGGCTTGACCAACTCGTCGCAGCGAACCAGGTGACTCAGCCGCAGGCCCGGTCCATCATCGACGGGCTGCGGGCCGTGCACTTCGAACTGCGGACGAGCGCCCTATGCCGGGACCTGGCGATGTCAGCCGGTTTGACCGAACCGGCGATCGATCACCTCCTACGCAGCGACGTCAAGCGGCAGGATGCGCTCGCGCTCGTCCGGCACCTCACAACCTCGGTGGTGGCGCAATGAGCCGCCCAACCGACGAGCAGTGGGAAGCCCGGGAACAGCAGCTTCTTCCTCGTCTTGATGAATTCGGCATCAGCCGTCTCGCTGACACGAGCGGCATGGACACCCCAGGCGTGCCGACCGCCAGCGCGACCAAACCGGGTACTTCTGACGTGATCTGGGTTTACAGCGGGAAAGGTCGGAGCCAGTCGCAGGCACGAGTGACCGCGATCATGGAATGCCTGGAACGGAGTGGGGCAGTCTGGCCGCCCGAGGCAGGTTGGGTCACCGAGACCCCGGCGGTCCTAAAGCGGACGCACGACGTGTGGGACCCCGGCCGGTTCACCTATCGCCGGCGGGAGAACGTGGCAGCCGACGACCCCCAGGTCTGGGTCGAGGCCACGAAACTCACCGGCGACCGCGGGCCCGTGATGGTGCCCGCCGACTTGTGTTTCAACGGGCGCAGACCCCCTGGTCTTCCGCCAAGCCCGTTCCTGCTGTCGACCTCCAACGGGCTTGCCGCCTCGTTTCGCCTGGAGGATGCGCTGGCGCACGGCTTGGCCGAAGTGATCGAGCGGGACGTTATCTCCTGCGCCGAGGTTCGCGCGTCCCATCTCGGGTTCCGCTTCCTGGCCGCTGTCGCAGAGCGTTTCGGACTCGCCACCTCGACACTCGGACGGTTCGCGGACAACATCGACTTGGCCGTCACCATCGAGCTCGACAGCCTCCCGGAGACCGCACGGGAGATTGTGCTCTGCTACAAGGCGGTTGGCTTGGACCTCGTTGTCAAGATGCTGCCCAACGACTTCGACCTGCCGGCATACGGCGTCGCCGCAGTTCAGGAGGCCGACTTCACCCGCCACCTTGGTTGCGCTGGCTACGCCGTCCGCACGAGTAGTGCAGCCGCGCTGGAGGCGGCGTTGCTGGAGCTCGCCCAGACTCGCGCGACCGATCTTCAAGGCGCGCGAGAGGATCGGCACGAGGTGGAGAAGCAACGGCTGGACCACGTTCCCGAACACCACTGGCTAGCGACCCCGGGCGCGCAGGCAGTGCCGTACGAGGACCGTACCGTCGAGCCTGGACTCGACAATCTGGTGAAGCGCTGCGCGGACGCCGGGCTATCCGACGTGGCCTATATCGAGTTCCGCGGATGGCCCGGCATCTCGGTCGTGCGGGTGGTGGTACCCGACGCCGAGACGTGGCACGTCACCGGCGGGTGGTCCAGCTTCGGCCCGAGGCTGCGAGCAGCGGCGGGTGGGGCCTGACACGAAGATGAACGTGACGCGCTGCTCAAGAGGTGGTGATCTGGTTGTGGCGTCAGGCCGGGATCGGGTCGAAACGGACGGTCATGCCGATGGCGTTGGCTTGTTTGATGATCTGGCGCATGGTGCGTTGGGGGTCGCGGCGGGTGACGTTGTCTGCGCCGAGGTCGCGGTGGGCGACGTTGTCGGTGAGGACGTGCCAGAGGGCGATGACGAGTTTGTGCATGACGGTGACGAGGGCGCGTTGCCGGCCGCGGCGGGCGGCGATGCGCCGGTAGTAGACGGCGTAGTAGGAGTCTTTCTGTTTGATCGCGGCCATGGCGGCGGTGCCCAGGATGCGTTTGAGGTTGGCGTTGCCGTGCCGGGTGTGGCCGGACTTGTTCACCCCGGCGGATTCGTTGACGCCGGGGCACACCCCGATCCAGGAGGCCAGGTGCCCGGCGGTGGCAAAGGGGGCCATGTCTCCGCCGGTTTCGGAGATGATGATCTCGGCGGCGGTGCGCCCGATGCCGGGGATGGTATCGAGGTTGGCCAGGTCGGAGTCCCGGTCGCGCAGCAACTCGGCGATCCGCGCGTCCAGTTCGGCCACCAGCGCGGCCAGATGGTCGATCTGGTTGAGGAAGTGGCGGCACATGAACGCGTGGTGGTCGGTGAAGGTGCCCTCCAGCGCCTGGGACAGGGCGGGGATCTTGGCGCGGGCGTGGCTGACGGCCAGCTCGGCCAGCTGGGCGGGGTCGCGTTCGCCGTCGATCAGCGCGGCCAGGATGCGCCGGGAACTCACCCCGGTGACGTCGGACAGGACGCTGGTCAGTTTGAGTGCGCTGTCCTCGAGTTCCTTTTCCAGCCGCTGGATCTCCCGGCCGCGGTCGGCACGGATCTCGGTGCGCCGCCGGGTCAGCTCCCGCAACTCGCGGATCGCGCGCTGGGGCACGAACGAGGCCATCACCATCCCCGAGGCGGCGGCGCGGGCCAGAAACGCCGCGTCCGACGGGTCGGTCTTGCGGCCCCGGATCCCGCGCAGGTGCGCGGGATTGACCAGCATCAGGTTCAAACCGGCGTCCTGCAGCGGGTAGTACACCGCCCGCCAGTAGTCCGACGTGGCCTCCAACGCGATGACCTCGACCCGGCGGTCGGTCAGCCAGTCCCGCAACTGCCGGATGGCCCGGTCGTGGTGTCGAACCGCTCGGTCTCCAGCAGCCACCGGCCCGCCCGCTGCGGATCCGGAATGCGCACACACGCCACCACGAACCATTTGCCGACATCCACACCCGCCGCACGCAGGTACAACACCTCGTCGCGCGCCTCAGCCTTTCCCATACCTACCGCCCTGCATCCGACCGACTAAGGGCGGGCCGCCCGGAGAGGCCACGGGAAAAGACGAAACTGACACACGTGCTCCCGCAGCGGACACCCACCAGCGTGGCACAAACCGTAGTCCCGGAGCAGACCCCCATCGCCATTCTGACATTCGAGCTCTCGCGGCATCACAGGCAAACCGGCTCACCGAGCGGCCCGACCCCATCTTCCCAGCCCCGAGGAGCCAGCGAAGCAGACGGGAGCCTCTGACATGTATTGGGCGTTCGACAACATCAAGTCGAAGGAGGCCGGTGCCTACCCGCCCGAGCCCCTTGACCTCGCCTACGGGCATCGCACCGCAGGTGCCGACAGGTTGCGCGGCACGGAACTCCAACGCGCGTATGTCGCCTCTGGCCGGGAGGTTCGCCCGGCCGACTGCGGACCCGTGCGGGTGCTGTCGCGATTCGGCCACATCGTGCGCGCACCCGGCCGGATCACCATGCAGCGCGAGGACCCCGGACTGAAGTGGCGGGACTTCCAGCCTGAGAGCAGTGCCTACGGCCGCGTCCGGGTCGGCGGCGACCCCTGGCACGGAACCGAGTCTGGCTTCGTAGCGAGCTGGATCGCCGGCTCCGAGTACGTCAAGATCAGCACGGGTCTCGTGGTCTTCTTTCCCAAAGGCCACCTGCTCTATCAAGGCCCGATCCCAAACCAGCAGCTTCTCGACGACCCGAGGATCGCGACGGATCAGCTCGACGTGATGGCCGGCATGGAGTACTTCGTCCCTACCCGAAGCCGCGACATCGGTCGCCAGACCTACGCGATGGCCGCCCTGAACGTCATCGCTCGCGCGCCGCACGGCGACTCCATCGTCGAGGTCAGCAAGGGACAGGCGATCGCCTGGTTCCATCTCGTCGCCCCGCCATCAAGCCAGACCATTGATCGACTGCCAAGCGATGGCGACCGATCATGACGGCCAGTCCAATGCCTTGCCCAGGCGAACATTTGCCACGTCTGCGCGCTGGACTCGCCGCGGCCGGATACGACGAAGCCGCCGTTCGGGACCGTCTTGCCCTCCCGGAAACCTCTGCATTGCCGCCAGCCGGGCATGCGCCCAGCCTGGCACGAATAGCGCTTGGCGAGCAGGACGCGCTGAACGCGTTAGTCCGCCTGCTGCTCCTGGGGCAGCCGATCCACCTCAGCGACATCCCGCTAGCACCTGAGCTCGTCGACCTGCTAGCCCGCACCCGCCTGATCGAGCGCCGCAGCGGACTCCTGCACCCGCTGGCAAGGCTGACGCCCTTCCACGATCTCCTGCTCGCCGCGGATCACCACAATGAAGACTCGCCCGAGGTCAAGCCGGACGCCGTCGAGAACCCACATCGCCCAACCGAGGTCCTCGCGCGGCCAGGTATTCGGTGCACGCGATGTGCACATACGCCAGGGCCCCGGCGGCCCGGCCGGTGGTCTCGTCGACGTGGAGCACCGGCGCGGTGCGCAGCAGCTCACGCATATGGGGCAGGAACACGGTGTCCAGCACAGCGGCGGCTCTGCGGCGGGCCCCGGCCATGAACCCGGTGGATACCCCGATCCCGGACATCGCCGCCAACAGCGAGGTGGCGCGCCCGATCGGCAGGTAATGCCCACAGGTCAGCAACGTCGCCAGCGCAGTGGTATACGGCCCGATCCGCACCGGCGAACCCGGACGCAACATCAGTGCCACACCCGGATCGGTGCCATCGCCCGATCCACCGGCAGCGGCGGGCTCAGCCTCCTCACCCGATTCCGAGGCCACGGCAGACTCACTCGAATATGCGCCGTCAGTGCCGGCGCCGGTGACGGGTGTGATCTCGCGGGGCACATCCGTGGCGGTCGGTTCGCTGACATGCCCACAGCCACCGCAACGGCGCCACACCACCTGGTATTCAGCCCGGATCCACCGTTTGAATTGGCTTGATCATTTCTGGTGGCTTGTTGATCTTCGGTTGGCCTCGGTGGTGTGTGGGCATGTGCCATCCGCCGGTCTGCGTGTCCGGCTTGTCCACTGTGGTCTCCGGTTGGGCCCCTTGGGGGCGTGGTGGGCAGGGATCAGGCTGCGGGTTGTCGAAGTGCGTGGGCGAGGGCGGTGTGCAGGGTCTGCCAGGCCGGTTGCCGGGGCCAGGGTTTGGGTAGGTGCAGGGTGAGTCGGCGAGCGGAGCGGGCCAGTCGGGTGGGCACGTTGATCAGGTGCGCGCGGATGGTCGCGGTGGTGGCGTGGGCGTGAAATGCGCCGGCCAGGCAGCCGGCGGCGCGGGTGAGGTTGTGCGCGATTGCCCAGAGCACCGTCCAGGCGGCGTTGGCGTTGAACGAGCCCGACGGCAAGTGGGTCAGGGCGCTGGCGGCGGCGTCGGCGATGACTTGTTCGATGATCGCGTGATCACGGTGCTGGCTTTCGGCCTGCAGCATCTCGACCTGGCTGGTGACGAATACCGCGTGGTGGCGCCACACGTCGAATAGCCCGTCCTGTGCGGCGTCGGCCTTGGGGTTGAGGTGTTTGACCCGCCGTACGATCAACCAGCCGTCAGCGTGCTGTCTGGCGGGACGGGACGTGAACGCCGTGTCGGGGATCTCGGCGACCTCGGCATCGGAGACCAGTTCCCCGGTTTCCTCATCGACGAAGGCATGCGGGTAGTGGATCGCCGTCCAGGCGGTGTCGGGGATCTGGGTGATGGCGGTGTTCACGCTCGGGTTGGAACCGGTGGTCAACGACACCGCCGCGCCATAACGGGCCGCGGTGGCCACGACGTCGGCGGTGTAGAACTTGGAGTCCGCGCACCACGATCCGCGCGGTCGAGGCGATCGCCCGCACAGTGGTCAGGGCTTCGGCCAGCAACCGGGCCGCCCCGCGCACGTCGAGCGGCCTTGCCCCGCCGGAGCCGGACCGCCACCATCACCGGACGGGCGATCAGGGGTCGAGGCGGTAGCGATCAGCGGATGCAGGGTCTTCTTGCCTTTCAACCGGCCCACCCTCGCGCCCTGCTTGGCATACCCGTAGACCTGCCGGTGCGTGGAGTCCAGGTCCACGAACACCACCTCCTCGGCACTCGGCAACAGCGGGACCCGCCCAGCCAAGGCGACCAACGACTGGCGCAGCACCGCGTTCAGCTGCTGCACATGCCCATGGGTGAACGCCCGAAGAACCGTGCCCAGAAGGGAGCACGAATCTCGTCGAACACTACGTTGTTACCGGCATGCCGCAGCCGGTCCACGTCCTCGATGGAGTCCGCCCCGGCAACCATCCCAGCCATCAGCGACATCACCTTTGCCGCCGGGTTCGCCCCCGCACCATTGGCCGCTCCGTTGATCACCACGTGCTCGCCGACCAATCCGGGCAGGCCGATCTGCTCGGCCAACGCCACCACGGGCACCAGCCCCGCATCAGCGATCAAGTTCGGATCGTCGAACACAACATCCACCGCGCCAGCGGCATGCGATGATTGCATCTCCCGGGTGCTCCTCCCAACCAGGCAATCGGTCCCCCAGCAAAATCGATCATCCCAGATCAGGCAGCACCCGCGCCCTCATTTCCAACCCTCAACCGAAACCGACTCGGTGGATCCGGGCTGAGCGTCGACCGCCAAGATGATTCTATCGCTGGACGTATTTCCACCATTCGGCGATCACGGGTGAGACAAGGGCTGCCATCACGACATAACGAGCAACAATGCCACGCACTGTTTTCCTCTCGGGGTTCGTGCATTCAGTTGTCTTGGCCACCGTCGGACAGTGGCATGTCTAATGTGGAGCAACGTACATCAGGGGTGCGCAGGGGTGCGATGGGGGGTACTCTTTTGGCCATCCGTCAGTTGCTGCTACTATGTGCGAACCCATGTCTCACTGGTCGGGAGGGTTGTTCACTCCATCGGGTTCGTTAAGCTGAAACAGCTTCATGTTTGAGTCGTCAGTGTAACTGTGCGTTATACCTGTCACTCATTCTGGGGGCGATGAGAGTCTCTTGTGCTTTGCCCCTGCGACGGGGTCACGTGGAAGGTCCACGCTCGGGTCTCAATTACGCAGATGTGTTCTTTTTGCAGACATTCGAGCGACTGGATAGGTTCGGTGCCGCTCGGTCTCCGCGTGCCGAGTATGGCCGCTTAAGCCGTTGCTCGGTGTGCCTGACAGATTGAGGAGCGCTTACCCGGTTGAGGAGCGCTTATCCGGGTCTGGATGCCGGGAAAAGTGTGCATCGCGGGCGGATTCATCCCCTGTGCTTCTCCCGGCCAGGATTCTTGGTATTCGGGTTGCTCCTGTCAGGATGGGTGCTGGCCCACCCGCTCTCCCTTGCCAAGGGTATGAAGGAGGGTCCGTTGCCTGTTTCGCGCAGGCGCTGGCCGACTCGTCGCGCATCGTCCGGGTGGCCGCGGCCAGTGAACAACGCGTGGGCCGAGGCCCAAGCTTGGTGTGCTCGGTGATGTTCGCCTTGATCGTGGTAGATCTCGCCGATTCGTTCCAGGGCGGTTGCGTGGCTGAGGGTGCTGCGGGCTTCGCGTGCCAGGGCGATGGCATTCTCGGCATGCTGGATCGCTTCGACGGGGCGGTTCTGCGCGTGGCGGAGGCGGGCAAGGACGGTGGAGACGTGGATACGTGCGCTTGTGTCGTGGCACCGGTTGAGGAGCTCGCTTGCTTGGCGGATGTGTCGGTCGGCTTCGGAATAGCTGTCTTGATCGCAAGCGAGATCTGCGAGAGCGGCGAAGGTTTCGACTTGGCCGACGATGTCCCCTACTTTTTCGTGTGAGGTTAGAGCGCGCTCGAATTGACGCTGGGCGCCTGAGCGGTCGAGTTTTTCTCGCAGCGCTTCGCCGAGCTGGTAGGCGACCGTTGCCTCTCGACCGGCGTCCGCGATGGTGCGGGCGAGGATGTCACACTCCTTCAAGAGTTTGATGGCCTCGTCGAGACGGTGGAGCTCGCGTTCACAGCGGGCGGTGTTGAGCAGCGCCGTCAACACGCCAGTCGCGCTGCGGTGACGGGTGGCCAGGTCGAGTGACCTGCGCAAGTACCGGCCCGCGGCGTCATGGTCTCCTTGAAGCATCTTTATCTGGCCGAGATCGTTCAGGGTTGAAGCTTCTGCCTCGACGTCGCCACACCGTGCTGCTGCCATGGCAGCGACCTCGAGGCCGGAGACAGCCGTCTCGTAGTGGCCGAAACGATCAAGAATGAAGAGTGTGGCGTGGGGGAGAAGCCAAGCATATTGGTCCATGCCATTCTTGGCGGCGTAGCCCACCACCGCGGTCAGGTTGGCGCGCTCGCGCAGGCACCAGTGCTCGGCTTCGGATTCCTCGTTGAAGGTGATCGGGGTGTAGCCGGGGGTGATCGGTGGAAGAGGTGGTCCGGGTCGATGGGGAAATACCGTGGAGTGGGCGTTGGCCGCCGTCTGTAGGTAGAATTCGACAAGCCGCTGCCCGGCTTCACGGCTCTCTTCGTCAGAACCTACTTTCTCGGCATATGCGTACAGGAGATCGTGGAGCTGGTAGTGGCCGAGGTCGCTTCGTTGCTCGAGAAGGTGTGCGCCGAGAAGCTTGTCCAAACTACGTCGTGTGCGCGCGGGGGTTTCGCCGAGGAGGGCGGCAGCGGCATGCACACTGATGTCGCTGGTGGGGTGCAGGCCCAGCAGGCCAAACAGTCGTTGTTCGGGGCCGGCAAGCGAAGTGTAGGAGCAGGAAAAGGCGGCTGCCAGGCTTTCGGTGAGGGCGTCGCTGTCTTCGCCAAGGTTGAGCAGTACGTCGCGGTCGCTGAGTTGCGTGACCAGGTCTCGAAGCCGGGCGCCTGCGCGGCTGGCTGCCCGTTCTGCCATCAAGGTGAGCGCCAGGGGTAAGCCATCACAGAGCCGGGCGATTTCGCGGGCTGTATCCGGTTCGTGGTGGGCGCGAGGTCCAATACGAGCGGTGACCATGTCGGTCGCGACACCGAGAGGGAGGCGATCGAGGGTGAGGGTCGGCCCGCTGTAGCGGGCGGTGAGCGAGCCAAGTCGCCGTCGGCTGGTGACGATGACGACGCAGGTGGCCAAAAGGCCCAACAAGGGTGTGACATGGGTGGAGTCGGCGGCGTTATCGAGAACGACGAGCATGGGACGCTCTGCCAGCAAGGACCGGAGCTTCTCGGCACGGCCGGCAGCGCTGATGATTCGCTCGGCGGGGTAGTCGAGGGCTGCCAGGAAGCTGTCCACTACGTCCGCAGGTTGCAGAGGTGGGCTTGGGGAGAAGCCACGCAGGTCGGCGAACAAGGTCCCGAACGGAAAATGAGGGCTCGAGCGATAGGCCCAGCGCACAGCGGTGGCGGTCTTGCCGATCCCGGGTGGCCCGGTGAGGACCACAACAGTCGGGTGTGGCCGCCCTTCACCCGTGCCTGTCACGACGTCCAACTCCGCCAAGACGTCTTGGCGGCCGGCAAGCGCTGTGACGTCTTGTGGCAGTTGGCGCGGTGGGCGTGGCGGCGCGCCCGCTCGGACCGCCCTTTCCTTGGTCGTCAGAGCCGGGTGGGCCGACGGTTTCGCGATGCTGTCGTGATAGTGACGAAGACCCTCGGCAGCTCCATGATCGCCCTCTCGGATCAGGTTCTTGCGAGTCGCCATGTAGTACTCGGCGGCGTCGTGGTCGCGGCCTTGTAGCCGCAGCAGCCGCAGTCGCCGCTGCGCAAGACCGAGATGGAGACGGTGCTCGCGTTGGAGTTCGTTGAGGCGACGGGTCGCGCGGTCGAAGCGCCCGAGTTCAAGATAGGCATCGACGAGCAGGACGTTTGCGGGCAGCCACTCATCGACGACGATCGAGCGTCGCCAGTTGCTCGCCCATTCGGTGTGCACGTCGGCGAGTGGCGTGTCCCGCCACAACGAAATAGCGTTTTCGATGAGAGCACTCACCTGATCGTGATCATTATTTTCGTCGGCCTGGTGCGCGCAGCTGATCAATTCGGTGAATTGGTAATAATCTATCGATCTTCTGTCGGCGTGGAGTTGGTATGCGCCCCGGTTGTTCTCCAGGGTCGCGCTCGAATCACTTGCCCGCAATGTGGCGCGGATCCGGTTGGCGTAGGTGTGCAAGGTCGGCGCGGAGTTCTGAGGATTCTTCTCGTCGGGCCAGGCTTGAGCCACCAGGGTTGGGATCGCGACCCGTCGTTCCACCTGCGCAAGCAGTACCGCCAGCACGGCATGGTCCTGGCTACGGCCCCATCGCTCGGTCAAATGCCCGTGCATCCGCACGACCGTCGGACCGAGAAATCCCAACATGATGTGCGGCCTCAAGACACATCCCCTCCCCAGGTACCACGTGTTCCATGGTCGCGCACTCGTTAAACAGTTTCGCAGACTCACGCGAATCTTTCCAGCGAGGTGCATACCTGACACGCATCTGTCATGTCTTCCGGCTCGGTGAAAGGGTTTTGACTCATTGCCTGACAGGGCAATGAATGCTTCAACCGTCACGCTTGCCGCAGGAGAAAGGCGATGAGTGGAGGCAGGCGTGACAACGACTTTACGGGCGTCGGTCGGGGGTATGGGGGTGCGGGGATGACGGACGCGACAGTGTCATCGTGGGTGAAGGCACCCGGAAGCCCAGCGGCCGAGCGATGGTTGACCAGGACGGGATGCCGCACCGTACTGGTCGTGGTACCGCATATGACTGCCGGCAGCCGGCTGGCGGACGTGCTGCCGTTGCTCGAGGCGGATCATCGCATCCAGGTCCTGTTCACCGTGCCGACCACCTCGGACGCGTGGCATGGCGTGGAGGACTACGTACGTGGGTGGGGCGGGCTGGTGCTGCCGTGGCACCAGGTACTCCGGATGCGCTTTGACCTGGCCCTGGCCTCCAGCTATACCGATATCGACAGGATAGCGGCGCCGGTGATCGTGCTGCCGCACGGCACGAGCGGGCAACGCTCCCGGGTGAGCCCCGCGATCCCGGGAGGGCCCTACAGGCCGGTGTTCGAACATCCGCGTGAGCTTCTTGTGCGCAACGGTGAGTTGGTGCCGGCGGCTGTGGTGCTCGCCCACGAAGACGATGCGAGCCAGCTGCGCGAGGAGTGTCCAGAGGCCGAGGCCTGTGCTCTCGTTGCGGGTGACATCTGCTTCGACCGGTTACGGGCCAGCGTCCCGTTTCGTGAACGTTATCGAGACGCACTGCAAGTCGGACCGGGCCAGCGTCTGGTCGTGGTCAGCTCGACGTGGTCATGCCACTCATTGTTCGGCAGCAATCCGGGCTTGCTGCCACAGTTGCTGGCGCAGCTTCCACGTGAAGAGTATCGCGTGGCTGTCGCGCTGCATCCGTTGATCTGGGCCGCCCACGGGCCGTGGCAGATTCGCGCCTGGCTGGCCAGGCAGGTTGATGCCGGCCTGCTGCTGCTCCCGCCGGAGGACGGGTGGCGGGCCGCGCTGGTGGCCGCGGACTGCGTCATCGGGGACCAAGGCTCGGTTACCCGGTACGCGGCGGCATTGGGTGTCCCGGTACTGCTCAATCCCGACTCCATCCACGATGTCCGGTCGGGAAGCCTCGCTGCGCTGTTGTGGCAGCTCGCGCCAACGGTGGAGACTTCGCGGCCTCTTCTGGGGCAGTTGGTTGCCGCCCGCGCGGCGCATTCCCCGGAGCGGTACGCGGCCCTGGCCGAGCGGATTACTTCCGTGCCGGGTAGGTCGGGCATTGTGCTGAGGTGGGCGATGTACCGGATCCTCGGTATTCCGGAGCCGTCGCGCCGGGTTCCGGTCTCGCCGGTGCCCCTTCCTGTCGTTCTCACCCGGGGGGAGCAAAATCATGTTTCCTAGACACCACGGCCGGCCAGCGCCGGGCGTGGAGTTTTCGATCTGGTGCGACGAGACGGAGCTCGGCGACCACGTCGTGCTCGCTCAGTTGCCGCATGCTGGGCGCGCCTGGCTGATCCGTGCCGACATCGTTGTCGGCATGCCCCAGTCCTCGTCGGCGCAGGCGTGGGCGCACGTCGACGAGATCCTCGCCGCGTTGCCCGGGTGCACCGTGGCCGCGGCAGGTTGCGGGCCAGGCCGGTGCGTCGTCCGGGTGCGCGATGGCCGCGGCCTGAAAGCCCGCGAACCCACGACGCAAGCGACGAACAGCGGTACTGAGACCGCGCTGAGGTACGCTCGGCGATGCTATTCCTGGGTGTGTTCGGGATGTGCTTGGTCGGAACCTCCCCGCGGAGGGATCGAAGTGAGGCGAGCCGAGACTCGCCGTATCTTCGGATCGGCCGACCGTTCGTAGATTCCCAACGCCTGTTCGAGGTAACCCCGTGCGGAAGTGAAGTCACCCGTGCTCAGGCACGCGTCGCCAAGCGCTTCCAGAACTTCGGCATAGTAGGCGGTCGCACCGGATTTGCCAAGAATGTCCGCGGCTTTCTCCAAGGTTTCGTACGCCTCATGGGGACGGCCTGACCGGAGATTCAGGCTGCCGAGCCGCGTCAGTGCCCGGGCATGCAGCACCGAGTCGTCGATCTGCTTGGCGACGTCCGCAGCACGCTGTAGATGGGATGTGGCCTCCTGCGGAAGGCCGAGCTCGGCGAACGTCTCGCCTAACCGTCGTAGGTGCAGAGTCACACCGCGAGGCTGCTTCAACTTTTCGGTGATGTGCAGTGCCTTGGTGAAATGAGCGACGGCTACGTGAAGATCTCCCGTGCTGCGGGCGACGAGTCCCAGATGCTCCCACGCCGTCGCCTGAACGCTTCGGTCGTCGCAGGACCTGCCGAGGTCCAGCGAGGCTGTGAAACAGTCTCGTGCAGCGTCGTAGCGTTCGGTATTGAGGTATGCGTAACCAAGTTGGACGCGCAACCGGGCTTCGGCGCGAGGGTTCTCGCACCGCCGTGCGGCGTCGATGCCCCATTCGTGGGTGATTATCCATTGGCGGTAGTGCTTGCGATACAGGAAAAGACTCCAAAGTGCTTCACACAGCTGCCAGGTTTCTTCCCACCAGTGGTGTGCGACCGCGGTTCGCCCCGCCTCGACCACATTCCCAAGCTCCTGCTCGAGCCAATCCAGCGCGGTCGGCGCGTTTGTGAACCGTGATGGCTCACTACGGGGACGCCGGAACCGGGGACCGATCCGTGGCCTCAGCGGGATGGCGACCAGATCGGCGGATACGGCGTTGTCGAGATACCAGTCGACGATGCGGTGCACCGAGTCGGTGCGCGCTGCCTTGCTGTCGTTGTCTTCGGCCTGCTGGCGTGCGTGCACACGAGCCAGATCATGGAACCGGTAGCGGTCGGGTCCGATATCTGTCAACAGGCTCACGTTCACGAGGTCGTCCAGTGCTTCCTCCGCGGCGAGCGGCGGCAAATCGACCGCGGCGGCCGTGACCGCGGAGCCGAACTCCTGGCCCGGATGCAGGCTCAGCAACCGGTAGGCGCGCGCCGCGCTCGTCGCCAGTTCACGGTAGGAAAGATCGAAGCTCGCCTTGACGACGGCCTTGTCGGCGACCGCGAGGGCGGAGAGGCGGCGGCGCTCGTCAGACAGCACGTCGACAAGACGCGAGATCGGCCACTGTGGCCGCGTCGACAGCCGTGCCGCGGCCACACCCAGCGCGATCGGCAAGCCTCCGCAAAGCCGGACCAATTCACGCGCTGGTTCGGATTCGGTCGTGACCCGGTCGCTGCCGATAGTCCGCTGCAGGAGCTTGAGTGCCGCGTCGTGATTCAAAGGATGCAGCACCAGGACGCGCGCACCGTCAAGAGCAAGCCCACCCAGGCGCCACCGGCTCGTGATGATCACTACACTCGCCGAAGACGCCGGTAGCAACGGTCGTACCTGAGCCGCGGAATCGGCGTCGTCAGCCAGAACGGCCACCGACTTGCCCGCGGTCACAGATCTATATAACGCGGCCAGTTCGGCGAGATCCACCGGAATTTGGTCGGCAGGCACGCCGAGTGCGCGCAGGAACCGGCCGAGTACATCGGCAGGGGATGCGGGCGCAGACATCCCAAAGCCCCCCAGATCGGCGTAAAGCTGCCCGTCAGGGAAACGAGCGACATTGTCGGCTATCCATCGAGAGGCCAGTGCGGTCTTCCCGATCCCACCCGAGCCGGCTACGACAACCAGGCCCGGCCCTTGGCGTTCCTCAACGCGCAGCAGGCGGTCAAGCTCGGCCAACTCGTTTTCGCGGTCGGTGAACGATGCCGGAACCGGTAGTATCTGCCGCGGTACCGAGTTCCGCGGTCGCGCCTTGTGCAGGTGAATCCCGCCGTGCACAACGCCAGCCTGTACGGCCCAGCCGTGCACGTCGCCGGCAATCGTGTTCTCGCGTCTGTCGCCCGTATCCATCCTGTCTTAACGCCCTCCCTCTGGGAGTCTCCGACTCAGGCGCGCTTTGGGGTACCGCCTCTTGCGTTCTCTTGCGTTGGTACCCGTGTGATGTCCCTGACCTGATCGACTCGGAGACCGCTCGCTCCACTCATCGACCAGCTACTGAGTGAACTCAAGTGCGTTCTTCCAGCCATATTCCTCGGTGCATCTGTGCGGCTTTGGTGCACTGGGGCGCGCCTTTGCGCTCGATACGGAGGGCAGGACTACCCAAGGACTACCCTGAGAACGCCGAAGGTCGACGGCTGCCTGACGAAGGCCGTGGCCGTGTTGAACGCTATTCGGGTGATGGTGGAATCGGAGTGGGCAGCGACCTTGCCCAGGCTCGTGAGAGCCGTAGCGAGGTCGTGCCTGCCGGGGTAGGTCGCGGCGGCTTCGCCGCGGGCCAGTAGTCGGCCGGGTATGGGGCGCCGGGTGATGCAGTTCCTGCCACCAACCTCTGCCGGGAGGATGGGTCCAGACGATTCACGGAGGTAGAAGCCATTCAAGGAAGGCGATTTTGCTACCGTGGACGTGTGCCGGAACCCATATTGATCTCCATTGCCACCGCGATCGCCACCAAGGCCGCAACCGGGTTGTATGACCTGGTCAAGGAGAAGTTCAGCAAGGATCCCGAGGCGGGCAAGGCGCTGGAAACCGCCGAGGCGATGCCGCGGGAAGCGGGACCGATCCGGGTGCTCGCGGAACGACTCGAGGCCGCCGAACAGGCCGATCCGGAGTTCGCCGAAACGCTGCGCTCGGGATGGACGCAGCACGCGGAAAAAGGCGGGGTGACCAACCAGATCTCCGGAGACGTGTCCGGTAAGGTGGTCCAGGCCGGGGACATTCACGGGAACATCAGCTTCTGAGTTGCCGCCAAGCGGCGGCCGCGGTTGTGCCAGGGCGTGTCCGCCGGAAGGTTGATCGAGGGATGTGATCGGCTTGTGTTGTGGCGCGTGGTGACCTGACCGATGCGGAATGGGCCATTGTGGAGCCGTTGCGCCCGGCGCCGAAGCAGGGACGGGTGGCCGGTGGGGCGATCGTCGTCGTGGTGTGTCCCGGAGTCCTTCAGAGCCGGATCCGGCTTGATTCTGGCGCCGAGGGTTGGCATCACCGCCTCCAGCGGCGCTGCCGCCCGGACGCCCGTAGACCTCCTCCTGGCGGTAGCCGGTCGGGTAGAGCGCGGCTTCGCGCAGAGCCTTGGTGGGCGCGGTCGCGACCACCCAGACGGGCGTGTTCCGCTCGACGATGAGCACCTTGCGCCCGAAGGCAGCCGCGACCTCCCCGGCCGGGCCGGCGCCGATCACCACAAGGTCGTAGCGGTCGTCCATGGCCGCACATCCAGTCCTACGTGCCGAGGTCGGCACGCCGTGCGTCGGTCGGAATGACGCGGCGGGCAGTGCGGTGGATTGCCCGGCTCGCGTGATTTCCGCAACTGGAGCCCTTTGAGCCGATCGCCACCCACGGTCAGCCAGAAGTCGGCGGCGTGATCGACGAAGGCCTCCGGATGGCGTGCCGCGAGCTCGTCGTAGCGGGCCGCCGCGCTGATACGCCATTGCTCGGCCTCGTGAGGGTGGCCGACGTCGCTGAGGACGCCGGCGAGGGTGGCCGCGTACTCGGGGTCGTCGCTGGACAGCGCCAGGGGGCGCAGGAGATCGATGGCGGCGTCGCGGGCACCCAGGGCCGCGTCGACCTCGGCGCGGTGACCCAGCGCCGGGGCGTAGGCCGGCACGCGGTCCACGGCGGCGTCGAACCAGGCACGGGCGGCGGGAAGGTCACGCTGGGCAAGCCACATCACTCCGCGCCGGAAGTCGAGTTCGGCGACGGGGAACGGCGAGACACCCCGGTAGCGGCGCCGCGCCTCGGTGAACAGGTGTTCCGCCTGGGCGACTTTCCCGCGCTCGGCCTGGAGCACGGCCAGCGCACCCAGCGTCGTGAAGTCGGGCCGGCGCTCTGCCGCGTCTCGGCGCAGCACGAGGGCATCGGTGTAGCACGCGACCGCCTGGAGGATCGCCGCACGCTCTGCCTCCAGCGTGGCCCGGTCCGAATCGCGTCGTCCCGCCGTGTCGAGGTCGGCCAGCGCCTTGGTAAAACTGTGGAAGGTCGCTCGCGTCCTGGCCCGGGCCAGCCAGGCCGCACCGTCGTCCGGCGCGGCGCGCACCAGGTGTTCGGCCCGTTCCGCGGCGCGTTCGTAGTCCGCGATCCGGCCCAGCACCTGCCCGCGCAGGATCAGCAGGTCGATCAGGTGGGCCTGTTCGGCCACCACCGGACGTGCCGCTGCTGCCTGCCCCGATCGCGCCCCGTGGAGCACACCCAGACCCTCGATCTGGGCCTGCAGGTTCGCCACGGCGATGACCCCGCTGGTGGTGGACGGTCGGCCGTCGTTGTCAGTCAGCTCGCTGATGATGGTGCTGCCTCCTCCGGTGGCGCCGGCAGCGCGGCGAAGACGGTCATCCGGTCCGGCGGATGTGGGTTGGGGGGAACCAGGTAGGGAAAGGTGCGGGACGTCGGCTCGGTGGGCCGGTCGACGCCGTCGCTGATCCGCGGTCCGTCGAGGCCACCGACCAGCAGCGTGTACAGCGTGTCGATGATGTCGTCCTCGGGCGACCGGCCGCCGCAGGTGGTGTGCGGGCGGCCCGTGAGCACGGCGCGCTCGATCTCAAGGTCGCTGTCGCCGGAGAACGGCTTGGACGTGTCGACGACGAGGAAGTCCGCCAGCAGCAACTCGGTCAAGGGGTGGACGCCCTGATCGTCGGGCGGCCAGTCGGTCTTGCCGTCCAGCCGGTCGAAGAAGGCCAGATTCGCGTTCAACCGGGCGCGGTAGGCCCCGATGTAGTCCTCGCTCAGGTTGAAGGCGTCCTCGGCGTCGTAGAGGTCGCGGATCTCGAGATCGCGGTTGACGGGATCGTGCTTCGAGCTCCGCATGATGACGTTTTTGATCTCCGGGCGGCCCATACGTTCCAGCCGGAACGGGTGACCGTGGGAGGTCACGGTCTCGCCCACAACGGCCACCAGCGGGCCAGTGTCGCTGCCGAGCACCGTGGCGAGGTCGAGTTCGGCGACGATGGCCAGCACATTCATGCCTTCCAGGGAGTTGGCGGACCGAGGCCGGAACGCCAACTGCTCCTGCGTCTCGGTGGCCAGCACGGCTTTCAGGTCGATGAAGAACGGATCGAGCCGCGCACCGGCGAAGATCCGCACACCGGGCATCCCGGTCGGCTGTTCCTCGCCGACCCGGAACGGGATCTCCGCTCCACCGGGCATGGTGCACGTGCCGGTCTGCACCACGGTGTCGCGGACGTCGTCCGGGTGCGGCACGGCGAAGCGGAAGTCGAACGTGTACTCGTCGGCGCCAGCCACGAACGCCGGTCGGCCGCCGGCCGCCGTGGCCGTCACCGGCCGGAGGCGGAAGCGGTAGCTGACCGCGTCGGAGAACAGCGCCGTGGGAGCGGCGGCGGGGAACACGTCCAGCACGAGCGCCAGCTGACCGGGCCGCTCCGGGCTGGGGAAGGCGTACACGTCGGTGATGTCGGACGCGGGGTCGGAGAGGGCCCGCGGACCGGAGAAGTGGTCGGCCATGACAAACCTCCTGCTCTCAGGTGTCGAGATCGGCAAGCCAGCGCAGGGCCCGCAGCCCGGGCATGAAGCAGTACTCGCCGCCCCGGTTGACGACGAAGTCCGGCAGCCCCTTGAGCCGGCGGCGGATCGGACGCTTCGGGACGGTGAACTCACCGCCGTCGTGCACGCCGATCAGCGGATCCCGCTCGGCGGGCGCACCGATGAACTTCCCGTCGTTGACCCACTGTTTCTGGACGAACTCGAACTGCCGGGCCAGATGCGCCCCCACGAAGGCGAACATGAGGCCACGGTCGGCGCCGTCGTCCTCCAGCGCGCCGGGGAAAAGCGACGGGCCGTAGTTGGTGCCGCGCCGGATCATGCGGTGCAGGCGAACCTGGCCGGTGACGACCGAGTCGCGCGCGTTCATCCGCCGGGCGTGCGCGCCGACCGGGCACTTGAGGCCCCGCGGGTCGTCGCCGTACGTGAACGCGTTGTTGCGCTCGGGGTCGGCACCCAGCTCGGGGTCGTCCTTGTCCGGGGACAGGGCGAGTGGCGCCCCGCTGGGCCAGCGCCCGACGAACTTGGCCGCGAGCCAGGTCGCCTCGGCGTCGTCCGCGGCGTTCTGACGCAGGTACTGGCGGAAGGCCGCCACGCGCTGGTGCAGCTTGCGGAAGGCCACCTACGTGCCGTTGCGGCCCAGCACCTCCGGCTGCGGTACCGGGGCAGGTCGCCGTTCTCGTCCTCGTAGCCCAGGACGAACTCGCCCGCCTTCAGCGGCGCCTCGTGCGGATTGCTGCCGAGGATGCCGGTGCCCTCCACGGCCGGCTCGCTGATGCTGTCCCTGAAGCCGAACTGCTCACGCCCGTCCGGTGGCACGTGCACGTCCAGTTGCCAGATCGGGGTGACGCCGGGCAGGTCGCGGATCGCGTCCTGCGCCAGCGTGACCCCGGTCTCCATGAGAGAGGTGTCCTGCGCCAGCACGGCCGCCACGAGGTGAACGTCCTTCGAGCCCAGCGGCGCTTCCCAGTTCTCCGGCGCGTTCTCCCCGATGTCGCCGATCTCGGCCGCGCGAGCGGCCATGCCCTGCTGGAACTCGGGCGGGAACGTGGCCAGCGACTCCGCCGGCACGCCGATCGCCTCGAGCCCGGCGAAGCTGAGGGCCACCCCGAGCGATACCGGCCGGCCCGGGTCGAATGAGGAGACCGGATCCAGCAGTGGGATCAGTCGCCGCAGCAGCTCCCGCGCCGCGTGCCGGTCGTCGATGCGCAATGCCCAGTACGCGCCCGCGTACGGATTCGGCCGAGGCATCAGAGCGGCAGCCTGGATGTCACCGAGCTCCAGCGAGGTTTCGGTCTCCGTGGTCATGGTGCTCCTTCGGTAGTCGTTGACGGCGCCGTCGGGCGGGCTCGCGGGGCAGCACAAGCCGGCCGCCGGGCCGGCTCAGTCGGCGGCCAGGTCCAGCAGTGGTTTCAGCGCCGGGTGCTGTAGCGCCTCCTCGGCGCCGGGGGTGTCCAGCACCTGCTGGAAGGTCTCCTGCAGCCGCTGGGCCTTGACGAGTTGCGGCATCGTCCAGGCGCTCAGCTGGTTGAAGTACCCGGTGGCCGGGCTCTGCACGGACTGGACGATCGCCTTGAGTCCGCCGACAGTGCGCTTCATCTGCGACTCGATTTCGGGGTTGTCCAGGCGGAACTTCTCCAGCCCGCCGGACGATTCGAGCCACGCCGACACGTCCGTGTACTGGGCGGTGTGCTGCAGCCAGTCCACGAAATGCTCGATGCCGATCTGGACGAAATCGTCGAAGTAGGGGTCCCAGTCGTTCTCGAAGGTCGTGGCCCACATCAGCCGTTGCCCGTTGTCGAAGATCACGTGGCGGCTGTCCCGCAGGCCGGTGTGGAGGTTCTTCTCGGAGGGGACGTTGCGTAGCACGTCGGCGAATCGCTGAGTCGCCGCGCGCAGCTCGTCCTCGTGGCCGGGCAGGACGTTCCAGTAGGTGGCCAGTTCGGACACCAGTCCGTCGCTGAGGCCCTTCCCCGACTTCACGCTGGTCATGGTTGTCATGGCTTCCTTCCTGTCTGTGCCGTGGTGATGGTTTCCCCGGACAAGCCGTACGGTCCACGTGACTGGTGGCGGGCTCGGACTTGCCGGCTCAGTCGGCGGCCAGGTCCAGCAGTGGTTTCAGCGCCGGGTGCTGTAGCGCCTCCTCGGCGCCGGGGGTGTCCAGCACCTGCTGGAACGCCTTCTGCAGAGCCAGTGCCTTCCAGACCTGCTTCACGGTCGGCTCGGGACAGGCGCGGACAAAGTTGCCCGCCACCACCGTGCGCTCTTTGAACCACTCTTTGACGTTGGGGGACTTGACGCCCGGGTAGCCCTGGACGTGCTGCCAGGTGTCGTCGAAGTTCCGTCCGATATCCGTGGTGGCGAAGTCGTCGATGTACACGTCCCACGGTCCGTCGAAGCTGCTGGCGAACACGAGTCGCGTGTCACCGTCCAAGAGCACGAACCGCGCCTCATGCAACGTGCCGATCTGGTTGATGGCCTGCTGCGTACGCGGGCCGGTCATGTGCCTTTCCAGGGTCTGTCGCAGTGCCTCTTCGTGTCCCGGAATGACGTCCCCGACGACCATGAACTCCGATCGCGCTCCGACTTTCGGCCCCGCCCGGTACTCGTTGATCGCCGTTGTCATGATTTCCTTCCCTGTTCCGCCTGTTCCGCCTGTTCCGCCTGTTCCGCCTGTTCCAGCCGTCCGACCCATTCGCGTTGATCGCGAAGGGTCCTTCCGCCGGTGGCCTTCCGATCCAGATGTCGATCGCACCCGTGAAAACGCACGTCGTCTCCGCGGAGAAGGCACCGCTCAGCCTGGGGCCACCGGCAGCCGCGCCCGTAGCTCGCCTCCGCCAGTACAAGGCTTCAACGCCTTCGACCTCGGCAGCCGCTCGGCATGGCCAGACACCGACGACGCTAGGGCGCCGCAGCCGACATGGAATCCCCGGAATCCTCAGTCCGATTTCGTGTCGCGACCGCACGAGCAACGCCGACTTCCCCACGCCGGGCTGCCCGCGGAGGACCAGCGCGCCGCACATCCCCGCTCGCACGCTGTCGAGCACCTGGTGGAGCGCCTGCTTCTCCGCGCAGCGGTCGAGCAACCGCACCCGACAACCGTAGTCCTGTTTGCCCTTTCGCGACGAGGGGCGACGCGGAGAGAACCTGGGCTCCGTTCGTGATGGGGACTTCGGCCCCTACGTGCCCCCCGGTCGCCTGATCAGGCGCTGGTCGCGGGCGGGCAGGACGGAGGCATTGACAAGGACCGCCCGCAGGTGTGCCGCGACTCTGGCCGGCGTCAGCTGGTCGAGGACCGAGTGTGACCGTGGCCGATCGCGGTTGCCAGCGTGGCAGCATCTTTCGTGTCCCGGCTCGTGCTGCCCGACTCAAGCCCGTGTGGGTCGCTTGTGGACAATGCGGCAAGGACCGGTTCCTGGCACAGGGTCCTCGGACACCGGGGCATGTGGCCAGCACGAGCGGCCCAGGGCGGCCGCCATCCGTTTTCTCAAGATCCCCGCCGCGGTGGTTTGGGTTCATGTGGGATGCCCGGCCGGTTTCTGGGCAGCAGCAGTTGCAATGCGCCCGGCCTGATTTCACACCGGGCTGGAAGGGAGAGCGTCACGGGTTCGCCGTCGATCCCGGCGAGCAGGTGGGGCGCCGCGCCATAGACCGTGATGCGGGGTGCGGACCAGGTGATGACCGGCACCGGGCGTCCCGCAATCCCCGGTTGCCGCAGCGTGGCGCGAAGGTGCAGCAGCAGATCGGGTGGCGTGTCGGTCGGGCGCTTGAGCACGATTCCACCGAGCAATCCGGTGTCGAGTGCGAATCGGCGGCCCAGGTAGTGCGGCGTGGCGATGTGGTAAGGGTTGTTGGACACCAGCAGCACTTGCGGGAATTCGATCGTCCCCTCGGGGGTGTCCACATTGGCTTCGACCCCGTGCTGTCCCTTGACGTACTCGGGGGCGATCGACGCGAAGGTGCGTAGCTTGGCCTCCCGGTATCCGGGCTCGAACAGGGCGTCGGCATAGGCGCCGAATGAGACATTGTTGACGAAGACCCGCCCGCCGATCAGCCCGAGGTCGACGCGCGCGGGATCGCCGTCGCACAGGGCGTCCAATGCCGAGGCCGGATTCCTGATGTCCATGCCCAGGTCCCGGGCGAAGTGGTTGCGTGTGCCCGCCGGGATCACCACCAACGGCAGGCCCGCATCGGCGGCCACAGCGGCGACGGCCGACACCGTTCCGTCGCCCCCGGCCACTCCCAAGACCTCCATCCCCTCCGCCGCCGCGAGTCTGGCCAGCGACGCGGCATCATGATCGGCACTGGTCACTCGCACCTGCGCCCCTGTGCGCTCGGCCAGTTCCCTCAAGCGGAAGCGCGCCGGTTTGCCGCCGCCTGAGCGTGGATTCATCACGACCACCGCCTTCGGTGGTACACATCGGTCGGCGCCGGCCGTCACCGCCGCCGCCACCTCAGTTGCGCCCGGCCACTCGTCAGGCGATCGGCCACGCGCCGGACAGTCCAGGCGCACAGGCCACCAGCCAGTGCGCCCGCGGCGATGTCCGACGGGTAGTGCATCCCCGTGTGCAGGCGCGAATAGGCGACTCCCGCGGCGGCGACGTGTAGGGGAACCCAGGTCACCGGAACAGCCTCCCCGACGGTGGACGCGAAGGCGAACGCGGACGCCGCGTGGCCCGAAGGGAAGGAAGTCGACCCAGGGCGGCGTACCCGACGCGATGCCGGTGCCTGCCCAGCCGGCCGCCAAGGCCGCCGGCGCCGGGCCATCGGCTTCAGGACCAGGTTCGTCACGCCCGATGCCAGTCCGATGGCCAGTACGCCCTGACACGCCGCCCGCCGCCCCGCACCGCCTCCCACCACCGCAAGCGCGGCGGCGATGATCAGCCACAGGAGCGAATGGTCAGCCGCGCGGGACAGCCTCACCAGGAGTCGGTCAAGGACGGGGGTCGCAGTACGGGCGACGGCGTCGTAAGCGGCCCGGTCCACGGCATCGAGTTCAGCCCGCACCTCGGACGAACACCGGCCGGAACCGCGCGGCGTGTCGTCGTCAACCGCTGGTGGCGAGCTCGTCCGCGGCCTTGCGAGTGAGAACCGCGTCAAGCGCCGCATACTCCGCCTCCTCAATGGCGGCGATGGCATGGGCGACCGCGAATTCGGCGTCAGCCTCGGCCAGGTCGGCCTGCCTCGCAGCCTGCTTCACGTCCATCTTGTGTCGTTTTTCCTCGATGCTGGACCGGATCTGCTCAGCGCGCCTGTCCCACGACTCCTGAACGTCACGCCACCAGGAAGCGACGTCGGACTTCGTCTCCTCGATCTTCTCCCGTAGTTCTTGGCTGCGCTCCTCGGCCGAGGCGCGGGCCCGGGCGACGTTTTCTCCACTTCGGCACGCTGGCTGGTTGTCGCGGCCCGGATTTCGTCCTTGACTTCCTTGGCCCTGGCAGACATGGTCGCCAGCGCGTCTGATACTGCCATCTCCTCACTCCAATTCGTTGATTTGTTCCCGGCACGACCTGGTATGCGGGGCACGGACATGACCGTCGCCTGACGACGCTACGCAGCAGGCGAACGGGGCATATAGGGCCGGAAGTCCCGACCACCAACTCACGGTTTCGGCAAAGTTGGGACCTGTTCCGGCGGCTGGGTCATGGCGCTGACCATGCCTGGCCGCTCGGCGGGATGCAGCCGTGGCTGCTCCCGCGGGGTGACGAACGTGCCACAACCGAGGGTGACCCGGACCAGGTTCACACAGGTCGGCACTGGTATTCAGCGAGGCAGCACCGTCACCGAACTGGGCATGCCCGGCTCCCCCGAGATCACCGGCCGCATGCCCACCGGCGGGGGTCACGATGTCGAGTGTGTCCCAGAGGCAGATGAGGCAAGACGCGACCGGGGCTTGCGGACGAGGAGCCACGCATTCCAGCGTTGCTCGGTGAACGCGACCATCGTGCTGAACGTCGCCACCCTGGCGATCTCCATCACGGCACTCGTCATTTCCATACTCCTGACCCTCCGGCAACTCCGCTTGACCCGTGGGGGGGAACCACCTGCCAGTGGTCCTGAACGCTTTCAAAGAGACTCGCAGCGCGGGGGGCGAGATCGTTGAACTGATCGAACCTCCCATCCACGGCGGGGAATTGTGGGTCATCGAACTAAACCGTGCTGCTGCTGTGAGTCGACTTTGTGTCAAGTAGGCCAGGGTTTTGCTCGCATTCTGACGGCTCGGCGCTTTGCCGTCCATGCTGTGGCGACACCCGCCATGACCAGCCCGCCACCGGTTGCCCGCCTCTCGCCGCGCTGTGCGGGCGACTGGACTGGCAGGTGGGCACTCTGGTCGATCTCGTGGCGTCGCTGGCCCGCAGCGTCACTCGATGTCACGGTCGGGTGCCCGCCCTCGGACAGTTTCGCTTGGGGCGCCAGGTTGTTACTGTCGTTGACGTTGAGGCTGTAGGACAGCTCGAGCTAGATGGCGGCCGGCCTGCGTCAGTGCGCCGGGCCGGGACGGTACGTTTTGAAGATCCGGGGTGCCGTTGCCCGACATAGTCGGCGAGGACCTGGATGCCGTTCTTCGTGTTTCCGCGGGAACTTGGCCCAGCCGAGGTGGCCGCCTGTCCGGTCACCCGGAAACGCCCGCGGGTGCCGTCGATTCGGCCGTTCCACAGCCGACGTACCGGAAAGCACCCGACCGGAGAGGAAGGAGCAATGACAGACACATCCACCCCCACGACCACGCGTGCTTCGTTGAACGGAACGGTTCTGGCCGCGGTCCGAATGGTCGTGTCGTTCCTGTTCGCCACCCATGGCGCACAGGGCCTGTTCGGCGCGTTCGGCGGCATCGACGGGAATGGCACCGCGGTGCCGCCCGGATCCTGGCCGGCCTGGTGGGCGAGTGTGCTCGAACTGGCCGGCGGCGTGCTGGTATTTTTTGGTTTGGCCACCAGGCCGGCCGCGATCGTGTGCTCCGGCGTGATGGCCTACGCCTACTTCACCGTGCACCAGCCGGTGGGCTTGCTTCCCCTGCAGAACATGGGGGAACCGGCTGCCCTGTTCTGCTGGATCTTCTTGCTGATCGCGGTCTTGGGGCCCGGCCGGTACTCGCTGGACGCGGTTATCCGGAAGCGGCGTGGCCGCGCGCCGAGAGCCGAACAGATTCGCGTGGGCTGATCTTGCTCAAGAACCGGGATCGCGTCGAGCCGCTCGACCGCGCCGCCGATCATCAAGCAGTACCCGCGCTCCAACACGAGCGGTGGCGGGGGTCGGTTGTCCGGCGGAGGAACAACCGGCTTGCCATGTTTCCTCGTCGGTCACGGTCACTCGCTCCCTGAAGTGTCGGCAGCCGTCCGGTGTCCGTCCCCGCTGAGCTGTTCCATGAGGATGGTTTCCAGGCGAACCGGGATGTCGGCGGGAGTCCATGCCTCGCGCCGGGCGCGGTGGGCCAGGCGCTGGTAGTCGTGTTCGGAGCGGTGGAGGACCAGGTGCCGGAACTCCAGCAGCGGGCGGTACCTGCCGCGCAGGTCCTCGTCGTGGTTTCTGATCAACCGGACCAGGTCGTCCTCGCCCAGCCGCAGGTCCGTGACGCCGACCAGCAGGTTTTCCGGCAGCGTGTACTGCTCGGCCAGCGTCGGCAACAGTTGCCGCGGGACGTAGGGGGAGTTCAGCGCGGGCTGGCGGGCCGCCCTCGCGGTGAGCCGGAAGTCGCCCGCGAGCACGGGCAGAAGCCCGGCGGTGGGGAACATCGTGGGCGTGCCGTCACCGGACGCCAGGGACACCGGCTGCCCGGCCAGCAGCGGGGCGATGGCCCGTTGGAAGCCGGTTCGGATGGAGCCGGCCGTGGAGTTGGCGAGCGCCCGGTCGACGTTGTCGCACAGCAGGATCCCGTACCGGGCCGATGCCGGACGGTGCCCGGCGCGGCTCGTCAGCTCGGTGACGGCGCTGGCGTACCACTGGCCCGCGTCGCCTTCGGCGAGCTGGGTGGCGTCGAGCACGGCCCACGGCACTCCCCAGATTTCGGCCAGCGCCTCGGTCAAGCTCCGGCGCTGCCTCAGGTAGGGGTCGACGACCAGGGCAACCGGTGAGCTCCGGTCCGCCGGATCGCGGTAGTGCCGGCAGCTGAGCACGGCCAGTAGCTCCTGGACATCCCGGCTGCCCGGCACCTTCTCGGCCAGTGCCGACTCCACCTTGCGCGGGGTCAACGTGGTCGCTCGCGCCACCGCCGACGACGAGACACCCGACTTGCCCAGCTCCCGCTCGATCAGCTCGCCGTCGACGATCAGCTGCGGGCCGTCGTGGTCCGGCCTGCGTACCATCGTGGGACCGAGAACCCGCTCCAGGATGCTTCGCAGGGCCCGTGCGCCGACCGCGCCCTGGTGGGCTTCGATCGCGATCCGGAGCAGCGCGTCGCTGGTGAAGACGGGATTTTCCCAGCCTTGCAGGTTCAGCAGCGACCGGTATTCGGCGATCAGGCCGTTGCGGGGGTTGCTCATGATGTCGATCAGCTCGCGTTCGCTCAGCGCCTCGGTGGCGGTGATGACGGGGAACCGGCCGACCAGTTCCGGCAGGAAGCCGTAGCTGACGAAGTCTTCGGGCAGCGCCTGTCCGGGGAGCACGGCGGCCGCAGGCGTGCCGAGCCTCGCGGCGACGTGCCGGTCCAACCCGTTGAAGGCGCCGAGGCAGATGAACAGGATGTTGTGGGTGTCGAGCTGGTACACGGCGGTGCTGTCGCCACCGTCGCGCCCCCCGCTCTTGGCGACCTCGACGCGGGTGCCCTCGACCAGTTTGAGGAGTTCCTGCTGCACGGTGGCTCCGGTGGTCCGGGTCCGCTCACCCTGGTTGAAGGCGAGCTTGTCGAACTCGTCGACGCAGATGATGCCGTATTCGGCACGGCGCAGGTTGAAGTCGCTGGCCACGAGCAGCTGGTACAGCAACTGCCGCACGTCGGTCCCCTGGTACCCGGTCTCGGTGAGCACGGTGGCGTTGCCGATGACCGACGGTACGCCCAGGAACTCGGCGATGGTCTCGACCAGCATCGTCTTGCCGGTGCCGGTCGGGCCGGTCACCAGGACGTTGGATTTCCTCAGCTCGATCGGCAGGTCGGTGAACGTGGTGGCCGCCGACAGCCGCAGGTAGTGGTTGCTGACGGCGACGGCCAGCCGTTGCTTGGCCTCGGCCTGTCCCTGCACGCTCAGGTCGAGGTGGTCGAGGATGCGCGCCGGCGGTACCCCATCGACCTGCGGCAGGATCTTCGCCTTGGCCTGGACGAAGTCGGCGTGCTCCAGCGGCTGGCCGGGCAGCAGCGGCCGGTCGTTCACCCGGAGCCGGTCCTTGGCCGCGGTGACCGCCCAGCGCACGAGCTGGGCCAGTTCCGCGCCGGTGAAGCCGCCGGTTCCCCTGGCGATGTCCGTCATCGTGATCCCCTCGAGCGGCCGGTCGCCGAGATGCTTGCCGAGGATGGCCACGCGCTGCTCTTCGGCCGGCAGGGGGAGGTCGACGCGCAGGCCGAACCGGCCGGGCAGGAACAGAGCCGGGTCGAGGACCCGGGGGCGGCTGGTCGCGGCGATGACGAAGACCCGGCCGTTCAGCTCCAGATTGTCCATTTCGGACATCAGCTGGGCGAGGGTGCGGTGGGCCTCCTGCTCTCCGGCAAAGGCCGAACCGGGGCCGGTCACCGCCGGGCGTTCGGTGGCGAGCAGATCGATCTGGTCGATGAAGAGCACGGCGGGCCGGTCCTGCCTGGCCTCCCGGCGTATCTCGGCGAACACCTCCCGCATCCGGGCGGACCCCATGCCGATGAGCAGTTCGTGGAATTCCGCGCCGCTGTAGGAGAAAAGCGGAACGCCGGTCTCACCGGCGACCGCGCGGGCAAGGGTGGTCTTGCCGCACCCGGAGGCGCCCGTGACCAGGACGGCTCGGGGCACGGCGTCCCCGAGCACGCCGGTGGGGCTGCGCAGCCACGCGACGACCGGCGCGAGGCTTTGTCTGGCGTCCTCGATCCCGCCGAGTTCGGCCATCCTGGCGCCGACCGTTTCGCCCGGCCGGCTCAGCGTCGCGGCGGGGAGCGGGTTCTGGTTCTGTTGGATCGTCTGGCCGGCCTTTTGGACGGCCCGCGCCGAAGCCACGGCGGCCCGGAAGAACACGAAGACGAGCGACCACAGCGGCAGCCCTACGCCGAGCAGGAGCACCCACTGCTCTCCGCTGAGGTGGGGCAGGTGAAGCCGGTTGCCGAACAGCACCAGCGCTATCCCCGCCAGGTAGAGCAGCCACGCGAAGAACGCCTTCATCGCCCATCCCCTCATGGTCCGGTGTGCATGTAGGGAGCCCACAGCAGTGGCGCCAGCGGGTGGCTGTCCCGTAACCGTCGCACCGCCTCGTGCACCGCGAACGCGACCTCCGCGGTGTCGATCTGGCCGTCGTCGCCGGTCAACTGCCCGTAGACGTCGGGCGAGAACTCGGCCGCCGTGCTGTCGGCGACCATCCACTGCGCGGCGATGACGTGCGGGTAGCCCGCGAGGTGCATCGCCGCCGCGACGGTGATCGCCTCGTCCGCGAGGTCCTCGTCCCCGCGCGCCGTGTCGCAGCAGGAGAGAACGGCCAGGCGGGCGCTGGACAGGCGCAACGCCACCAGGTCGCGGATGGTCACGGGCTGGTCCTGCAGGACCAGCCAGGCCCGGGACGGCGACCCGGGGGCCTGCACCGCGTGACAGGCGAAGTGAACCCACGGGCTGACGTCGAGCAGCCCCATGACCGCGTCCCGGATCGCGCTCTCCTCCACAAGGGCGCGGGCGGCCGGGAACCGGTCCAGGAAGTCCTCGGCTTCGTCCACCGCGCCGGGCAGGTAGGGGAAGCCCGGGGTGTTCGGCATGGACACCAGCAACGGCCGGGCCTGGTCAGGCAGCCGTGGCGGTTCCTGCGCTCGCAGGCGGGCCAGTGCACGGACTGTCGGCGTGTACGACGAGACGACCCGGTCGATCACCGTCGCGGGCCGCTCCGCTCGCCGGGTCGAGTGGTCGCCGGAGGCGTGCAGCGGGAGGAACACGGCCTGCCCGGTCGGACACCACCACAACCGCGTCCACGGCTGTCCGGCCGAGGTGATGCCGATGCCGTCCAGCACCGGGCCGGTCATCGCGTGCCAGATCCACCGCAGGGTCTCCCCGATCACCTCGCGGGCGCGCAATCGTGCGTCCAGGCTGCCACCGTCGCCCGAGTTGAGGACTTCCACGGCCGTGGTGAACCGGACCGCGCGGGTGGCGACCTCGTCGGAGGTCAGCTCGGCCAGCGGCACGACCTGGACCGCGCCCCGGTCGATGACCAGCGCGTCGCACCGGTACCGGCTGACGTTGACCAGGACGACGGGTCCCCCCTCCGCCGCCTTGGCCAACCCGGAGAAGGCCGGCGGCCGCAGAAAGTCCTCGAACCCCGGCAGCCGCCGGATCTCCGCCAGCGTCTCGTCGCGTTCGCGAGCGAGCTGGTGCCGCCGGTCGACGGCGGCCGGCTGGCTCGAGGCCGGGCCCGTCCCGTCGTCCAGCCCGGCCGACACCCGGGCCAGCCGCTCGGCCAGCTCCGGTGCCCGGTCGCGCAGGTCGTCGTGCTCCGCGCGCGTGTCGAGCGCCTGCGCCAGCAACACGCCCCGGCCCTGTTCGAGCAGCTCCACGGCAAGTTCGGCACGACCGGCCTGCAGGGCACAGGCCGCGGCGTCGCCGGCGATGCCTTGGCAGTCCGCGAGCAGCCGCTCCTGGTCGTCTCGGTCGAGGCCGCGCCATGCGACCAGGTCGAGCAGGCCGACAGCGGTGGCGAACCCCGTCATGGCGGAGGCGAAGTCACCGGAATCGGCGGCGGCGCGGCCCCAGTCACGGGCCGCCATGGCCCGCCACGTCGCCGGCGCGGCCTCGATCAGGGCAGCTTCGCGCAACGCCTCGACGATCGCCCGCTGCCGCTCCGCGGTGCCGTTGCTCTCGGCCTGATGCTTCAGCGCCTGCGCGAAGTCGGTCAGGACATACGCGCGCCTGCGGCTGTCCTTCGGAATCGAGTCCAGTGCGGCGCCCATCAGCTCGACCGCCTTGTCGAGCTCCCGTGGCCGCCCCTCCAGCCGCGCCCGAAGGTGCATCGCCGTGCCCAGACTGGCCTGCCAGAACGGGTGCTGGGGATGGTCGGCCGGCGCGGAATCCACCGCTTCCCTCAGCACCTTCACGGCTTCGGCGAGGTTGTCGGCGAGCTCCGGGGGAAGCGGCCGGTCCGGTAGGGAACGCGTACGGCGGACGAGCTCCGCCATGGTCAGTTCGTCCAGTATCGCGGTGTCGTCGAGGTTCCGCGTCATCGACGACATCAGGGAGTCCTGCTGTGCGCTGATCCCGTCTTGGACCCTGGCGAGCAGGGCCATACCGAGCGAGGACAGGTAGCTGGACCGGCTCGGCGCGGCGCCGGCCATCGCCAGCGCCGTGCGCAGCAGTTCGACGGGGTCGCCCTTGCCGGAGGGGTGGTGCATGAGAATGGTGGCGGCGTTCTTGTGCACCCCCGCGCTCCAGATCCCGCCGGTGCCGGTGGCGGACACGGCCCGCCGCAGCAGCCGGGTCGCTTCGTCGAGCGCGCCGCTGTCCCCGACATGGTTGGCGCGGTGCATCAGTGCGCTGCCCAGCGCACTGAGCCTGGCACCGCGGTGGGCGTGGTCTTCCCCGGTCAGCTCGGCGGCGTGGCGCAGCTGGGTGATCGCGTCGTCCAGGTCGGTGAGTTCGCCGGTCGTCTCGAACCGGGACACCAGCGCCGCACCGAGGTTCGACAGGCACAAGCCCGCATAGGGATGAACATCGGGGGTCAGGCGCACCGCGTCACGGTGCATCGCGATCCCTTCGTCCAGCAGGCGCAGGTCACCGCGCCGTTCGAACAGGTAGACCAGCGTGCCGCCCAGATTGGTGAGCACCATGGCCCGGGCCGGGTGGTCGGCCGGCGTCTCTCGCAGCGCTCTCCGGTGCGTTTCGAGCGCCTCGGCCAAGAGCTCGTCGCGCGGCCGCAAGTGGTACTCCAGGCGCAGCGCGTTGCCCAGGTTGCTCAGGTGCGGCCCCCGGTCGGGATGGTCTGCCGGCAGTTCGGCGCAGGCCGCGCGAAGCACCTGGACCACGTCGCGCAGGTCGGCGGCGCTGCCCGTGATCTCCATCCTGCGGCCGAGCGTGGCACCCAGGACGGACATCAGGGTGGCCCGTGCGGGCCGCGGATCCGGCATCGCGGTCAGTGCTTCCCGCACCGCGGTGATCACCTCGTCGAGCACCTCGATCGTGCCCAGTGCCTCGGCACTGACCGCCATCTGGTGTGCCAGCTGAGCCAGGTAGTCAGGCAGCAGAGCGTGGCCGGCCGGCAGCGCCCGCACGAGGCGGCGGAAGACCTCGATCAGCTGGGCGGTCGTCGGTTTGCCGAACACGCTGTCCGGGCCGTCCCGCAACACGTCACCCACCATCAGCGCCGCCTGGCGCCGGGTCAGGGGGTCGGCGTCGGGCAGCCGTTCGCGCAGGATCGCCAGCAGCGGTTCCAGCCGTTCGCTGCGCTCCGGCAGGTCCACCCGCCAGATCAGCGTGTTCGCCAGATCGATCACCCTGGACAGGTAGTAAGGGTGATCGGCCGGTGTGATCTCGATCAGCTTGGCCAGCAGGGACAGCGATTCGTCGAGGTGCTTCTGCCGATCGGGATGGGTGTGGCCGAGGGTCAGGCTCGTGCTCAGATTCGCCATCGCGCTCGTCCGCACGTCGTCATCGGCTTCCGGTGCGGTCATCGCCTCGCGGTAGCAGGCGGTCGCTTCCTCCCACGCCTCCAGGCTGGTGCGCAGCTTGAAAATGTTGAAAAGCGCGTTTCCCAGTCCGAGACGTACCTGTGCCCACAACGGCGAGCCAGGTACGGCCGCGGCCACCGCGCGCCGGTGCACCGCGACCGACCGGTCGATGTCCGCGGGATCGCCGAGGTGGTCGAACCGCTGGGACAGCGCGTCGCCGAGCAAGGAGAGGTACTCGGGCAAGACCGGATCACGGGCGGGAAGCAGCTCCACCGCCCGGTCCAGACACATCACGGCACGGTCCAGCAGACCCGGTTGGGGATGCCGCACGAACTCCGCCATCGCCAGCAGCGCGCGGTCGTGCGCGTTTCCGGCGCCCCGCCGACGCAGCCAGTGCGGGCCCAGCGGTAGTCCCATCCGAGTCTCGCTACCCTTCGTGGTCACCCTGATACGGGCCATTCCGGCAGCAAGTCGTCGAAAAGAAGCAAGCCGTTACATCGAAATGGCGCTCGATTATTCCGAACGTTTGCGCTTCCGGGGGGCGCTTGGGGTATACCTTTCGCCATGTCTGCCGAACCCGCCGAACGGCGTGCCCTGGCCGAGTTCTGCGAAAGCCTGCCCGAGCTGAGGCGGCAGGCGTCCGGTGAAGGGTGGCAGGACGAGCTGGATGAGAAGTGCTCGCAGTTGCGGGCGGCGGACCGGCCGGCCACCGAGATCATCAAGGCGTTGCTGGGAATGCTGGGGCTCGCCGCGGTCGCCCGCGGGTCCGGGGGCCTGGTGTCGCTGCTCGGCGCGCGAAAGGCGCCGCCACCGGCAGGTGCGTACCGGTGCCCCCGTGACCGCTGTTCCCGGACGCGGGAACGCGAACCCAGCGGTCCGATTCCACGCTGCTCACTGTTTTCCGAACCGCTCCGGTTCGGCGCACCATGACCGGATTTCTCGCGAAGCTGGGTGAGAAACTCGCTGAACGGTGGGTGGCCCAGCTTGCCTTGCCCGGAGCGCTTTTCCTCGCCGTGGCCGGGCTGGGAATCGTCCTGGGCCACGGGCGCGCACTACGAGCCGACCAGCTCGGGCCGGTGGCCGAGAAGGTGAGCACCGGGTTGGGCCGCGCGCCGGTGGCGCTCGTCCTCGGTGCGGTGGCGCTGCTGCTGGCGGCCTTCGGCGTGGGGTTGTTCGCCCGGGCCGCCGGGTCGGCCGTCGAACGGCTGTGGTTGATCGACTCCCCGAACCGGCTCGTCGCCCCGTTCGTCACGCGCCGCCGGAACCGCTGGGGCGACGCCCACGACGACTACCGGAACGCGACCCAGGAGCCAGCGGAACCGGCAGCCGATTTCGAACGGCGTCGCGGCGAGCTCGCGGCTGCTCGTAACCGGATTTCGCTGGCGGCCCCGTCGCACCCCACCTGGATCGGCGACCGCGTCAACGCCGCGCATCTGCGGGTGCTGCACGAGTATGGTTTGGACCTCGCCGCGGTGTGGCCCCGGCTGTGGCTGCTCGTGCCGGAGGAAACGCGGGTGGCGGTACGGGAGGCCCGTTCCTCTTTCACGGATGCCGCGGTGCTCTCCGGCTGGGGTCTGATGTATTTCGCTGTCGGAGTTGCGTTGTGGTGGCCGGCCGTCCTCGCCGGTGTCGCACTGACGGTGATGGGACAGCGGCGGGGGCGGGAAGCCGCCGGCACCTTCGCCGACCTCGTCGAGTCGACCGTCGACCTCCACTGCGCCGAACTGGCCGAGAAGCTGCGGATCCCTTTGGGGGACGACCGGGTCACCGAAGGGGTGGGGCAGCAGATCAGCGAACGCCTGCGCAAGGGGGCCTGACGCCTGCGTCCTTCTCTTTCGCCGCGGCAGGCTCGACCAACCTGACGCCGCGCAGCAGGTCGGTGACGCGGGCGCTGGGTATGGCTGGTCAGGTCGCCGGGGTGGCTTGCTGGTCGGGTGCCGGCCGGTAGCAGAGGAGGGTGATGCCTGAGTCGAAAACGGTCGTCGCGATCAGCCGCAGCCGGGCCTGGCGGCCGTGGAAGGGCCGGTCGCCGGTGCCCCAGACCGCGGGCTGGACCCAGAAGTGGATCTCGTCGGCGAGTCCTCGGATGGCGAGTTCGTAGGCGAGTTCGCCGCAACCGAAGGAGATCAGGTTCCCGCGGTGCCGGCGCTTGAGGTCGGTCACGCTCTCGGTGAGGTCGCCCTTGATCAACGACGCGTTCCAGTCGAGTGGTTCTCGCAGGGTCCGGGAGGCGACGTACTTGGGGATGCTGTTCACCCGCTCGGCGAAGCCGGTGTCGTCGGTGATGGTGGGCCAGGCACCGGCGAGGCCCTGGTAGACCTTGCGTCCGAGCAGGAACGCGTCCGCGGCCAAAAGCTGGTCGAACTTGTGCCGTTCGCCTTCGCCGCCGAGGATCGCCCAGTCCTGGGGTGAGGGCCCGATGACGCCGTCGACGGTGATGTGGGTCGAGATGATCAGCTTTCCCACGGAAACCTCCACAGTCGGGTCCGGCCGGTTGCCGGACGAAACGAAACGTACGAGGGCGCGGCCTCCGGAGGGAGGGACCGGCCGACGGTGCGGAACTCATCGTTGCTGCGCGGACGGTTTGTACCCGATTGGAGTCGATCCGGACCGCCGCGTGAAAAACAGGACCGGCGACGGGCCGGGTGCGGAACCACGCGACAAAAAGAATAGGGAGAGACGATGGAGATCGCGGCACTGGTGGGAAGCGGTGCCACCCGAATGGGCTGCGGTGGCCGGGGTCTCATGCCAGTTTCATCGGGTTGGGGAAGCCGAGGCTGGTGTAGCCGGGCGCTCGTTTCGCCAGGGAGGACGCGAGGACGCGGGTTTCGATGTCGTGGTAGTCGTGGACTTCCGCGGTGGTTTTTCCCGGGTGTGGGCGGAGGACTCGTCCGACGTATTGCACGAGCCGGCCCTTGAAGGCGATCGGGGCGGCGAGGAACAGGGTGTCCAGGGCCGGGCAGTCGAATCCTTCGCCGACGAAGGGGCCGGTGGCCACGGCCAGCAGGGGTGACCCGTTCGCGGGGTGGAGGCGGGCCAGGGCTTCTTTCCGGGCTTTGGTGGTCATCCCACCGCGGAGGATGACGGGGTCGAGCCCGCGTTGCCGGAGTTGTCCGGCGATCCGGTCGACGTGCGCGGTCCATTGGGTGAGGACGAGACAGTGCCGGCCTCGCTCGAGTGCGGCCGTTACGTCGTCGATGACTTGAGTGGTGCGGGTGGCGTCCTCGACGAGGTCGCGGTAGATGGCGGCGATGCCGCCGGGCGCCGACGGATCGGCGTCGCCGGTGTAGCGGTATTCGGTCTCGTGCAGGTGCAGGACGGGTGTGGGGCGCGGGGCGGAGTCTGGCGACGCGAGGGTCAGTTGCGGGGACTCCCGCTCGGTGGTGATGGTGTGCCGGACGGGACCGAGCTGGAGGGCGATCAGGTCGTCGAGGTTGTCGCGGCGGTAGGGTGTGGCGGTGAGTCCGAGCCATCTGCGGGCCGGGATCTGGTTGACCGCGTGTTCGAAGGCCGCGGCGGGGATGTGGTGACATTCGTCCGCGACGACGAGCCCGTAGCCCTCGGTCAGCGCGGCGATGTCATCCTTGCGCGCCAGGGTCTGCAGCATGGCGACGTCGATCACGCCGCGGGTTTTCGCGCGACCGCCCCCGAGCTGGCCGGGTTTGACGCCGAGCAGTTCGTTGATCCGGGTTCGCCATTGGTCGGCCAGGGTTTTGCGGTCGACGAGCACGAGCGTCGATGTCGCGTGTGCGGCGATCAGCGCGCACGCGATCACGGTCTTGCCCGCGCCGGGTGGGGCGACCAGGACGCCCAGGTCGTGGTCGCGGAGCACGTTCACGGCGGCTTGCTGCGCTTCGGTCAGGGTGGCCGTGAACGTGAATTCCCGCGGGGTGCCGGACTTTCGTTCGTCGGTGACCTCGATGCGGCTTCCGGCCTGCTCCACAAACGTGGTCACCGTGCCGGCCAGGCCCCGGGGCAGGATGAGCCCGCCGTCGACGGTTTCCTCGTAGCTGCGGAGAAATCTTGGAGTGTCCCAAGTGGACATTCTTAGCCGTTGCCGCTCGTGGAAGACCGGATTCGGCATCGACGCGGCGTGTTTCAGTGTCGCCAGCAGGGCGGGCGTGAGTTCGCCGGATTCGATCCGGATTCCCGCCGCGAGGCGCGCATGCAGGACCGGGGCCGGGGCGACCCGGATCCGGGTCGAGGTCGGAGTCTCGAGACGGTTCACGCCCACGCCGACGGCGATCCGGCCTGCCCGCTGTGCGACGCGATTGACCTCGGCCGGGCTCATTCTGCCCAGTGAGGACAGGAAGGCCCATTGGTCCTCGTGCGGTTCCATTGTGGCCAGGTCGAGGAATACCGTCAGGCCGTCGCGGCGGGCCTTTCCGTGCAGGGGCGCGGCGATCAGATTTCCCACGCCACCGGCCGGCAGCACGTCCTGCGACGGGAACAGGCGGTCGTAGCCGGCCAGGTCCATGTGGCCGCGGATGGCCATCGCTTCCCGCAGGAGTGCGGTGCCGAGGCGGCGGGCCGCTTCCGAGGGCACCGGCGAGGTGAAGAACACCCAGGTGTGCGCGCCGACGCCGGAGCGGGACACCTCCAGCCCCGCCGGTACCGACCAGGTTCTGGCGGCCTTCAAGTATGCCAGCGCGTCCAGGACGGCGGCCGGTCCATCGAAGTCGGCCGCCAGCCAGTGGCAGAGATCGCCGTCCAGGAGGGGATACAACCCGATGTGCGTTTCGCCGGACAGGTGCGCCCGTACGACTTCCTTGGTGAGCGGCAGGTGGTCCCGCTCCTCGTGACGCACGCCTTTCCGCCAGCGGCCGCGTACCGCCGGGAGCCAGCCCGCCTTGCCGGTCCGGGGGTTCTCCCAACGGACCGCGTAGATATCCCGGCGGGCCGCGAAAAGGGTGGAAAAGAAGTCGACCTTCCGTTCCGGCGACGACTGCCGGTCGACCGTGCCGGGTGGGGCTTCGAAAAGACCCGTCTGCGCGGGGCCGGGCGGGGTGGCCTGTTCCGGGGCCAGCTCCAGCAGCCGGAGCAGCCGGGCGTTCTCGGCCCGCAGACGCGCGGCCAAAGCCCGCAGGCTCGCGACTTCCTCCGCAAGATCATCGTCCACCCACCCACCGTAGCGGCTTGTTACGGTGGAGGGCCGACGATGCCGATCCAGTGAGCGCGCGCACTCGTCGAACCGACGTAGGTCAGCACGTCGACCCGCACCGTCCCACCCGGACGCGGAGCGGGGGAAGAGGAGCGGAAGTTCGCGAGTTGTCCCGGTGCCACCTCCGCGCCGCCGAGTGGCTGGGTCCAGCCGGAGACGGCGACCGCGTTGCCGTCGTAGGTGACGGCCGGATCGGGAAAGTGCGCCCGGTCCTTTCCCTTGTTGTCCACCCGGACGTCGATTTCGAGACCGCCCGGTCCGGCGGCCCAGTCGACGGTGTACACGGCACCGTTGACCGACCACGGCTCTCCCTGGGTTCTGATCACCGGCACGGGGACGAGGGCGACCTCCGGGCTCGCGCACGCCGCGGTCGCGGCCGCGAGCCCCAGGCAGGCGATGATCCGCTTCATGCCGCACTCTCACCCAACAGCGTGAGCCGGCGATAGATGGCGCCACCGGTTTCACCCGAACTGGGTGAGTCGGGGCTCCAGTGGTCCCGGCCCCCCGATATCCACGGGAGCCCCGACTGGTTCAGCTGACGGTCGTCGTGCCGAGCACCGGGCTCGGGTAGCCGGCGCTGCTGCCGCTGACCGGGACACCGATGACGGTCGCCGTCGGGGTGAAGGTCCGGCCAAGATTGCGGTAGCCGGTCCCGGCGAGTTTCGGGGTGAACGTGCTCCCCGAGGTGCCGGCCTTCAGGTCGAGGAGCAGCGCCGGCAGGGTGAACGCGGCGCCAGAGGCGACCGATGCCGGCTGGGTCACGGTGACGCTGAACGTCATTCGTGGAGTTCACCGTCATTCCGACGGCCGTGGTCTGCAGGTTGCGGTGACGTTCAGGGTCGCGGCGGACGCCGTGGTCGCCGTGTCCAGCGCCGACACCAGGGCCAGCGCGGCGATCGCGGTGGTGCGGAAGACGGTTGCCTTCATGGGTTCGCCGCAAGGATTGGATGGGGTCGGGGGAGCCGACTCGCCGCCGAGTTACTTATGAGTATGTTTCGCATCAACACTTTTTAACACAACGGACACGGGCGGACATCGGAAGTCACATTTCGGGGCACATTTCGAGAGATGAAACCAGAGGATTTCCTGGCCGGCGCCGTGTCCGGCCTGGCCCCCGACGGCTGAATTCCCTGCCTCCGCATGGCGAACCGGTCGTGTTCGTGCCGGTTCGATTGGTCAAGTCCACTCGCTCCGACGGGTCACTCCTCCTTGTCGTCCGGGAACCAGGTGCCGTCGACGGTCAGGCGGCGCAGGATGTCCAGCAGGTTCCGCGGCACGATGCTCTCCCCTTCCGGACCGGTGGGGAAACGGCCCGACCCGGGATCGACGAAGCCGACGAAGGCGTCCGTCATCAACGTGGTGAGCCGCTCGCCCAGCTGGTGCAACCCCGCCAAACCCGGAGGCACGGGCGTATTCTGGCCCGCCTCGCCGGCGACCGGTTTCGCGAAGACTTCGACATATTCCGTCATCAACGCGCCCCGCAGCGGATTGAAAACCGGATTTCTCGTTTGCAGCCGGTTCATCAGGACGAACACGTCGTCGGTGGAAAGGCGGCGCCCGCCGATCGCGACGCCGAGGGCGCGTACGAAGGGCTCGGGCTCTTCGAGACGGATGGCGACGTCCACGCCGAGGGTGACCAGGTGCGCCGGCGCGACGCGGACGAGGTCGACGACGGCTTGGGCCAGGTCCGGGCGGCGGGGGAGGGCGCGACCGAGCACGGTCAGCGCGTTGACGATCTGCTCGTCCGGGCAGACGGCGGCGAGAGTGGCGGCGAGTGACGGTTGCGCGGCCAAGGTGGCGGCCACCATGGCTTCGCCGAGTGCGTCCGGCTGGATCGGCGCGAGCGGGTGCGGTCCCGGATAGCACAGGTGCAGCCAGGCCACGTACTTCTCGGGCGAAGCGGCAAGGAAGTGGGGCAGGCGTTCCATCAGCGCCGCCGCCTCCTCCGCCGAGGCCGGTCCGCACAGGGTGGCGACTGCGGCGATCGTGGCGAAACCGGCGGTGTCCAGGTCTGATTGTCCGGCGCTTCGCAGCAATCCGCGCAGGTGCCGCCGGTCGTGCCGCGCCAGGGCGGCCACCGGCGCGTCGGCCGGGGTTCCGCCGAGCACGTCGTGCAGGGCGGCCGCGTGGACGTCCAGGAGCGTCCCGAGTTGTGCGGGGCGGCCGCCTTCGGTATCCGGCAGGTCGAGGATTTCGGCGAACGCGGCCTTGGCGGCGACGTACTGCGCCCCGAAATCCGTGGCGGACAACCTGAGCACCGACCAGCGCCCGATTGTTTTGAACAGTTCGGCGACACGCTTGTCCCCGTGCGCGCGCAAACCGTCCAGCCAGCCGCCCTCGGCCCGGCTCACCAGCAGCAGGCGGACCGGTGCGTGCTTGACCGCGGACCGGTCGCCGATCGCGGCGGCGAGCGCGGTCAGCTGATCGGCCCGTGTTTCCGCGTCGTCCACGACCATCAGCAGCGGCCGGTCGATCGCGCTGGTGTCGCGGATCTGCGCGGCGGGCGGCCGGCCCTGGACGATCCCGGCCAGCCAGCCGCTCGCGACGAGCTGCTCGCACAGCCGGAGGGCGAGACGGGTCTTGCCCGAACCGGCCGGACCCACCACCAACTGGGCCGAGGCCGAGACCGAATCGGTGGCCCACGCACGGAGATCCGCGATCTCCCTGGCGCGCCCGGCGAACGGCACGACGGTGTATTCGGGACGCAGCAGGGTACTCGGCGCCGCGAACGCGCCCGGCGGCTCGGGCGGCGGGACGAACAGGCGCGGCACGACCAGTTTCGGCACCAGCTGGACGATCCGGCGGGCGAGCCGTTCCAGGTCGTCGCCGAACCGGCGCTGGCTGACTTCCATCGCCTGGATCTGGGCCAGCTGCGTGATGCCCTCCGGCAACTGGTCCGCCCTGGGCGGCTCCGCGCCGTCCAGCAGCACCGGCAGCACGGGAATCCGGCGCTGGAACGCCCTGGTGAGCTCCCCGCGCACCCAGTCGCGGGTCCGGTCGATCAACCGGAGCCCGGTCCCCGCCTCCGCCACGGTGAGCCAGTGCGGCCCGATGACCGAGACGAGCAGGTTCGCCTTTTCCAGCGCCTGCCGGAGTTCGGTCGGATAGTGCTCCCCGGCCTGCATCGACACGCAGTCCCGGAAGACCTGGTCGGCCCCGAACCGCCGCGCGAGCGCGTCGTGGATCGCGGCGGCGCCGAGCGGTTGGTCGGCGACGCGATAGTTGACGAAGACGAGGCTCATGTGGCTTCCTCCCCCATGACATGGGACTCCGGTGAAAAAGAGTGGGGCACGAGGTGAGCGATGTCCACAGAGTGGTGCTGGACGGTTTGCGCCGCTTTCGGAAAGGGGCCGGCGTGTACGCCGACGATCTCGACGAACGGGCGTCGGCCGAGTTCCGGGACCTGTGCGCCGCCCGCACCGACGACGGGGCCGCGCTCCGCGGCAAGGTGATCAAGTACCTGGAGACGCTGCTGAACGGCGACCTCTCCGGGGAGTTCCGGCTCGCCGCCCGGGTCGCGCTGAACCTGCATCCACCCGCCGCCGAGCGGAAACTGGAACGGCGCATGTCGTGGCTGGCGCGGGAGTGGGTGGTCGACAGCCGGACCGTCCGGCGGCGCATCGACGACGCGTTCGGCCAGATAGCCGCCAACGCCGCCGCGGCCACCGGCATGGCCTCGGGCGCGGGGCTCGGGGGAGACGGCTGGTATGTCGACATGTTCGAGGCCATCGTCCGGCTCGATGTGGGCAGGCCGGAGGCGATCGAGAAACGGACGATCGTGGCGACGGTCCCGGAACTGCGGAAAATCGTGCATTCCACCAACGTCCCGCGCCCGGCCGTGGACGCGGCCGGGCAACGGGACCTGGAGTTGGAGCTTGTTTCCGGTGGGCTGCTGGAGCGGCACGAGCGGACCGGGAGCAATTTCCGGTACGAGATCGCGCTCGCCGGCGTGCTGGCCAGGGGACAGCGTCACGACTATTGGATGATCGCCCGTATTCCGGCGGGCCAGACAATGGCCCAGCACTACGTTTGCGTGCCGTTGCGGACTTGCCGGAACTTCTCCCTCGTCGTGCGGTTCGACCGGAACCGGTTGCCGGGCAGGGTCTGGCGGGTCGACGGGGTGGCGCCACGGGTCATCGACGACCGGTTGCCCGGCCCGGATCGGCTCATGCCGGACGCGGCGGGCGAGGTGCGGGCGGAGTTCCACGACCTCCTGCCGGGTTGCGGTTACGGCATTCAATGGGAATAACCGGGTAGCGCGCCCCCCTCGGTGGCGCGCTACCCGGAAACCGGTTCTTTCCGGCAAGTCAGCGGAACAGCAGGTTCGGCTCCATTTTTCGTGACTCTCCTTTCCGTGCGGCAAGCGGGATTCGGTACTGCCGCCGGCGGCAACACCAGAATCACACGCGGAAGCGGGCCGGGAAAGGGATTTCCTGTTTCCTTCCGGGCGGGAAACCGGGAAACAACCAAACAATTCGCCGGTCACCTCCGCCGCGGTGGCGCGAGCCGGCGCCGGAGCACGGCCGTGGCGCCGGCCACGAACAGCGCCGTCAGGCACCCGAGCGCGCCGAGGTCGGTCAGCCATTGGCCCAGCGTGTGCCGCCACAACGCGTCCGCCGGGGTGAGTGGCGCGATCGCGGGCAGGTCGATCGAAGACGCCGACGCCGCGAGCCCCCACCGGGCGGGCAGCAGCATCGCGGGCAAGTTCCACCACGGCCGGTCCGACAAGGTGCTGGTGACACCGTTCAGCACCACCTGCGCGATCACCGTCAACGAGGCGGCCGTGACGGCCTGCTTCAGTTCCCGGCAGCACGCCGAGATCAGCAGCCCCAGCGACAGGGCCGCGACGCTGGTCATGGCCAGGTCGGTGAAGAGCTCGACCGGCGGGGACAGGCCGGTCACCGAGTGGGCGGGGCCGGGCCGGGCGAGCACGAACACGGTCGTCACCACCGCGGACTGGCCGAGTGCCACCAGGGCGAAGACGAGCCATTTCGCCGCCACCACGGCCCAGGGCAGCATGCCGGTCCGGCACTCCCGGCGGATGACTTCGCCTTCCTCCACCAGGTTGCTGTAGGTGAGGGCTTGTCCGGTTAGGACGGACAAGGTGGTGAGCACGCTCAGCACGACCGGCGCGTCCGGGCTGCCCTGGCCGAGTCCCGGCGCCGAGGCGACCAAGGCGGCGAGGAACGCGGAAAGACCGGCCACGGCGAACGGCATCAGCGCGGTCGCCGCCGCCTTACGCCGCTGGTTCTCCGTCTTCGCGCGAAGCGCGGCGGCGACCGGCAGGGCCAGGGCGACCTGCCTGGACAGCAGCACGGGCACCTGGTGGCGGAAAACCGTGAACGAACCGCGAGCACGCTCCGGTGTGCGTGTCCCGGAAGCTTCCTTCGCCACTTTGGCGGCACGCCGTGCCTCCTCCGCCTCGGGGCTCGTCAGATACTTCTCCGCCAGTGCTTCGGGGGACGCCGCCAGCACCTTCATCAGTTCCGCGTAGTCGTGCCGGCCGAGATCCTCGGGTAATCGCGCGGGCCGGCCGCTGAACACGACCCGCCCCTGGGAACCCAGCACGACGACCTGGTCGGCGAGGAACAGGTGCTCGGTCGAATGCGTGACGACGATGACCGTGCAGTCCTCGGCCGCGATCCGCCGCAGAATCCGCATGACGTCCCGGTCCATTCCGGCGTCCAGGCCCGAGGTCGGCTCGTCGAGCATGAGGAGGTGGGGCTGGGCCAGGATCTCGACGGCGATCGAGACCCGCTTCCGCTGCCCGCCGGAGAGTTCGTCGAGCGTCTTGTCCAGGCACCGCTCGATGTCCAGCCGGCGGCAGACGTCGACGACGTGCGGCGGCTCGGCGGCGGGCGGGTCCGGCGGAACGTCCGAGGGAGCGCGCAGGCGATCGGCGTAGGTGAGCGTCTGGCGGACCGTCAGCGAGGGGAGCAGGCTGTCCTGCTGCGGCACGAAGCCCAGGCGGGGCCGGATCTGGTCCAGGTGGGTGTGCACGTTCAGGCCGCGGAAGTACATGTCCCCGCTCGACGGCAGTTCCTTCAGCAGGGCCGAGAACAGCGAACTCTTCCCTCCGCCGGAAGGCCCCACGATGGCCAGCACGGTCCCCGCGCGCTGGGTGAACGACATCCTGGTCAGCCTCGGCACCACCTGGTCCTTGATCCGCGCGGACGCGGAGAGGTCGCACACCACGAGATCACAGGTGCCCAGCCGCGTCTTGACGAGGGTGAGGCCGTCCGCGCCGACCTGGAAACGGTAGTCGGAGATGTCGAAGACGTCGCCCGGGACGAGATGCGTGTGCGACACCGGAACCCCGCCCTGGAAGGTCCCGCTGCCGTGTCCGAGGTCGCGCAACAGCAGCCGGCCGCCTTTCCGCTCGACCACCGCGTGTTCGGCGCCCACGTCGTAACCCTCGATGACGACGTCGGCTTTGCCCTCGTCGGCGCCGATGACCAGCCGGTCGGAGATCGGGTAGGTCTCGCCCGGCGGTTCGGGCAGGGGCTGAGCGGTCTCCGAGTCCGGCACGGGCCCGGCTTCGTCGCCGGTTTCCCGTGCCCACTCGGGAAACCGCGGGTCGAGCATGTCCATGGCCTGGTTGACCAGCGGGCCGTAGCGGTGGCCGCGCACCAGCCGCCGCCGGTAGGAGGCGAGCCGCAGGTGGGTGTACTCGTGGAGGCGCCGCACCCGCGCGAGCGCGACCAGTGCGTGGCGCTCCAGGAGGTCCCGGATCGCCGCCACCTCCTGCTCCACCTCGTCCACGCGCGCGCGGGCGGCCCGCACCTCCCGCTTCAGCTGGGCCCGGCGCCCGGCGTGTTCCCGGAACCGGCGGAGCCGGACGATGCGCTCGGGCCGCTGGGCCTCGCCGAGCCTGCGGCGTGTGAGTTCCTCCCCGGTCGGCCGGGGCGGCAGTTCCGCGAGTTCTGCTTCCGCCCGGGCCAGTTCACGCTCGGCCTGCGCCAGTTCGGTGACGCTCGCGGCGAGCCGTTGCTGATCGCCGGCCCAGCCCGCCTCGCGCTCGATCCATTCACGTTCGAAGGCCTCGCGGGCGCGGGTGACGAGCACGTCCCGGTGGGGCGTCGACAGCGGCCCGCGAGCCGGCCTCGGAATGCCGGCCCTGCCGTCGCGCCAGCCGTGCCACCAGTCCGCCAAGCGTTCGAACGGGCCGTATCGCAAGGGAGTCACGCGCACGTGATGGCCACGACGACCTTACGATTCTGCGCGGCCGGTCCCGGCAGCAGTTTCCCGTCGGGCCCGAGGTCGGGCACGTGGCCCGGCCAGTCGGAGCCGGCGCCGCGGGTGGTGATCCGCTCGCCCGCCACCCCGAGTTCGACCAGCACCGCTTTGACCGCTTCGGCTCGGTGCGTGGCGAGGGCGATCCGCCCGGACACGGTTCCCTGCGTGGCCGTGGTCCCGGTCAGCTCGGCGCTGCGCCGCGGGTCGCGCAGGAGTTCGGCGAACTTCCGCAAGGTTTCACGAGCCCCGCCGGGATCCCGGAAGGTGGCGGTGTCCGGCTGGAAGGAGATGTTGTCGTCCTCGCCGAGCGCGACCGTCCCGCACGGGGCCGGCGGCTGGGGCGGCGGCGGGAGCGGGACCACGCTCACCGCGGGGCTGTCCACTTCGGACTTTGCGGTGTTGGCCTGCTCCAGCACGTCCACACAGGCGGCGCCACTCTCCTCGGCGATGGCCCGCCACGTGGCGACCAGCCTGGCGCGCAGGCGGTTGTCCAGGTCTGGCTGGGGCGCGGCGGTGTTGCCGAAACCGGCCAGCAACACCGTACGGCCGCGCAGGTCGGGCAGCAAGGTGTGGTCCCGCAGGAAGGCGGTCACGTCCGACGGCTCTGCTTCGAGCAGCCGGTCCTGGGCGTAGTTGAGCGGATACACCGTTTGCAGTCCCGAATCGACGACGACGATCGTGCCGCCGCCCTGCGTCGCGCGGCCGGCGAGGGTGAGCGCGCCCAGCACGTCCGCCTCCGCGGTCCGCGCGCGGAGGCCGTCCGCGGCCGCCTTCTCGGCCGCGGTGAGGTAGTCGTTCGTGCGCTGCTGGTCCGCGGGGCCGTTCTTGGCCGGCTCCGGCGGCCGCTGGTCGAACACGACTTCGGGACGGCCGTCCAGACGGATCAGCGAGAGCTGCTGGTGTGCGCCGGCCGCGTCCCGCATCAGGTCGCCGACCTGTGACGGCAGCTGGGGTTTCGGCACATTGGCCCGTGCGCCGACGGCCAGGGCCACCGGCGTGTTCCGCACCGCCCGGCACGCCGGAGCCGGCGAGGCGGGCGAGGGCGGTTCGGAGCCGTCGCAGCCCGAAAGCGCCAGCGGGATCACGGCCAGTGCGGCGAACAAGATCGTGCGGTGCATGGAAACTTCCTCCCCGTCAAGCACTCTCGCGGTCGGGCCGGTCTTCGTCGTCACGATGCGGATAGAGCGGCCGGAAGTCGTAGGGCCGGGCGTCTCCAGCGAGGATCGCGTCGGTGACCGCGGGATCTCCGATCTTGCTCGCGATCAGCCTGCGCACGTCCTCCTTGAGTTCCGCGGCGAACGCCCGGCGGTTGGCCCGTTCGGCGTGGAGGACGGTCCTGGCGGCCTCGCGTGCGTCGAGCTGGGCCTGCCAGCGGGTGATCTGGTTGGCGTGGGCGAGATCGCTCACCCCCGCGCGGACAGCGGCCAGCTGGTGCGCCTTCTCCGCCTTCCGGTAGGCACGCTGCCGGGGGTTGTGGCTGAGGTAGGCCCAGAAACCCGTCACCAGCCCGCTGCCGGTATACAGCGCGAGGAACAGGGCGGCGGGCAGCGGAGCCGTATCACGGGAGATGCCTTCCCCCGCGGGACCATCCAGGAGGAACCCGCCGCCGTGCGCGGGCGTGGTGCCGAACTTCCACCGGACCCAGGCGGCCAGCAGGCCCATCGCGAGCCAGGCGAGGATGAACGGGATGGCGGCCGCGCCGGGGATCCACGGTACTTTCGCCTTGCGGTCGCGCAGCGTCGTGCCGGCGAAGTGCGCGAGCGTCAGCACGATCGCGGTGAACCCGCAGACCAGCAGCAGCGCGATCCAGCCCGGTTGGTCCGGCAGCACCAGCTCGATGACCTGGAAGAACGCGCTCATGTCCGCGCCGACCGCGAAGACGAGCGCGATCAGGTACCCGGAAAGTCCCCTCGCGCCGCCGGACGGATCGCCGTGTCCGGCCTCGTCGAGTCGCGCCTTCGCCTTGGCCAGTTCGTCACGGTCGCCCGCCCGGATCGGGTCGAGCTGGGCGAGGATCGCGGCTTCCTCCCCGGCGAGCTTGCCGGCCTGCTCCCGGTAGCTGGCGTACTCCTGCTGGACCCCGGTCAGCCACTGGTCTTCCCAGGTGTTGACCAGGTTGTCCAGCCGGTCGCCGGTGGCCTCGTCGACGGCGTCGGGCGCCATGCCCTCGACCATCTTCGCGACCTGCCGCCGCGCCGCTTCTTTGTCCACATCGGACGGATGGAACCCGAGGGTGCCCGTGCCGCGCCGGGCGGTCAGCCCGGCCAGCGGCACGCCGCCGAGCTCCTCGATGCGTCGGTCACGGTGGCCGGCCCGCCACTTGGAAAGGCTTCTCCAGTTCACGGCTTTCCTTCTGTGTTTCCGGAACACGTGTGCGGGTAGTTGGGCCGAAAGGACTTCTGGAGGGTCCACTCCGGCAGCGGGAAGTCGAGCGGCGCGCACCGCTCGTTGACGGCCGCACCGTCGGGATGCGCGCCGACGAAATGCCGCCAATAGGTGTTGATCCGCCGGAGCCCGTGCGCGTGCACCCGCCGGACTTGCAGCCGGACGACCTCTTCGAGGGCTTCGACAGCGTGGTCGCGCACGAGCATGTCCTGTGTCGTTTCGGCGAGCCGCCGTTCCCGCTCGACGTAGTCCTGTTCGGCTCTCGTCCGGCGCCGGGCGGCCGCCGCCCTGCGCCGGGCCTGGACAAAGCCTTCGGGATGCTTCCCGTCGACGAGCCGCAGCCTGGGCGGTTCCGGTTCCTCTTCCGCTTCGGCGAGCAGTCGCGCCGCCTGGTTCACCTCGTCGACGAGGGCCATGAACGGGATCGCCGCTCGCGACCGAAGCTCGTTGCGCTCGGCGAGTTCGGCGGTGTAGGCCTGGATTTCCGCGGCGATCCGGTCCCTCGTGAGTTCGGTGAGGGCCCGGATCCACGGAGTGTCGGCGCTCACCCGGCCGGCTCCGGGATCCGGTGCCTGCACGAGCCGCTTGCGGCCGTCCCGCCGGCCGGCGCGGGCGTCCACCCAGCGATCGCGCAGCTCGTAAGGGAGCGGCTTCGACGGTGGCCGGAGCCAGCTGGAGTGTGTCCCCTCGGTCCCGCCCATCGTTCGCCCAGCCCCCGGTCTCGCTGCCCTGCCGTTCACATTTTCGCCGCGGCGGCACGGGGGAACCAGGACACATCGCCGCCCTTGGTGACAGAACGGTGTCAGGAAAACCGGCGGAGCGCCGATACGAACCGTCCCCGCGTTTCACCCCCAACGGGTGGGTCACGATCCGGGCCCAGTTGACAGCATTGGATGTCCGTTCCCGGACGGGGGCAGGAAGGTCGCCGCGGAAACGCGGGCCGGCGTGGCGGAACACGAGGTGCGCCTACCCCGGCGGCGCCGGACCGAGCATGGTGGGGGCGGTAGACGGTAATGGTGAAGGTTTGATCGAGTTGCAATATTTCCGGCGTGAGTTCACGGTAGAACCAACGGCCGTTCTGGCAGTGGGAATGGCGTCATCGGTTTGAAATCCCGTCCCGGTTTGGCGACGGTTCGTGCCTGCCCCGGAGGAAATGCGCCGCGGCTGTCACGGCGACGTCACGACGGAAAGGAAATGTGGTCGAAGCAAATGAGTGATTCCGTCGAGGTGCTGAGAGCCGGGCCGGCCGGATCTCCGGTCACGGAGGAGGAGTCCGCCGGCCCGGCGACCCCTGCCGAGAAGGTCCTCGCCCAGATCCTGGCCGAGGTCATGCGTGTCGAAGAGGTGGCGGCCGACCGCCACTTCTTCGCCGATCTGGGTGCCGACTCGCTGGTCATGGCCCATTTCTGCGCCCGCGTCAGGAAACGGCCCGGCCTGCCGCCGGTGTCCATGAAGGACGTCTACCGGCATCCGACGATCCGGAGCCTGGCCACGGCGCTCGCCGGTGCCGCACCCGCCCCGGCCGCGGCACCCCCGGCCGAGGCCGCGGCACCGGTGCGCGACCGCGAGTACTTTCTCTGCGGAACGTTGCAGCTGCTGACTTTCCTCGGATATTCCTTCCTCAGTGCGGTCATTGTCGCCCGCGCCTACGACTGGATTTCCGTGGCGCCCGGTTTCGTCGCGGGCTACCTGCGCGCGGTTATGTTCGGCGGTGCGGGCTTCATCGCCCTGTGTGCCTTGCCGATTCTGGCGAAGTGGGTCCTGATCGGCCGGTGGCGGCCGAGGGAGATCCGGATCTGGAGCCTGGCGTACTTCCGTTTCTGGGTGGTCAAGACGCTGGTCAGGGCGAACCCGCTGCTCCTGCTCATCGGCGGCCGGTCGCACACGAGCGCGAGCTCGCCACTGTACGTGCTCTACCTGCGGGCGCTGGGCGCGAAAATCGGCCGGGGAGTCGCGATCTTCTCCCGGAACGTGCCCGTCTGCACCGACCTGCTGGCGATCGGAGACGGAACGGTCATCCGCAAGGACTCCTACTTCAACGGCTATCGGGCCCGCGCCGGGATAATCCAGACCGGTCCGGTCACCCTCGGCCGGAACGCGTTCGTCGGTGAGGCGACCGTGCTCGACATCGGGACCTCACTGGGTGACGGCGCCCAGCTCGGGCACGCGTCTTCGCTCCATTCGGGACAGTCGGTGCCGGACGGCGAAACCTGGAACGGCTCGCCCGCGCAGCGGGCCGAAGTGGACTACCAGGTGGCGGGCCCGGCCGGCCGCGGCCGGCTGAGAAGAGCCGGCCACGGCGTCCTCCAGTTGCTGTGCGTGCTGGGTGTGTACCTGCCGCTGACCTTCGGCGGCGCGGGCCTCGTGCTCGCCGAGTTCCCCCAGTTCACCTCGGTCCTGGACACCGCGCCGCTGGCCTTCACGAGCTGGACCTTCTACCGTGACGCGTTGATCGTGTCATCCGTGGGCTTCTTCGGCTTCGTGCTCGTCGGCCTGCTCGTCGTGGTCAGCGTCCCTCGCGCCCTCAACCTGATGATCAAGCCGGACCGGGACTATCCGCTGTACGGCTTCCACTACTGGATCCACCTGGTGATCGGCAGGCTGACCAACGTCAAACTGTTCACCGGTCTTTTCGGCGACAGCTCCTACATCGTCCACTACCTGCGCTGCCTGGGTTACGACCTCACGCAGGTCGAGCAGACCGGCTCGAACTTCGGCACGGTGTTCAAGCACGAGAACCCGTATCTGGTTTCGGTCGGCAGGGGAACGATGATCGCCGACGGGCTGTCGATCATCAACGCCGACTTTTCGAGCACCTCCTTCCGCCTGACGCGGGCGAGAATCGGGCCGTGCAACTTCCTCGGGAACGGGATCGCCTATCCCGCCCAGAGCAGGACGGGCGACAACTGCCTGCTCGCGACCATGGTCATGGTCCCGCTCGACGGGGAAGCCCGGAAGAACACCGGGCTGCTGGGCGCGCCCAGCTTCCGGATTCCGCGCTCGGTCGAGCGCGACAGCAGATTCGACCACCTGAAGAGCGCCGGTGAGCTGCGCGGCAACCTCGCCGCCAAGAACAAGTACAACCTTCGCTCCATGGCGTGGTTCCTGCTGCTGCGCTGGGCCTACCTGTTCGGCCTGATGCTGTTGCTCTTCGCCGCGGCCGATTTCTACCGGCATTCGGGCGTGGTGGGCATCGCGGTGGAATTCTTTTCCGCCACGCTCTACACGGTGGTCTACTTCGTCCTGGTCGAACGAGGCGTCGCGCGGTTCCGGCCGATGACCCCGAAGTTCTGCTCCATCTACCACCGCTATTTCTGGTGGCACGAGCGCTTCTGGAAGCTCGCGACGACCCTCGATTCGCTGTTCGCCGGAACGCCGTTCAAGAACGTCATTTCCCGGCTGCTCGGGGTCCGGGTCGGCAGGCGGGTCTTCGACGACGGCTGTGCCATGCCGGAAAAGTCCCTGGTGACTATCGGCGACTACGGCACGCTCAACATGGGCAGCACCGTCCAGTGTCACTCCCAGGAGGACGGCACCTTCAAGTCCGGCTACAGCAGGATCGGCGCGGGCTGCACACTCGAGACGGGCTCGTTCGTCCACTATGGCGTGACGATGGGCGACGGCGCGGTGCTGGGCCCGGGTTCCTTCCTGATGAAGGGCGAGGAAATCCCCGCGCACGCCAGGTGGGCGGGAAATCCGGCCAGGAACATCGAGGCGAGGTGAAGGGGAGGCGATGGACATGTCGGAGGATGCCGATCGGGAGTTCTGGCGCGGTGTGCTCGCGGCGGGCGGATCCAGCGTGATTCCACGATGGACGGTGGATCCGGTGCCGGGTGCCGCCGAGCACCGGGAAGTGGTGCCCGCCGATCTCCTGACGGCCGTGGACCGGCTCGCGGACGGGCTGGGCTTGCCGGTGGATTCCGTGCTGCTGGCCGCGCACGCGAAGGTCCTCGCCGTGCTGTCGGGGGAGCGTGACGTGGTGACCGGTTATGTCGCCGGTGACACGCCTCTGCCGTGTCCGCTCACGACGGAACCGGCGTCGTGGCGGGCATTGCTGCTGGCGGCCGGTGAGGCCGCGGTGGCCGTGTCGTCGCATCAGGACTTTCCGGTCGGCCAGCTGAAGCGCGAGCTGGGGTTGACCGGGCCGAGGTTCGAGACCGTGTTCGACCCGTCCTTCGCGGAAAGGGGGCCTCAGCGCTCGCTCCCGGCCGGGGACTGGGGGCTTGCCCCCGGGGAGCACCGTGACGGGGATCTGGCCGGAGGAACCGTGCTGTGGCTGGGGATCGCTCGCACGCGCGGCCGGCTGGTGCTGCGGTTGCGGTACCGGACCGACGTGCTCGACGCGGACTGCGCGGCGCGGATCGCCGGGTATCACGTGGCCGCGTTGGAGTTGATGGCCACCGATCTCGACGCCGAGCACCGGCGGCAGTGCCTGTTGTCGGCCGAGGAGGTGCAGGCCCAACTCGAGGATCTGGCCGGGCCGCGGCGGGAGCTGCCGGGCCGGCGGGTGCACGAGTTGTTCGAGCGGCGGGTGTGGGCCCACCCGGACGCCGTGGCGGCGGTGCACGGCGAGACCACGTGGACCTACGCCGAACTCAACGCGCGCGCGAACCGGCTGGGGCGGGCGTTGCTGGCGCGCGGGCTGCGCCGGGAGCAGGTCGTGGCCGTGGTGACCGAGCGCGATCTGGACTGGATGGCCGCGGTTCTCGCGATCTTCAAGTCCGGTGGCGTCTACCTGCCGATCGAGCCGCACTTCCCGCCCGAACGCATCGCCGCCACCCTGCGGCGCGCCGGATGCCGGCTCGTGATCACCGAAACGGGCAGCACGCGGACCCTCGACCAGGCCCTCGACTCGCTCCCAGGCGTCGAAACCCTCTTCGTCGGCGAGGCCTACCAAGAGGGCCACGCCACCGGCAACCTCGACATCAGGGTCGCACCCGAGCAGCTTGCCTACATCTACTTCACCTCCGGCTCGACGGGCGAGCCGAAGGGCGCGATGTGCGAGCACGCGGGCATGCTCAACCACATCCACGCCAAGATCGGCGACCTGGAGATCGGCGAGGGCGAGGTGGTGGCGCAGACCGCGCCCCAGTGCTTCGACATTTCGCTGTGGCAACTGGTGTCCGCGCTCCTGGTCGGCGGCTCGACCCTGGTGGTCGGGCAGGACGTGATCCTCGACGCCAGGCGGTTCGTCGACACCATCGCCGCCGGCCGGGTCGCCGTGTTCCAGGTGGTTCCGTCCTATCTGGAGGTCGTACTGTCTACTTTGGAGCAACAGTCTCGCGCCTTGCCGGACCTGCACACGGTGTCGGTCACCGGGGAGGCGTTGAAGGCCGAGCTCGCGCGACGCTGGTTCGCCGCCCAGCCCGAGGTCAAGCTCGTCAACGCCTACGGCCTGACGGAGACTTCGGACGACACCAACCACGAGGTCATGGACCAAGCGCCCGAGGGTGACCGGATCCCGCTCGGCCGCCCGATCCACAACGTCCGCGTTTACATCGTGGACGAGCACCTGATGCCGGTGCCGCTCGGCGCACCCGGTGAGATCGTCTTCTCCGGCGTGTGCGTCGGCCGCGGGTATGTCAACGATCCCGAGCGCACCCGGCTGGCCTTCACCACCGATCCGCACCGCGAGGGCCACCGGCTCTACCGCGGTGGCGACTACGGTCGCTGGCTGCCCGGGGGCAGGCTCGCGTTCCTGGGCCGCCGGGACAGCCAGGTGAAGATCAGCGGCTTCCGGATCGAGATCGGCGAGATCGAGAACGCGCTGTCGCGGGTGCCCGAGATCCGCGACGGGGCGGTGGTGGTCGCCGAGCGCCCCGGCCGGGGCAAGTACCTGGTGGCCTTCTACAGCGGTCCCCGCCCGATCTCCGCGGAGACGGTGCGGGACAGGCTGGGAAGGTCCTTGCCCGCCTACATGGTTCCGCGGGCCGTCCACTGGCGGGAACACCTTCCGCTCACGCCCAACGGCAAGATCGACCGGAAGGAGTTGGCCAGGCTCGCCGGGGAACTCGCTTTGGGGGCCTGGGGGCCTGCCCCCAGCGGGGGCCTGGCGGTGGCACCCCCGGACAACACGATTGAGGACTACCACGCCCCGGGTACTCCGACCGAGCGGCGGCTCAGCGCCGCGTGGGCGACGGTGCTGGGCATCCCGCGCGAGCGGATCGGCAGGTGGGACCACTTCTTCGACCTCGGCGGCAGTTCCCTGTCCGCAGTCAAGCTCGTGATCACCCTGAACCGGGCGCTGTCCCTCAACGACGTCACCCGCCACCCGGTCCTCGCCGACCTCGCCCGGCTGCTCGACAGCAGGGCCGGACACCGCGGTGCGCCGGCGTCCCTGCTGACCGGCGACTGAAAGGAAAGAAAGGCATGTCTTCCTCGACCCCCGCGTCCGTGTTCGACCTGGATCTGCGACCCGGTAAGCCGCCGATGCTGTCCGTGGCGACACCGGACTCCGTGGGCTGGGTGGCCGGGCATTCCGACGGGCTGCGTGCGGTGGTGGCCGAGCACGGCTCCGTTCTCCTCCGCGGTCTCGGACTGGGTCACGCGGCCGAGGTGATCGCGGTCTTCCACGAACTGGCCGGCCTGATGACCGAGAAGGAGGCCTTCGCGGAGCGGCGGGTCTACGCCGACGGCGTGTATTCGTCGGCGAAGTGGCCACCCAACCAGCCGATGTGCATGCACCACGAACTGAGCTATCGCCTCGACTTCCCCGGCCTGATGCTGTTCGCCTGCCTGGGCGCGCCGAGCGAGGGCGGGGCGACCGGGGTGGCCGATTCGCCCGCCGTGCTGGACGCGTTGCCGCCGGACCTGGTGGCGCGGTTCGAGCGGGAAGGCTGGCTGCTGGTCCGCAACTTCACCGAGGAGATCGGGGCCTCGGTCGGGGAGGCGTTCGGCACCGAAGACCCCCAGGAGGTCGAGGACTACTGCCGCGCCAACGCGATCGAGTTCGCGTGGCAGCCCGACGGCGGGCTGCGGACCTGGCAGCGCCGCAGCGCGCTGGTGCGCCATCCCGTCACCGGCGTGCGGTGCTGGTTCAACCAGATCGCGTTCCTCAACGAATGGACGCTCGCCCCCGAGGTACGGGAGTACCTGGTGGACGTCTACGGCCCCGAAGGGCTGCCGTTCACCACCCGGTTCGGGAACGGCGACGAGATCGGTGAAGACATCGTGCAGTTGCTCAACGACATCTACGAGGCCAAGACGGCGCGGGAGCCGTGGCAGGCGGGTGACCTGATGCTGGTCGACAACATCCGCACCGCGCACAGCCGGGATCCCTACGACGGCCCCCGTGAGGTGCTGGTCGGGATGGGCGATCCGGTCCACCTCAGCGACTGTTCGCCGACCGTCGAGGTGAGCCCGGAATGACCACGTTGCCCTCCACCAGCGAATCCCTCGCCGAGCCGGTCACCGTGCCGCCGTTCGCGGTGATCTCCGGAGCTCAGGTACGGCAGGCGCTGCACGGGCGGGAGCCGGAGATCGTGGCGGTGGTCGAGGAGACCTACCGGCTGCACGGCGCGGGTGACTCCGTCAACCCGCCGTCGTACTTCCTGCGGTTCCCCGACCGCCCGTCCGCCCGCATCATCGCGCTGCCCGCCTCGATCGGCGGCCGCGTCCGGGTCGACGGGATGAAGTGGATCTCCAGCTTCCCGGACAACACCTCGACCGGCATCCCGCGCGCCTCCGCCGTGCTGATCCTCAACGACCACGACACCGGTTATCCCTTCGCCTGCCTGGAAAGCTCGATCATCAGCGCCACCCGCACCGCCGCGTCGGCGGCGCTGGCCGCGGACTGGCTGACCCGTGGCAGGCCGCGGCCGGCACGGGCCGGGTTCGTCGGCACGGGGCTCATCGCCCGCTATATCCACACTTTCCTCGGCCGCACCGGCTGGTCGTTCGACGAGATCGGCGTGCACGACACCAATCCCGGCAGCGCCGCCGGCTTCCGCGGCTACCTCGAGCAGTCCGGCCACCCCGGCCGGATCACCGTGCACACCGGCCCCGGCTCGCTGATCCGATCCAGCGACCTGGTCGTGTTCGCCACCGTCGCCGGGCAGCCCCACATCACCGACACCTCGTGGTTCGGGCACAACCCGCTGGTCCTCCACGTGTCGCTGCGCGACCTCGCGCCCGAGATCGTGCTCACCGCCGCCAACATCGTCGACGACGTCGACCACTGCCTCACCGCGGGCACCTCGCCCCACCTCGCCGAGCAACGCACCGGGACCCGGGACTTCCTGCTCGGCACCCTCAACGACGTCCTCACCGGGCAGGTCACCGTGCCCACCGGCACACCCCTGGTGTTCTCACCATTCGGCCTCGGCGTGCTCGACCTCGCCGTCGGCAAATACGTCTACGACCAGATAGCCCGGTCAGGACAGTTGCACGTCGTTGACGACTTCTTCCACGAACTGCGCCGGTACGGATGAGTGCAGATGAGGAGGCCATGGTGCCAGTCATTTCCGTTCCCCAGGACTTCAACGAAGAGGATCTCTATGTCGACCTCCAGCCGATCTTCGGGCACTCGCTCTACCTGAAGTGTGAGGGTTTCAACTTCGCCGGCTCGATCAAGCTGAAGGCCGCGACCGAGATGGTGGAGGCTGCCGAGCGGGATGGCGCGCTGACCCCGGGATGGTCGATCATCGTCGAGTCCTCGTCCGGGAACCTGGGCGTGGCGCTGAGCATGATCGCGGCGAGCAAGGGCTACCGGTTCCTGTGCGTGACCGACTCCCGGTGCAACCTGACGACCCGGCGGCTGATGGAGGCGCTGGGCAGCCAGGTGCACGTCATCGCCGAACCCGACGCCAACGGCGAGTTCCTCGGCCCGCGCATCGACTACGTCCGCGCGCTGTGCGCCTCCGACGAACGGTATGTGTGGCCGAACCAGTACACCAATCCGTACAACTGGCAGGCCCACTACCGCAAGACCGCACCGGCGGTGGCAAGCCAGTTCCCGGCACTGGACACGCTGTTCGTCGGGGCGGGCACCACCGGCACGCTGATGGGCTGCGCGCGGTATTTCCGGAACTGGCACCGGCCGGTCCGGATCGTCGCGGTGGACAGTGTCGGCTCGGTCGCCTTCGGCGGCACCCCGAGCCGCCGGATGATTCCCGGACTGGGTACGAGCGTGCGCCCGCCGATGCTCGACGAGTCCTGTGTGGACGAAGTGATCCGGGTCGCGGAGGCGGACACCATCCGGGTCTGTCACCGGATGGCCCGCAGCGGTTTCCTGTTCGGCGGCTCCACCGGTACGGTGGTCAGCGGCGCGATGGACTGGCTCGCCCGCCATGACGAGCCCGGTTTCACCAGTGTCGCCATCGCTCCGGATTTGGGCGAGCGCTACCTCGACACGATCTACCAGACCAACTGGCTGCAGGATCTCTACGGCGAAGAACTGCTGAACTCCGACGAACTGGCCGGTTCGCGGTTGGTCCGGTAATCGGGCGTACAGGTGTCGATCCGGGGGCATACTGTCCGGGTAGGGGGTGAGACCCGCTGCCATCCCGTGTCCCATCCGACGGCCATTCCTGCCAGGTGAGGGCGAAGGTCCCCGCTCGCCAGGGACATTGGGCCGTGGTCGTGCACTCCCGTTTTCGCCTAGTTTTCGAGGTAAGGCCGGTACGGGAGGAGTGAGGTCCGATGGCGGAGCGCACCGCGGGCCCGGTCGTCGTGGGCGTGGACGGGTCGCGTTCGGCCCTGAACGCGGTTCGCTGGGCGGCCGGGGAAGCGGCGGAACGGAACCGGACGCTCCGGCTCATCCACGCCTTCGACGGCTTTTCGTCCCGTTGGCAGGGAGCGCTGCCGTTCGCCGACGACGTGCCCGGGCTGTTCCGCAAACGGGGGCACCGGCTGCTCCGGGAGGCCAGGGACGTGGCGCGCGAGGTCGGCCCGCGAATCTGCGTCGAACTGGAACTCAGGCACCGTGGGCCTGCCGAGGCGCTGCGGGCCGAGTCGGAGTCGGCCGCGCTGCTGGTGCTGGGTACCCCCGGTATCCGGGTGCTCGGCCGCGTGCTGGCCGGCTCGGTGTCCATCGCGCTGGCCGCGCACGCGAAGTGCCCGGTCGCGCTGGTCCGCCCGCACGTGGCCGAGGAGGCACCGCCCGCCGGCGGCCCGGTAATCGTCGGGGTCGACGGCTCACCCGCGAGCGAAGCCGCCATCGCGCTGGCGTTCGACGAGGCGTCCTGGCGCCGGGTCCCGCTGATCGCCGTGCACGCCTGGGACGACGCGTTCCTGGCCGCGTTGTTCGAGGAAACCCGCTGGACGGCGGAGCGCCCCGCGGCCGAGCAGCACGAGGCCGAACTGCTCGCCCAGCGGCTGGCGGGCTGGCAGGAGAAGTATCCCGACGTCGCGGTGCGGCGCACGGTCGTCCGGGGCCGCGCCGCGGAAGTACTGCTCGACCTGGCCGACCGGGCGCAACTGATCCTCGTCGGCAGCCGTGGCCGCGGGGGACTCGCCGGCATGCTGCTCGGCTCCACCAGCCAGGCGCTGATGTCCTACGCGCTTTGCCCGGTCATCGTCGCCCGGCCGGTGACCGCTCTGCCCTCCGGGGATGCGATCCCCCAGACCGCTGTGTCTTCTGAAGGTGCGACCTCCAGATCCGGTTTGGGGGCAAGTTCCCAGAGTGCTGTGTCTTCTGGGGGTGCGACCTTCGGACCTCGCCTGGGGGCAAGTTCCCAGACCGCTGTGTCTTCTGAAGGTGCGACCTCCAGATCCGGTTTGGGGGCAAGTTCCCAGACCGCTGTGTCTTCTGGGGGTG
>NZ_DATELF010000141.1:0-2103 GCF_035276945.1 Amycolatopsis sp. | reverse complement strand
AACCGTCCAGATCCCAACCCCGATCGTCCGGAAACTCACCGATCGCATCCACCCCACCGGACACCAGATCCCACAACTCCTCCGGAGACGAAACCCCACCCGGAAAACGACACGACATCCCCACGATCGCGATGGGATCGTAGTCCGCGGGAACGGCCGAAACCGGTTTCACAGCAACGACTTCGTGGCCGCCCACCAGCTCGGTCCGCAGGTGCCGCGCCAGCGCGGCCGAGTTCGGATAGTCGAAGGCCAGCGTGACCGGCAGGGCCAGCCCCGTGACGCCCCCGAGCCGGTTCCGCAGCTCGACGGCGGTCATCGACGTGAAACCCAGATCCCGGAAGGCCAGTTCCGGCCCCACCGAGCCGGCACCCGCCAGCCCCATCATGTTCGCGACCTGGGTCCGCACCAGCTCGGACACCAGCGCGAGCTGGTCGTCGTCGGCCACCGCGGTCAGACGGCGCCGCCATTCGTCCGTCGCGGCGGTACCGGCCGCCGCGGGTCCGGCGGGGAGGCCGAGCAGAGCGCGCAGCAGCTCCGGCACGGCGCGTTGCGCGGCCGCGGCACGCCACGCCGGCATGTCCAGCCGCAGGGCCACCAGCGAAGCGGGGCCGGCCGTGAGCGCGCCTTCGAAGACCGCGAGCCCTTCGCTCACCGACAGCGTTTCCGCTCCAGCGGTGCCATGCCCGTTCTCGGTCTCCGTTTCCCACGCACCCCACGAGACAGCCACGGCAGGCAGGCCACGAACCCGGCGGTGGTGCGCCAGGGCCGCGAAGAACGAACCGGCAACCGAGCCGTCGCCTGCGGCGGGGATCCCGGAGGCAGTGGTAGCCAGGACGAACAAGGACACATCCGCGTCCTGCGTCAGCTCGTGCAGGTTGAGCGCGCCGTCCACAATAGACATGTCGGCCGCACCGGGCTCACTCGTCCCGGCACTAGCCTCTTGCACGTGCACCACCGCGGTGACGGGATGCTCGAGCCCGGTGAGTATGGTCTCGAGCGCCTGGCGGTCCGCGGGGTCGCACGCCACCAGGACGACCTCGGAGCCATCCTCGACCAGATCCGCCTTTAGCTGCGCCGCGGCCTCGTCGTCTTCACCCGCAGGGCTCAGCAGCGCCATGTGGCGGGCTCCCCGAGTGGCGACCAGCCGCCGGGCGATCGCCGCGGCGGGCAGCTCGGCGGCTCCGGTCACCAACACCGTGCCGTTCGGGTTGAGCTCGGTGTTCGACAGCTCACCGGTCGTCGCCGACACTCGCGCGAGGCGCGGTACCAGCGCGACGCCGGAACGCACAGCCGACCGCGGTTCACCGGCCGCGACGATCTCGCGCAGCGCCGTGCCCCACTCGTCGCCCGTCTCGCCGGGATCGGCGAGCACGAAGGAAAGCCGTCCAGGGTGCCGCGTCCGGGCGGAAGCCGCCCATCCCCACAGCGGCGCGTGGGAGAGCCCGCGCATCTCGTCGGAGTCCTCGGACCCCGGCACGCCTTGGAGGACGACGACCAGGCGGGTGCCCGCGAAGCGCTCGTCGTCGAGCCACGTCCGCAGCCGACGGGCCACGTCGTCCGTCACGTCGTGCACAGCGCCGCCGAAGCGATCCACATCTCCGGGGTCGCCTGGGCACCGCCAAACGGCGACGTCCGGGACCATCGTGCCGCGGTCGACCGCCTCGTGCAGGTCGCTCAGCGCGGCGTACGTCTCCACCCGTGCGCCGGTCGCTTCGAGTCCGGCGGCCACGTCGACCACGTCGGTGCCGACGACCGCCCAGTCCTCGTCCGAAGTGGGCGGCAGCGAGCCGGGGCGTACCCAGTCGATGCGGTAGATGTTCTCGTAGTGCCCGCTTCCCGCCGCGAGCAGCCGCGCGGGCTGCTCCAGCAGCAGATGACGCCTGATCTTCCCGGACGCGGTGCGCGGCACTTCGGCCGTCTCGTAGACCGCGTCGGGCACCTTGAAGTAGGAAAGCCGCTCACGGCAGGTGGCGAGTACGTGGGCGGGATCGAAACCGTCCGGTCCCGGTACGACATAAGCGACGGGGACTTCACCGAGTACGTCATGCGGCTTGCCCACCACAGCCGTATCCGCGACACCCGGGACGGTGCGAACAACCTCTT
>NZ_DATELF010000140.1:0-37607 GCF_035276945.1 Amycolatopsis sp. | reverse complement strand
CTGGACATGCTCACCAAGCTCCGACGCCAGATCATCGCCGCCCGTTTTATGCCAACATCACCCCGACCAGCCACAACCCAAGAAATCATGGAAGTCCAGCACGCCTGGGCACAAGCCGCCGCATAACCGCAAAAGTCGAGCCCGAAGATGAGGTAGATCGGCGCTCCCTTGCTCGTGCGGCCCGTCCCGACGTCGCCATAGGCTCGTACCCCGGGAAATACCTGGTTCTACTGGGCGAGCCCGCCTTGCACAGTGTCGCGACTTCTCGGCAAGCAATGATCGACCAATTGCGCTATCTAGAGAAACTCAGTGAGCACCCTCGCATCTCGGTCCGCGTCGTCCAAGGAGACGTAACTGTGAATTTGGTGCCCCCCTTCTCGGTTTTCGAGTCCGCTAAGGCAGCTGTCACAACCGTCGTGCATCAGAACTTCCACGGCATCGTCTACGAGGCAACGCCCCAAGCTGTCGCCCGTCATCAGACGACAGCGGAAGCCCTGAGGAAGGCAGCGGCTACCGAAGCCGACTCTCAGCAGCTGATCGCCGCGACCATCGAGGGGATGGCAAGCGCTGCTCAGAGCGCTCTGTCATCGGCGGTTCAGAAGAGCGACCATGCGGAGCTGCCGGTTAATGCCTATTTTCGCAGGTAGAGGCGCTGTGCTAAGTGCACTAGAACGTTCGTAGTTGTGGCCGAGGAACTGCACTTCGGGCGCGCGGCCGAACGGCTGCACATCGTCCAGCCCGCGGTGAGCCAGCAGGTGCGACGGCTGGAACGCGAGCTGGGCGTGGATTTGTTCGACCGGACCACGCGCACGGTGCGGCTGACCGAGGCGGGCAGGCAATTCCTGCCACACGCGCGTGAGGTGCTGGCGGCGGAGGCTCGGGCCTGGGAGGCGATCGCGGGTTTCCGCGCCGAGCAGGCGGCGACGGTCCGGCTGGGCAGCAGCGACGGACTGGGCGGCCGGCTCGAGCGGCTGCTGTCCGAGTTCGCCCTGCGGGCGCCGGAAGCCCAGTTGGAGCTGGTCAACGCGCCGACTGTGCAGCGGTTGAGCCGGGTGGTTTCCGGCGAGCTGGACGCGGCACTGGTGCGGGGCGAGTGGGCGCGGCCGGGCTTGCGGTTCGTCCGCACCTGGGAAGACGAGGTCCTGGCCGCATTGCCCGCGACGCACCCGCTGGCCGCGCGCGAGGTCGTCGACTTCGCCGAGCTGGCCGGGCTTCCGTTGCGCCTGGCCGACCGCACCCGCAACCAGATGCTCTACGACCTGGTGGTGGGCGGTTGCCGCAAGGCGGGCTTCGATCCGGCCTTCGGCAAGGAGTTCACGACGGCCCAGGACACCCTGGCCGCGATCGGCTTCGGCAAGCCGGCATGGACCGTTTTCTACCGTCCGCACGCGGAACAGCTCCCGGTGCCCGGCGTGGTGTTCCGCCCGTTACGGAACCCGACCCCCGTGATGCCGACCTTCCTCACGCTGCGCGCCGACACCCGCCGCGAGGAACTGACGGCCCTGATCGACGCCTGCGTTTCCGCTGATCGGCGCTAGGGTGATCAAGCGTCCGGCCAACGCGATCACCTCCACGATCGCGCAACGGTGCTGCGCGGCCTCCTCGCTGTCGCCGACCGTCGCGATGTTCTCGGAGCGATCTTCGGCGCGGCCTTGCGTAGCGCGAATTCGACGGCTTCCTTCTCCGTCTCGAAGCCGTCCCGGCGCATGACCTCGATGACCAGTTCTTCGTCTACCACGCTCACCCGTCCAGGACCACGGCGACGATCCCGGCGAAATGGGCCAGGCGCGCCACTTCGGCGGCCCGGAACATGGGCCCGCCCGGCCTCCCGACCAGCAGTGCCTTGCCGGGCTTACCGAGCGGGGTCGCGGCCAGTTCGGTGCCCAGTTCCTGCCAGGTTTGGGGCACCCAGGACTCCTCGGCGTCCAGCACGGTCGCGCGTTCCAGCGGCAGCCAGGGCAGTTCGGTGATCGGCACCTCGGGGGCGGCCCGGGAGGAGGCGAGCTGCCGCACCCCGGCGCCCGCCTGCTCGACCACGGTCGACCAGCCCGCGCGGATGATCCGCGGCACACCCTCGACAAGGGTGTCGAGCCCGGACTTGGGCTGCGCGGCGATCTCCTCGACGAGCTCCAGCTCGCGATGGGTGTCCAGCAACCCCGCGTAGGGCCGGACCGCGTCCACTTCGACGCCGGGCACGCTTTCCGCGGCCGTGATCAGCGCGTCCGGCAGCCGGCCGGAGGGCAGTTCGATGACCAGGTCGTCGATGGCGATCCCGCCCGCTCGTTCCACCACGTCCACACTGAGGATGTCCGCCCCGATCAGGCCGAGCGCCGTGGCGACCGCGCCAAGGGTCCCTGGTGTGTCCGGGAGCTGGACCCGGATCAGGAAGGACAAGGCGATCCCCTCTCTGTGGACTCCTGTGCACGCGACCGCGGTCTGTGTGGCGAATACCGGCCGCTGATTGTGACAGAACGCGCCGCGAACTGGGAGTCACTGTCCGCGTTCTGAGACCGTTTCGCGCGCAAGCGGTGCCTTTCCGCGGTTCTTCTCGATGTTGTTTCGTAGGTGCCACCGAGCCGGAAGAACCCAGTCGAGTCCTCGGGCGGCCTCGCCATAGACTTGCGACTTACCGACTCATCCGACAGCACACCCCGGGAGTAACCCGCGTGCCCAACATATCCCGCGCAGAGGTCGCGCACCTTGCCAAGCTCGCGCGGCTGGCCGTGACCGATCAGGAACTGGACGTTTTCGCAGGTCAGCTCGACCACATCCTGGACGCGGTGGCCAAGGTGGGCGAGGTCGCGGCCGAGGAGATCCCGCCGACCTCGCATGCCGTGCCGCTCACCAACGTCTTCCGGGACGACGTCGTCGTACCCGGCCTGACCCAGCAGGAGGCGCTCGCGGGCGCGCCCGCGGCCGAGGACGGGCGCTTCCGGGTGCCGCGGATTCTGGGGGAGGAACAATGAGGAGCGAGCCCTTGTGCGAGACCGCGGCACGCGGATCGAGCCGCACGCGGAGCGAAGCGAGGCCGATGTGACAGATCTAACTCACCTCACGGCCGCCGAACTGGCCGACAAGATCCGGGCCCGCGAGGTCTCCTCGGTCGAGGTCACCCAGGCGCACCTGGACCGGATCGCCGAGGTCGACGACTTCGTGCACGCCTTCCTGCACGTGGACGCGGAAGGTGCGCTGGCGGCTGCCCGTGCCGCGGACGAGGCCGCCGAGCCCGCTTCTCCCCTCGCGGGGGTGCCGCTGGCGCTCAAGGACGTGCTCACCACGCGCGGCATCCCGACCACCTGTGGTTCCCGCACGCTGGAGCGCTGGATCCCGCCGTACGACGCGACGGTGACGCGCAAGCTGCGCGAGGCGGGCGTGCCGATCCTCGGCAAGACCAACATGGACGAGTTCGCGATGGGCTCGTCCACCGAGAACTCCGCGTTCGGCACGACGCACAACCCGTGGGACCACGCCCGCATCCCCGGTGGGTCGGGCGGTGGTTCGGCGGCCTCGATCGCCGCGTTCGAGGCGCCGTTGGCCATCGGCACCGACACCGGCGGCTCGATCCGCCAGCCCGGCGCGGTGACCGGCACTGTCGGCGTGAAGCCCACCTATGGCGGGGTCTCCCGGTACGGCCTGGTGGCGTTCTCGTCCTCGCTGGATCAGGCGGGCCCGTGTGCCAGGACGGTGCTCGACGCGGCGCTGCTGCACGAGGTGATCGCGGGGCACGACCCCCTGGACTCCACGTCCGTCGACGCGCCGGTGCCGCCCGTCGTCGCCGCGGCTCGCGAGGGCCTGCGCGGTGACCTGACCGGCATCAAGGTCGGCGTGGTCAAGGAGTTCGGGGGCGATGGCTACCAGTCGGGTGTGCTGCGTTCCTACGAGGCCGCGGTCGAGCAGTTGCGCACGCTGGGCGCCGAGGTCATCGAGGTGTCCTGCCCGAGCTTCACCTACGCGCTGCCCGCCTACTACCTGATCGCGCCGAGCGAGTGCTCGTCCAACCTGGCCCGCTTCGACGCGATGCGGTACGGCCTGCGGGTGGAGGACGACGGCAGGCACAGCGCCGAGGAGGTCATGGCGCTGACCCGGGAGGCCGGGTTCGGTCCCGAGGTCAAGCGGCGCATCATGCTCGGCACCTACGCGCTGTCTTCGGGTTACTACGACGCCTACTACGGCTCGGCGCAGAAGGTGCGGACGCTGATCACCCGCGACTTCGACGCGGCGTTCTCCAAGGTCGACGTGCTGGTCTCGCCGACAACCCCGACCACCGCGTTCAAGCTCGGTGAGCGGGTCGACGACCCGATGTCGATGTACCTGGCCGACCTGTGCACCATTCCGGCGAACCTGGCCGGAAACGCCGCCATGAGCGTCCCCAGTGGACTGTCCGATGAGGATGGCCTGCCGGTCGGCCTGCAGATCATGGCGCCCGCGCTGGCCGACGACCGGCTCTACCGGGTCGGCGCGGCCTACGAGGTCGCCCGCGACGCCGCGTCCGGCGGCCCGATATTGAGCAAGGTTCCGGAACTGGCCCGGGTGCGGGCGTCCCGCAGGACAGAGGGGGTCTCGGCGTGACCGCGGTCGCCGAAGTGATGGACTACGCCGAGGTCGTCGAGCGGTTCGACCCGGTGCTCGGGCTCGAGGTGCACGTCGAGCTGAACACGAACACCAAGATGTTCTGCGGCTGCCCGAACCTCTTCGGCGGCGAGCCCAACACCCACGTCTGCCCGACCTGCCTGGGCCTGCCCGGCTCGCTGCCCGCGGTCAACGGCAAGGCCGTGGAGTCGGCCATCCGGATCGGGCTGGCCCTCAACTGCGAGATCGCGTCCTGGTGCCGGTTCGCCCGGAAGAACTACTTCTACCCGGACATGCCGAAGAACTTCCAGACCTCGCAGTACGACGAGCCGATCGCGTTCAACGGCTACCTCGACGTGACGCTGGACGACGGCGAGGTCGTGCGGGTGCACATCGAGCGGGCCCACATGGAGGAGGACACCGGCAAGTCGCTGCACGTGGGCGGCGCGACCGGTCGCATTCACGGCGCCGAGCACTCGCTGCTGGACTACAACCGTGCCGGGGTGCCGCTGATCGAGATCGTCACCAAGCCGATCGTCGGCACGGGCGAGCGGGCGCCGGAAGTGGCCCGCGCCTACGTCACCGCGTTGCGGGACCTGCTGCGCGCGCTGAACGTCTCGGACGTGCGGATGGACCAGGGCTCGCTGCGCTGCGACGCGAACGTCTCGCTGATGCCGAAGGGCTCGTCGGAGTTCGGCACCCGCACCGAGACGAAGAACGTCAACTCGCTGCGCAGCGTCGAACGCGCGGTGCGCTACGAGATGACCCGCCAGGCCGCGGTCCTCGCCGGCGATGGCCGGGTGACCCAGGAGACCCGGCACTTCCAGGAAGCCGACGGCACCACCTCGCCCGGTCGCACCAAGGAGACCGCCGAGGACTACCGGTACTTCCCGGAGCCCGACCTGGTCCCGATCGCGCCCCCGGCCGAGTGGGTCGAGGAACTTCGCAAGACGCTGCCGGAGATGCCGGCAGCGCGGCGCGAGCGGATCCGGACGGAATGGCAGCTCACCCCCGAAGAGCTGCGGGACCTGTTCAACTCGGGCGCGGTGGAGCTGGTCGAGGCGACCGTCGCGGCCGGGGCGAAGCCCGCCGAGGCCCGCGGCTGGTGGGTGAACTTCCTTGCGCAGGAAGCGAACACGCGCGAGGTCGAGCTCACCGCGCTGCCGATCACCCCGGTGAGCCTCGCCCGTGTCATCGAACTGGTGGCCGCGGGAGAGCTGACCAACAAGCTCGCCCGCGAGGTGGTCAAGGGCGTGCTGGCCGGTGAGGGCGAGCCCGACGAGGTCGTCACCAAGCGCGGGCTCAAGGTCGTCTCCGACGACTCGGCGCTGCTCGCGGCGGTCGACGCGGCGCTCGCCGCGCAACCGGACATCGCGGACAAGATCCGCGGCGGCAAGGTGCAGGCGGCGGGCGCGATCGTCGGCGCGGTGATGAAGGCGACCAAGGGCCAGGCCGACGCCAAGCGGGTGCGCGAGCTGATCCTCGAGCGGGTCGGCACCAGCTGATGCGGTTTTCGCCGAAACTGGTGTCCTGGCGGGAGTGGACCGGCCTCGGCGCGGGCATCGTCGCGGTGGCGGCGCTGTTCCTGCCCTGGACGAACCTGTCCGCGACCCGCCAGGACGTCGAGGAGGCGCTGCGTGAGCTGCCCGCGGGCGATGTCGCGCGGAACGCCTGGACCACGGGTTTCCTCGAGTGGTTCGGACCGGTCCTGCTCCTGCTGGCGGGGATCGCGGTGGTGCTGGTCGGCCAGTACCGGACGGCCCGGGTGGGCGGCCTGCCGCAGCTGTGGCTGATCGCTTCCGCGGTGGCCGTGCTGTTGATGATCTTCGGCTGGTTCGCCATCGACCACGAGTTTTCTCCGGACACCCGCTCGCTCCTGGCCGACGGCGGGATCGGGATCTACGGCGGCATCGGCCGGTATCTCGGACTGGCCGCCGGGGGAGTCTCCCTGACCGCCGCCGTCCTCGACGCCCGCTCGCTACGCCGCCGCGGCATGCGGAAGGCGCGCTACTAGCCGGGTAGCCGCACATGACCCGCTGACCTGTGGCGATACCCAGGAGATCATCTTGGTGCAGCCCGCTCTGACCAGCCGAAACGTGTCCATGTGCGGAGAAACGGGGCTAGGCCCGGCGCTAGTCCTTGCCGGAGCCGCCGGCCGCGTTGGGCTGGATCTGGATGACGAGGACCCGGTCGTCGCTGGACACCGGTGTGCCGCCGTCGCGGTTCACCGTGCCGACCAGCGCGTGCTGCGCGTCGATCGGGTCCATCCCCTGCAGGCGCCCGAAGCTGGTGCCGTTCTTGCCGTCCAGCGTGACCTTCGGCGTGCCGCCGATCGAGCCGTCCGGCCCGACCGGGAGGATCTGCACGTTGCCCGCGACCGAGGTCGCGATCGCCAGCAACTGATCTTCGTCGACACAGCCCGCCACGCCGGGCTTGTCCGGCCAGGTCCAGGCGGGGACGGACAGCGACTGGGCGGCCCGGACGCGATAGAGCACGTCGCGGTCGGGGGCTCGGTCGGTGACCCAGAGGCGCGACGGGTCGGCGGTCGACTTGCACAGGCCGCCGGGGGAGTGCAGGCCGCTGGCATACACCCGGGAGCCCGGCGTCGGGTTGCCCACGGCCGGGTTGCCCGAGGTGTCGATGCGCAACACCTTGCCCGCCAGCGAGTTCGGGTCCGCCGCCGCGGCCGGATCGCCCGCGTCACCGGTCGCGACCAGCAGGGCGTGGCCGTCGGAGAGGATCGCGCCCCGGTTGCCCCCCGGGCCCTTGGGGATGCCGGTGAGGATCGGCTTGGCCTGCTGGCCCTTGGTGAACCGGACGACGCGATTGTCGGCCGCGGTGGTGATGTAGGCGAAGACCAGCTGGTCCTCGGGATAGGTGGGGGACAGGGCGAGCCCGGTCAGCCCGCCGTCACCGCCGGCGTCCACCGTCAGCTTCGCCAGCTCGGTCGCCTTCCCGCCCCCGACCTGCAGCACGCGGCCGCTCCTGCGCTCCGCGGCCAGCCCGGCCGGAAACCCGGCGTCGCCGGGCAGGGTGGCCAGCGCGGAGATCGTGTCCAGGCAGGTCGCGATGACCGCCTTGTCGAAGTCGGTGCAGCCCTGGGGCGGCGGGACCGAGGTGCGCGGTGCGGCGGGCCCCGCCGGGCCGTTACCCGAGCTGCCGTCGATCTCCGGCAGTTCCGGCCGTGGACCGGCGGGAGCGGACAGTGCGGGCTCGGGGCCGAAGGTCTGCCCCGCCGCGCGATCGTCGAACTTCGCGCAGCCGGACAGGAGGATTCCACAGGCGACGAGCAGCCATGGAGTTTTCCGGATCCGAGTACGCATAGACCTCCAGGGTAGGTGGTCAGGCGTGTGCCGTGGGTAAGCGGGCCCGCCGGAAAAACCTCAGGTGGGTGCGCGCTGCCCCGTAATGCCTTACTCTGCCGCGCGTGACAGCTCAAAACGAGGAGTACGGCAGGCACAACGTGTTCTCCGATTCCGGTTACTTCGAATCCACCGAAGCGACCGAACGGAACCTGGTCACGGACGACGATGACGACGATGACTACGCCCCGGCGCGCCCGTCCACGCGCTGGCACGGCGGGCTCGACTTCGGCCTGCTGATCCTGCGGCTCGCGCTCGGCGGCACCCTCGGCGTCCACGGGCTGCAGAAGGTCTTCGGCCTGTTCGGCGGGCCCGGCGTGAACGAGTTCGCCCGGCAACTCGGCGAGCAGGGGTTCGCCAACCAGACCACGCTGGTGTCCTGGCTGGGCGGCCTCGCCGAGGTCGCCGGGGGTGGTTTGCTGGTACTCGGCCTGTTCACCCCGTCCGCCGCCGCGACGCTGCTGAGCGTCACGGCGATGTCGGTCTACCTGACCTACCGCAACGGCTATTTCCTCGGCGCCGGCACCGGCTACGAGTACCACCTGGTGCTTGCCGCGATGGCGCTCGGGCTTCTGTTCACCGGTCCCGGCCGGATTTCCCTCGACGTGAACACGCCGTGGCGCCGCAACCCGGTGCCCTTCGCCTTCCTGGGCCTGGTCCTGGCCGTCGGCGCCGTGGCCGTGGTCATCTTCGTGTTCCGGTGACGGGTCAGCGGTTCGGGTCGCGGACGGCGCCGGTGTCGGCCGAGGTGGCCATCCTGGCGTAGGCGCGCAGTGCCGAGGTGATGGGACGGTGGCGGTCCGCGGGCTGCCACGGGCGCTCGCTGGTTTCCGTCTTCGCGCGGCGCTCGGCGAGGACATCCGCGTCGACGAGCAGTTCCAGCCGACGCTGGTGCACGTCGATGAGGATCCGGTCGCCGTTTTCCACCAGGCCGATGGCGCCCCCGGCGGCGGCCTCGGGCGAGATGTGGCCGACCGAGATCCCCGAGGAGCCGCCGGAGAACCGGCCGTCGGTGATCAGCGCGCACTTCTTGCCGAGCCCGGCGCCCTTGAGGAACGCCGTCGGGTGCAGCATTTCCTGCATGCCGGGACCGCCCGCCGGTCCTTCGTAGCGGACCACCAGCACCTCGCCGGGCTGGATCTGCTTGCCGAGGATGACCGACACGGCCTCCTCCTGGCTTTCCACCACGCGTGCCGGGCCTTCGAAGCGCCACAGCGATTCGTCGATGCCCGCGGCCTTGATCACCGCGCCGTTCTCGGCGAGGTTCCCGCGCAGGATCGCCAGCCCGCCGTCCTTGGTGTAGGCGTGCTCGATGTCCCGGATACAGCCCTCCGCCGCATCGATGTCCAAAGAGGACCAACGGTTCGTGGTGGAGAACGCCTGGGTGGTGCGGACACCGCCGGGTGCGGCGTGGAACAGCTCCAGCGCGCGCTCGGACGGGGCACCGCCGCGGATGTCCCAGGTGGACAGCCACGCCTCGATGCTGTCCGAATGCACCGCGGTGACCTCGGTGTTCAGCAGGCCGGCACGGTGCAACTCGCCGAGGATCGCCGGGATGCCGCCCGCCCGGTGCACGTCCTCCATGTGGTAGTCCGAGTTCGGCGCGACCTTCGACAGGCAGGGCACCCTGCGGCCGATCGCGTCGATGTCGTCGATCGTGAAGTCGATCTCGCCCTCACGCGCGGCGGCCAGGATGTGCAGCACGGTGTTCGTCGAACCGCCCATCGCCATGTCCAGCGCCATCGCGTTCTCGAACGCCTGCTTGGTCGCGATCGACCGCGGGAGCACGCTCTCGTCGTCTTCGCCGTACCAGCGCTTGGCCAGTTCGACCACGGTGCGCCCGGCGTCGACGAAAAGGTCACGGCGCACGGCGTGGGTGGCCAGCGTGGAGCCGTTGCCGGGCAGCGACAGGCCGAGCGCCTCGGTGAGGCAGTTCATCGAGTTCGCGGTGAACATGCCCGAGCAGGAGCCGCAGGTCGGGCAGGCCGAACGCTCCACAGCGGACAGACCATCCTCGTCGACCGCGGTGTTCGCCGAAGCGGAGATCGCGGTGATCAGGTCGCTGGCGGGGTAGGCGACCCCGTCCAGCACAACCGCCTTGCCGGCTTCCATCGGGCCGCCCGAGACGAACACCGTCGGGATGTTCAGCCGCATCGCCGCGTTGAGCATGCCGGGGGTGATCTTGTCGCAGTTGGAGATGCACACCAGCGCGTCGGCCTGGTGCGCGTTGACCATGTACTCGACGGAGTCGGCGATGATCTCGCGGGAGGGCAGCGAGTAAAGCATGCCACTGTGCCCCATGGCGATCCCGTCGTCCACCGCGATCGTGTGGAACTCGCGGGCCACGCCTCCGGCCTCGCGCACCGCCTCGGCCACTACCTCCCCGAGGTCCTTGAGGTGGACGTGGCCCGGCACGAACTGCGTGTAGGAGTTGGCGATCGCCACGATCGGCTTGCCGAAGTCGCTGTCGGTCATGCCGGTGGCCCGCCACAGGGAACGGGCGCCCGCGGCGTTGCGGCCGTGGGTGGTGGTTCGGGAACGCAACTGAGGCATACCCCTCAGGTTACGCCCGCGCGATTTCCGAACCAGTCGAGCCACGCGAGGGGTGTCCGTCGGGGGTGACGGGTGGTTAGCCGAGGTCCTCGGTGAGGCCGGAAGGGTCCTTCATCCGGCCCTCGCTGACCAAGGAGATCACCGGCAGATGCCGCGTGCGCACGGTCGGGAGCGGGACCTGGCTGTCGTCGGTCAGCACCGCTTTCACCTTGGCGCGCCCGGTGATCGCCAGCCCCTTGAGTGATTCCCACGGCAGCTCGCGGTGGCCGAACATGGTCCGCACGGACAGGCCCTTGGCACTCGCGACGGTCCGGGTCCGCACCACGAAGACGATCAGCGCCAGGGGGATCAGGTAGAGCACCCACAGCCCGGGCACGCCGGCGAACGCCGTCGGCACCAGGCACACCATCAGGAACACCACGGCGAGCAGGGCGATCCCGGGCACCCGGAAGACCGCCTTCCGTTCCCCGCGCTCGGATTCTTCGGCCACACCATGATGGTGCACCGCCGCCCGCGACGTGCCCGAAGCAGGCTGCCCAACAGTCGGAGTGCCCAGTATCCGGGATCACGATCTCAGTGAATTGACACTGCTCGCGACGACCCGTTAACGTCAGCAGCGTGACACCGCAGACCGGCCTCGTACTTCCCCGGCGCGTCGACGCGTAAGGGACAGCCGCCTGCGTCGACGCGCGACCCTCGTGCGACCTTATGGTCGGCGGGGGTTTTTTGTTGCTTACGACCCGACAACCCGAACGAGTGACACCCCGACAGTCACCCGAGAGCCCCACGAGACCCACGAGGCAGAACTGATGACAAGCGCCACGTCGCGATCGGCATCCGCCCCATCTCCCGCCAACCTCGGGACGCGCCCCAAGCCGGCTCCGCCCGCCGGCACCCCCGTGCGGCTCACCGGGGCGCAGTCGCTCGTGCGGTCGCTCGAGGCGGTCGGTGTGGAGGTCGTGTTCGGGATTCCGGGTGGCACGATCCTGCCCGCCTACGACCCGCTGCTCGACTCGACGAAGGTGCGGCACGTTCTGGTCCGCCACGAGCAGGGCGCTGGCCACGCCGCCACCGGATACGCCCAGGCCACCGGCAAGGTCGGCGTCTGCATGGCGACGTCGGGGCCTGGCGCGACCAACCTGGTCACCCCGCTGGCCGACGCGAACATGGACTCGGTGCCGGTCGTGGCGATCACCGGCCAGCAGACCAGGGCGCTGATCGGCACGGACGCCTTCCAGGAAGCCGACATCTGCGGCATCACCATGCCGATCACCAAGCACAACTTCCTGGTCACCGACCCCGCCGACATCCCCAGGGTGATCGCGGAGGCGTTCCACCTCGCGTCGACCGGCCGCCCCGGCCCCGTGCTGGTGGACATCCCGAAGGACGTGCTGCAGGAGATGACGTCCTTCTCCTGGCCGCCGGAGCTGCGGCTGCCCGGCTACCGGCCCACGCTGCGCCCGCACGGCAAGCAGGTGCGCGAAGCGGCCCGGTTGATCAGCCACGCGCGGCGTCCGGTGTTCTACGTCGGGGGCGGCGTGATCAAGGCCGGCGCCACCGCCCAGCTTGCGCGACTGGCCGAGCTGACCGGAATCCCCATCGTCACCACGCTGATGGCGCGCGGCGCGTTCCCCGACTCGCACCCCCAGCATCTCGGCATGCCGGGCATGCACGGCACCGTCGCGGCGGTGGCCGCCATGCAGCGGGCGGACCTGCTGGTCGCGCTCGGCGCCCGGTTCGACGACCGGGTGACCGGGCGCCTTGACTCGTTCGCGCCTGACGCCACCGTGGTGCACGCGGACATCGACCCGGCGGAGATCTCCAAGAACCGCAAGGCGGACGTGCCGATCGTGGGCGACTGCGCGGAGATCATCACCGAGCTCATCGACGCGGTGAAGGCGGAAACCGAGCGGGCGGGCAAGTCCGACCTCAGTCCATGGTGGACCCAGATCGAATCGTGGCGCGGCACTTTCCCGGCCGGCTACGAATGGCCGTCCGACGGGACGTTGTCGCCGCAGTACGTGATCGAGCGGATCGGGGCGCTGGCCGGGCCGGACGCGATCTACACGGCGGGCGTCGGCCAGCACCAGATGTGGGCCGCGCAGTTCATCTCCTACGAGAAGCCGCGCAGCTGGATCAACTCGGGCGGCCTGGGCACCATGGGATTCGCGGTGCCGGCCGCGATGGGCGCCCAGTTCGGCCACCCCGGCAAGCAGGTGTGGGCCATCGACGGCGACGGCTGCTTCCAGATGACCAACCAGGAGCTGGCGACCTGCGCGATCGAGGGCGCGCCGATCAAGGTCGCCGTGATCAACAACGGTAACCTGGGCATGGTCCGCCAGTGGCAGAACCTGTTCTACGCCGAGCGCTACTCCGCCACCGACCTCGGCACCCACAAGCACCGCATCCCCGACTTCACCCTGCTCGCGGAGGCGCTCGGCTGCGTCGGCCTGCGTTGCGAGACGAAGGAAGAGGTGGACGAGGTCATCCGGCGGGCGATGGAGATCAACGACCGGCCGGTGGTGATCGACTTCGTGGTCGGCAAGGACGCCCAGGTCTGGCCGATGGTCGCGGCGGGCACCGGCAACGACGAGATCATGGCCGCCCGCGGCATCCGCCCGCTGTTCGACGACGACGAGGTGAGCAAGTGAGGACCGTGTCCGCGAAGGAGTCTCGAAAGGGCGGAACGAGCAAGTGAGTACGCATACGCTCAGTGTGTTGGTGGAGAATGTCCCGGGGGTGCTCGCCAGGGTGGCCGGGCTGTTTTCCCGCCGCAGCTTCAACATCGAGTCCCTCGCCGTCGGGCCCACGGAAAACCCCGAGGTGTCCCGGATGACGATCGTGGTCGCCGTCGACGAGCTACCGCTCGAACAGGTGACCAAGCAGCTCAACAAGCTGGTCAACGTGATCAAGATCGTGGAGCTCGAGCAGACCACGTCCGTGCAGCGCGAACTGCTGCTGGTCAAGGTCCGCGCCGACGCCACCGTCCGCAGCCAGGTGCTGGAGACCGTGCAGCTCTTCCGCGCCAAGGTGGTCGACGCCGCGCCCGAGGCGCTGACCATCGAGGCGACCGGCACCAGCGACAAGCTGTCGGCACTGCTGCGGATGCTGGAGCCCTACGGCGTCCGTGAGATCGTGCAGTCCGGCATGGTGGCGGTCGGCCGCGGCGTCCGCTCCATCACCGCCACTTCACCCCGCTGAAGGTTCGATAACCGAAAGGAAGTCAGTTCCCCTCATGTCAGTCGAAATCTTCTACGACGACGACGCCGATCTGAGCATCATCCAGGGTCGCAAGGTCGCCGTGATCGGATACGGCAGCCAAGGCCACGCGCACGCGCTGAGCCTGCGGGACTCCGGGGTCGATGTGCGCATCGGTCTGCCGGAGGGGTCGAAGTCGCGCGCCAAGGCCGAGGAAGAGGGCCTGCGGGTGGTCACGCCGGCCGAGGCCTCGAAGGAGGCCGACCTCATCATGATCCTGGCGCCCGACACCAAGCAGCGGTTCATCTACGCCGAGGACATCGAGCCGAACCTGAAGGACGGGGACGCGATCTTCTTCGGGCACGGCTTCAACATCCGGTACGAGCTGATCAAGCCACCGGCCAATGTGGACGTCGCGATGGTCGCGCCGAAGGGACCGGGTCACCTGGTGCGCCGCCAGTTCGTGGACGGCAAGGGCGTGCCCTGCCTGATCGCGGTGGAGCAGGACGCCTCGGGCAACGCGCAGGCGCTGGCGCTGTCGTACGCGGCGGCGATCGGCGGGGCGCGGGCCGGGGTCATCAAGACCACCTTCAAGGAGGAGACCGAGACCGACCTGTTCGGTGAGCAGTCGGTGCTCTGCGGTGGCGCGTCGGCGCTGGTGCAGACCGGGTTCGAGGTGCTCACCGAGGCCGGGTACGCGCCGGAGATCGCCTACTTCGAGGTTCTGCACGAGCTCAAGCTCATCGTGGACCTGATGTACGAAGGCGGGATCGCGCGGATGCGGTACTCGATCTCCGACACCGCCGAGTACGGCGACCTGACCCGCGGCCCGCGCGTGATCACGCCCGCGGTCAAGGAGGGGATGCGCAAGATCCTCAGCGAGATCCAGGACGGCACCTTCGCCCGCGAATGGGTCGCCGAAGACGAGGCGGGCCGCGCGAACTTCCGCAAGCTCGCCGAGGCCGGGGAGCAGCACCCGATCGAGGAGACCGGCCGCAAGCTGCGCGGGCTGATGTCCTGGGTCGACCGCCCCATCACCGAAACCGCGTGACTGGTTTTCCCGTTTCATTTTCCGCGTAGGTCACCTTGGGGTCCGGTCCATGTCCCCAAGGTGACCTTTCCGGGGCTTTCGCGGCACCCCTGTGGCTACGCTGACGGTATGAACGGTCAGCACAGTGTGGTCACCGACGACAAGGTGGAGGTCCGCGACGCGCTGGATCTCACCGGCGCCGAATGGCGACGCGCCGAGCCCGAGGGGGAGCACATCCCGGACGCGATCGAACTCGCGTTCGTCCCGCACACCGACGGCCTCACCTACGTGGCGATGCGCCAGCCGTCGCAGCCGGACGGCGTCGTCCTGATCTTCACACCGTCCGAATGGGACGCCTTCGTCGCCGGTGCCCGCGACGGCGAGTTCGACATTCCCGAAAGCTGACGACCAGGCGGTGGAGGTTCTCAACTTCCGTGGCAGATCTGCCACGGAAGTTGAGACACACCTTTGGGTGCTGAGTTGGTGGCCGGACGTACGCCATGATCTCCGATGTGATCGACAGCACGGAATGGGACGTTCGTGTCCGGTTCCGCGCCGGTGAAGACGCCACGGAGTCCGTAGTGCCATGGCGTGAGGCCAGTACGGAACTGTTGTCCGCTGCACGACCGTGGCGGACTTTCCGTGGGCATCACGGCCAGAGGCATTACTCGGGTCGGAGTCGGAATTCGGCTGAGTTATGGCGGCTACGCGGTGGAAGTAGTCGAGTTGGTGTGCGCCGCAGGCGGCACCGAGGTAGTGGTCAAAAGATTTGGTTCCCTTCAGCCAGGTTGGAAGAATGCGAGCATTTTCTGGGCGGCGTCCGGCGACATCAGCAATTCCTGCATGTCCGCGGACATCCGGGCGGCGGCGCTGGTGCGTTCGAACATCTCGCGTTCGTATTCTTTGACGGCGGCGGGAAAGTCGTCCGGGTGCGCGGCCAGCGCGAGACCGAGCAGGGCGCCGTCGAGCAGCGCCATGTTGGCGCCCTCTCCCACCGGCGGCATCAGGTGCGCGGCATCGCCGAGCAGTGTGACGTCTGGCGTCGACGGCCAGGTCAGGCCGACCGGGAGAGTGGTGATCGGCCGCGGCACGACCATGTCGTCGCAGGCCGCGATCAGTGCGGTGAACCGTGGGTCCCAGCCGGTGAGCAGGTCGATCAGCCGCGCCTTGGCGGTGGCTGGGTCGTCGAACGGGATCCCGCTGGTGGCGAACCAGTCCTCGGCGGTGTTGTAGAAGCTGAGGCCGATGCGTACGCGGCCGTCGCCGTTGCGCTGCGCCGCCAGGGACAGTCCGTTGCCGAGCACCCAGTAGCTGCCGCGCCCGACCATCGCCGCGAGGTCGGGGTGGGTGCGGTCGATGTCGGGAATGCCGAGTTCGACGACGTTCTGGCCGATATGCGCCGGCCGGGCGTCGGTGAGCAGCGCGCGGACCCGGGAGTTCGCGCCGTCCGCGCCGACCAGCAGGTCATACGTCGCACTACTGCCGTCGGCGAAGTGCAGCACGCCGTTGTCGGCGGATTTGAACGCGTGTCCCCAGCGCACCGCGTCTTCGGGAAGAGAGTCCAGCAGCAGGTCGCGCAGATCGGCGCGGTCGACCTCGGGTCGATCGAGCGGGGCGTCGTCGGGTGTGTCCTCCTGCAGCAGCAGGGTGCCATCCGGCTCCAGAAGCCGCATGTCCTGGCCTTCACCACGGGCGATCGCGTAGAACTGGTCGATCAGACCGGCCTCGCGCAGCGCCCGCTGGCCGGAGTGGATGTCGAGCATGCCGCCCTGACCACGCGCACCGCGTGACGATTCACGTTCGTACACGACGGCGTCGATGCCGTTCACGTGCAGCACCCGGGCAAGGGCCAAGCCACCCAAGCCGGCTCCGACAATGGCGATGGTCATAGTCACCCTCGATTCACCGTATCAGTCAATACACTGTATCACGCCCAACGCTGTATTGTCGTCGGCATGTTGGTGTGGGAGCGGCCGGAGCCGCCGGATCGACCGGTGCCGGCCCCGCTGAGCCGGGAGCGGATCGTCCGAGCGGCGATCCAACTCGCCGATGTGGACGGCCTGGACGCGGTGTCGCTACGCAAGGTCGCCGCGGCGCTGGACGTCGGACCGATGCGGCTGTACGGCTACATCGCCACCAAGGAGGAGTTGCTCGACCTGATGGTCGATACCGTCCACGCCGAGATCCGGCCGACCGGCAACGGTTGGCGAGAGGTGCTGCGTTCCCTTGCCGAAACCACCCGGCAGGCCGCCCACCAGCACGAATGGCTCGCCGACCTGATCGGTGGGCGGCCCCAGCTCGGGCCGAACACGCTGGCCAGCGGAGAGGCCGTGCTGGCCGCGATGGGCGGCGCCGACCTGGACACCGTCGTGCCGGCGGTCGCCGCGGTCAACGCGTACGTGACCGGCGCGGTGCGCCGGGAGATCACCGAGCGGCGCGCCGAGCGGGCCACCGGGATGGACAAGAAGCAGTGGCAGGCCACCTTCGGGCCTTATCTGCAGCGGACCTTCGCCACCGGCCGATTTCCCGCGCTGGCCACGGTCGTCCGCGATGGCCCCCACCTGGATGCCGACCAAACCTTCTGGACCGGCCTCGATTTCCTCCTCGACGGCATCGAAGCCCGCATTTCAAGCTGACGCGCGGCCGAGGGATCAGACGAGCGCCGCGTGTGGCACCAGCTCGGCGCTGACGCATTGAGACGACGCAACCTCGCCAAACCTGAAGAAATGCCACGGAACTGAGATTCCAGCCGCATTACATCCCGTGAGACGACCGAAGGATCCACTGGCCAGCGGAAATCAACATGTCACGCGATCTGGGGCCCTGCAGGCGGAGTTTGTGGAGGCAGGCTGGTCCTGCGACGACTACGAGAGCTGGCCCAAAGCGCATCCTCGCCGACGCTCTGTTGCGTCGCGTCGAGGTCTTCGTTGTCGGGCGAGCTGGTCGAACCAATCCCCACCCACCGCTTCCCGTCGCGCGAGTCCCACACTCGACGCGCGCGAGTTCTGCGTTCCCGTCGTGCGAGTTCTGCGTTCGCGTCGTCCGGTGTCGGTTCCCGCCGATGGCGCGTGCGATCGCCGACATATTTCCACCAGCCGAACTCGGTTCGTTCTCGAGCGCCGCCGGACCTGTGCCGTCGACTTGCGGGTGATCGCCGAGGTCGAAGCACGCGGACTCGCCACCCGGCGGGGGTGTTACGTCGGGACGGCCGCGCCGGTACGGGAGATGTGTCAGTCTCAGCGCGAATGACGCGCGCCGCGTGACGCCTTCGCCGACGTCCTCACGCTCGCCGCCGGCTGCCCCACCGAATGGGAAATCCGCATGACCCAAGGACTTCCTTGGTTCATCCCACCCTCCGGTACAGACGATGTTGGCGCTGGTAAAGGGGCGCACGGCTTTCCGTCGCAGGTGAATTCGGCGACGATCACCTCGCGGTCGGTGGTCTCGTGGATCACGACGTCCCGGGCTCGCGGTTCGATCCGCCCGGCGGTGGCGAACCGCTCCGCGGCCGCCCGCCTGCCCACGATCCGCGAGCCGGCGGGCGGTCGTTGCGGATGCTCGACGACGGTGTCTTCGGCGTAGAGCGCGCCGAGTTCGTAGCGGCCTTCGGAGATGCCCTGGTGCTCGAAAACCTCTCGAGGGGCCATGGTGGGGCTCCCAAATAATCGGAGTGAATACTCCGGAGAGTTGAACCCCGTTTGTCTTGGGCGGGAGCCCGGTGACGCGGCGCCACTCGTCCGCCTGCCGAGGGCGGTAAAGGTTTCGTCCTACGCGGCCAGCCGTGCCGTGCGGGACGCGGCGGCAGGCCTTGCCCGACCGCGCCCGGGAGGCGGGCGAGCAGCGCGGAGGTGACCGCTTTCGAGGCGTTTTTGCTGGTCAGCCCCGCTGTGGGGGCGAGCCGGGCCTCGCCCGGCGGGTCGAGTTTGTTTTCGCCGGGTTGCGCGGCCGTTAACCAGGCACGCGCCCTAGACTCAGGGGCAAGCCAGCGTCGTTTCTTGGGAGCCTTATCGTGACCAGTCCAGGCAAGCCTGTTGTCCTCATCGCCGAGAAGCTCGCCCCCTCCGTGCTGAACGTGTTCGGTGACGAGGTTGAGGTGCGGCACGTGGACGGCACCGACCGTCCCGCGCTGCTCGAAGCGGTCTCCGGCGCCGACGCCCTGCTGGTTCGCTCCGCGACCAAGGTGGACGCGGAGGTGTTCGCCGCGTCGAACCGGCTCAAGGTGGTCGCCCGGGCCGGGGTTGGTCTGGACAACGTGGAGGTTCCGGCGGCCACCGCGCGCGGCGTGCTCGTGGTGAACGCGCCGACCTCGAACATCGTCTCCGCCGCCGAACACGCGGTGGCTTTGCTGCTCGCGGTCGCCCGCCGGGTACCCGCCGCCGACCAGAGCCTGCGCGGCGGCGAGTGGAAGCGCAGCGCGTTCACCGGCGTCGAGCTGAACGGCAAGACGGTCGGTGTGGTGGGCTTCGGCAAGATCGGCCAGCTGTTCGCGCAGCGGCTCGCCTCGTTCGGCACCACCATCGTCGCCTACGACCCGTACGTTTCGGCCGCCCGCGCCGCGCAGCTCGGCGTCGAGCTGGTCAGCCTTGACGAGCTGCTTTCGCGCGCCGACGCGATTTCGGTGCACCTGCCCAAGACGCCGGAGACGAAGGGCCTGATCGACGCCGAGGCGCTCAAGAAGACCAAGCTGGGCGTGCTCATCGTGAACGCGGCCCGCGGTGGCCTGATCGACGAGGACGCGCTCGCCGACGCCATCCGCAGCGGCCACGTCGGTGGTGCCGGCATCGACGTGTTCAGCACCGAGCCGACCACCTCCAGCCCGCTGTTCGAGCTGCCGAACGTGGTCGTCACCCCGCACCTGGGCGCGTCGACCGGCGAGGCGCAGGACCGCGCCGGCACCGACGTCGCGCGCTCCACGTTGCTGGCGCTTCGCGGTGACTTCGTGCCGGACGCGGTGAACGTCGCCAGCGGCGCGACGGTGGGCGAGGAGGTCCGCCCGTACCTGCCGCTGACCCAGAAGCTGGGCAAGGTGGTGGCCGCGCTGAGCCAGCAGGCGCCGTCGTCGGTCACCGTGCTGGTGCGCGGCGAACTGTCCGGGGAGAACGTCGGCGTGCTGCCGCTCGCCGCCCTGCGCGGGGTGTTCTCCGGCGTGGTCGAGGACCAGGTGACCTTCGTCAACGCGCCGAGGCTCGCGGAGGAACTGGGCGTGCGCGTCGAAGTCGCCACCGAGCCCGAGAGCCCGAACTGGCGCAGTGTGGTCACCGTCCGCGCGGTGCACGCCGACGGCAGTGCGGTCGCCGTGTCCGGCACCGTGACCGGCAAGGACGAGGTCGAGAAGCTGGTGGAGGTCAACGGCAGGCACTTCGACCTGCGTGCCGAGGGCCACGTGCTGCTGCTGGAGTACCCGGACCGCCCCGGCGTCATGGGCCGCGTCGGCACCCTGCTCGGCGAGGCGTCGATCAACATCGAGGCGGCGCAGATCAGCCAGACCACGGCGGGCACGGATGCGGTCATGCTGCTGCGCGTGGACCGCGAGGTCGACGCGCACCTGCTGGACCCGATCGCCGCGACGGTGGGTGCCCGCACCATCCGCTCGATCACCTTTGCCTGAAAGGGCGGGCAAGCCGACGAAAGTCGGGTTACTCCGATACGCCCTAGATGACCGCCGGAGCTTCGGTTAGGTTCTCATCCTCGCCTTGATCAGGAGTGAATGGATGAGAATCGTTCTCCGGCGGTCCTCCGCGGCCGTTTTCGCCATTGCGCTGGGGTTTTCCTGCTTGGGTACAGCCAGCGCGGCCACCGAAGACAACCTCGCGGCGGGGTTGAAGCCCGCGCGCGTCGACGCGACCGGGCTGCAGGGCAAGCTGTCCCCGCGCCTGAACGCCGCGCAGGGTCGGACGACGGCCTTCATCGAGCTGGCGAAGCAGCCGGCCGTGGACGCGTTCAACGACGAGCAGAGCAAGGGTTCCGGCAAGGACAAGGCGAAGCAGGCGGCGAACGCGGCCAGGGCCGGGGTGACGGGCCTGGCCGGCAACATCGTCGCCCAGCTGCGCTCGGCCGACGCCGGCACGAAAATGCTGTTCCAGACGTCGAACGCGGTGGCGGGCGTGGTGGTGACCGCCGACGCCGCGAAGATCCGTGAGCTCGCGGATCGTGACGACGTGGTTTCGATCCGCAGCGTGGTGCCGAAAACCACGGGCAACAACAGCGCGGACCAGCTGACCGGCACGCTCAACGCCTGGCAGCAGACCGGCCGCTACGGCGACGGCATCCGGATCGGCGTGATCGACGACGGCATCGACTACACGCACGCCGACTTCGGCGGCCCGGGCACCAAGGAGGCGTACGCCTCGGTCGACCGGACGAAGGCCACGCCGCTTTTCCCCAACGCCAAGGTGGTCGGCGGCATCGACCTGGTCGGCGACGACTACGACGTCACCGGCAGCGGGGCGGCGCTCACCCCGAAGCCGGACCCCAACCCGCTGGCCTGCGGTGAGCACGGCACGCACGTCGCCGGGACGATCGGCGGCTTCGGCATCACCGCCGATGGCAAGACCTTCACCGGCGACTACCGGAAGCTGACCGCCGATCAGCTCAACGCGATGCGGATCGGCCCGGGCACCGCGCCGAAGTCGCTGCTGTACGCGATCAAGGTGTTCGGCTGCTCGGGGTCGACGAACATGACGTCGCAGGCGCTGGACTGGGTGCTCGACCCGGACGGTGACGGCGATTTCACCGACCATCTCGACATCGTGAACCTGTCGCTGGGCAGCGACTTCGGCGCGCCGGACGACCCGGACTCGCTGTTCGTGCGCAAGCTGGCCGCGAACAACGTGCTGTCGGTGATCTCCGCGGGCAACGGAGGTGACCTGTACGACGTGGCCGGTTCTCCCGGCAACACCGTGGAAGCGCTTACCGTGGCCAGCAGCCGTGACGAGTCGGTGCTGCGCGACGCCGCGAATGTCACCGCGCCGTCGGACGTCGCGGGCGCGAAGGGCGGCCAGTACAGCCAGAACTTCACCGGGTACGACGGTCTTGACCGGACGAGTTCGGTGGTGAAGCTGTCCGCGGCGAACGCGGACGGGTGCGCGGCGTACTCGGCCGCGGACAAGGCCGCGGTGGCGGGCAGGTTCGTCTGGCTGGAGTGGGACGACAACGACGCGACCCGAGTCTGCGGTTCCGCGGTGCGGGCGAACAACGCGCAGGCGGCCGGCGCCGGCGGTGTGCTGCTGTCGTCGAGCATCGAGCACTTCAGCGCCGGTATCGCGGGGAACTCGGCGGTGCCGATGTTCCAGTTCACCGGTTCGGCCACCACGCAACTACGGGTCGCGCTGGACGCCGGCACGCTGTCGGTCCGTCTCTACGGTGCCGGCCGGACGAGCCTGCAGACCTACGACAAGTCCATTGTGGACTCTCCGAGCTCGTTCACCTCGCGCGGCGTGCGCGGTCCCGCGGTCAAGCCGGACGTGACGGCGCCGGGTGACACGATCTCGTCGGCCTTCCGGGGCAGCGGCAACGACCGCACGGTCCTGTCGGGCACTTCGATGGCGGCCCCGCACACCTCGGGTATCACGGCGCTGGTGCGCCAGGCACATCCGGACTGGCCGGTCGAAGAGGTCAAGGCCGCGGTGATGAACACCGCGGGGCACGACATCACCGCGGACGGGAAAACCTATGCGCCGCAACGGGTCGGCAGCGGCCGGATCGACGCGGACGCCGCGGTGAACACGTCCGTGCTCGCCTACGTGCAGGACGACCCCGGCGCGGTGAGTGTGGACTTCGGCACCGTCGAGGCGGGCGGGCCGGTCACCCTGACCAAGACGATCAAGGTCGTGAACAAGGGCGCCGGCTGGGCCCGGTTCACCGTGAACTACCAGGGCATCACGCAGCTCCCGGGCGTGCAGTACCAGCTGTCGGCGAACTCGGTGCTGCTGAGCCCGCACGGCGTCGCGGGGGTCCGGGTCACGCTGAAGATCACCGACCCCGGCGCGCTGCGCAAGGTCATCGACCCGACGGTGCAGGCCACCCAGGCGGGCCTGCCGCGGCAGTTCGTCGCGGACGCCTCCGGCCGGGTCGTGCTGACGCCCACCACCGGTGGCGTCCCGCTGCGGGTGCCCGTTTACGCCGCGCCCAAGCCGGTTTCGGCCATCAACACGCCGCCCGCGCTGTTCTTCCGTGGTGACCAGGCGGTGCTGAACCTGACCGGCCGCGGCGTGGACCAGGGCAGCGCCGGCCAGCGGTACCAGTCGCTGGTCAGCGTCCTCGAGTTGCAGGCGTCCTCGCCACGGCTGCCGGAATGCCGGGGCAGGCTCACCGACAACTGCACGATCAACGGCACCGCCACGGGCGGCGACCTGCGGTACGTCGGCGCGGCCTCCACGGCGCCGCTGGCGAAGCGACAGGGCAGGCCAACCGACGCGATGCTCGCGTTCGGGCTGACGACCTGGGGCAACTGGGCGAACCTCGGCAGCAACACGGTCCCGTTCGTCGACATCGACACCACGGGTGACGGGAAGGCGGACTTCGAGTCGTACGTGACCAAGGCGACCGGGACCGACGTGCTGCTGGTCAACACGGTGGACCTGAACAGGCCCGGGTTGCCGTCGGTGGACATGCAGGCGGCCAACAACCAGCTCGGCGACGTGGACACGAACGTGTTCGACAGCAACGTCATCGTGCTGCCGGTCAGCGTCGCCGCACTCGGCATCGACCCCACGGCGGCCTCACACCGGATCAGCTACACGGTCGGCACCACCGGGTTCTACACCGCCCCGGGCAGCACGACCGGGCTGATCGACGGGGTCAGCACGCCGCTGTCGTTCGACGTGCTGTCACCGGGCTACTGGGTGCAGGGCGGCGGGGATCCGGCGCTCGTTTACACGGCGAAACCCGGAACCGCGCTGGTGGTGAACCGCAACACCGCGTCGGCCGGTTCGGACACGGTTCAGGGCTTGCTCGCGCTGGAGCACCACAACGCTTCGGGCAAGCGGGCCAGCGTGATCCGGGTGCCCGGCCGGAACCTGCCGTAGGTCCGGTTTTCCCGGGGGAGGCCGGCCTCCCCCGGGGCCGGGCGAAGATCGACATAGCGGATGGGCAGAGTGTCCCACCTCTCGGGAAATTCAGTCATCCGGGTGGTGCCGCTTCGGTCCATTGGCGACGGCCGGTAACCTGCCGTCGCTGGAGTTTTCGTGCGGACGGGGCTGGGAAGCCCCCCTGCACTGGTCGACGGAGGTGTCTGGAATGCGGCTCGCGGTGATCCCAGGAGACGGGATCGGACCCGAAGTGATCACCGAGGCGCTCAAGGTACTCGGCGAGGTCGCACCGTCCGTGGAAACGGCGACCTACGACCTCGGTGCCGCCCGCTGGCACGCGACCGGTGAACTGCTGCCGGAATCCGTGCTCGGCGAACTGCGCCAGCACGACGCGATCCTGCTCGGCGCGGTCGGCGACCCGACCGTGCCCAGCGGCATCCTGGAGCGGGGCCTGCTGCTGCGCCTGCGGTTCGAGCTGGACCACCACGTGAACCTGCGCCCGGCGCGGCTCTACCCCGGGGTGCGGGGGCCCCTGGCCGACAGCGCGGCCGAGATCGACATGATCGTGGTGCGGGAGGGCACCGAGGGACCGTACGCGGGCAACGGCGGCCTGCTCCGCAAGGACACCGAACACGAGATCGCGACCGAGGTCAGCATCAACACCGCGTTCGGCATCCGGCGCGTGGTCGCGGACGCCTTCAACCGGGCCGAGGAGCGGCCCCGCAAGCACCTCACCCTGGTGCACAAGACGAACGTGCTCCTGCACGCGGGCTCGCTGTGGTCCCGCATCGTCGAGGAGGTCTCCCTCGAGCACCCCGAGGTCACCGTCGCCTACTCGCACGTGGACGCCGCGACCATCCACCTGGTGACCGACCCCGGCCGGTTCGACGTGATCGTCACCGACAACCTGTTCGGCGACATCATCACCGACCTCGCGGCCGCGGTGACCGGCGGCATCGGGCTCGCCGCCAGCGGCAACCTCGACATCACCCGCCGCAACCCGAGCATGTTCGAGCCGGTGCACGGCAGCGCCCCGGACATCGCGGGCCAGGGCCTGGCCGACCCGACCGCCGCCGTGCTGTCGGTTTCGCTGCTGCTCGACCACCTCGGCCAGCGTGAGGCCGCCCGCCGGATCGAGGCTTCGGTGGCCTTCGACCTGGCGACCCGCGACCAGGCGAACCCGGGCTCCACGTACGCGATCGGCGACCGCCTGGCCGCCCTGGTCTCCTCCAACGCCCGTTCGGTCGGCTGAGGTGTCTTCCGTGGGGCCACCCTGTTCGGGAGGGTGGCCCCCGCGGGGACGGCCCGGTGTGGCATGATGCCCGCATGGCTTCTTTCGCCGTGATCATTATCGGCAGGCGCGCCGGGTAGTCCGCCAGCGGACACACGGCGCGCAAACCTCTCGCACCCTTGCGGGAGGTTTTTTGTTTGTCCGGACACCAGACCCCGCCCCTGGGAGTGCAGCCCCCAGCCCCCGCACAAGGAGAAGAACGTGACCCGCACGGAGCCCGCGGATACCCCGCTCGGCGATGAATTCCATCTCTACGACACAACGCTCCGCGACGGGGCCCAGCGGGAGGGGATCTCGTACTCCGTAGCCGACAAACTGGCGGTCGCCCGGCTCCTCGACGAGCTGGGTGTCGGGTTCATCGAGGGGGGCTGGCCGGGCGCGCTGCCAAAGGACACCGAGTTCTTCGCCAGGGCCGCGGCGGGTGAGCTGATCCTCAAGCACGCCGTGCTCGTCGCGTTCGGCTCGACGCGCAAGGCGGGCACCACGGCGGAGAAGGACCCGCAGGTCCGCGCCCTGCTCGCGGCGCAGGCTCCGGTGGTGACGCTGGTGGCCAAGTCCGATCGCCGGCACATCGAGCGCGCGCTGCGGGTGGACGTGGCCGAGGCGTGCGCGATGGTCGCGGACACGGTGTCCTTCCTGGTGGGCGAGGGGCGCCGGGTGTTCCTGGACGCAGAGCACTTTTTCGACGGTTACGCCTACGATCCCGACACCGCGCTGCGGGTGCTCGACGCGGCCGCGCACGCCGGCGCCGACGTCGTCGTGCTGTGCGACACCAACGGCGGCCAGCTCCCGCTTGGGCTCGCCGAAACCGTCCGGGGCGTCAAGGACCGCACCGGTTTCCGGCTCGGCATCCACTGCCAGGACGACACGTCCTGCGCGGTGGCCAACAGCGTCGCCGCGGTTCAGGTCGGCGCGACGCACGTGCAGTGCACCGCGAACGGTTACGGGGAACGGGCCGGCAACGCCGACCTGTTCGCCGTGACGGGAAACCTGGTGACCAAGCTCGGCATGCAGGTGCTGCCCACCGGCGGGGCCGCCGAGCTGACCCGCGTCTCCCATGCCCTTGCCGAAATCGCGAACATCGCCCCCGACACCCACCAGGCCTACGTCGGGGCGTCGGCCTTCGCCCACAAGGCGGGACTGCACGCGAGCGCGATCAAGGTGGATCCGTTGTTGTACAACCACATCGATCCCGCCGCCGTCGGCAATGACATGCGGGTCCTGGTCACCGAAATGGCCGGCAGGGCCAGCCTCGAACTCAAGGGACGTGAGCTCGGGGTCGACCTCGCCGGTCAGCCCGAGGCACTCACCAGCGCGGTGAACAAGGTGAAGCTGCTGGAGGCGGGGGGCTGGTCCTTCGAGGCCGCGGACGCCTCGCTGGAACTGTTGCTGCGCAAGGAGGTCGGTGGCCCGGTCGAGGCACCGTTCACTTTGGAGTCCTACCGGGTGGTGCTCGACCACCGCGCCGACGGCGAGGTGGTGTCCGAGGGGACGGTGAAGGTGCACGTCGGCGGCGAGCGCGTGATCGCCACGGCGGAGGGCAACGGCCCGGTGCACGCGCTGGACGCCGCGCTGCGCAAGGCGCTCAGCCCGCACCTGGCCTGGCTGGACCGGGTGGAGCTGGCCGACTACAAGGTCCGCATTTTGACCCCGGGGGCGGGTGTCGCGCAAGAAGCCAGCCACTCTGGTACGGACGCGGTGACCCGGGTACTGATCGAGTCCAGCGACGGCGAGCGGGAGTGGACCACGGTCGGCGTGCACGGCAATATCGTCGAGGCCAGCTGGCTGGCCCTGTGCGACGCCTTGGTCTACAAGAGCCTCCGCGTCTGAACCAAAGGGCACCGGCGCCCGGCCGTGCGTACCGTCGCGGGCCAAAAGTCCACTGTGGACGAACGGGTCGCGGAATCCCCCGCGACCCGCGCGCCCAGGCCGTGCCGGTGCCCTCGACCAGTGCCGGCGCGCCCAGCACGAACCGCCACCGGCGTTCCGGTCACGTCCGCGAGACGCCGCTCGTGATCTTCACCTGCTCGCGCACTAAAGTGGGCGCCGTGCGCCTAGCTCGGATTGCTCATGCCGGTGGTGTCGCCTTCGCCGCGATCGAGGGCGAGGGGAGCGACGCCGAAGTCCTGGAGATCGCCGAACACCCGTTCGGCAGGCCGAACTTCACCGGGAAACGCTGGCCGCTGGCCGACGTCCGGCTGCTCGCGCCGATCCTGCCGACGAAGGTGGTCGCGGTCGGCCGTAACTACGCCGAGCACGCCGCCGAGTTCGGCAACGAGGTGCCCGGTTCGCCGATGATCTTCCTCAAGCCGTCGACGAGTGTGATCGGCCCGAACGCCGCGATCAAGCTGCCCGCCGTGTCGGAGCGCGTGGACTTCGAGGGCGAACTGGCCGTGGTGGTGGGCGCCCAGCCGCTGCGCAGGATTTCCGCGTCCCGCGCGCTGGACTTCGTGCTCGGCTACACGATCGCCAATGACGTGACCGCCCGTGACCTGCAGAAGGCCGACGGCCAGTGGGGGAGGGCGAAGGGGTTCGACACCTTCTGCCCGCTGGGCCCGTGGATCGAGACCTCGCTCGACCCCGCCGACCTGGCGCTGCGGACCGAGGTCGGGGGCGAGGTCAGGCAGGACTCGCGCACTTCGCTGCTGATCCACAAGATCCCGCAGCTGATCGAGTTCATCTCCGGCGTGATGACCCTCCTGCCCGGCGACGTGATCCTCACCGGCACCCCGGCGGGCGTCGGCCCGATCACCGACGGGCAGCAGGTCTCCATCACCATCGAGGGCATCGGCACGCTCACCAACCCCGCCCAGAACGCCTAGCTAGGTCTCACCGCCGGGCGAAGTCCGGGGCGCGCTCGGGAAGGAAGCCGATGCCGATCAGGTAGGCCGGGATCGTCGCGAGGCCGGGGACGCGGGTCAGGAGCGTGAAAACCTTCGGCGGCCCGGTTCGCTTCCCCGCCAGCGTCGGCGCCACGAAACCCCGGTGCATGGCCCGCTGGATTCCCTGGACCAGCACCGTCGGCAGCCACCGGCGCCGGTGCACCTTCGCGAGGTCCCCGGTGGTGACCCGGCCGCGGCGAAGCGGGCCGGCCAGTAGCCGCGCGGTCGCCACGGCGTCCTGCACCGCCAGGTTGATGCCCACCCCGCCGATCGGTGACATCGCGTGCGCGGCGTCGCCGATGCACAGCAGGCCGTCGGTGTGCCAGCGCCGCAACAGGCTCAGCCGGACGTCGAGGTGCTTGACGTCGTCCATCGACTCGAGCCGGCCGACGCGGTCGGTGAACTCCGGCAGGGCCGCGGCGACGCGCTCGCGGAAGGCCTCGATGCCCTCCGCGCGCAGTTGCGGGTCGATGCCCTTCGGCGCCAGGTAGGCGATCTGGAAATAGCCCTTGCGCGGGATGACGACCGCGATGTGCCCGTTGGCCAAGCCGGGCCTGAGCATCGGCCGCTCGTCGCCTTCGCGGGGCAGCCGGAACCACCAGGCGTCCATCGGCACCGGGTACTCGCGCGACCGCAGGCCGGCCAGCGCGCGGACCACCGACCAGCGGCCGTCGCAGCCGACGACCAGGTTCGCCCGCAACTCCCCGATTTCCCCGTCGGCCGTGCGGTACCGCACTCCCGCCACTTGCCCTGACTCCGCGACCAGGCCGGTCACCTCGGTGTTCATCCGCAACCGGAAGGTCGGCTCCGCCTTGCCGGCTTCGGCGAGCAGGTCGAGCAGATCCCACTGCGGCACCATCGCGACGTAGGGGTGCGGCGTCTTCAGCCGCCGGAGGTCGGCGACCTTGACGTTCCCGCGCGGGGTGGGGAAGACCACCTCGTAGAGCCTGCTGGCCTGCGGGAGCGCGGCGAACTTCTCGCCGAGGCCCAGTTCGTCGAGCAGCAGCAGAGTCGACGGGTGCACGGTGTCGCCCCGGAAGTCACGCAGGAAGTCACCGTGCTTCTCCAGCACCGTCACCTCGACGCCGGCCCTGGCCAGGAGCAGCCCCAGCACCATCCCCGCCGGCCCGCCTCCCACGACCACGCAGTCCGTTCGCTCCGTCATGGCCGGTCACCTCTTTTCATCGTCCGTTGAATAAATCCAGGATGGCCCAGCGTGCGGCGCCCGTCAAGCGGGATAGGCTGACCGCGCTATGACTGAGAGAGCAGTGCGCGCCCGCTTCTGTCCTTCGCCGACCGGAACCCCGCACGTCGGGCTGGTCCGCACGGCCCTGTTCAACTGGGCCTTCGCCCGGCATCACGGCGGCACCCTGGTGTTCCGCATCGAGGACACGGATGCCGCGCGGGACTCCGAGGAGTCCTACCAGCAGTTGCTGGAAGCGCTGCGCTGGCTCGGCATCGACTGGGACGAGGGCCCGGACGTCGGCGGCGAGCACGGCCCGTACCGGCAGAGCCTGCGTCGCGAGATCTACGCGGACATCGCCGCCCGCCTGCTCGAAGCCGGCGAGCTGTACGAGGCGTACTCGACCAACGAAGAGGTCGAAGCCCGCCGCACCGCCGCCGGGCAGGACCCGAAGCTGGGCTACGACAACTTCGACCGCGACCTCACCGCCGAGCAGCGCGCCGCGTTCCGCGCCGAGGGCCGATCCCCGGTGCTGCGGCTGCGGATGCCCGGTACCGACCTCGGCTGGACCGACCTGGTGCGCGGTGAGATCAGTTTCCCCGCGGGCACGATTCCCGACCCCGTGCTGGTGCGCGCGAACGGCGACCCGCTGTACACGCTGACCAACCCCGTGGACGACGCGCTGATGCGCGTCACGCATGTGCTGCGCGGCGAGGACCTGCTCCCGTCCACGCCCCGGCAGCTCGCTCTTTACCAGGCGCTGCAACGAATTGGTGTCACCGACTTCACCCCCGAATTCGGGCACCTGCCCTACGTGATGGGCGAGGGCAACCGGAAACTGTCCAAACGGGACCCTCAGTCGAACCTGTTCAACTACCGTGACCGCGGGTTCGTCCCCGAGGGCCTGCTCAACTACCTCGCGCTGCTCGGCTGGTCCATCGCGGACGACCGGGACGTGTTCAGTGTGGACGAACTGGTCGAAGCCTTCGAAATCACGAAGGTGAGCGCCAACCCGGCGCGGTTCGACCCGAAGAAGGCCGAGGCGATCAACGGCACACACCTGCGGGCGCTCAAGCCCGACGACTTCGCCGCCCGTGTCGTGCCCTACCTCACCGCGTCCGGGGTGCTGCCCGGGCAGCCGAGCGAAAAACAACTGGCGAAACTGCGCGCGATCGCGCCGCTGGTGCAGGAGCGGGTGACGGTGCTGTCGGACGCCTCCGCGCTGCTGCGGTTCCTGTTCGTGGACGAGGCGGCCTTCGTGCCGGAGGAGGACGCCGCCACCAAGACGCTCGGCCCGGACGCCGAGCCGGTGTTGCGCGCCGCGATCGAAGCGTTGCGAGCGGTGGAACGGTGGGAGGCGCCGTCGATCGAGCAGGCGCTCAAGGACTCCCTTGTGGAGGGGCTGGGACTCAAGCCACGCAAGGCTTTCGCGCCGATACGCGTTGCGATCACCGGACGGACCGTTTCACCACCACTGTACGAGTCGATGGAGTTGCTCGGCAGGCAGATTTCACTCGACCGGCTCCTGCGCGCACTGCCGGGCAACTGACAGTAGAGGATCACGAGGAAGAATCGAACCGGCCAATCACCTTGTCGGTCGAATCGCTGAGACGCTCCGTCGCCTAGCCTCGGCGGGTGGATTTCGCGCGCACGTGCACGACTGCCCCCGACACCCTGGTCGGTGCCCCCGCCGACCCGTGGACGCCGCCCAGCCTGCGCTTGGTGTGCCTCGACATCGACGACACGTTGATCGACTTCACCGCGGCCGGCAGGCGGGCGCTCGCCACCCTGCTCGGCCGGGGCGACCTCTGGCCGCTCTGGGATCGCATCACCGACCGCCACACCGCCCTGGTGGTGTCCGGTGAGCTCGACTACGCCGCCGCCCACCTGAGACGCACCCAGTGCTTTCTCGACGAGCTGGGCATCGTCCTGGACGCCGAGGACGTGGCCGCGTTCGAGAGCCGCCGCAAGGAACTCGTCCGGCGGTCATGGCGGCTGTTCCAGGATGTCCTGCCCTGTCTCGACTGGTTGCGCGCGACCGATGTGCTGCTGGCCGCCGTGACCAATGCCTCCGGCGCCCACCAGCGCGCCAAGCTGGCCGACCTCGGGCTGGCACGGTTCTTCGATCACGTCGCGATCGCGGGCGAACTGGGGGTCGCCAAACCCGATCCGGTGATGTTCCACTCGGTCTGCGCCAACCTCGGCTGTAGTCCGTCCGAGGCCGCGCATGTGGGTGACAAACTCCACACCGACGCGGTCGGCGCGCGGGACGCCGGCCTGGAGGGCATCTGGCTCGACCGGGGGTACTCCGGTTCCGACGTCCCGGAGGGCGTCCACGTCATCGGGGGCCTCGACGAGCTCCCTCAGCTGCTGGTCAGCGAGTTCGCGAGGATCGGGGTACCGGCCCAGCGTTGATCATCCGCCCCCGGTTTCCGGGGCTTGGCGGCCATGGTCTAGTATTTTCTTCCGGCGGTGCTGGTCCGGATCGTGAACCGGGTCGGCCAACCGTTGGGGTATGGTGTAATTGGCAGCACGACAGATTCTGGCTCTGTTAGTCTAGGTTCGAGTCCTGGTACCCCAGCTGCGAAGCGGAAATCTTGCTCTGGTAAGTTTTTCCTCGCAACAAGGCAAGCCCCCGTCGTCTAGCGGCCTAGGACGCCGGCCTCTCACGCCGGTAGCGTGGGTTCGAATCCCATCGGGGGTACGCGCGGAAAGCCGCCGACCATCTCGGTCGGTGGTTTTTTCGTTGGTGGCCGGGGATTCGCTGGATTCGCTGGGATTCGCCGCCACGTTGGGAATGCGCATCGGCTCGGCCGATGGCCTCGCCCGGCTCCGGGGCGTGCGACCATTTCTTTGTGCACCACACGGTCTTCCTGTGCGGCGACGTGATGCCCGGCCGCGGTGTCGACCAGATCCTGCCGAATCCCGGCGATCCCGCACTCGTCGAACGCGGTGTCCGGGACGCCCGGACCTACGTGACCCTGGCGGAACGGGTCAGCGGGCCCATTCCGCGTCCGGCCGGCTTTTCCTGGCCGTGGGGAGCGGCGAACGCGGTGCTCGAGGAACTGGCCCCCGACGCCCGCCTGCTCAACCTGGAGACCAGCGTCACCGCCGACGGCGATTTCGCGCCGGGCAAGGGCGTGCACTACCGGATGAATCCCGCGAATCTCGGCTTCCTGACCGCGATCCATCCGGACGTGTGCGTCCTGGCCAACAATCACGTCCTCGACTTCGGGCTCCGCGGTCTCGAAGACACCCTCGACGCACTCGCCTCGTCCGGACTGCGGACGGCGGGCGCGGGCCGTGATGGCTCGGACGCGGCCCGTGCGGTGACCGTGAAGATCCACAGTGGACGGAACGTGGTGGTCACGGCCGGCGCGCTGGAGTCCAGCGGAGTGCCCCGGCGCTGGGCGGCGACCGCCCGTCGGCCGGGCGTGCGGTTCGTCCCCGACCTGTCCAGCAGCCGCGCCACGGAAATCGCCGAAGGCGTGGTGGCGGCGAAGCGTCCCGGTGACCTCGCGGTCGTGTCCCTGCACTGGGGGTCGAACTGGGGATACGACGTCGAAGCGGGTCAGATTCGCTTCGCGCACCGGCTTGCCGACGCCGGAGTGGACATTGTGTACGGGCACTCCTCCCACCACCCGCGCCCGATCGAGGTGTACCAAGGCAAGTTGATCCTCTACGGCTGTGGAGACCTCGTCAACGACTACGAAGGCATCCGGGGCTACGAAGCGTTCCGGGACGACCTCCGTCTGCTGTATTTCGCCGGTTTCGATCCCGCGGGTGCGCTGATCTCGCTGCGCATGGCACCGATGCGGGCACGGAAGATGAGCTTGGAGCACGCCGGTGAGGCCGACGCCGAATGGCTGCGGACAGTGCTGGAGCACGCTTGCGGGCCCTTCGGAACCCGGATCGGCCGCGATCCGGACGGCATGCTCACCGTCCACTCGGGATAACCCGGGTTACCTTCTCCTCTTGCCCGCCGTCGTTCAGGAGCCAACGATCGGTCGTATGAGCGGAAGGTATCTCACTCCCAGCCAGAGGCGGAGCGTCGCGCAGCAGGCTGTCTGTGCGCTCGGCGCGGCCCGCCGTAACCACGTGGTGCTGCGGATCCGCTGTTCGGCCAGCCACCACGTCGCCACGATCTACGCGACGGAAGCGGGACCGGTGTTCTCTTCGGTGGTCGGCTTGCGGGCCCACGGCAACCGCGACTTCGTCGACACCGCACACGGTCCCCGCGGCCAGCGCACGGAGTTCGTGGACCTGCTGGAAGGGGATCAGCACGCCGACGACGCGCTTCCGGCGCACTGCGAGTGCGGAGCGCATTTCCTGTCCCGGACCGAACTGCGCGAAGCGCTCAACTCCGCCGAGCGGACCCTCCTGGTGCACTGAGTTCGACGCAACATCCGCCTTCCTCCACGGTGCGGCGTGCCTGGACCGTGGGGGAGTGCAGGCTGGCGAGGACCCCGGTGAGGAAGGCCTGGTTGAGGGCGCAGACGAAGCCGGGGGCGTGCCCGGTCAGCGGCTGGAACGGGCAGTTGCGCAGGCGCAGGCAGGTGGGGGTGGGCCGCGTGGGTTCGAACCCGTACGCGGTGAGCACGGTTTCGGCGATCGTGAGGGCGCGCTCGGGGCCCAGCCGGCCGGCCCGGGTGGCGGCGCGAGCGGCCTCGCCCAGCACGGCACCGCGTTCGGTGGCGACGCGGATGGCGGCTTCGTGGCCGGGTTCGCCGGTGGCGAGTACGGCGTGGAGCAGGATGTCGGCGAGGGCGTCGAGCCGGCGGACGGGGATGCTGATGTGGATGTCCGCGCCGGAGGGTTCGTAGACCTTCGGCCGCCGCCCCACCTTGTGCGTGCCACCGGTGGGCGCCGTGCGGCAGCGCAGCAGCCCGGCGTCCACGAGCTTGTCCAGATGAAACGCGGCCAGCTTGCGCGAGATCCCCACCGCCGCCGCGGCCTCGTCCCGGGTGACCGGCCGTCCCGCCCCGCGCGCGAAGGCGTACATCCCGCGCCGCAGGTCGTCGTCCAGTGCCGCCACCGCCCTGACCGCTGTCTCATCAACACCCACAGCACTCACAGTATCGCCTACGGTCATGGGTTTGACCTCCTGGGCATCCCGCCTGCCGGGGCATCTTGACCAACAGGTCTAATAAGACCAAGATCTGTTGGTCTTTTCTGGAAAGGTGTGAGGATGCACTCTTCGTCCGCGCTGCGCGTGGTCCACCAGCCGGAGACCGGACCCGACCTGGACGCCGCCGAGGTGGCCGCGTCGAAGTTCCTCACCGCACTGGGGATCCCGCTCGACTCGGAGAGCCTGCGCGGCACGCCGAGGCGGATGGCGGAGGCCTACGCCGAGTTGTTCGCGCCCCGGCCGTTCGACCTCACCACCTTCCCCAACGACGAGGGCTACGACGAGCTCGTGCTGGCGCGTTCGATTCCCGTCCGCTCGGTCTGTGAGCACCACCTGCTGCCCTTCGTCGGCGTCGCGCACGTCGGTTACCTGCCCGGCGAGCGCATCCTCGGGCTGTCGAAGCTGGCCCGGATCGTCGAGCACTTCGCCTGCCGGCCACAGGTACAGGAACGGCTCACCAAGCAGATCGCCGACTGGTTGCGCGAGCACCTCTTACCCAAGGGCGTCGGGGTCGTCATCGAAGCCGAGCACACCTGCATGACCCTGCGCGGGGTCAAGGCCACCGGCTCCAACACCGTCACGTCGACGCTGCTCGGCACCCTGCGCGCGGACGCCCGGTCCCGTCAGGAGTTCTTCGCCCTCACCGGCATCCACGGCCCTACCGTCCACTAAGGACTTTCTGGGTCGCCGCGAGTCCCACGTTCCCGCTGTGCGAGTTCTTCACTCGCACAGCGGGAACGGAGACCTCGCGGTGCGGGAACGGAGACCTCGCGGTGCGCGAACGTGGAACTCGCGGTGCGCGAGTGGGGGACTCGCGTGGCGGGGCCTGGCTATCCCTTGACGCAGATGACCTGCTTGAGGTGGGCGACCACCTCGACCAGGTCGGTCTGGGCGGCGATGACCGACTCGATGTCCTTGTACGCCGCCGGAATCTCGTCGACCACGCCCGCGTCCTTGCGGCACTCGACGCCCGCGGTCTGGGCCGCGAGGTCCGCCTCGGTGAACGTCCTGCGGGCCTTGGTGCGCGACATCCGCCGGCCGGCGCCGTGGGACGCCGAGTGGAAGGACCGCTCGTTGCCGAGGCCGCGGACGATGTACGAGCCGGTGCCCATGCTGCCGGGGATGACGCCGAGGTCGCCCGAGCCCGCCCGGATCGCGCCCTTGCGGGTCACCAGCACGTCGACGCCGTCGTAGGTCTCTTCGGCCACGTAGTTGTGGTGACAGGAGATCGGCTCGTCGAACCGCACCCCGGGCACGGTCTCGGCCACGGCGCGCCGGACCAGGGCGACCATCGTCGCCCGGTTCCGGGCCGCGTACTCCTGCGCCCAGAACAGGTCGCGCCGGTAGGCCGCCATCTCCGGGGTCCCGGCGACGAACACGGCAAGGTCCCTGTCGGGCAGGTCGGCGTTGTGCGGCAGGCGCCGCGCCACGTCGATGTGCCGCTTGGCCAGCTCGTTGCCGATGCCCCGGGAACCGGAGTGCAGCATCAGCCAGACCCGCCCGGCGTCGGGGCCGCCCTGTTCGAGGCACACCTCGATGAAGTGGTTGCCGCCGCCGAGGCTGCCCAGCTGGGCCCGTGCCCGGTCACGCAGGTTCCGCACACCCTCGTGCAGATGGCCGAACGACGCCCAGAACGCGTCCCAGCCGCCGAGGCCGGGCACCTTCGCCGGGCTGACCGGAGTCCGGTGCATGGCGAACCCGACCGGCACGGCCGACTCGATCCGCCGGCGCAGCTTCCCGAGATCGTCCGGGAGGTCGGACGCGGTCAGCGAGGTGCGCACCGCACTCATGCCGCACCCGATGTCGACCCCGACCGCCGCCGGGGACACCGCCTCCCGCATGGCGATCACGCTGCCGACCGTGGCGCCCTTGCCGTAGTGCACGTCCGGCATCACGGCCAGCCCGTGCACCCACGGCAGGTTCGCCACGTTGTGCAGCTGCCGCATCGCGGCGTCCTCGACCGAATCCGGGTCGGCCCACATCCTGATCGCCACCCGCGCGCCCTGGACCGCGGTGAACATTTCCGCTTCCTCCTCGTTCCCTCCGCCAAGCATCACGCGCCCACCGAAGACAGGCAACCGAATTGGGGACTTCGTACCCTCGTGTTCCGGCCGGTGCACTGGCAAGGCTGGACGGATGGCTGACCAGGTTCTGGTGGGGGTGGACGGCACCGCCTCCGCGCTGGACGCGGTGCGCTGGGCCGCGCGCGAGGCGGCCCGCCGGGCGGTGCCGCTGCGGCTCGTCCACGCCTGCTGGGCGGCCGGACACGACTTTCCCGAGCTCGAACTGACCGACGCGCGGGTGCGCGCCGAAATGCGGAGATATGGCGCCGAACTCCTCGGGCGGGCCGGCGAGGCGGCGGTGGAGGCACGCCGGGGCGTGCGGCTGGAAACCGAGCTGCGCGTCGGCGACCCGCGGGTCGTCCTGCTCGACGAATGCCGTCGTGCCGGCCTGGCCGTGCTCGGTGCGGGCCAGCTGAGCGCGGCCGGGGGCCTTCTGGTCGGCTCGATCGGGCTCACGCTGGCGATCCACGGGCGGTGCCCGCTCGTCGTGGTGCGCGGCGCGGCGGCCGAGCGCGGTCCCATGCTGGTCGGCGCCGACGTGTCTCCGTCGGCCGCGACGGTGCTGGCCTTCGCGTTCGCGGAGGCGGCGCTGACCGGTGCCCCGTTGACCGTCGTGCGGACCTGGGAGCAGTTCCTGGCGGACACCGCCACGGTGCACGAGGAGGAGCGCCGCGCGCTGGCCGAGCAACTCCTGCCCTGGCGGGAAAAGTTCCCCACGGTGGAGGTGGACCCCTTGGTGGTGCGGGGTAAGCCGGGCCCGGTGCTGCTGGAGTTCGGGAAGCACGCGCGGTTGATCGTGGTGGGCAGCCGCGGGCACGGCGAGGTGACCGGGCTGCTGCTGGGCTCGACCAGCCAGCGCCTGGCGCGGCACGCTCCCTGCCCGGTCGCCATCGTCCGTGCCGATCTGAACGTGCCCGCGTTCTCGCGATCACCGGTGGTCTGAGCCACTTGCGCCGGCCGCGAGTCCGAACCGAAGCGGCCGGTTTCCCGTGAGGGTCCGCGGGGAACCAATCAGGGCGGAGGTCTCGGATGCGTGGGGCGGGATGGTTCAGACGACGGTGGCGCCTGAACCTGCCGGGCCGGAACCCCTTTGTCGCGGCGTGAGAATCGCGTCGAAGCCGGTCCCTGGTAGTCGCGATCATGCCGTGCCTGGCGGCGATACCGGTCGCGATTTCGGCTGGTTCCGCCCTTTACGCGCGAGAAATGCCGATCGCACGCACTGAAGTGGCCGACCGGCACCCGTCGACCGCCGTCACCCTCGCCGGCACGGCTCCCGCGACCGCGGGGCCGGCGGTCACGTCGCCCGGTCGGCGCCGGGC
>NZ_DATELF010000139.1:0-27786 GCF_035276945.1 Amycolatopsis sp. | reverse complement strand
GCACCCGCGACACCGGCTCGTTCTTTCGGAGCTCGGTATAGACCGGACTCATCTCGAGCCGGCGGATCTCGCCGAACGGAAAGTCCCGCGGCTGCCCGACATCACATGTCATGACGTTCCTTTCGATCGATCCGGGCCGGTCACTTGATGCCGACGACCATGGAGCGCGGGCCGTCGAGGTGCTCGACAGAGGTCTCGGTGAACCCGGCTTCGGTCAGCCATTGCTGGCATTCCGCGCCGGTGAAGTCGAACCCGCCCCCCATCGACAGGTTCATCGACAGGCTCACGAACAGGGCGATGGCGTTGCGTGAACGCTCTTCGTCGATCAACGTCTCGTAGACGACCACGGCGCCACCCTCGACAAGCGCGTCGTAAGCCTTTCGGATCAGTTCGCGCTTGCGTTCGAGATTCCAGTTGTGCAGGATCTGCCCGAAGATGACGACGTCTCCGGACGGGAGCGGGTCACGGAAGAAATCCCCGGACTGGAACCGGGCCCGTCCGGATATCCCGGCGGCCCTGACGTAGTCCTCGAAGCCCTGCGCCGCGGCGGGCAGGTCGAACCCGACCGCGCGCAGATGCGGGTGACGCTGCAGGACCCGAGCGACCACCGCTCCTTCCGCACAGCCGACGTCGACCACACTGTGATAGCGCTGCCAGGGAAACCGATCCGCCAGCGCCTGCGCCGGACCGGCGCTGACCATGGTCATGGAGCGCATGACACTGCGGACGCCATCCTGCGTGGCGTACAGGCCTTCGTAGAATTCCTTGCCCGAAGCGGGCGAACCGGCCGGTTGTCCGCTCCGCAGCGCCGCGGCCAAATCGAGGGCAGGGAGGCGAAGCAGGCTCAGGATCGCATCACCGGCATAGGTCGCCGGTTTGTTCTCGTCCAGGAATTCCGCGGCGTCCACGCTGTTGGCGTACTTGTCCGTCTCACGGCGCAGCAGGCCGATCGCGACGAGCGCGTCGAAATAGTCCGCCACCGCGCGCGGATCGGCACGCAGGCCGAGCCGGGTGCTCAGCTCGGCCAATCCCAGCGGCTGTTTCGCCAACTCGGTACACACGCCCAGGTCAATCGCGCTTTCCAGGGCATAGGTCTTCCAACTCTCCCAGATCAGTTCGTCGATGCGCCGCAATGATGTCAACTTTCCCACTCTCGAGTCATGGTCAGGCGGTATTTGCCAGATCCAGGCGAAGGATCGTTGCTAGATCCTTGCGCCGCTTGATAGTGAGCTTCCGGTACACTCGCGTGAGGTGCTGTTCGACCGTGCTGGGCGTCACGAACAGCCTTTTCGCGATCTCACGGTTGGTATAGCCACGCGAGGCCAGCGCCGCCACCCGCTGTTCCGCGTCCGTGAGTAACGACCACCGCTTTGCTTTCTCTGGCATCGCTTCGGACAAGGTGATGCCGAGATCGATGCAACTGGCCAGCAGTTCGCGGTGCAGTGGCTGGGCGCCGCAGCGTTCGGCCAGGTGGGCGGCCTGTAGCAGCTCGATCCGCGCGCGGGCGTACCTGCCCGACTCCTGGTGCGCCTGGCTGAGTTCGGCGACGGCGCGGGCCAGTTCGAATCGATCGCCGCAGCTCTCCAGCAGCTCGACCGACTCGGTGAGCAAGGGCAAGCGCCTGCTGGCGTCCTCCACGGCGGCCAGCAGGCGCAGTGCCACGCCGCGTGCCCGTGAGCCCGCCGGACCCAGGTGCATCAACTGTTCCCTCGCCAACCGGCGGGCCTGCCCACGGTTTCCCTGGATGTACCAGACTTCGGCGGCGGCCAAGCGCCACTGCACGGGTGCCTGCCTTTCCAGTCCCCAGCTTTGCATCAGGTCCCGACAGGTCAGGAAGTCCGAGAGGCTCGCGTGCTCCTCACCTGCCGCCAAGTGGTACTGGCCGCGCGCGAACAGGTAGTGCAGTCCGTAGCGGCTGGAGAACAGCGCGTCGGGGACGACGACGCCGAACGGTTCGGCGGCCTCGGCGAGCCTGCCCATCCGGACGTTGGCCATGACCAGGCACCCGAGCGGGACACCGACCGCGACGCCCCACCCGTCCCGCGTCAGACGGGCCAGCGCCGCCTCGGCGAATTCGGCCGCGTCGGCGAATTCCCCTCGGTACAACGCGATCTCCGCACGTATCGCCGCTATCACTGCCTGCCACAACGGCGTCCGTGCGTGGATCGCCTCACCGGAAAGCTTGTCGCACCACACCTGGGCGCTGTCGATCTCGCCGGCATAGACCAGCGCCAGCAGAGCGAGCAGGACGGATTCCGCGGACGAGCCGGCCGGCGAATTGCGGCAACCCCGGCGGAGGACCTGTTCGGCGCCACTAAGAGCCCTGCGGGTGGACATGTTACCCAGTGCCTCCGACAGTGCCGTGGCCACGGAAAGTGCTCCTCCCATGCCCGATTCGCTGGGTATGCGGCTTTGCGCCAATCGGTTGCCAGGCCGGCGTACCTCCGCCAACGACGGGTACACACAGCCGAGCCACAATTCGGTCTCGCGCACCACTGGTCCGTTCGGCCTCTGGCTGGTGGCCTGCCGGATCTGCGCCACCAGCGATGCCGCCTCGTCCAAGCGGCCTTTCCACAGCAGCAGCCTGACCAGTTCGACCAGATCCGCGCGGGGCAGCTGCCCGCGTCCGGCGGCCACGACCAGCTCGCCGAGATGCCGGGCGGCACGTTCCGGGTCAAGCTGCCATAGCGCGTGGACCAGGCCGACGACGACTTTCCGCCGATCACGGCCCTGCACACCGGGCTGCAGGGCCGGTTCCAGGAACTCGACGGCGGCTTGTGCCCGGCCGTCGAGCATCGCCCGGTCCGCTGCGGAAGTCAGGACCTCGATGGCCCACGGACCGTACGCCCAGCCGGACTTCACGACGTGCCCCGCTACCGTCGTCACGCTGGATCCGCACTCGTACAGCACTCGGGCAGCACGGTGATGTAACTGCGCCTTGGCTGCCGAAGGCAAGTACCCGAGCAGGACCTCGCCGACGCCGAAATGGCGGAACCTGACGCCGTCGGAGGTGTCTGCCACCCCGGCACTGTTCATCGCCTCGACGATCAGGGCTGCCTGCTCGATGTCGACGTCGAGTAACCGCGCGAGCAATGCCGTCGATGCCTGCGCGCCGAGAACGGCGAGGGCGCACGCCAGCCGCAGCGCTTCCAACCCCATCCGCCCCAGGCAGCTCACCAGCGCCTGCGCGAAGTCGGTACCGGGCCGAGGGCCCGAGCGGTCGAAGTCGCGGAGCAGTGCGTGCGCCAGCAGCGGATTTCCACCGCTCACCGCCCAGAGCAGGTTCGAGTGCCGCGCACCGCCGCTCAGGCAGCTGACGCCGGCGGGCGACAGCGGCCCGACCGCGACCGTGCGGGCGTGAGGCATCCGCTCAATCTCGGAGCGCGGTCGCGAATACATCCAGTTGCTCGTGCTCAGCTCGCCGAGCATGAACAGCACCTGCGCCGCGCGGGTGCGCAGAGCCAAATAGCGGAAGAACCGCACGGACAGTGCGTCGGCGTGGTGCACGTCGTCGATCCCGATCACCACGGTGGTCCGCTCGGCGCAGGCGAGCATGATCCGGCACAGCTCGTCGAAAACGCTGACGGTAGCTGCGTCGAGGAATTCCCCGAATTCCCCGTCTTGTTCGGAGCAGTTCTCGGTGGGACTCCAGTTCGCCAGGATGTTGGTCGCGCTCGCCGCCAGTGCGTCCGGGAGTGCCGCGTTCCGAAACAGCTCACGGGCCGCACCGAAGGGGACCAGTTGCTCATCGCGAGAGCACACGATCTCAAGGCAGGCGGCATCGAACGTGCTGGCCGTCTGCATGACCTCCTGCATCAACGTCGTCTTACCGCACCCGGACGGTCCCCTGAGCAGAACGACACGGCCTGTTCCCTCGCATGATTCCCGAAGAGAACCATGCAGGGTGCACAACTGCTGTTCCCGTTCGAACAACCACATGAACTGACCCTTTCCGACAGCGTCCTTACTGGTAGCGCTTCGCAACCATCATTCGCAAGCCTGCTCGGGTCGATGAGCGAAGACCTGTCCCGGCATCGCCGTTACCACTGATGTCCGATGTCGCTTGATAGAACTTGATAGAAGGAGTTCAGTGCATCCCACGGGCCTGCGGGAGACCGTTGCTTCCAGGGGTCGCACATTGCCGTCTTGGTGGGAACCTGGTGGGCCGCAGCGAGTTCAACAATTGCTCATTTTCGTCATCCATTCGAAGGAGGATTACCCTCGTGAATTCAACCACCGCAAAGTTTATTGGATCTTGAGTTCGACCTGAATCACTTGATCTTGAACGGGCTGGCAGCCCTGCGACCTGCGGTTTTGGTGATTCGAGCGCTGTTTGTGCGGCTACTTGGCGGGCGGGGTGATGGCAGGGGCGCGTCGACCTCACGTAGTTGATCATGACGCTCCGCGATTGGCGCGCAGCCGTCGTCGCTGGTGCGAGGTCCTGGACTTCATAGTGCTCGATCGCGAGGAGGAGGTGTGCATCGATATAGGCCCGCGCGAAGGGTTCGGCGGCCCGCGGCCGACGATCTGCCTCATCCACAACGACGAGCCGAAGACGTGACGCGTGCGCTGGACGGGATGCGCTCAGGCTCGGCTCTGGACGGGGTTGCCGACGCGCCCCACCCGAGTGCGGCATTCCGGGCGCAGACGGCCGCCCAACCAAGCTGATCGGGGTGTGCCTTACCTGCTCGCGGCGGGGCGACCGTCGCTGGGAAGAGATGGCGTGGGGGCGGGTGCGCACGCTGCTCGACGCCGCCGAAAAGCTTGACGCGGCAGGAAAACTCCAGAACCGTGCCCTGGTTGGCCAAATGGGACACCTCAACGGTATGGTGCTAGACCGCGTGTGATGAGCCATACCGGCGCAGCCGGGGCCGCGTAGTCCGCGCAGTTGCGGGAGCCCGCCCGTCGTCTGAGCGAGGCATGACAGTGCCCCTGAGTAGGGGGTGAGGTTCATGCTGCGCAAGGAGCGGTGACTCCTTGCCCGCCACAGTCCACAATGTCCTGTTCCGTGAGGACGCCCTTTGCCGTGTTCTCGCCAAGTTCTGCCCCTTCAGTCCCGGCTGAGGGTGACTCTGTGGGTGTCTGGGCCTACCTTCGGCAGACTCTGCGGGACAATCAGGCAGCCGTGGTGCCACCCGGCGCGCGTAAGCCGACCTCGCGCTACACCTTGGAGCGTAAGGAAGGTCGATCGGTGACGATTGCGCACCTGACCGAACCGATCTCGCGCCAGGACCTCGCGGACGCGCCGTTGCTAGAATCCTTTGTGGACTTCGAGCTTCGACTCGGGCTTGAGGATGCACTAGAGAACGAGATCATCAACGGCGACGGAACCGGCGACCGGTTCACCGGACTCAACGCCGTGTCCGGCACCCAGCTCCAGGCATGAGGCGGCGACCTCCTGGCCACGACACGCCAGGCCGTGACCAAGCTGGGAGTGTTGGGGCTCAACGGTTCCGGGTGGGTGTTCCACCCGTCCGACTGGGACCAGATCGAGCTTTCCGCGAACGCCACCGGGTATCAGCTCACCCAGGCGGGGCAAGCCGTCCCGGGTCGAGCGGGCCTCACGTCGCTTGTGGATCGTGCCGGTGGTGCTGTGCACCAGCGCCACGCCTGGCATCGGGTGGCTCGCGGACTTCGCCGGTAGTACCACGCTCAAGGTGCGCGAGGAAGCCGCTGTCGACTGGTCGGAGAACACCTACGACCCGAACGCACTCGGCGACGGGGACGGCGCGTCCGATTTCGAGCGCAACATGATCCGCTTCCGCTGTGAGGGCCGCTTCGGATTCGCGGTAACGCGCCCGGCCGGTGTGGTCAAGGTCAGCCTGGCCGCTGCCCAACCGATGCTGTCGCCGGGCGGGTTCGTCGTCCTCCCCACCCGGCGACACGGGCACCCTGGCAGCTCTGGTGGTCTTCTCTTGACCTTCAACCGCCGAGCGCGCCAGGGTGCTCCGTCACGCTCCCGCGTCCCGCAGACCGTGATCGGCCAGTGCCATGGCGTGAACAACCCTCGACGTATACCCAAACTGTTGCGCGGCGGTCGGAAGATCTACTTCGACCGGGTTGTCGTAAGAGCGGTCACTCGCGTCACCGGCCACTTGCGTTGCCTGTCTTGGGCATGAACAGGACAGCAGCGGTGTCGTGGCGGGTGGCGATGTCGGCCGCGGCTTCGGCGACTTGGGCGCCGAGTTCGGGGACGCGGTCGGGTTCCCATCTCGACGCGGGCATGGAGATGGCGATTGTGGCGATCGGGGTGCTGTCATTGGCCATGATGGGGGCGGCGATCGCGCACACGTCGGGCCGGTACTGGTTGCGGTTGAGCGCGTAGCCGTCCCGCCGGATGCGTTCGAGGTCGGCGCGCAGCTCGTCAGGGTCGGTCAGCGTGCTGTCGCTGTAGCGCTCCAGCTTGCCCGCGATGATCTCGTCCACTTCGGAGGGTGGCAGGTGGGCCAGTATCGCCCGGCCGGTGGCGGTGGCGTGCAGTGGTGAGGTGTCGCCGATTTCGTGGTAGGTCCGGACCGGGCGGTCGCAGTCGATGCGGTCGACCACCACCATGCACTGCAGCCCGTCCGGGACCGACAGGTGGATTGTCTCGTTCACCGTCTTACGCAGCCGCAGCATCGGGTCCCGGGCGGCGGCGAGCAGGTTGGAGCCCTGGAGGGCGGCGGGCCGCACGGCCAGCACGCGGGCACCGATCTCCCAGCGGGTCCGGTCGCCCCTGCTGGCGCGTAGCCAGCCGGCCTCGTTGAGTGTCAGCAGCGTGCGCTGCACGGTCGACTTCGGCAGCCCGAACAGTTTCGTCAGCTCACCGACAGTCACCGGCTGGTGCTGTGCGACCGCTTCGAGGATGCGCAGGCTGCGCACGACGCTCTTCATTTCTGTCATGTTTCCCCCTGGTTAGGCCGGAGATCCAGATCGAGACACCTCTTGACTCACGCCAAGGCGTGCCTCAAAGTTATGCCAGAATCCAGAACAGTATGCCACATTGTGGCACAAACTGTCGACAAAGTAACCCTCGGGAGCGCAACAGCGGAAGGAGCGCGCGTGGCAGCGAGGAAACGCGTAGCGGTTGTCGGGGTCGGGACTATGGGCAGTCAGGCCGTGTGGCGGCTGGCCGCCCGTGGAGCCGACGTCGTCGGCTTTGACCGGTTCGCCCCGGGGCACGATCGCAGTGCCGCGGGCGGCGAGACCCGCATCTTTCGTAGTGCCCATTTCGAGGAGTCACGCTATGTTCCGCTGCTGCGGCAGGCGGACGGGTTGTGGCGGCGGTTGCAGGCGGAGACTGGCCGTGAGCTGCGCAAACTCACGGGGTGCCTGCTGATGGGGCCCACCGCACACGACCAGATGCGGACCGTGCTGGAGTCGATCGCCGAGCATGGCCTCGATCATGAGGTGCTCGACCGCGAGGAGTTGGCTCGCCGCTTTCCGCAGTATCGCCTGGACGACGGTGAGGCCGCGGTATTGGACCGGCACGCCGGTTTCGTCCGCCCCGAGCTCACAGTGCTCACGGCGACACGGAGGGCGGAAGAGCTCGGCGCGAGCATTCGCCGCTACACGCCGGTCCACGAGATCGCCCAGACCGGTAGCGGCGTGGAGATCAGCACCGAAGCCGGCACGGAACACTTCGACGCCGCCGTCGTCACCGTCGGTCCCTGGGTCAATCAGCTGCTGCCCGGCCTGCCGTGGCCGGTGGACATCCGCCGCCTGATCAACGCGTGGTTCGTGCCCAAAACCGACGACTGGTCGGGCGCGGAACGGCCGGCGTTCATCCGCACCGCGCCGGTCCACTGCTACGGCCTGCCCTCACCGGACGGGATCTCGGTCAAGGTCGGCCTGTCGCGCGACCTGCACCGCCCGGTGGCGGACCCGAACCGGCTCGACCGCACGGTGGTGCCGCACGAGCTCGACGTCTTCGCCGAGCTGATCGGTCGGCATTTCCCCGATCTGCATCCGGATCCGATCCGGCTGTCGGTGTTCATGGAGGGCTACACCGACAGCAGTAGGCCGCTGGTCGGTCCGCTGCCGGGTGCCGATGACATTGTGGTGCTGGCGGGTTTTTCCGGCCACGGCTTCAAACTCTCGCCCGCCATGGGCGACATCGCCGCCGACCTCGCCCTCGACGGGACCACGGCCCAGCCCATCGACTTCCTGTCCACCGTAAAGCGGGTGGCCGCGTGATGGCGACAGAACTGAAGGTGGGTGGGCTGAGCGCCCCGCCCGGGGAGAGGGCGCGAGGCAGCGTCGCGGCAGCACTGGGGAAGACCACTGTGGACATTCCGCTGAGTCTGGTCAACGGAACTGAGCCAGGGCCAAGGGTGGTCATCACCGCCGGGGTGCACGGAGGGGAGTTCACCGGTGTCGATGCCGCGGTCCGGCTTGCTGACCGGATCGCGCCGGAAGACCTCGCAGGTCAGTTGGTGATCTGTCCGGTGGCCAATCCTCCGGCGGTCTACCAGGGCCGTCTCGGGGTTTCGCCGCTCGACGGGATCAACATCAACCGCGTCTTCCCCGGAGACCCGGATGGGCAGCCCACCGAACGGCTGGCCGGCTGGCTGTTCGCGCATGTGCTCGACGGTGCCGACGCCTACCTCGACCTGCACAGCGGGGGCATCGACGAAGTATTGCGGGACTTCGTCGGCTACCGCGTCTCCGGCGACGACACCGTTGACGCCAAGGCTCGTGGAATCGCCCATGCGGTGGGAATCGAGGACGTCATCCTCGGCCTCGGCGCCGACGGTGGCAACAGCCATGCCGCTGCCGCCCGGCGCGGGATCCCCTCGGTGCTGGTGGAAACCGGCCAGCTCGGCGAGCGCGCGGCGGAGTCCCTTGTGGACCGGCTGGTCAACGTGCTACGCCACGTGGGGATGCTCGAAGGAAGTCCACAAACGATCAAAACGCGCGCTTGGGTGTGGGCCGGTGGCGTCACCGCCGAGACCACCGGCTTGTGGTACCCGGATTTCAACCTCGGCGACGAGGTGGTGAGCGGCGAGCCGATCGGCCGGATCGTCGACCCCGCGGACGGCCGGGAGCACAAGGTCACCGCCACCGCCACCGGGCGGGTCTTCTACGCCATGCACGGGCTGACTGTCGCGCCCGGCATCGAACTCGCGGCGATCGCCGCACCCCATTCTCCGATCCCACCAGCACAGGAGGTTCCCTCATGAAAGAGTTTCCGATCGGACGGCGAGCGTTCCTCCGCGGTGCCGGCGGCGCCGCGGCCGGCCTGGCCGCCGCGTCACTGGTGGGCTGCGGTACCGGTTCCAGCCGTGCCTCGGGCAGCGCCGGTGGCAGCAAGACGATCACCGTCCGCAACAGCGGTGGCGCCTACGGCGATGCGAACCAGAAGGCGCTGTACGAGCCGTTCACCAAGGAAACCGGAATCACCGTGCAGGTGGTGAACTTCGAGTACGCGCAGATGCTCGCCCAGATCCAGGCCGGCCGGCCGCAGTTCGACCTGATCGAGGACTCGATGTCGGACTTCCTGCAGTTCCAGCAGCAGAACGCGCTGGAGAAGCTCGACCACGACCGCCTGACCAACTTCAAGGCGGCGGGCCTCGCCCAGAACATGGTGTCCGACTACGCGATCGGCAAGAACTACTGGGCCAGTGTCATGGCCTACCGCACCGACACGTTCAAAACGGCCGCGCCCCAGTCGTGGGCCGACTTCTGGGACACCGCGAAGTTCCCCGGCAGCCGGGCGCTGCAGGGATCCGACGCCGACCTGCCGGAGCTGGAGTTCGCACTGCTTGCCGACGGTGCGCCGATGGACAAGCTGTACCCGATCGACGTCGACCGCGCATTCAAAGCCCTGGACCGGATCAAGGGCTCGGTCAAGAAGTACTGGGAGAGCGGGTCCGAGCCGGGCCTGTTGATCGGCCGCAACGAGGTGGCCGCGACCAGTGTCTGGAACGGGCGGCTCGATCAGCTGATCCAGCAGGGCAACCCGCTGGCCTACCAACTGGCCGGCGCCCGACGGCAGAGCAATGGCTGGGCCGTCCCCAAGGGGTCGGCCAATATCGACGCCGCCTACCAGCTCATCGACTTTTCACTGCGCAAGGACGTGCAAGCGGCTTTCACCCAGAACTATCCGGGCGTCTCCCCGGTGGTCCCCGCGGCCACCGATGCCCTGCCGGCCGACCTTCGCGTCAAGTTGCTGAGCGCGCCCGGGCAGTTGGAGAAGGGGTTCGACCTGGACGTCGACTGGTGGTTGAAGAACCAGGACGCGGTGAACAAGCGCTGGCAGGAGTGGTCGCATGCCTGAGCTGGACGTGCTTCCGGAGCCAGCAACCGTCGCTAGTGGACAGTGTACCGGCAAGGCCGTGTCGGTGGTTTCGCTGCGCAAGGCCTACGGCGACATCGTCGCCGTCGAGGACGCGTCGATGGAGATCGCGGCCGGTGAGTTCGTGACCTTCCTCGGTGCGTCCGGTTCCGGCAAGACGACCACGCTGATGATGATCGCCGGGTTCGTCGAACCCGACTCCGGCACGATCACGGTCGGCGGCCGCGACATCACCCGGCTCGCGCCCCAGAAACGAGACCTGGGCTTCGTCTTTCAGCAGTACCTGCTGTTCCCGCACATGACCGTCGGCGAGAACATCGCCTTCCCCCTACAGCTGCGGGGTGTGCCGAAGGACGAGATCCGGCGGCGCGTCGGCGAGACGTTGGAGATGGTGGGGCTGGCCGGGTACGCTCGCCGCAAACCGCGCGAGCTGTCCGGCGGGCAGCAACAGCGGGTCGCGCTGTGCCGGGCGCTGGTGTACCGGCCACCGGTGATCCTGATGGACGAGCCGCTGGGCGCGCTGGACAAGAAGCTGCGTGACCAGCTGCAGACCGAGATCAAGAACATTCAGGTCGAACTGGGGCTCACGGTCATCTACGTGACCCACGACCAGGAGGAGGCGCTGGTCCTCTCGGACCGGATCGCGGTCATGCGGGACGGGCGGATCGACCAGTTCGACACACCGCGGGAGCTGTTCGAACGCCCTCGCACCCCGTTCGTGGCCGACTTCCTCGGTGCCGCCAACTTCCTGCCTGGACGGATCGAGGGACACACCGGCGAGCAGACCCTGGTCCGGCTGAACTCCGGTAGCCTGCTCCCGGCGAGGCCGCACCCGCACACGCCGGGCACGGCGGCGACCGCCGCTGTCCAACCCGGACGGTTGGACCTGTGTCCGCCGGGCGACGGGTTCTGCGCCGGGACCGTCCGCTCGGTGACCTACGTCGGCACGCTCGTGCGAATGCAGGTGGAGACCGGTGGTCAGGTGGTCCGGGCGGAGCTGCCCGCGAACCGGGCCCCGGCTACCGGTGACCAGGTCGGGCTGACCGCCGATCCGGCTGACGTCACCGTGTTCGCGTCGGATGAGGATGGGTGAGCATGGCCATCGCATCCGCCTCGATCGCGCCGGGCGGTCTCCGGGCGCTGTTGCGCAGCCGCCGCACCCGCGCCGGGCTGCTCAACGCGGCCCCGATCGTGCTCTACCTGCTGATCCTGTTCGTCTACCCGATCTTCGGCACCCTGCTGTTGAGCCTGAAAGGCGAGAACGGCGGCCTGACCCTGCACTGGTATGCCGACGCGCTCAGCGGCAGCAACTTCGAGGTGTTGCTGACCACCTTGAGGATCTCCGGTGAGACCGCGGTGCTGAGCCTGCTGATCGGGTTCGTGCTGGCCTACGCCGTATCGCGGTTGCGGCCGGTGTGGGCCGGGCTGGTCATGGTGATCGTGGTCGTGCCGCACTTCATCAGCGCGCTGGTGCGCACCTATGGCTGGATCATCCTGCTCGGTGAGCACGGCCTGGTGAACAACCTGCTGGTGAAGCTGCATCTCCCGGGCACGCCGTTTTCGTTGCTGTACAACGAGCTCGGCGTGATCATCGGCACCACGTCGGTGATGCTGCCCTACACCGTTCTTGTGCTCTACGGCGTGATGCGTTCGGTGGACCGGAGGCTGCTCGCCGCCGCGGCGAGCATGGGCGCCGGGCGGCTGGTCACGTTCCGGCGGGTGTACCTGCCGCTGGTGGCGCCGGGCATGGCCACCGCGGGGCTGCTCAGTTTCATCCTCTGTCTCGGCTACTACCTCACGCCCGCGCTGATGGGTGGTCCAAAGCAGACAGTCGTGGCGTCGCTGATCGACCAGCAGGTCATGAAGCAGAACCAGTGGAACGGCGCGGCCGCGCTCGGCGTGATCCTGCTCCTGCTCACCTTCGCCGGGCTGCTGCTGCTCCGGTTGGCCAGCCGAATCGGCGCCAGCGCGCGGACACGGAGGGCGGCATGATCGACAATTGGCGTAGCACCGGATCATGTGGCCCGACCGGGTGCGGGTGTCCCGCAGAACACAGGAGGGCGGCATGATCGGCCTGCGTAGCACGTGGACCGGACGCATCACACTGACCATCGCGTCGGCCCTGATCCTGGTGTTTCTGGCCCTGCCGATCGTGCTCATCGTCGTCACCTCGTTCGGCAGTGACGCACTCGGTGCGTTTCCGCCCCAGTCTTGGACGCTCGGCTGGTACCGAGCCATTTTCGCCGACGGCAGCAAGTGGCCGGCCGCGCTGTCGTTGAGCGCACTGGTCGCGACGATCACCACGGTGTTCTCCGTCGGGCTCGGTATCACCGCGGCGACCGCGCTCACCCGCAGCGAACTGCCGCTGCGCTCGGCGGTCTACGGGCTGGTGCTGGCTCCGCTGCTGATCCCGCAGGTGGTCATCGCGCTCGGGCTGTTCCTGATCTTCGAGCCCGCCTCGATGCTCGGCAGCCCACTCGCGATCGCCCTTGGGCACACGGTCCTGGCCGCGCCGATCGCGGTGATGATCCTCGTGGCGACCCTGCGCGGCATCGACGAGCGGCTGGAGGACGCGGCGGCGAGCATGGGCGCCGGCCGGGCGACTATCGCCCGCCGCATCACGTTCCCACTCGCCGCACCGGGCATCGTGGCCGCCGCGATCTTCTCGTTCATCACCAGCTTCGACGAATTCTTCATCGCCCAGTTCCTGTCCACCACCAACACGACCACGCTGCCCGTGCAGGTGTTCAACGTGCTCGAGTTCGACGCCGACCCCACCGTGACCGCCGTCAGCGCGCTGCTGATCGCGGTCGCCGTGCTGGCTCTGGTGCTGATCGGGCTGGCGAGGTGGCTCGGGGCCGGTAAGCAAAGCGGCCTGTTGCCCGTCGAGCCGGCGGCAGGGATCGCGGTCTCTGGAGGGGAGACGGTATGACGCGGCACCTGCTGCTCAACATGACGGCCAACGGCTCGCCGGAGCGGGACCTGTTCGTGGTCCGGCGCGGGGAAGGCTCCTACATCCACGCCGACGACGGGCGGCGGTACATCGACGGACTGTCCGGTTTGTACTGTGCGCAGCTGGGCTACGGCTACGCAGACGAGCTCGCCGACGCCGCGAGCCGGCAGCTGCGGGAGCTGGCCTACAGTCCACTGTGGTCCTCATCGGCGCACCCGGTGGCCATGGAACTCGCACAGCGGCTCGCGGGACTCGCGCCGGAGGGGATCGAGCACACGTTCTTCACCAGCGGCGGCGCGGAATCCGTTGAGACAGCCTGGAAACTCGCCCGGAAGTACCACACCTTGCGCGGGGAACCCGGCCGCACCAAGGCGATTGCCCGCCAGGGCGCCTACCATGGGCTCACGCTGGGTGCCATGTCGTTCACCAACGATCCGGGGCTGACCGAACCCTTCGGCCCGCCCGCCGTGGAAACCCGGTTCGTCTCCAACACCAAACCGGCTGGTCCGGCGTTGGACGAGCGGGCGTTCACGGCACGGCTGCTCGCGGAGCTGGAGGCGGCGGTGCTTGAGGAGGGGCCGGACACGATTGCGATGCTGATCGCCGAGCCGGTGCAGAACCGCGGCGGCTGCATCACTCCACCCGAGGGCTACTGGCCGGGTCTTCGCGAGCTGGCCGACCGATACGGCTTCCTGCTGGTCGCCGACGAGGTGATCACCGGGTTCGGCCGGATCGGCGAATGGTTCGGCAGCCACCGCTACGGCGTCGTCCCGGATATGATCACCCTGGCCAAGGGGCTCACCGCCGGGTACGCGCCCATGGGCGCGACCATGGTCGGCGACCGTGTCGCCGAAGTGCTCAACCGGCCTGGTGAGGTCCTCAATCACGGCTTCACCTTCGCCGGGCACCCACTGTGCGCGGCGATCGCCCTGTGCAGCATCGAGATCTTCGAGCGGGACAGGGTCCTGGACAATGTCCGCGAGCAGCAGGACCACCTGGCCAAGCGGGTGGCCGAGTTGGCCACCCTGCCCATCGTGGGCGATGTCCGCGGTACGGGTTACTTCTACGCGTTCGAACTAGCCGGTGATGGGCCTGCCGGTGCGTTCAGCGAGAGCCTGCGTCGCGAACTCGTCCACAAGCTGATCCCCAGGCGCCTGCGCGAGGCCGGCCTGGTGGCCCGCGTCTACGATCGGGCCGCGCCGCTGCTGCAGATCGCGCCGACGCTCGTGTCGGATCGCGAACTGCTCGACCGGATCGTCGACATCATCGGCTCCACATTGGACGAAGCGTCCGCCCGTCTTGCCTAGAAAGGAACCCGCGAAGGCATGACCACCACCGAGACCACCTACACCATCGGCTCGCTGTCCTGCGTCCCCGGCGAGCGCGCCCACGGGCTCATCCCGGTCGGCGTGAGCAGCTACGGGGTCGATTTGGGCATCCCGCTGCTCGTCGTCAACGGCACCGAGCCGGGCCCGGTGCTCTGCGTCGACGCCGGCGTGCACGGCGACGAGTACGACGGCCAGGAGGCGGTCCGCCGGGTCGTCGCCGAGACCGACCCCGCGAGCCTGCGCGGCACGCTTGTCGGCATCCCCTGCATGAACACCCCGGCCTTCGAGGCCGCGGCCCGCACCAGCGGCCTCGACCACGCCAACCTCAACCGGATCTTCCCCGGCGACGCCAACGGCTCCTACTCCCTGCGTCTGGCCGCCACCTTCGTCGACCAGGTCGTGCCGGCCATCGACGCCCTGGTCGACCTGCACACCGGCGGGACCTTCGGCGAGATCACCCCGCTCACGATCGTGCAGGGCGGCTATGAGGAGCTCGCGACCGAGATCGGTTTGGCCGCAAGGCACCGGGTGATCTGGAAGGGCGGGAAGTGGGGCGGCACGGTCCGCCACCCCACCCTCGCCGCGGGCAAACCCGCCATCACGATCGAAGCCGGGGGAGGGACCTACCGGGAGGAGACCGTTGAGCTGCACGTCGACAGCGTGCGCAACATCATGCGGCAGCTGAACATGATCGACGGCGAGGCAGCGCTGCGGGACAGCTACACCGAGGTCAGCGGCACGTTCGCGCGAGCCGCCGCGGGTGGGTTCTTCCTCGGCCACGCCGAGCCGGGCGAGGGGTGCCGGGCCGGTGACCTGCTCGGCCGGGTCGTCGACCACTACGGCCACACCGTGGAGGAGGTCAGGGCACCCGAGGACGGGATCGTGCTGTGGCAGCGGCGGATCCGCACCGTGCGGCCCGGTGACGAGGTCGTCATCTTCGGCCAGGTCCACGGGGAGCTCCGGCCGTGACCCGCGAAGGGGGTCTGGGGGCCTGCCCCCAGGCGGGGCCTGGGGATTGCACCTCCGGACAGCACCTGCTGGTCGACGGCAAGCGCGTCCCGGCTGAAGGCGGCCGCACCTTCACCACCGTCGATCCCGCCCACGGCAACCCCATCGCCGAGGTCGCGTGGGCCTCGAAATCCGATGTGGACAGTGCGGTGACCGCGGCGCGGGCCGCGCTGACCTCCGGGGAGTGGCCGGGCCTGCGGCCCGCCGAGCGGGGCCGACTGCTGTACCGGATCGCCGGGACGATCCGTGACCGGGCTGATCGACTCGCCGAGCTGGAAAGCCGGGACGTGGGCAAACCGCTCAGCCAGGCCAGGGCTGATGTGGAGGCCGCCGCCCGCTACTTCGAGTTCTACGCCGGGATGGCCGACAAGCTGGGTGGCAGCACCATCCCGCTCGGCCCGGGCCTGCTCGACTACACCGTGCGCGAGCCGATCGGGGTGTCCGGGCAGATCATCCCCTTCAACTACCCGCTGCAGAACACCGCGCGTGGTAGCGCACCCGCGCTCGCCGCCGGGTGCACCGTGGTCCTCAAGCCCTCACCCGAAGCGCCCCTGACGCCGCTGGAGATCGGGCAACTCGCGCTCGCGGCCGGGCTTCCCCCGGGAGTGCTCAACGTCGTGCCCGGCGACGGCGACACCGGGGCGGCACTGGCCGGTCACCCCGACATCGACCAGGTCACCTTCACCGGATCGGTCCCGACCGGGATCAAGGTCGCGCAGGCGGCCGCCGCGAACGTGGTGCCCTCGGTGGTCGAGCTGGGCGGGAAGTCCCCCGCGATCGTCTTCGCTGACGCCGATTTCGACCTCGCCCTCGGTGCCGTCGTGGCCTCGGTGTTCGGGAACGCGGGCCAGACCTGCTCGGCCGGTACCCGGCTGCTGTTGCAGCGTGGCGCCGAGGAGTTCCTGGATCGGCTGGTCAGGCACGCCGCGTCGCTGCGGCTCGGCCCCGGCCTTGAGGACCCGGACGTCGGCCCGCTCGTGTCGGCCCGGCAGCGCGATCGGGTCGAGCAGTACCTGAACCTCGCGCGCGAGGAAGGCGCCACGGTTCTTACCGGTGGCGGCCGGCCGGCTGCCCCTGAGCTCGCGCACGGCCACTATATCGAGCCGACCATCCTCAGTGGACTGAAAAATTCCTGCCGCGCGGCGCGCGAGGAGATCTTCGGACCGGTGCTGACGGTGCTGGATTTCGACGACGCCGCCGAGGCGCTCGCGATCGCCAACGACAGCCCGTACGGGCTTTCGTCCTACGTGTGGACTCGCGATCTGGACAAGGCACTCACGCTGGCGAACGGGATCCAGGCGGGGCAGGTGTATGTCAACGCGGTGGGTGTCGGCACCGGTGTTGAGCTTCCGTTCGGTGGCTACAAGCACAGCGGCTGGGGCCGCGAGAAAGGTCTTGAGACCTTGGCGAGTTACACGCAGGTGAAGAACGTCTGTGTGGGATACCGGGGGTGAGCATGCGCTACCGCACCCTCGGCCGGAACGGGCCGGAAGTCTCCGTCGTCGGGCTCGGTGGGAACAACTTCGGGTCCCGTTTGGACGGTGAAGGGACCCGTGCCGTCGTGCACGCCGCGCTGGATGCCGGGATCACCCTGTTCGACACGGCCGACATCTACGGCGCGCACGGCGGCGGGTCGGCGGGGGATTCCGAGCGTCTGCTCGGCGCCCTTTTGAAGGGGCGCCGCGAGCAAGTCGTGGTCGCCACCAAGTTCGGCATGAACATGGGCGCCGACGACGACCTCCACGGCCCGCGCGGCTCGCGCGGGTATATCCGGCATGCGGTCGAAGGTTCCCTCCGGCGGCTCGGCACCGACTACCTGGACCTGTACCAGTACCACGAACCCGACGGGGTGACCCCGCTCGCCGAAACCGTGGCGGTGCTCGACGAGCTGATCAGCGAAGGCAAGATCCGGCAAGCGGGGTGCTCGAATATGACGCCCGAAATGCTGGCCGAGGCCGGCAAGGCGTTCGTCAGCGTCCAGGCCCGCTACCACCTGCTCGACCGGACCGTGGAGACCGGGCTGGTCCCGGTGTGCGAGCGGCTCGGCGTCGGCATCCTGCCGTATTACCCGCTGGCCAACGGGCTGCTGTCCGGCAAGTACCGGCGTGGAGAACCGCCGCCGCCGGGCAGCCGGTTGTCGTGGCGGGAAGGCTGGCTCACCGAGGCCGCGCTCGACCGGGTCGAAGCGCTCTCCGCCTACGGTGCCGAGCGTGGCCTGACCCTGCTCGACGTGGCGGTCGGCGGGCTGGCGGCACTGCCCGCGGTCGGCTCGGTCATCTGCGGCGCCATGACACCGGAGCAGGTCACCGCCAACGCGGCCGCCGCCGCGTGGCAACCCACCGCGGCTGAGAAGGCCGCACTCGACGAGATCGTGGCACCCGGCGAACGGGTGGTCTAGGACAACTGAATGCGGAGTTTCGAATGGGTGGCACAGGGCCGACCCATGAGCGCGCCCCGGTGAAGGCTCCGCTATCGCGGTTGCGAGGCGCCCGTGGCGAACAGGCGACGGCCGCGGGCAGTTCGCGCCCCGTGGACGCGATAGCGGGCGTGCGCGGGTCGCCGGAAAATGCAGAGAATGAGGTTGGAGAACATGCGTCAGATCGTCACCTTCGACGCCTACGGCACCCTGGTCGACTTCCAGCTCGGCCCGACGACCGTGCGGGTCCTGGCCGACAGGCTGGACCTCGACGGGCTCAACGTCGAGGAATTCCTCGACGACTTCCGCGTCATGCGGTTCCAGGCCGTGCTGGAGGCCTACCGCTCCTACGACGAGGTCCTGCACTCCAGCCTGGAGAACGCGATGCGCCTGCACGGCCTGGAATACCGCCGCTCCGACGGCGACGCGCTGGTCGAGGCGGTGCCCACCTTCGGTCCGTTCCCCGAGGTGCCCGACGCGCTGCGCGCGCTGAAGACCCGGTACGAGATCGCGATCATCTCCAACACCGACGACGACCTGATCAAGCAGAACATCGCGAACATCGGCGTCGAGTTCGACCACGTCATCACCGCCCAGCAGGCCAAGGCGTACAAACCGTCCCGCGAAACCTTCGAATACGCCTACCAGGCCATGGACATCGACCCGGCCTCGGTCATCCACGTCGCCCAGGGCTGGGAGTACGACCTCATCCCCACCCGCGACCTCGGCCTGAAGCGGCGCGTGTGGATCAACCGGTACGGCCGCCGCGGCAGCAGCAACTACCAGACCTACGACGAGCTGCGCGACCTCTCCGGGGTCCCCGCCCTGCTGGGGGTCTCGGCGTGAAGCAGGTCCCGTACTGGCTCGACACCGCTCCCAAACTGCCCGACCGCTCCGGGAAACCGTTGCCCGACAGGGCGGACGTGGTCGTCATCGGCGGCGGCATCACCGGCTTGTCCACCGCGCTGCACACCGCTCGCAAGGGCGCCCACGTGGTCCTCGTGGAAAGGGACACGGTCGGTTCGGGCGCGTCCGGCCGCAACGGCAGCATGTGCACCCAAGGCATCACTATTGGAGCCGCGGCGGCGCGTGAACGCTACGGGCAGGACCGCGCCCGCGAGTTGTACGACGCGTTCCGCGAAGCTGTCGACCTCGTCGAGGAACTGACCGAAAAGGAACAGATCGACTGCGACTTCACCCGCTCCGGCCGGCTCGGCGTCGCCTTCAAACCCCAGCACTTCGAAGGAATGCGCGCCACGCAACGTGATCTGGCCGAGAACTTCGACCACGAAACCGTCCTGCTCACCAAGGGCGAGCTGCGCGCCGAACTCGGATCCGACTACTACCACGGGGCGCTGCTCGACCCGCTGTCCGCGGGCCTGCACGTCGGCAAGTACGTGCACGGCCTCGCCGAGGCCGGCGAGCGCGCCGGCGCGGAGATCCACGAACGTAATGCCGCCACCGCCATCACCCGCGGCGGCGACGGTTTTCTCGTCGAAACCCTGCACGGCACGATCCGGGCCAGGCAGGTCATGGCGGCCACGGACGCCTACACCGACCGTGCGCTGCCCTGGTTCCGCAAGCGGCTGATCTGCGTCGGCAGCTTCATCGTCGTCACCGAACCGCTGGGCCAGGACCTGGCCCGGGAGATCATTCCCAAGGCACGACTGGTGGTCGACTCGAAGAACATCGGTCACTACATCCGCCTCACCCCGGACAACCGGCTCGCCTTCGGCGGCCGCGCCCGGTTCGCGCCCTCCAACCCCGCCTCCGACCGCAAGAGCGGCGGGGTGCTCAAACGGGAAATGGCCGAGATCTTCCCGCAGCTGGCAGGAGTGGAGATCGACTACGTGTGGGGTGGCAGTGTCGGCTTCAGCTACGACCGCATCCCCCACGCCGGGGAGGCGAACGGCCTGTACTACTCCATGGGGTACTGCGGGCACGGCGTGCAGATGGCCACCTACATGGGCCGCGCGATGGCCGAGGTGATGGACGGCCATCCCGAGGCGAACCCCTGGCGCGGCCTCGGATTCCCCAAGGTCCCGGTCCCGTTCTACCGCGGCACCGCCTGGTTCCTGCCCTTCGCCGGGGCCTACTACCGCGCCAAGGACCGCCTCCGCTGACCACATCCCGGTGGTGCCCGCACGAGCGGGCACCACCGGGACACGTGATGGGCGGGTGCGTGCCTGGTCGCGGTCGATCTCATCTCCCGCGCCGTCGACAGCCCGAACGAGCCGCCGCTGGGGATCTTCACCGCCGCGTTCGGTGCCCCGTTCTTCATCTGGCTGCTCCGGCACAACACCACTGTGAACACACCATCGCCATCACCAGCTGAACGAAACACCACCACCAAACCCGCCACGTCGCAACACCCCTGCACCGACAGCCCGAACCACACCAACACGGGCCGTTCCAGCCGCCGGTAGCTGTCCCGCCGAACCTTTGCGTGAACCGGCTCGACGGACGCCGGCGGGGCGCTGACCAGGAGGTTCAGGTTCGTATATTGCCCTGTTGGGTGCACCGATGCCGCCACTGACGCCCCCGTGTGCCTATGACCTTCGCAAACGTCACAGGCACAGGGAAGCCCGATCTGCCGCCCGGCTCGGTGTTCCTTGTTTTGCGGGGACAACCCCGCCCTGGCCGTTACCTGGTGTGGTAGACCTCGGCGGTCCGGGCCGCCGAGGTGGATGGCACCTCGATCACCGGGATCGGTTTGTTGCTGGGATTCCCGCTGTCGGCCCCGCGGAAGCTGAAACTCAGCTGGCCGGAGGCGCCGGGCACCGTGTCCAGGCTGTTCAGGTTCAGCATCTGGTTGAGCACGTCGCTGTTGCTCGGCACGCCGTGGTCGGGATGTGCCCGGGTGGACAGCCGCGCAGCCTTCGCCGCTATGAGCATTGCGTCGTGCGTGGAGATCACGGCGCCCTCGTCGAGGTGCGCCGGGTCGAACCCGAGCTGGCGGAACTGGTCGTAGAAGTCCTTGAACAACGGCGGGGTTCCCTCAGCGCCCCTCTCCCAGCCCGTCGCATCGGTCTCGGTGGCGTACACGATGGTTACGTTCTTCTCGCGCAACTCCAATTCCTGCGACCGGAATCCCAGCCCGCCGAAATCGGCCCCCGCCGCGATCACGGTCACCGGCGCGTCGGGGCATACCCGGTTGTGCAACGACTCGAGGAAGCCGGGGAAGTCGACGACCCGGCCGGCGAAGAGCAGGACCTTGGGCCGCACCGCGCAGATATTCGCGGTGATACCGGTGAACAGGTCCGGGGTCGCCTTGTCCTGACCGGATTTTCCCACGTAGCTCTGCGCCGGGTATTTGATCAGGCTAGTCAGCTCACGAGTGAAATCGTCGCGCAGTGATTGGGTGAACAGGTCCGCACCGGGGATGTCGGAATTGGAGTCGTAAACCATGATCGCCGAATCCAGGCTGGGATGGTCCTGCAGGTAGGCCTGCAAGGCCGCGACGTATTCGGAGTTGGCCGGCGATGCGCGGACGAAGCCTCGAATGGCACCGTAGTTGAGCTGGTCGGCGGTGGCGATGGCGCTCACCATCGGGATGTCGTACCTGGTCAGGTGCTTGGCCGCCTGCTCCGTCCGCCCGATGGACAGCCGCAGGCCGACCACCGCCACCAGCGGATCAGGGTCGTCCACCATTTCTTCCAACTGCTTGACCACGGACTCCCACTGTTGCTCGTGGCTACCCCAGTTGGCCAGCACTACCTTGATCAACGGGCGCTGGTCGCCGACCGCTCCGGTGTGGTTGATCCGGTACTGGGCCGTGTACGCGCCCTCCAGTTCGTTGCGGATCTGATCGAGGCTCACGGCGGAGGTCTCGTCGACGGTCAAGGGGTCCAGCAGCGCGATGGTCACCGTGTGCCCGGACCCGCTTATGGCGGCATTCTCGCCGGCGATCTTGTCTTCGACATCGGTCAACGAATCGTGGAACGAATAGCTACCGTCGGTGACACCGACGCATTCACCGTCGGCCTTCCACACGGACTCCGAGCCCCCGCAGGTGCCGGGCCACCAGTGCCAGGTGACCAACCCGGCGGCGACCACGATCACCGCGACGAGCGCGATCACGCCAAGATGCCGGCGTATCCAGAGCCGCCGTCGGCGCCAGAAGCCCGGTGGCGGGGGCGGTACGAACATCTTGCGGTTGTCGGGCACGGTTCTCAGCTCCACAACTCGGCTTGCTTACGGTGGTAATCGGCTTCGGTCAGCAGCGGCTCCGGGTCGCCCTGCACGGCGGAGAGCCCGGCGACGAACTCGTAGTCGAGTGCGATCAGCCGGTGCAGGGCACGCCGCCGGTCGGAGATGAACGGATCGAAGGCGATCGACCGGGCGACGACCAGCCTGGTCAGCTTCTGCGACCGCTTGTCGACGGTGGCGCGGAGCTGGTCCAACGGCGGCATGTCGGCGCCGGCCGGTCGGCGTGGCGCGGAGGCCACCGAGCGCAGCAAGGCCACCCAAGCCGCCGGATCATCGGTGGCCAGCCTGCGCCGCAGACCATCGGACGCGGTCGCGATATCTCCATTGGCCAGGGCGTAATGCAGGCGGCCCTCCTCGTCGCCGTCCTGTGCGCATCGGGCCTGGAGCCAGCCGAAGACCTTCGTCCAGTCTGGAGCGTCGTCACCGGTCCTCGCCGCCAGCTGCCGTAAGAGCAGCCGACGCAGGACCACCGGTCCCGCCCCACCCGAAACGGGCCACAGCACCGGCGCGATCTCCTGGTAGCCGCCGATGCCGCTGGCAAGCAGTTCGCCCTTGACGGCCAACAGCCGGGCGTGCTTCTTCGTCGACGCGGCCGAGCAGGTGATCAGGTCCTCGTAGGTGTCCTCGGTGAACTCGCCGACCAGCTGTTGCCGCAGGCTGTCGGCCAGCAGTGGGCGGTGTGGGTCACGACCGGGTTCCTTGCGCTGGAGCAGCACCGTGAGCGTATCCCCGTGTTCGAGCGGGCGTTCGCGCGTCGCGGCCACCAGTTTCGCGGTCGACGCCGGATGGCCGACGGCGAAGCCGTACATCATCGACGTCAGCTGGTGTTTGGCGATCACCGGACCGTTGTCATCGATGTTCGACGGGATGCTGGACACCAGCACACCGGTCTCGTGCTGGTTCAGGTCTGCCAGTTTGTACCGGCACCACCAGTAGGGTTTGCCGTGACTGTCGTAGGTCAGCTTGCGGTCGCTCTCCGAACCGGTGAACTCGACCAATTCGTGCCTGGGCATGCTCGACAGCAACTCGCCCCGGCTGGTTACGACGGCAGTCAGCGGATCGGAGGGATCACTCCCCAGCGCCAGCCGGTTCCTCCGCGCATGCACCAGGCCGTTGACGAACGCCTGCCCCAGCGGGGTGTCCGTGTCGTCGAGCAGCACCACGCAATTGAGCGTCATCTCGGCCTTGTGCCGCGAGTTCCAAAAATTGTCGTTGAGGTCAGCGAGAAAGGCCTCCCACAGCAACTCGTTGATCTGTAGCGTTTGGTCGTCGTCGACCCAGCGGTTGAGGTCGGCCAGAACGTCATATTCGTTGTTCGGGAGGTCACGGTCGCGGTGGCCGTACCACGCGGGACGCAAGGATCGCCGGCTGCGGAACGTACGGAATGTACGGAGCACGGCTTCGAGTCCCAGCCTGATCAGCATGCGGGCGAGGATGCCGCGTGCGTCCTCGGTGAGCAATGGGCCGATCTCGCCGGCCGTGTCCCGCAGGATCGAGCGCATCGTGTCGATGTCGACCTGCGCCGCGAGCAACCTCTTGATCTCGGCGATAGCGTCCGGATGGCTTACCGGCAGGCTGGCCCGCATGACCAGCCGGCCGACCGTGAGCCGTGGAAACCGCAACGAGCCGTACCGGTCACACCTTCGCGCCAACTGGAATGCGATCGCCGACAATACTTCGGGAACGGTCGCGGCGCGATGCTGCTCGAAACCGAGCCGGGCAAAGGGAACATGCTGGTCAAGTGCGTCAGCCAGATCGTCGAGCAATGCCGTCTTACCACACCCACGCGCACCTTCGACAATCAGAACGGGGTGACTCGTACTACGCGTCGCCCTGCCCTGCCACCCACGCTCCATCAGCCGTCGCACGAGTTGCCTTGCCGGTTGGCGTCCGAGAATCTGGCCTGCCTGGTGCATGCGGTAGTTGTAGTCGAGTTATCGCCAATTGTGGCCATTTGCGGCAACTGACTGCTATCCGGACGTACACAACCACCCGAATGGAGCAGCGCAGTTTTAGTCGAGAAACGACGGTCGGGCTGGCGCAACCGGTGTTGGCCGATCGTCGGGTCGGTGCCCACCTTCTCCAGCCCTTGCAGCGTGACCGTAGGACGTCGATACCGCTCAGACAACCCTGCGACCTGTTCGGCGAACGTTTTCACCTCACACGCCGGGTTCGAGCACACGAACCGCCGCACCGTCAACGCTTTCGCGCGCGATCCTTCTCGGCCGCGCCCGCGCCGGCAAGGTTGATCGCCACCCGCTCCTGGAACCGAAGTTGTTCGACTAACTCCGGTCCGCCTCGTCCAATCCAACATCAAGAACTCGTCGACTGTTGCGTAGCGCGGAAAGTGCGGGGGCAGGCCGGAGCGCGAGACCGGGGCCACCGGCGGCAGGACTGGGCGGCCTGTGAACCAGGAAAATCCGTCGGCAGGTTAAGGGCTGGTCACCGGTCCGCCTACCGGACCGGTGTGATTTTCCAGGGAGTGCCCGCGGCGAACACTTCCTGGAAACCCGAGGCACGCGGGTGGCCGATCCGGAACGCGTAGGCGAGGTCGATCTTGACAGAGCAAAGCCCGGCGGGGCGCGAAGTGCGCAAGGCGGCGACGGCCAGCTTGGTCGGCAGTGCGCTGGAGTGGTACGAATAGTTCCTGAACCGGCCTGCGACCTGGTGAAATGAACTAGAACAGTCTATCACCTGGCACTTTGTGGGCCGGTAGTGTGCGGATAGTTGACACCGACGGTCGGAAGCTGACCAGGGAAAACAGGGTCGGTGCCCACGGTTTGCTCACGGTGCGATCGAGGGCGGGACTACAGCGTCCACCGATCGGGCCCGCGTGGATCGTCAAGCCAGAGCGTGTGCTCGCCCCTCGCAACGGTCAGCCCGAACCGCTCGCGCGTCGGCTTCCCCAGCTCGGTCCACCGCACGTGGAGGTTTTCGACCTCGTCCCATAACCGGTTCCACCGGGAAAGGCACGTCTTTGAAACCGCCTTCGCGCAGGGGTTCCACGCCGCAGGGAACGCGCGGGCGGTGAGCTGGTCAGGACGTGTCGGGATCGGTGTCCGGCCACAGTCGCAGGGTCTGTGTGGGCATCTGGCTCTCCATCCACTCGTGTAATGGCCGTACGTGAAGTGGTGAACCGAAATCCACCGTGTCCTCGAACGGGTCTATTTGGTGTTGAACGTCTCCATCGCGCATTTGGAACCGGCCGAGGGCGGACAAGTCCGGGGTCGAGCCCGCCCCCAGCCGGACCTTGGAGGCGGCGGCTACGTGCCGACCGGCCATTCCGGAACTTTGGTCACAACGTCCTCAATGGACCCGTCTAACCGCAACAGTTCCTCGCGCTCCTCGTCCTCGGGCCAGGGGAAGCCACGACGTTCGTAGCGGATCGCGCCGGAAGCGGTCACGTCACCGGGGACCAACACCATGAGGTCCACGAACAGACCGGTGAAGCGGCGCAAGAACAGGGCGGTTTTGTCCGGGGATGGGTTTGTGACCAGAAAGCGACCCTCGAATACCGCGCGCATTATGAAGCGCGCTTCGCGTTCCGTCTCGGGGTCAAGAGCCTGAGCTCGTGCGGCGCTACGGGGAACGATCAACCCCGCTTCGTCGCGGACGAGCGGGACCGGGAGTACTGGCGCGTGGTCCATTGCTGATGCCACCTCAGAATCAATGGAGAGTGACGCTAGCGAACGAGACGATCCACCTCGCGGTGCTGGACGGCCTCGAAGTCCGGTACCTGGAAAAGGTTTCCGGTCACGGCCTGATCACCCGGCCCTCGCGGGTGGCGGGGCGGATGCCGCTGCACTGCACCGCCACCGGCAAGGTGCTGCTGGCGTTCGGGGCACGCCTGCTCGTCGACGAGGTGATGGCGACGCCCATGGAACGGCTCACCCCGCACGCGGTGACCGCACCCGGGTTGCTGCTGCAGGAACTGGCCCGCGCGCGGGAGGCCGGTTACGCCGTCGAGTACGAACAGACCCGCATCGGCTATCTCAGCGTCGCGATACCCCTCGTCGGGGTGACCGGGCTGACCATGGGCGCGCTTTCGGTCACCGCGCCCACGTTCCGTGCCGACGTGAAGAAATTCGCGAAACTTCTCGGCCTGGTAAGCCGCCGGATCACCAAGACGATCACCGCCATGAGCACGGACACCTAGGACACAACGGTTGGTTCCGGCACCATGTTTCCGTTTCTCCTCCAGGCTGCGGAAGGCGGGGCTGTCGATTTCGGAGGAGGTGTTTCTCCTTCTGGCGTGGTCGAAAGGGGGTGTGTGATCAGCGCGGGAGGTCGTGGGTCAAGTCAGTCTTCGGGCGGGCTGGGTGTGGTGTCGGAGGATTCGGCCGCGGTGAGGGTGCGGAGGGCCGCGCTGAGTACCGCGAGTAGGGGCACGGCCAGCAGTGCCCCCACGAGCCCGGCCGTGACGACCCCGACGGCCAGGGCGAGGACCACGGCCAGGGGGTGGAGGTGGACCGCTCGGCCGAGCAGGAGTGGCTGCAGGAAATGGCTTTCCAGTTGCATGACCCCGACGACGACCGCGAGCACGATGAGGGCGGGGACCACGCCGTTGGCCACCAGCGCCACGAGCACCGCGAGGGCGCCCGCGATCACGGATCCGATGACCGGAATGAACGCGCCGAGGAAGACCAGTGCGGTCAGCGGGGCGGCCAGCGGGACACCGATGATGACCAGGCCGAGGCCGATGCCAACGGCGTCGACGAGCGCGACCGCCGCGGTGCCCCGAACGTAGTGGGTCAGGGTGGCGAATCCGTGCTGCCCGGCGTTGTCCACCCGGTCGCGTATCCGCGCCGGTACGGCCCGCAGCAGGAATGTCCAGATCTTGCGTCCGTGGGCGAGGAAGAAGATCAGGCAGAACACCATGAGCAGGAACTCGGCGAGCAACTGGCCCACCGTCACGGCGGTGGAGATCGCGCCCGAGGCGATCGCCGACTGGTTCCTGGCCAACGTGGCGGTCAGCGTGTCGAACAGCTGGTCGAGTTGCCCCTGGCTCAGCTGGAGTGGACCCGTGCGCAGCCAGGCCCGTAACTCCTCCACGCTGCGGAGGATCTGGGCGATGAGTTCGGGCATACCCGCGACGACACTGATGATCACGAAAGTGACGACCGCCCCCACCACGGCGAGTCCACCCACCAGCACCATCGCGGTGGCCAGACCTCGCGGTACCTTCCTGCCGACCAGCCACGACACGGACGGCGCGAGCAAACCCGCGAGCAGCAACGCCACCGCCACGGGCACCAGCACCGGCGCCAGCCGGGCAGCCAGCCATCCCAACACCGTCAGGCCGGCGGCCACGACCAGCAGGCGCCAGAAGATGGCTGCCGCGACGCGCAGCCCGTAGGGCACCGCCGATCTGACCTCGTCGACACTCGTCCGGATGCGACGCGCTGCCCGGGATCGGTTGTGTTCCATGAGGACATCCCCGCCTCTCGCCCGAAACCACGACCTGGGCATCACCACCTTGGGAGTGCGCCAAACGCGGATCGGAGTGGAGGTGGCCACGGATGCCGCGCCCTGGAGCCAGGGCCGTGACTTCGGCGACCTCAGCCGTGGGAGTCCGACCGGTTTTGCGGCGGCAGGC
>NZ_DATELF010000138.1:0-7897 GCF_035276945.1 Amycolatopsis sp. | reverse complement strand
TCAACGCATCGGCAATCCCCCGATCGGCGGTAGGTACGTTCAGCCGTCGCCCTCGAGGATGACCGGAGCGACGGCGCCTCGCCGCCTTCCGAAAAAGATCTTGCACCTTCCGCACGCAAGTGATACACACTCGACCTGCTTTCTTGGAGCCTGTTGGTGGATTGGTGGCACTGCTGGTCAAGGCGAGTCGCACACGCGCCATCCGAAGGTAGCCGATTTCGGGGGCAGGGCTCCGGCCAGCAAAACCGCAAGGCCGACACCAGCAGCCACCCAGCAGAGCCCTGGCAAGCCTGTCCCTACGGCTGACAGCAACAGACGAACCACGGTCACCACCTGGTTGGAGGTGTCGTTGCCCGGGTGGGGATCCCGGTCGTTGCCCCGGACGGTTGCCGTGTTCGCGAGTTGCTGTGCTGCGCCGTTGGCGACACCGGTGACGGTGATGACCGCGTCGTGGCCCGCGTCCAGCGCACCGCCGGTGCAACGGAGGGTGCGGCCGGTAACGTCGCAGCCGGCCGTGTCGGTATGGACGTTCGCCAAGCCGTCGGGCAGTTCGTCGGTCACCGAGTAGCCGGAGCCACCGGGGCCGTTGTTGTGGACCGTGATGGTGTACGTCACGGTCCACCGGCGCCGATGGCCGCCGGGCCCGCCTTGACGATCCTCAGGTCGGTGAGGGGAGCAATGCAGGACGTCGCGTCGTTGGTGCCGGAGGATGGGCCCCGCTGCGTCGACACCAGCCTGAAGGCGGGGCTGCCCGAGCCCGGATCGGTCACCACCACCCTGCGCAGGTACCCGGCGTTGTCGTAGAAGCCCAGGTCGCCGTTGCCGTAGAGGAAAACCCCACCGTAGCCACCATTCGGAACAATTCCGGGGAAGGACTGGACCGCGCCCGTGACGGAATTGATCCGCACCACCGACCCGTCTGGGCGTGCGCCCCAGAAGAATCCGTGGGCGTAGGCGATGTCAGCCACGCGCGAGGTCTCGCAGAGAGTGACCGTGCGGGCCACCGTGTTCGTCGTGACGTCAACGGGCCCACAGCCGTGGCACATTGCTCGCGGTCACGACAGGCGTCTCTGGTCGTCGAACCCACCGACGTTGTAGCCGCCGAGCGTGAACCCCGCGACGGTCGATCCGGGAGCCGGCAGACCACTGGGCCGCCCCAGTCCGGTGACCGCGCCGGTCGAGTCGATCCGCCACAGGCCGCCATTTTCGGCTCGAATACCGTAGAGATAGTTGTCCGTCGAGTTGTAGCCGATCGCGTTGTACGTGTCTGGAGCCACTGGTCCGACCGGCGCGAAGTCGACGGCCTTCGCACCGAAACGTCCCGCGTACAGCTGCGTGCCGCTTCCGACTCCCTGCGCCAGGAACACCTGGCCAGTGCAGACGAACGGGGTCGCCGCCGAGGCTGTTCCGGTTCCGAACACCATGCTGGCGTTGCCCGTGACCGCAACCAGCGCCAGCATTCCCATGCGTTTCCTCATCGTCGCTACCATAATTATTCCTTTCCGAGAAAACGATCACTATCGCTGGCCGGCGGGACAATTCCGGACGCGAGAAGCCTGACCCGAGCTTGTTGTTCCGCTCGGCTGCTCCTTCCATTTTCATTGTCGTGGACGAGTCAACGGCAGGACAAAAGCCTTACTGAGGCCGTCCTGGATAATTCGCGGCGAGGATTCGCCCCCTCGCAGCCCACCGTAGAGCTTCTTCAGCCCTGTGGCATCCGCTGTTGCGGGTCTCCGTGCCGCCATCCAGGTGGTCAACACTGAGTGACTTATCTGCCCCCGTCCGGCCGCTGTCCGCGCAACGAGAACCTCATCGTTCTCCCAGCTCTCGTATGATTCCGGGGCGCGCCAAGCCCCATCGCACGAACACGAACAGCCGGTACTCCCAACAACGAACGACAGTCCATTCAGGCCAGGACCCAGTTTGCTCTGTTCTGGTGAAATGATCGCCCGTGGTGCGAATCCGGGATTCTGGACCGGCGAGTCCGAGGTTCGGCGTTCGAGTCCATTGTGCCACTCGGGGGCCAAATGGGGACAATTGGGAGGAAGATGTTTGCCGACATGCCGGCAGGGCGCGGCGCAGGTGGTGACTTCGCGGCACGGTCATGACAGGCGGCCCCGCAGTGGTTCGGCGTGGTTCGGCGTGGTTCGGCCTTGCCCGACTACCGAAAATCTCCAACCAGTAGAACTCGCAACTTGGGCGGAACGGGCGGTGTATGCGAGCCGAGGCGCGCCGGTGCGCTGTGGTCGAGCAGGTCCATCTGGCGGAACCGAGCGTGGGCAGGCCTGGGTTTCGTGTTAGGTTCACAACTCCGACAAGGCCCAAGGGAGGGAGTGTCGTGGAATTCGGACTTGACTCGGGGCACTCCTTGGAGATGCTGGTGCCGCCACGTGATACGGCATCGACGTGAGTGTTGCGCAAGCATTACCGCTTTTCCGCGACGGACAAAAATCTTGAGGTGACTGGATGGTTTTCGTACCACAGTAAGGCGATTTCCCTGAGGTGGGCGGGTTCGCCACACAAACAGCGAACATCGGGACGTGGTGACTGTCGCGTTACAGTGGTCTATTGACTCCTGCGTCAATGGGCCCGGCGGCTTGTCGAGACCCTGAGGGTTATTCAGGACGCTCGTACGGCGGCATGTCGCCAGCGTGAAGATCAACTCGCCGTCCCTGAACAAGCCTCCCTGGTTCCGGTAATCGAATACCGACCCTGTCGAACTCTGGAGCGCCACGCAAACGGGCTCCATGGGCCTGCCTCACGAGGAGTCTTCTCACATGGCAAAGCCGCAAACCAGATCCGATGACCTCACCCTGATCCGGGCCGAGAGGCTCTCGGCCGGGTACGGCTCGAACTTAGCTATTCGTGACATCGACCTTGAGATACGCCGCGGCGAGGTGGTGGCCCTGTTCGGCCCGAACGGCGCGGGCAAGACGACGACGTTGTTGACCCTGGGCGGCGAGTTGCGCGCGGCCACCGGCCGCGTGGTGTGGAACAACAGCGGCAAGTGGGAGCCGCTGCATCGCCGCGCACGGCAGGGGTTCGCCTTCGTGCCCGAGGACGGTGCGGTGTTCGGGGGCCTCACGGCGCACCAGAATCTGATGGTCGCACGGCGCGCCGAGCGAGACTCCGCCATGCATGTCTTTCCCGAGCTTCGCGATCTGCTCCACCGTCGCGGCGGGCTGCTGTCCGGCGGCGAGCAGCGCATGCTGGCCGTCGGACGCGCCATCGGTGGCCCGACGCGCCTGCTCGTGGCCGACGAGCTCTCCCTCGGCCTTGCCCCCCGCACGGTCGGAGTGATCCTGAAAGCGATCCGGGCCGCTGCCGAACGGGGCCTGGGCGCCCTGATCGTCGAGCAGCACGTCCACCGAGCCCTCGGCTTCGTCGACCGGGTCTACGTGATGCAGCGTGGCCGTATCACCCTGGACATGACCGCCGCCGAAGCACGCAAGAACATCGACGAGATCCAGGCCCAGTATCTGACAGCCGAAGCGCCTGCCGGAATCACGGCCAATGGCAACAACGTCGAACCGACCGAAGGAGGCGGAGCGTGACCGACGTACTTCAATTTGCCGCCCTCGGAACGGGCACGGGTTCGCTCGTCGCGCTCATCGCGGTAGGGCTTGTGCTGATCTTCCGTGCCGCCGGCGTGATCAATCTCGCCCATGGCGGCTACGCCATGCTGGGTGCCTACCTGCACTGGGAGCTCCAGCAGCGCGGCTGGGGAACACCGGCCGCGTTCGTCACCGCGACCGCTGCTGTCGTGCTTGTCGGGTTGCTGACCGACCAAATGATCCTGCGAAGGCTGCGGCAGGCGTCGGCACTGACCCGGCTGATCGCGACGATGGGCGTGCTGCTGCTGATCCAGTCGCTGACGGCGCACATCTGGGGTGCGGTACCCAAGACCACTTCGCCGATCATCCCGTCGCGCCCGCTGGATCTCGGCGGTTCGGTGTTGCCGTCGGATCGGCTGTGGCTGTTGCTGATCGCGCTGGGAGCAACTGTTGTCATCACCGTGATCTGGAACCGGACTCGGCTGGGATGGATCGCGGAAGCCGTCTCGGAGAACCAGCGCATGGCCGCGGCGCTCGGGTGGTCGCCCGAGCTCGTGTCGGGCATCACCTGGGCTGTCGGTGCCGGACTAGCTGCCGCGGCGGGCATCCTCATCGCGCCGATCACGGAGCTGGACACCTCCACGATGCCACTGTTGATCATTCCGGCACTTGCGGCGGCTCTCATCGGTGGGTTCCGGTCGTATCCGCTCACGTGCGCCGGCGCCATCCTCATCGGGATCGCCCAAACCGTGACCTCCCAGTACGTGCACATCACCGGAGTGTCGGACGCGTTGCCATTCCTGATCATCGTCGTCGGTCTGGCGCTCAGGGGGTCGGGGCTACCGCTGCGTGGCTACGCCACCGACCGCCTCCCGCGTGTGGGAAGCGGGCGGGTGCGCTGGTATGTGTTGATCCCGGCGGTGGTGATCGGCGTGTTCGTCCTCAACGGGACTTCCTCGCCGGACGCGCTCACCGCTTTCACGTCGACCTTTGCCGTGGCCACGATCTTCCTGTCGTTCGTCGTGCTGATCGGCTACACCGGGCAGGTCTCGCTGGCGCAGTACTCCCTGGCCGGTTTCGGGGCCCTCTTCGCCGCCCGGCTCGCCGCGGACGCGGACGTGCCGTTCTGGCTGGCGATCCTGATCGGCGCGCTTGGCGCCAGCCTGGTCGGGATCGTGTTCGCGATCCCGGCGCTACGCACCCGCGGAGCCAACCTGACGGTGGTGACGTTCGGGCTTGCACAGGCGGCGCAGAGCGTGATCTTCAACAACCCCGACATCTCCGGGAGCCAGGACGGCATCCTGGTCCCAACGCCGGAGGTTTTCGGGCTCAGCGTCGACCCGGTCCAGTATCCGGAGCGGTACGCGATCTTCGCCCTCATCGTCCTCGCACTGGTTGCCGTTGCCGTCGCGATGATCCGACGGTCACGGGTCGGGCGCCGCCTGCTCGCCGTGCGCGAAAACGAGCGTGCCGCCGCAGCGAACGGCATCAACGTGATCGCCGCCAAAATCACGGGTTTCGCCATAGCCGGCGCCATCGCCGGCATCGGCGGCGTCGTCCTCGCATTCCAGTCCGAGGCGATCATCTTCAGCGTTTACGACCCGCTTACCTCGATAAGCATGCTCGCCTTCTCGGTCATCGGCGGCCTCGGCTTCGTCTTGGGCGCGGTGTTCGGCGCCCTGTTCGCGCCCCAGTCAGTCGGCGCGATCATCACCTTGCACTGGCAGACGCTCGGCTCGTACATCACGGTCATCGGCGCGGCCGGGCTGCTCATCACCCTGGCGATGAACCCGCATGGCTGGGTGTACGAGGCTCTCAAAGCAGTGCGTCGGCTCGACCGGATCTTCCCGCCTCCGGCGGGCCGGCGCGCGGCGGGCGAACCCGGGAATGATGCTGTGTCGACGGATGGCGGGGCCGTGCCGACCGTTCCCGTGACGCTGTCAGTCAGCAACCTGTCCGTACGCTACGGCGGCAACCGTGCGGTCGACGGCGTCGAAGTCGAGCTGCGTGGCGGCGAGATCGTCGGCCTGATCGGACCCAACGGTGCGGGAAAGACATCCTTCATGGACGCGGTCACCGGCTTCACCGCGATAAGCTCCGGCACCGTCCTCCTGGATGGCACCGACATCAGCGGGTTGCCGGCCTACCGCCGGGTCCGCGCGGGATTGGTCCGATCCTTCCAAAGTCTCGAGCTGTATCCCGATCTGACCGTGCGCGAGAACGTCCTCGTCGCCGGCGACCGCATCTCCGGCGGTGCCCGGCCCAGGTTCTGGCCTGCGCTCAGGCTCAGGAGAGCCGAACTCAGCGCGAACGATCGGCGCACGGTCGACGAACTCGGACTCGGTGATTCGCTCGACCGCCTTCCTGAACAGCTCTCCTACGGGCAGCGGCGGCTGCTCGCCATCGCGAGAGCCATCGCCTCCGCGCCCTCCGTCCTGCTCGTCGATGAGCCGGTCGCGGGTCTCGACGACGCCGAGTCGGCGGAATTCGCCCACGTGCTCACTCGCTTGGCACGCCAACGCGGCATGGGCATCCTTGTCATCGAGCACGACATGAATTTCGTCATGTCGACCTGCGATCGGATCATCGTCATCGACTTCGGGCACCAGATAGCCCAAGGACCGCCCGCCGCCATCCGGGAAGACCCGGCCGCCATCGCCGCCTATCTGGGAGACGACGTAACCGCTACCCCGGCCGATTCGCGAGGACGACCGGACGCGACGAGCGCCCCGAGCTTTTCCAACGGCTGACGTGCCGGGTACGGACGGTCCCGGCCGTCCGCCGGCTGGAGACATCACTTGCTCGACAACGTGCGGTTTCCGGTGGATGTCCGCCACCGCACACACATGTCAGGAGGATGTACGTGACTACAACGTATGGCAGGAAACGCGCGCAACGCCGATGGTTTGCGGTGGCCGTCTCGGCCCTGGCCACGGCCACCGTGCTGACGGCTTGTTCCGGCTCGGACAGTGGCTCAGCTTCGGCCGGCGGCCCGTCGCCGATCGTGATCGGGGTGATGGCGCCGGTCGGCACCCCGCAGGTTGATTTTGGCGGCATCTTCGCCGCGGTGAAGGCGTCCGCCGCGGTGGTCAACAAGCAGGGCGGCATCAACGGACGCCCGATCGAGGTGTTCACCTGCAATACCCAATACCAGGCCAATCAGGAACTCGCCTGCGCACGACAGGCCGTCGCCAAGCACGCCGTCGCCATGGTCGGCAACAACAACGCCCTTGTCGGCACCGCCATGGAACGGATCCTCGCCCAGGCGCACATCGCAGACATCGCGAACGTCGGCCCGCTGACCAGCAACTACCAGGGTGACAACACCTTTCCGCTCACCTGGGAGATCGGCAGCTTCTTTCCCTGCGCCAGCAAGGAACTGGCGCAGAAGGTCAATGCCGATTCGGTGGTGATGGTCCAGTCGCCGGTGAACGTGTTGGACACCATAGCGTCGATGATCGGCAACGGCGCCCGCACGAACGGTCTCAGGGCGCTGCCACCGATCGTGACAGCGGACAACGTGTCCGACTACTCGCCCTACGTCGCCCAAGCCCAGCAGTCCGGTGCGAAGATCGTGGTCCTGGGGCTGCTGGGCAGCGGTCCCCAGGCGTTCGTGCGTGCCAGCAGCGCTGCCGGTGCGAAATACACGATTTGCACCGCACTCGGGCTCACCGGCAGCGGTGGGTGGGCGGACCTCGGGGCGGCCACGAACCAGCTGTACGTGGGCGCGACATTCCGGCCGCTGAGCGAGGCCGGCTCACTTCCGCTGCTGAAGACGATGCTGGACTCCATGGCCGCGGAAGAGGCTACCGGCGACAAATACGCCAACACCTCCCCGCAGGTCTTTCAGGCGCAAAGTATGGGCGCCTGGCTCGGCGTGCAGGCCTTCGCCCAAGTCGCGAAGACCATCCCGGGCGACGTGACCGCTGAATCCTTCCTGCCGGCCATCACCAAAGCCAAGGTCAACCTGGGTGACATCATTCAGGACATCGACTTCACCAAAGCCCGGAGTGCGGGCGATTACCAGCGTGTCTACAACTCCGACGCCTACCTGTGGAAATGGGATTCCCCGAGTTCGCAGTACCACCTGGAGGGATCTGTCAAGGACACGCTGGACATGGCGGTCGGATGAGCCGGCCCGCCCGCGGGTAACGAGCGCACGTCGGCACGGTCAGCCGTGGACGCCGCGGCGTCCACGGCTGACCTTCACGAGATGCAGGACGCCTCCGCCACCACAGTCCGTCTGCTGGATACAGCCATGACGGTGCGGGAAGCCGCGCACGGTGCCGCACACGGGACGGCGCCCCTCGGCTCGGTACTCACCGCCCTCGCCGACCTCATTC
>NZ_DATELF010000137.1:0-11505 GCF_035276945.1 Amycolatopsis sp. | reverse complement strand
CTGGCCCGGGTGCGTGACAGTGACCTCGCCGCGTTCGCCCACCAGGACATCCCGTTCGAGCACCTGGTCGAGACGATCAACCCGACCCGGTCGCTGGCCCGCCACCCCCTCTTCCAGATCATGCTGGCATGGCAGGACCCGACCTGGTCGATCCCCGAACTGCGGCTGCCCGGGCTGACCGCGGACGCGGTGCCGATCCACTCGCGCACCGCCAAGATGGATTTGACGCTGAGTCTGGCCGAACGGAACACCGCCGACGGCGAACCGGACGGTGTGGTCGGTGTGGCGGTCTACCGCACCGACATATTCGACGAAGCGACCATGCGCACTCACATGGCACGGCTGGCGCGGTTGCTGCGCGCGGTGGTCGCCGATCCCGACCGGCCCGTCGGCGAGATCGAGCTGATCACCGCTGCCGAACGCGCCAGCATCATCGGTGCCCCGCTGGACGCCGGGCTGGGCGCGCAACCGGTCGCATCGACACTGCCCGAGGTCTTCGCCGCCCAGGTCGAGCGTGATCGGGACGCGGTCGCGGTGATCTGCGACGGCCAGGAGATCAGCTACGGCGCACTGGACGATGCCGCCAACCGGCTGGCGCACCTGCTGATGGCGCGGGGCGCGGGTCCGGAAACCCTCGTGGCGCTGGCGCTGCCGCGGTCAACGCGGATGATCGTGGCGATCCTCGCCGTGCTCAAATCGGGTGCGGCCTACCTGCCGTTGGATCCGGACTACCCCGCCGAACGCGTGGCGTTCATGCTCACCGACGGCGCCCCCGTCGCGGTGTTGACCACCGCTGCCATCGCCGACACGATGCCAGCGAGCGATGTGCCCCTGCTCCGGCTCGATGATCCCGATCTCGCGGTCACGCTGGCCCGGTATCCGGCCACGACACCCACCGATCGAGAGCGCGGCACCGCACTGTCCGCGGCGCACCCGGCCTATGTCATCTACACCTCTGGTTCCACCGGCGTGCCCAAGGGGGTCGCGGTCACCCACCAGAACGTGACCCGGCTGTTCCGGGTGACCGCGCCGGAATTCGGGCTGGGGCCGGCCGACACATGGATCCTGTTTCATTCCTACGCGTTCGACTTCTCCGTCTGGGAAATCTGGGGTGCACTGCTGCACGGCGGCCGGCTGTTGATCGCGCCCGGCGGGGTGCAGAGATCACCGGTGGAGTTGCTGCGGTTACTCGGCGAGCAACACGTCACCGTGCTGTGTCAAACCCCGTCCGCGTTCGAACTGCTGCTCGACGCGGATCGGGAACAGCCGGAACTACGGGCGCGGCTGGGTCTGCGGCTGGTGTTCTTCGGCGGCGAGGCGTTGTCGCCGGCCCGGCTGGCCCAATGGTACGACCGACATCCGGACACGCCCGTGCTGGTCAACACCTATGGGCCGGCCGAAGCGACGGTGTACGTCACGTGCACCAGGTTGCGGCCGCGGGACGCGGTGGACGGGGCCGCCAGCGTCATCGGCGCCGCCCTGGCCGATGTACGGACCTATGTGCTGGATGACCGGCTGCGACTGGTGCCGCCGGGTGTCGTCGGCGAACTGTACCTCGGCGGCGCCGGGCTGGCCCGTGGTTACTGGCGGCGGGCCGGCCTTACCGCCGAGCGCTTCGTGGCCGATCCCTACGGTCTGCCCGGAACCCGCATGTACCGCACCGGGGACATCGTGCGCCAGCGCGCCGACGGACAGGTGGAATTCCTCGGCCGCGCCGACCATCAGGTGAAGATCCGCGGCTTCCGGATCGAGCCGGGAGAGGTGGAGGCGATGCTGGCGCGGCACCCTGATGTGGCCCGTGCCGCGGTGATCGCCCGCGAGGACCGGACCGGTGACCGGCGACTGGTCGGCTATGTGGTGCCGGCACCGGACGCCGATGCGGTCGAGGGCATCAGCGCCACGCTGCGTGAGTTCACCCGCAGCCGGCTGCCCGCGCATCTCGTGCCGGACGCGGTCGTAGTGTTGGACGAGTTGCCGGTGACGGTCAACGGCAAGCTCGACCGGGCGGCGCTGCCCGCGCCGGAGCCGGCCGGCACGGCCGCCTCTCGCGTCCCGGTCGGCCCGACCGAGCAGATCCTGCGCGAGTTCTTCGCCAGCGTCCTTGGCCTGCCCGAGGAGGCCGTCGGGGCGAACGACAACTTCTTCGACCTCGGCGGGCATTCACTGCTGGTCGCTCGGCTGGTGTCCAGGGTACGCGCACGTTTCGGCGTCGAACTGACCGTGCGCGACCTGTTCGAGCGCTCGACCGTGGCCGAGTTGGCCAAGGTGGTGGACAGCGGCCTTGGCGCCGCGGGGCACTCGCTGGACGTACTGCTGCCGCTGCGTTCGGCCGGTGGCCGACCGCCGGTGTTCTGCCTGCACCCGGCAGGCGGAATCAGCTGGCCGTATTCCGGCCTGATGCGCCAGTTGGGCCCGGACCAGCCGCTGTACGGGATCCAGGCCCGCGGCCTTGCCGGTCCGGATGCCTTGCCGGACAGCATCGACGACATGGCGGCCGACTATTTGGCGCAGATTCGCACGGTGTCCCCCCACGGGCCCTACCGCCTGGTGGGGTGGTCGTTCGGCGGGGTGCTGGCCCACGCGATCGCCACCCAGTTGCAGCGACTCGGCGAGCAGGTCGCGCTGCTGGCGGTGCTGGACGCCTATCCCTTGAGCGACACACCGGCCGACCAGCGGTCCGTCACCAGGCAGGAGGTGCTGGACTTCCTGGTGCACACCCTCGACCGCAACCCCGCGACCGGCGACGCACCCGAGCACGTGGTGGCCCTGCTGCGGGAGGGCGGCCTGCCGGACGTGCTACTCGACGACGGTGGTCTCACCGCGCTGGCCACCCTGTTCGACCACCACGCCCGGCTGCTACGCGAATACACCCCCGGCGTGTTTCGCGGCGACCTGCTGTTCTTCGCCGCCGAGGCACTCACCTCGCCCACCGCGCCCACCTCGCCCGGCGAACCGCCACGCACGCCGCAAACCTGGCGGCCTTATGTGGCGGGCCGGCTCGAAGTGCACGCGGTGCCCTGCGCACATGAGCACATGCTGCGGCCGGCGGCACTGGCCCGGATCGGGCCGGTGCTGCGGGCGGCACTCGACCGGATCCACTCGACCCGGCTGCCCGATTCCGCGCCCGAACCCGCCCCAGGAGTTGACCGATGAGCAATCCATTCGACGAGGACGGCGAATTCCTGGTCCTTGTCAACGACGATGGCCAGCATTCCCTGTGGCCGCGCCGCATTGCGGTACCCGCGGGGTGGACCAGGGCGCACGGCCCGGACACCCGGGCCGCATGTTCGGCCTATGTGGACGAGCAGTGGATCGATATGCGCCCGGCGAGCCTGAGCGCGTTGCCGGACCGGGCCGCGCACTGAGCTGGCCGGCCGGGCGGACCACGGGAGGCAAGGGCATGGCGGCGGACACCACCGGCGCGTTCAACGAGCTGTACCAGCGGGAGACGGTGCTGGGCGGGTTCCCGCTGGACATCGTGCCCTGGGACATTCAAGCGCCACAACCGGCCGTGGTCGCGCTTGAGCGGGCCGAGCGGATGACCGGGCCGGTGCTGGACGTGGGTTGTGGGCTGGGCGAGAACGCGCTGTTTCTCGCCGCGCGCGGATACCGGGTGACCGGAGTGGACGCCGCCGCCTCGGCCATCCGGCAGGCGCAGGAACTGGCGTGCGCCCGTGGCCTGGACATCGAGTTCGCCGTCGCCGACGCGACCGAACTGCGCGATGCCAATGGCATGGCCGACCGCGATTTCGGCACGGTGCTCGACAGCGCGCTGTATCACTGCCTCAGCCAGCCGCAGCGGGAGCGTTATCTGCTGGCGCTGCACCAGGTGTGCCGGCCGGGCGCGCGACTGCATCTGCTGTGCGTCTCCGACCGCGCGCCGACAGTGTTTCCGGCGCCATACCGGATAAGTCAGGACAATATTCGCCGCACACTCGGCGACCGGTGGCGCGTGCTCGACATTCAGCCGGACACGTTCACCACCGCCTTCACCCAGAAATACCTCGACCGGCAGACAACCCGCGGAAAGTTCCCGCCAGTCGACACTTCCGGCCTCGCCCACGACGAGCGCGGGCGGATTCTGCTGCCCATCTGGCGGGTCGAGGCGATGCGCGCACCGGACCCGGAGAGGTCTTCCGGTCACCCGCCACCCGTGTCCTAGCCGTCCGAAAGGCATTCTCACCCATGGCCGTCGACGAAATCCTGGCCTTCGAGTCGCCCTATATCCGACGAAACCGCCGGGCCGGCGCCCGCTGTCGCCTGTTGTGTTTTCCGCACATCGGCGCGGGCGCCTCGGATTTCAATCACTGGTCGGCCCTGTTGCCGCCCGAGGTCGAGGTCGTCGGCATGCAGTTGCCCGGCCGCCAGGACCGGATCAAGGACAAGCCGTTCACCGAGATCGGCCCGTTGGTTCGGACCCTGACCCATGTGGTGCGCCCGCTGCTGGACCTGCCGATCGCCTTGTTCGGGCACAGCGGCGGCGCGCTGCTGGCCTTCGAACTGGCCTGCACACTGGCCCAACGGCAGGAGGCGGACATCATCGGCGTGTTTCCCTCCGGCCAGGGCGCGCCGCATCTGCCACTGCCCGCGCCCATCCACAACCTGCCCGCGGTCGCGTTCCGGCAGGAGTTGGCGCGGCTGGGTGGCATCGCCGGTCAGGTCGCCTCCGACGCCAGGTTGATGGCCTATCTCGAACCGACGTTGCGCGCCGACTTCCGTCTCTGGGAGAGCTACCGGTACCGGCCACGGCCGCCGCTTGACGCTGCCGTCATCGCCTGTGGCGGTGCCGACGACGACCGGACGCCCGTTGCCGCGCTGAAGGCCTGGAATCAGCACACCACCGGCTCGTTCGCGCTGCAGGTGTTCCCCGGCGGCCATTTCTTCCACAACGACCATGTCGCCGAACTGGTCGGCATGATCGGCGAGCACCTGTTGAGCACCGACCGGATTCGACAGGAGGAGCTTCGACGGTGACCAAGGCGCACCGGCCGTGGACAACGGCCGAAGATGAGTCCGACCCGTTCGGCCAACTCGCGGACGCGCTCCAGGAGATTTCCGGGGTGGAGCAGGTCGCGGTGGTGGTCGAAGCCGTCACCCGCGCCGCGCCGCGCCGATCGGGAGGCGCCAGTCCGACATCCCGGACCGCGCAACCGCCGCCACCGAGCCGAACCGATCACCGTCGGACCGAGCACCATCCGGTTGGTCGGCGCCGTCCGGCCGAGGCGTACGGCGGCGACCTGCCGGCCTCGCCGCGACACCGTCGGACACTCCAGGACGCGCTGCGTGCCGCGGCCGCCGCCGGATCCGACACCGGCCTGACCTACCTGCGCGCGGACGGCTCGGCCGACCGGCAAAGTTACCGGGAACTGCTGGACGAAGCGCAACAGGTGCTGGGCGGGCTGCGCGCCCTGTCCGTGCGGCCCGGTGACGCCGTCCTCTTCCAGATGGGCGATGACCGCAACTTCCTCACCGTCCTCTGGGCCTGCGTGCTGGGCGGCTACGCGCCGACGCCGCTGGCCCCGGCCCCGGGGTACCGGCGGGACAACGACGTCACCCGCAAGTTGCGGGCCGTATGGGAACTGCTGGACCGGCCGGTCATCGTCACCGACGAGCGGCTGAGCGGGCCGGTGCGCGGACTCGGCGAGTCGTGGGGCGTGCCCGGGCCGCGAGTCGCGTCGGCCGAACGGCTGGCCCGGCATGCGGCCGACATTGACTGGTACCCGGCCGGCCCCGACGATGTGGCCCTGCACCTGCTGACTTCGGGCAGTTCCGGCACACCCAAGTGCGTGCGGCACACCCACCGCGGCCTGCTCGCCCTGGTGGACGGCTTCCGCATCGCCAACGGCTTTACCGCACGCGACATTTCGCTGAACTGGATACCTCTGGACCACGTCGGCGCGCTGGTCATGACCCATGTCAGGGACGTGGTGCTCGGCTGCCGCCAGGTGCACGCCAAGCTGGGCGCCGCGCTGGCCGATCCGCTGCGCTGCCTGGACTGGGCACACGCCTACTCGGTCACCAACATGTGGGCGCCGAACTTCATGTTCGGGCTGATCAACGATCGAGTCGGCGAACTGGCCGACCGCGGCTGGGACCTGTCGGCGCTCCGGCACATCTGCAACGGTGGCGAGGCAGTGGTGGCCGGCACGGCACATCGGTTCCTGCGTCTGATGGGCCGGTACGGCCTGCCGGCCGACGCGATGCGCCCAGCCTGGGGGATGTCCGAGACCGGCTCCGCGGTGACGTTTTCCCGGCTGGACGCCGCCGACGAGAGCGTGGGCACCATCGTGGCGGACCTCAGCTCGCTGACCGGAGAAGTCCGCCTGGTCGAGCGGACCGGACACCCTGGCGCGGTCATGCTGACCCAGGTGGGGCCGCCTATTCCCGGCGTCCGACTGCGCATCGTGGACGACGCGGGCGCCCTCGTGCCGGAAGGCACGATCGGGCGGGTTCAGGTGGCCGGGGCGACGATGCTGACCGACTACTACCGCAATCCGGCGGCCAACCAGCTCGCGTTCACCGAAAACGGCTGGTTCGACACCGGAGACCTGGGCTTCCTGCTCGACGGCAGTCTCACCATCGTCGGCCGGCACAACGACGTGGTGATCATCCGCGGCGCCAACTATGTCACCTTCGACATCGAGTCGCTGGCCGAACGCGTCGACGGGGTTACGCCGGGCTCCGTCGCGGCCGGTGCCTACCGGGACGACACCGCCGACACCGACCGGTTGGCGCTGTTCTTCGTGCCGACCGACGCCGACCCGGCGGCCCACGAGCTGACCGTCGCCCGCATCCGGGCCATGCTGCTGGCCGAGATCGGCGTGCACGCGGACACGGTGGTTCCGCTGGCCGCACAGGAGCTGCCCCGAACCGCCAAGGGCACCATCCAGCGCGCCCGACTGCTGGCCGCGCTGGCCGACGGCGAGTTCGCCGAGCGATTGCCCGTGGTAACCGGCGGACCCGATCTCACCGACGAGCCGGACGGCGCCCTACCCGCATGGTTTTTCGAGAAGGTGTGGCGGCGGGCCGCGATGCGGGCCGAGCCGACCGAGCCGGACGGCGACTGGCTCCTGTTCGACCTGCCGGGCGCCGATCTCGAACAGTGCCTGTACCCGGCGCTGGCGGCACGTGGCGGCTCGCTCATCATCGTGCGGCCCGGCCCGGAGTTCGGCGTCGACGCCGACGGCCGCATCCGAATCAGGCCCGGGGAGCCGTCCGACCATCGACGGCTGCGCGAGATCATCGAGTCCTCGGGCAAGCGGATCACCACCGTCGTGCACGGGTGGGGTCTGGGCCCGGTTCCCGAACGACCTGATCCTGGGGCACTACGCGAGTCGCTGGACACCGGCATCCTGTCCGTGCTGCTGCTCCTGCAACACCTGAGCGCGCGCGAGAAGGTTCGGATGCTCGTGCTCACCGAGGACGCGTTGTGGACCGACGTCCTGGATCGGCCGGGCTGGGCCAACGGCGCCGTTTCCGGGCTGGTGCGCACGGCCGACGCGGAGGCCGCGGCCGGGCTGGTGCGCCAGGTGGATCTGAGCACCACGGAGCGTGGGCGATGGGCCGACCAAGTGCTGCGCGAGGCGACGCTGGCCGAGCACGCACCGGTGGTGGCCTGGCGCGACGGGCAGCGGTTGGTGCCCAGGCTGCGGGTGGCCGAGGTAACCGATGACCTGGGCGGGAGCGGCCTGGTCGCCGGCGGGCTGTACCTGCTCACCGGCGGCTTGGGCGGGATCGGCCATCAGCTTGCCCAGTATCTGCTGTCCGCCTACCAGATCAAGCTGCTGATCGTGGGGCGCGAGCCGGTACGGGCTCGCGCGTCAGGGACGAAGCCGGAGCGCCTCGCCGAGTTACACGAGCTTGGTGAGGTGCGGTACGTCGCGCTCGACGTCGCCGACGCCCCGGCCCTCGCGGCGGCGGTCGAGTCGGCGGAGCGGCGGTGGGATGCGCGCCTTGCCGGTGTGCTGCACCTCGCCTCCGCGGACATCCGGGAGGCGTTGCGTGCGCCAGAACGACACACCGTGCTGCGTTCGACACCGGAGGAGTACCTGCGCATGTACCGGGCAAAGCTGCTCGGTACGGCGGCGATCGGACAGCTGCTCGAGGAGCGCCCCGACTGCCCGCTCGTGCTGTTCTCCTCGGTTTCGGCCGACCTGGGCAGCGCCTCGCTTGGCGCCTACGCCTCCGCCAACAGTTTCCTCAACGGCTTCGCGGACTACTGGCGGCACACCCGAACCCGCCCGGTTCGCTGCCTGGGCTGGAGCATGTGGACCGACACCGGCATGAACGAGGACAACCCCGTGCGCTCGGCCGCGCTGCGCCGCGGTTTCCGCCAGATCAACCCGGTACGCGGTGTCGCGTCGTTGCTGGCCGCCCTCGGTTACGACGGCGGCTCGTTGCTGATCGGGCTGGATCGCGACAACCCGTTGGTGCAGCGCGAATTCGCCGAGGACCAGCTCACCGCCGGCCGTGTCGTCGTGGCGTTCACCGGAGACCCGGATGTCGACGAACGGCGACTGCGGCACGCGGCGGCCGAGGTGCCCGGAGTCACCGCGGACGCGCTGCGGTTCGTGCACGTGCCGCGGATTCCGACCGACCAGCTGGGCCGGGTGAACCGCTGGCGGCTGCTCGCCGCGGTCGCGAACCGCTCCGGCGGGACGCGTCGTCACGCGGAACCCACCACCGACACGCAACGGGAGGTGGCCAGAATCTGGCAGGGGGTGCTGAAGGTGAACCGCGTCGGCCTGGATGACACCTTCTTCGAACTGGGCGGCACGTCGCTGGCCGCATCGCAGTTGGTGGCCCGGCTCAACGCCGAAGTGACCGGCGAGGTGGCCATCCACCACCTCTACGAGCATCCCACCGTCCGCCAGTTGTCCGACCTGATCACCGCCACACCTGACCGTTGTTCCATGTCCGGAGGCGCTCAGGAGAGTCGATCATGATCTTGATGTGGCCGGCGGATCGGCGCGATCATGCTGGCGGGTGCGAGGGGGATCGGGCCGCTGGCCTGATCAGGGCGCGGCGAAACCGCATGGATCAGCACCTCGATGCGGCAGTGGCGACCGAGGCGGCGACATGACGGAAACGACAACGCGGATCAGCCCGGCCGAGTTGGACCGGCTCAATCTCGCCGATCCCCGGCTGCACGCCGAAACGGATCTGTCCGAGGTGTGGCGGCAGCTGCGCACCGATGATCCGGTGCACTGGAATCCGGCAATCGGCTCCGCGCCCGGATTCTGGGTGGTGACAACGCATGCCGACGTAGTCGAGGTCTATCGCGATACCACCCGGTTCACCTCCGAAAACGGAAATGTGCTGGAGACCCTGCTGCGGGGCGGGGACTCGGCGGGCGGCCGTATGCTGGCGATCACCGATGGCCACCGGCACGCCGAACTGCGCAGGGCGCTGTTGCCGGCCTTCACGGTCAAGGCGTTGGAGCCGGTGGCCCGTAGTGTGCGCCGCGCCACCCGAGATCTGATCGGTCGCGCGGTCGAGGCGGGCACCTGCGATTTCGCCGGCGATGTGGCGGCGCGGATCCCGCTCGGTGCGATCTGCGACCTGCTCGGCGTGCCGGAACCGGACCGGATGCGAGTGCTCGCGTTGACCTCGTCCGCGCTGAGTTCCGAGCACGCGGACAACACCGCCGGTGATTCGTGGATCGCGAAGAACGAGATCCTGCTGTACTTCGCGGACCTGGCCCGCACGCGGCGCGACAGCGGCCACTTCGACGTGATCAGCCTGCTCGCGGCCGGGAAGGTCGACGGGGCGTGTCTGGATGAGGACGAAGTCATCCTCAACTGTTACAGCCTGCTGCTCGGCGGCGACGAGACGACCCGGCTGGCCATGATCGGCGGGGTGGCCGCCCTGCTGGCCCACCCGGACCAGTGGCAGGCCTTACAGCGGGGCGAGGTGGATGTCGATGTGGCCGTCGAAGAGATCCTGCGCTGGACCACGCCCGGCCTGCACGGTGGTCGAACGGTCACGGTGGACACCAAGATCGAGGGCAGGCGGATCAGCGCCGGTGACATCGTCACGGTGTGGAACTGCTCGGCGAACCGGGACGAGCGGGTATTCGCCCGGCCAGACCGGCTGCTCCTGGACCGCACACCTAACCGGCACCTGACCTTCGCCCACGGACCGCACTTCTGTCTCGGCGCGCACCTCGCCCGGATCGAACTCGGCGCGGTACTGGCCGAGCTGCGCGACCAGGTCGCGGAGATGGCGCAGACCGCACCGGCCCGCCCGATCTACTCCAATTTCCTCAGGGGACTGAGCACGCTGCCGGTTGCCTTCACTCCCCGCTGAACCACGCTTACAACGATCACCGGTTAGGCCCAGTGCCAGTCGTCAGGACTTGCAGATCAACAACATGCCGGGTTGGTCTGGGCAGGTGTGAGAGCATCGATGTCCGTCACGTACCGGACGAACTCGGTTGCGGTTCTGAGGCAAATCCGTGTGTCCGATCCCTGTGTCCGAGGTAGGTGCGCTCCCGCGGGTCGGCGTCGATGCGCGGGACATGACACGGGTGGATCGGCAGCCAGAACTCATTCTCCTCGCCGGGCAGTGAAAGAACTCCGGGAGTGAACTGTTCCACAGGTGCCTTTCCGGTATGACACGACCGTCGCTGTCGCGTAACCGCCCCAGCCTTTCCTTCCAGGCCACCGCGATCTCGCGGCGCGGACAAGACCTGTCGACCGAACTGACCGAGGTGGGTGCGCTCCTCGATATAGCCGCACAGGGTGGATTGTCACCTTCCGTGTTCAGTTGGCGCCGAAGGTGGGTGGGAGCTGGGCGTTGGGGGCGGCTTGGTCGAGGTCGGCTTGGCGGAGCCGGAAGACTTGTAGCGTGAGCCCGAAGTACTTGCTGGTTTCGCCGACCCAGTGCATGCCGTTGCGGCGGACGGTGGCGGCGGCCCGGGTGTTACCCGGCCGGACCACGGCGAAGATCTCGTCTATGTCGTGCTGGAAGGCCCAATCCGCCAAGGCATAGGTGGCTTCGCTGGCGTATCCGTGGCCCCAGGTGCCGGGGTGGAGCTGCCAGCCGATCTCGAGGTCCTCGTTACCCGGTGGGAGGGGCAGCAGGATCGCCCCGCCGATGACTTGGTTGTCGCTGCGCCGCTGGATGGCCCAGCGGCCGGCCGGTGGTGGCGTCCGGGCGGTTTCGGCGATCCACTGTTGCAGCAGCAGGCGCATGGCCGTCAGATCGGGCACTTGGTCCATGACCGGGCTGAGCCAGCGCGCCACCTCGGCGTGCCCGTAGACGGCCAGCGCCGCGGGCGCGTCCTCGACCTGCCAGCCCCGCAGGATCAACCGCTCGGTGACCAGGGGAGGACGCGGTGCTGGTGTGGCCGGAACACGTGTGGTCATGGCGGGTTCGTTTTCGGTTGTGCTGGCCGACGCGATGTGACGCGGTCGAGGCCTGGTCGATGTGTTCATCGGACCTGGCCGCCTTCGGCTTCCCAGCGTTGGGTGGCTGGGTCCGTGAGTTCCGGTCCGCTGTTTT
>NZ_DATELF010000136.1:0-112212 GCF_035276945.1 Amycolatopsis sp. | reverse complement strand
GCACCCGCGCACCGACCACGAGGAGTGGAAAGCGCTGCTGAAGGCCGCAGGAGTGCGGGATGCTCGGCTACACGATGCCCGGCACACGGCCGCAACCATGCTGCTCGTGTTGGGTGTGCCCGGCCGGGCCGTCATGGAAGTCATGGGGTGGAGCCACGTCAGCATGACGTCGCGATACCAGCACATGACGACCGAACTCATGACGTCGATCGCCGATCAAATCGGGGACCTCTTCTGGGCTGACCAGGCCGAAGACGACGACGGCGAAGACGGTCCGGCGGCCCAACCGGTGCCCGTCTGACGGGTACGACTGCAACCCGAATTGCAACCCTGCCGGGGATATGCCGGGGTGAGTGACAATTCCTTACCCGGCATATCCCCTGGTCAGGGAGCGGAAGCGGAGGGATTTGAACCCCCGGTGGGTTGCCCCACGCTCGCTTTCAAGGCGAGTGCATTCGGCCGCTCTGCCACGCTTCCCGTGGCCGACAGGTTACTCGCCCACCTCGGTCAGATGGTCCAGGACCCGGGAGAACGCGGTCGCCAGCACGGCCTGCTCCTCGGTGGAGAGGTGGTCGATCAGGTGACTCCGCACGCCTTCGACGTGGGTGGGGGCGGCGTCCTCGAGGAGCTGCTTGCCGGTCGCGGTCAGTTCGGCCACCACGCCGCGCCGGTCCTCGGGGTCCGGGACGCGCCGCACGAACCCCTCCGCCTCCATCCGGCCGATCTGGTGGGACAGGCGGCTCTTGGTCGAGCCGAGCATGACCGCCAGTTCCGACATCCGGATCCGGTTGTCGTCGGTGGCGTTCAGGCACACCAGCACCTCGTAGTCACTCAGCGACACGTCGTGCGCCTCGGCCAGTTCGCGGTGCAGGCGCTGGCGGAGGCGCAGGGTGGCGACGATGTAGGAACGCCACGCACCCATCTCCGGCTCACTCAGCCACCGCACTTCGCCCATGACCGCACCCTATCCGTGGCCAGGAAATATCCCCGGAAGAGGGATAACGAATTGGTTGAGAGTTCGGCGAGAAAAGCGGACCATGATTGCTATCGGCAGGACTACCCGGGCGGGTCGGTCCGCCGGGAAAGGGAAGGTGGTTCAATGGCGATGGTCCCCCGCGGTTGACTGTCGGCTGTGTACCCACGGTCGGGGTGCGATAAGCGCGATCCGGCCGCGACTGTGAGCAGCACGGGTGTCAACACCATGCGCTCGACAACCTCTCGCGCATAGCGGCGACAGTCTGACGTCGGCATCGATGCGGTCTCCGTGCCCGTATCGGCGGCGTGTCTCGCCGACCCGGGAGGGCAGTCAACCGCCAACTACAATGACAACCTCGGTAATCCTGGGTGCGGCTCCCGCAGGTGCCGCACCCAGGCTCGTGTACGAGGGAGTCATCCGGCATGAGGTTCGACGAAGACGCCGGGCTCGACACTTCCGAGGTGTCCGACCTGCGCGGCGGCGGTGGGGGCATCGGCGGACGGGTCGCGCTCGGGGGTGGTGGGCTGGGGGTGGTGGGTGTCGTCATCTACTTCCTGCTGAGCCAGTTCGGCGGCGTGCACACCAGCGGAAGTGCCGGGCTGACCGGCCTCGGCTCCGGGCAGCAGGTGGACAACAGCTCGCTCTCGCAGGAGTGCCGCACCGGCGCCGACGCCAACCGCAACCACGACTGCGCGGTGGTCGCGATCATCAACTCGATCCAGGACTACTGGAGTGACCAGTTCGCCCGCTCCGGCAAGACCTACCGCAAGGCGACCACGAACTTCTTCAACGGCGGCGTGCGCACCGGCTGCGGGAGCGCCACCTCCGACACCGGACCGTTCTACTGCCCCGCCGACTCCGAGGTTTACATCGACCTCTCCTTCTTCTCCGAGCTGCGCACACGCTTCGGCGCGCAGGGCGGGACCTTCGCCGAGGCCTACGTGCTCGCCCATGAGTACGGCCACCACGTGCAGAACCTGCTCGGCGCGTCCTCCCGGGTCGGCAACGGCACCGGCCCGACCTCCGGATCGGTGCGCCTCGAGCTCCAGGCCGACTGCTACGCCGGGGTGTGGGGCAAGCACGCCACTACCACCCCCGCGTCCAGCGGCAAACCGCTGATCACCAACGTCACCCAGGACGACGTCAACCGCGCGCTGGACACCGCTTCGCGCATCGGTGACGACTACATCCAGAAAAACCTCGGCAACGGCAGGGTGGACACTTCCCAGTTCACCCACGGCACCTCGGCCCAACGGGAGAAGTGGTTCAACACCGGCTACTCGACCGGCGACCCGGCCCGCTGCGACACCTTCGGCGCCAAGGACCTCGGGTAGGGCGCCCCCCGGTGCAGAGAGACGCCCTACCCGGATCGGCCGGTTACGCGGCGGGCGCCTCCGTCGAGGCGGCCTTGAGCGTGTGCAGTCTGGCCGGCTTCTTGGCGGTGGCGCTGGTGGGCGTCACCCCGTTGACCGTCTGGGTGCTCACCGCATAGGTGCCGATGGCGAAGGCGACCGCGTCGGCGTTGTTGTCCAGGGCCACCCGGTCGATGTTGCCGAGGTTGTCACAGGCCTGGTGGTAGCAGGCGTCGTACGCGACGCCTGCCGTGCCGCCCCATTTCGCCACCTGTGCGTCGGTCTTGATCTTCTCGGCGCCGGTGTACAGACCGCCGGCGGGAATGCCGACGGAGATGAACTCGCCGTAGTCGGACCGGCCGTCGAAATCGGTGCCCTCGGTCGCGATACCGCGCGACGTGAGGTAGTCCGTCAGCGTCTTTTCGATCTGCGCCGAACCGAACGGGCCAGGGCCCGCCCCGACGCTGTCGGAGTTGTCCCCGTCATAGGCGAAGTAGGCGGCGTTCGGCGAGCCGATCATGTCGAAGTTCAGGTACAGCGCGAGGTCGAGCTGCTGCTCGAAGCTCAGCGAATCCACGTAGTACGTCGACCCGATGAGCCCGAACTCCTCCGCGCTCCACCACCCGAACCGGACCGCGTTGTTGATCTTCGGGGCGCTGCCGAGCCGCAACGCGACTTCCAGCAGCGTGGCCGACCCGGTGCCGTTGTCATTGATGCCCGGCCCGTCCGGCACGCTGTCGAGGTGGGCGCCGGCCATCACGACGTTGTCCTTGCGGCCGGTTCTGGTCTCGGCGATCACGTTGTACGTGGTCCGCTCTTCCTGAAGCTGCCGGAGGTCCAGCGTCACCGGAACCCCGTTGTAGCTGGTGGAGTACTTCTCGCCCGCGGCCTTCGTGATGCCGCCGGTCGGAATCTTGCCGCTGGCCGGGTCGCCGAGCGTTCCGTTGAGGTTCCCGTCGGTGTTGTTGTAGATCAGCGCCCCGACCGCGCCCGCCTTGGCCGCCACCTGCTGCTTCTGCGCGAAGGTGCACGCGCCCCGCTGGACCAGCACGATCTTGCCGGTCACGTCGGCGTAGTCGGTCGCCTCGCAGCCGGGTGTGTCGTCGGCGGGGATGACGGCCAGCGGCGCGGTAATGCCGCCCTCGGGCGTGTTCGGGCTGTAGGTCATCGCAATGACCGGTACGTCGGTGCCGTCCACGGTCGCCTTCTGGGCGATGGTCTGGGTGTAGGTGAACGGGAACTCCTGCCTGGTCACGTCGAACCCGGCGGCCTCCAGCTTCCCGGCGATGTACTCCGCGGACTTGGCGTGGCCGACGGTGCTGGCGGCCCGCGTGCCCAACGAGTTGTCGGCGATTCGTTGCAATGCGACCAGATGCCGGTTGACGCTCGTCACGTTCACCTTCTGGACCAGTTGGCCCGGAAGCGAATCGGCCGCGAGGGCCGGTATGGAAACCGACGCCAGCGCGGCCGCGAGTGAAAACACCAAACCGGATCTTCTTCCCCAAGTTGACATGTTCGCAAATACTTCGGAATACCGACATCGAGCACAAGGGCCGTTCGTCGTACCGCGATAGGGTCTGCCCATGCACGCGATCAAGATCAGCCAACCGGGCGCCCCGGAGGTCCTTGACTGGACCGAGGTCCCCGATCCGGTCCCCGGCCCCGGCGAAGTGCTCGTCGAGACCACGGCCAGCACGGTCAACCGGGCCGATCTGCTGCAACGTCAGGGCCACTACCCGCCACCGCCCGGCGCCAGCGAGATTCTCGGCCTGGAGTGTTCCGGCACGATCACCGAGGTCGGCGAGGGTGTCGAAGGCTGGCAGGTCGGCGACGAGGTGTGCGCTCTGCTCTCGGGCGGCGGCTACGCGGAAAAGGTCGTGGTCCCTGCGGTGCAACTGCTCCCGGTGCCCGGTGAGATCGACGTGATCACGTCCGCCGCGCTGCCCGAGGTCGCTTGCACGGTGTGGTCCAACGTCGTGCTGGACGCGGGCCTGAGCGAGGGCGAGGTGCTGCTGGTACACGGCGGTGCGGGCGGCATCGGCACCCACGCGATCCAGGTCGGCAAGGCGCTCGGTGCGACCGTCGCGGTCACCGCGGGCTCGGAAGATCGGCTCGAACGGTGCCGCCAGCTCGGCGCGGACATCGCGATCAACTACCGCGAGCAGGACTTCGTCGCCGAGCTGAAGAAACAGACCCAGGGCGCGGACGTCATCCTCGACAACATGGGAGCGTCCTATTTGGACCGCAACGTGTCCGCGCTGGCCACCGGCGGGCGGCTGGCGATCATCGGCATGCAGGGCGGTATCAAGGGCGAGCTGAACATCGGCAAGCTGATCGGCAAACGAGGCCGCATCTCCGCGACCACCCTGCGCGCTCGCCCGGTCGAGGACAAGGGCCGGATCGTCGCGGCCGTGCGTGCGGGCCTGTGGCCGCTGGTCGAGGACGGTTCGGTGCGGCCGATCATCGGCCAGGTCGTCCCGCTCGCCGAGGCGGCCAACGCGCACCGCGCACTCGAGGAAGGCGGCGTGTTCGGCAAGGTCCTGCTGACAACGCGCTCCGCTACCTGAGTTCCTCCAGGACTCGCACGAGCTGGTTGACCTCGAAGATGTTCGAGTAGTGGGCGAGGCCGATGCGTACCGCGCCGCCGACCTCGCCCACCCCGAGCGCGGCGAACACACCGCCGGTGCCCTCGTCCGCGAACGCGCACAGGCCCTGGGAGGCGAGGTATTCCGCGACTTCGGACGCCTTCTTGGCGGTCACGGTGAAGGCGACGGCCGGGATCCGGCGCATCGCGTCACCGATCACCATGATGTGCGGCAGAGACCGGAGCTCGGTGCTCAACTGCGCCAGCAACCCGGCGTGGTAGGACTTGGCCGAGCCCAGCGAGGTGACCAGCCGCTCGCGCCGGGACCCGGTCGCGGCGTCGTCGAGACCGGCCAGGTAGTCGATCGACGCCACGAGCCCGGCCAGCAGTGGGTACGGGTGCGGCCCGAGCTCCAGCCGCGCCGGCCCCCGCACGCCCAGCTCCAGCGACGCCGAGAGCAGCCGCTCCAGCATCTCCGGGTCCCGGAAGGCCAGCGCGCCGACCGAAGGCCCACCCCACGCCTGTGCCGAAACGACGAGCACGTCCGCGCCGAGCTCCCGCAGGTCCAGCGGCACGAACGGAGCGGCGTAGCTGGCGTCCACCACCACCGCCGCGCCGACCCGCTTGGCGAGTTCCACGATCGTCGGCACGTCCGGCCGGGTGCCGACCGAGCCGGACGCCGCGGTCACCGCGACCACCTTCGTGTGATGGTTGACCAGGCTCTCGTACTGCCAGGCGGGCAGCTCGCAGGTCTCGATGTCGATTTCACCCCAGCGGAGCACCGCCCCGACCCGCTTGGCGGCGCGCTGCCACGGCGCCAGGTTCGCCTGCTCGTCGAGCCGCGACACCACGACCTCGTCCCCCAGGGTCCAGCCGTCTGCCATCGCGTCGGCGAGCCGTTGCAACAGCACCGCGGCGTTCGGTCCCAGCACGACACCGGCCGGGTCCGTGCCGACGAGATCGGCCACCGCCCGCCGAGCCGCGGTCACTATGCTCTCCGCGCGCTGCGAAGCCGGAAACGCGCCACCGGGTGCCGAAACCGGGGCCCGCATCGCCGTCGACACGGCCGAGGCCACCTGCTCGGGCACCAGCATTCCGGTAGGGCCGTCGAAGTGGATCCAGCCGTCACCCAGCGCGGGGAACAACCCACGAATTCGAGCGACGTCGAACGCCATGGGCACACCGTACGGAGCGGCCGTTGTGCTGCGTTTTCGGGGTTCGGCTGAACTCGGGCAGAAGTTGCTTCGGACACGAAACCCCGCCGAGCCGGGGCCGCTAGGCTGGCGGCATGACCGAGCCCAGCAATGACAACCGCCGTCCGGATGAGCAAGCCCACCACATGGTGGTGGTCGGCCCGGACGGATCGCCGGTAGGCACTGCGCGGATCTCGCCTAGTGAGGAGGAGTCGAAGGAGTCGGTCGGCGACCTCGTCGAAGAGCCGGCGAAGGTGATGCGGATCGGCACCATGATCAAGCAACTGCTCGAGGAGGTTCGCACCGCACCGCTCGACGACGCGAGCCGGAACCGCTTACGCGAGATTCACGAGACCTCGGTCAAGGAGCTGGAGCAGGCGCTGGCGCCCGAGTTACAGGATGAGCTGGAGCGCCTGGTCCGGCCGTTCACCGAAGACTCCACACCGTCCGACGCCGAACTGCGGATCGCGCAGGCTCAACTGGTCGGCTGGCTGGAGGGACTGTTCCACGGCATCCAGACCGCGTTGTTCGCGCAGCAGATGGCCGCGCGCGTGCAGCTGGAGCAGATGCGCCGCGGGCTTCCGCCGGGCACTTCGGCCGGCCAAGGTGCGGACCACCACGCCCCGGGAATCAGCGGGACCGGTCAGTACCTCTGACGTGTCCGCGGGTTCGGCCCGGGGTGGTCTCGGGCCGAGGTGGTCTCGGGCCGAACCCGCGGTCACCGGGTGCCGAAGAGGCGTTCCCGGTTCTCCTTGCTGGTCAGCTTCGGCTCGGCGGCCTGCCAGCGGCGCACCACCTCGTCACCGTCACGGAACCGCCGCCACAGAACCCTTCGCGCCGTCCTTGCCGAGCCGGCACAGCAGGTCTCTGTCCCGCTTGCGCACCCGAACCCCGGTCCGCGACGGGTCGGTGATCATCGCGGTCCGGAACGGCGAAACGTGCCACCAGTGCTCACTGCCCGCGCGGATCGCCGCACCATCGCCCGTGGCATTCCGCAGCTGGTTGAGCAACCGCTTGATCAGCACCAGCCGTGGCACGGACGGGGTGGCGGCGGGGCGCACGATCGGTACCTGATCCGCGGGCACCCCGGCGATCGCGGCCGGGACGACGTGCGTCTCCGGGTACTCCGCACGCACCTTGCGCACCGCGGGCACCACTTGGGCGCCGCCGTCGGCCAGGACCTCCGGGCCGCGCAGGAAGTCCTTGATCGCCTTGGTGTTCACCAGCCAGCGCACCCGTTCGACGGTCAACTGGTGCTCGGCGGTCTCGATGTCCAGCCAGAGCGCTCCACCGTCGACGAACCGGTCGATGGGGCGGTGAAGGTCCGCCCAACGGCGCCGCACGTGGTCTCGCTGGCCACCACCCGCTGGTCGCCCAAGCTGTCCGAAGCGCCCACAAGCAGCTTTCCGGAACCCGTGACCACGGCCTCGATCGTGACCTCGCCGATCTCCGTCCAGCGCTGCCAGTAGCTCGCGGGGAACCGCCCGAAACAGGTGTTGGTCGTGACGAAAGCATGGGGCTCGACGACGATACGGTCGCGTTCCTCAACCGCCGCGCCCGCCTTGGGGCCGGGCATACATCCCTTCCGGGGCGAGAAAGGACCGCGCGCGGAACAAAGGTCCTCTGCGCGAGCAGCCCGGCACCGAACTCGCGTCTTTCGGCGATGCCTGTCCGCACCTGCTTCCACGCTTGAGGAAACCAGCGGTGATCACCGCGAATGAACTGCGGATGAGGCTATCCGCCCTGTTCTCGCTGGTCACCTCGTCAGTCCCGAGTACACCCGATCCGGCATGGTCAAGCCCTGGGCACCACCGAAAGTTCACGGTCGCTACCCTGAGCAGGTGCAAGCCACGAGCACGGTCGAGAACACCGACCTCGCCCCAGAAGCGATGCCGAACCCACCGTCGCCGAACAGCCGCAGCTTCACGCGCGCCGTCGCGGACATCAAGGATGGCTTCCGGCAGCAGGAGCTGTGGGGCCACCTGGGTTGGCAGGACATCAAGCAGCGGTACCGCCGCTCGGTGATCGGACCGTTCTGGATCACCATCAGCCAGGGCGTCATCTCACTCGGGCTGGGCGTGCTGTACTCGACGCTCTTCGGCCTGCACATCTCGACGTTCCTGCCCTATATCGCGACCGGTTTCATCGTCTGGGGTTTCATCGCGGGCTGCCTGTCCGAGGGTATGGAGACGTTCATCGCGAACGAGGGTCTGATCAAGCAGATCCGGGCTCCGTTGACGGTGTACGTGCTGCGCACGGTGTGGCGGCAGACGATCATGTTCGGCCACAACATCATCGTCGTGGTGCTCATCGTCGCGATCTTCTCCCCCAGCCTGAGCCACCACTATGACCTCAACAACGTGACGTGCGGGAGCGAGACGATCATCTGCCACCCCGGCCTGGGCTGGTACTCGCTGAGCGCCATCCCGGCGTTCTTTCTGCTCGCGGTCAACGCGTGCTGGGTGACCATGCTGCTGGGCGTCATCTCCACCCGCTACCGGGACCTGCCACAGCTGATCAACTCGCTGATCCAGTTGCTGTTCTACATGACCCCGATCGTCTGGCCGATCGACCAACTGTACGGGCACGGGGCACGCGCCGAGCTGGCCAGGTGGGTGGTGCCGATCCTGCACCTCAACCCCTTCTACCACTTCGTGCAGATCCTGCGCGCGCCCTTGATCGGGCAGGCGGTGAGCATCGGCAGTTGGGTGGTCGTCGGCGGAATCACGGTCGTCGGCTGGCTGCTCGCGCTCGTCGTGATGCGCAACTACCGGGCCCGCGTCTCCTACTGGGTGTGATTGAGCAAATGGTCAGCATTGAGGTAAGCAACGCCTACGTCGACTTCCCGATCTTCGACGCGAAGACCAGGTCGTTGAAGAAGCGCGTGCTCGGCAAGGTCGGCGGCAAGATCGGCACGGACAGCAAGGTGCCGATCATCGAGGCGCTACAGGACGTGTCGCTGTCGCTCTCCGACGGTGACCGGGTCGGCCTGGTCGGACACAACGGCGCCGGCAAGTCGACCCTGCTGCGCCTGCTGTCCGGCATCTACGAACCGACTCGCGGCTCCGCCCGTGTCATCGGCAAGGTGGCGCCGGTCTTCGACCTCGGGATCGGCATGGACCCGGAGATCTCCGGCTACGAGAACATCATGATCCGTGGCCTGTTCCTCGGCATGACCCGCAAGCAGATGGAGAGGCGGGTCGACGACATCGCGGACTTCACCGAGCTCGGCGACTACCTGTCGATGCCGCTGAGGACCTACTCGACCGGTATGCGGGTGCGCCTCGCGCTCGGCGTGGTCACCACCATCGACCCGGAGATCCTGATCCTGGACGAGGGCATCGGCGCGGTGGACGCGGCGTTTCTGAACAAGGCTCGCGACCGGCTGGTCGACCTGGTGAACCGCTCCGGCATGCTGGTCTTCGCCTCGCACGCCGACGACCTCCTCATGGAGCTGTGCACGACGGCCATCTGGATGGACGAGGGCCGGATGAAGATGAACGGTTCGCTGCGTGAAGTCCTGACCGCGTACAAGGGCCGGGACCCATACGAGAACATGAGCGCGGAAACCGCCAAGCGACTCGGGGCCGAGCCTGCGGTCGCGGTCAACGGGGAGTGACATGACGACCCTTCCGGAGCAGGCGCCGCTGGGTCCGGGTGCCGTCGCCGCCGTGGTGGTCACGCGGCACCGGCGTGAGCTGCTCGCGGAATCGCTCAAGGTCATCGCGGCCCAGTCCCGACCGGTCGACCACCTCATCGTGGTCGACAACGGACCGGACCAGCCTGCCCGCGACGTCGTCGAGTCCGTCGCGTTGCCGTACACGTACCTGCCGTCCCACCACAACCTGGGTGGCGCGGGCGGCTTCGCCCTGGGCATGCTGCACGCGCTGACCCTGGGCGCGGGCTGGGTGTGGCTCGCCGACGACGACGGACGGCCCGCGGACGAGAACGTGCTGGCCGTCCTGCTGGAAGAGGCCGAAAAGCGCGGACTGGCCGAGATCTCCCCGATGGTGACCAACATCGACAGCCCCGCGAAACTCGCCTTCCCGCTGCGGCGCGGCCTGACCTGGAAGCGCTCGGCGGCCGAACTGGGTACCGACTTCCTGCCCGGAATCGCCTCACTGTTCAACGGGGCACTGTTCCGTGCCTCCACTTTGGACGTGGTCGGCGTGCCGGACCTGCGACTGTTCGTCCGCGGCGACGAGGTCGAGTTGCACCGCCGGCTGGTGCGCTCGGGCCTGCCGTTCGGCACCTCGCTGAAGGTCGCCTACCTGCACCCGGACGGCTCGGACGAGTTCAAACCGATGCTGGGCGGACGGTTCCACGCGCAGGACCCGGAAAACGAGGTGAAGCGGTACTACACCTACCGCAACCGCGGGTACCTGCTGTCACAGCCAGGCATGCGCAAGATCGGCGCGCTGGAGGTCGCCCGTTTCGGGCTGTACTTCCTCGCCGTCAAGCGCGATCCGAAGGCGTTCCTCCAGTGGCTGCGACTGGTCCAGCAGGGCCGCAAGGAGAGGTTCTTCCGGATCTGAGGGTCACCCCATCCGTGGGTGGTCGCGGCGCCCTGCATCGGCAAAACTGAAACGAGATCAACAGGAGATGACCTCGGTGCTTGTGGCTGAACCTCACATCCCTGACAGATGTCCCCGGCGCACCTGCTACTTTTTGTTCACCGTCGATGCGTCTTGCCCCCGCACGTGGCGGGTCGGCATGGTCCTCGTGGGGATGAGGTGACTGGATTGGTTTCTCGGCTCATGGCCGGTCCATTCGAGCTGCTTGACGACGTCGACGTCGGCATCGATGGCGACGGCAACCTCGATGAGCGCGAGCGCAGGCTCGTCATCGGCTCTGCCAACTACTACTCGTTCGTCTACCCGGGCCGCACAATCCGCTTGACCGTGGTGCGGGGTCCGGCCAACAGCTACCCTTCGCTCACCGCGGACCACTGCCGTCACATCGGCTGGCTGCCGGACCGCAACGCCGTCGCCACCCTGATTGTCCGCAGTGCCGTGCCGGGAGCCAGCGACCCGGCCCCCGGCGGGGTGATGGATTTGGTCATCGACATCGGCGGGGGCGCTGAGCCGATTGACAAGTGGGCACAGCTCGACGGTCCACTCGGCACGGTGCGTCGTGCCGCACGATTCCTGCGGCCGATCGAATACGACTTCCTGCGGCAGACTCGGACGGACGTCGAGGAACGCAGATCGAAGTCGAAGCCACTGCCACGGCGAAGACCAGTCGATCTCACCCGGCCGATCGCCGCGCCGACAACCGGCTCCGTGCCTGCCGTCCTGTTCGGCCTGCACTGGCTTGAACTGGGTGGTGCCGAACGGTGGGCGCTGGACTGCATCCAGTTGGCCAAGGACGCCGGGCTCGTCCCCATCGTGGTGACCGATCGCGCCTCCCCGCACCCGTGGATTACCCGTCCGGAGTTCGACGGCGCCGTGATCGTGCCGATGACTCACCCGATCACGCTCGGGCACGACGGCGCCTTCCTGTCCGGGGTGTTCGCCGCCTATGACGTGCGCGGCATTCACGTACACCACAACACGTGGCTGTACGACCGGCTGCCGTGGATCAAGTCGGTCCGGCCCGACGTTCCCGTCGTCGACTCGCTGCACATCCTGGAATGGCGCACCGGCGGATTCGTCGACCACGCCGTGTGCATGTCGGACCTGATCGACGAGCACCATGTCATCTCTCCCGCGCTGAGGGACTACCTCACCGGCAAGCACGGGATTTCCAGCGCGAAGGTAACGCTGGCAACGTTGGCCAACCTCACCACGGAAAGTCTTCCCCGTAGCGTGAGCGCGGGTGAGCGGCGGGCATCCGGTTCGTTCACGGTGTGCTATGTCGGACGATTCCACCAGCAAAAACGGCCATACCTCTTCTTGAAACTTGCGACGGAACTGCACAAGGCCACCGCCGGCCGGATGCGCTTTGTCATGCACGGCGACGGCGAGCTCGCCGGCGAAGTTCAGGCGCTGCGCACCAGGTACGGGTTGTCCGGCGTGCTCGACCTGCGCGGGCCGGACCGGCCGGTCCGGGCCACCCTCGCCGAGTCCGATGTCCTCGTGATCACCTCGGAGAACGAAGGCCTCTCGCTCACCTCCTTCGAGGCGACGGCGGCCGGCATCCCGGTCGTTTCGACAGACGTCGGGTCCCAGGCCTCGATCGTCGCGGACGACCTGCTCTGCCCACGCCACCCGTACAAGTTCGTCGCTGCCGCCGCAAGCCGCATCCGTGAGATGGCTGATTCACCCGCGCAGTACAAGGGCTGGTTCGACGAGCAGGCCGCGAAGGCCGGCGCACTCAAGCAACTGCCCCATGCGAAGGCGTGGGCCCAGAAGACCTACCGCGATTGGGGCCGGTCGTGAACAGCGTCGCCGCGGTCATCGTGACCTACAACCGCGCAGCCAAGCTGGCAACCGTCATCAAGCACGTGCTCGCGCAGGCTCGACGCCCGGACTGGGTGATCGTGGTGGACAACGCGTCCACGGACAACACCCCCGAGCTGCTGAACCCGTTCGTGGCCGACGGTTCCGTGGAGGTCCTGCGGCTGCCGGAAAACAGCGGTGGCGCGGGTGGGTTCTCGGCCGGCATGACCAAGGCATACGAACTGGGCGCGGACTTCGTCTGGATCATGGACGACGACTGCTACCCCGACGCCGAGGCACTGCAAGCGCTTGTCAGGGGCCTGAACACGGCAGAGAACCAAATGGGCTTTCCACCCTCGTTCGCGTGCTCGGTGGTGCTCTGGACCGACGGTGGCATCTGTGAGATGAACAACCCCGGCACGGCGTGGGACTGGGGCAGGCTGCTCGCCCGCGGCCACCAGATGGTGCTCGTAAATCATTGCTCCTTCGTGTCCGTGCTGATCCCCCGGTGGGCGATAACCCGTTTCGGGTTGCCGCTCAAGGAGTACTTCATCTGGTTCGACGACATGGAGTACACGTTGCGGATCAGCGGCGCCGGGCCGGGCGTGCAAGTGCTCGACAGCACGGTCGTCCACGACCTTGCCGCCAACCGCGGCGTCAACTTCGGGCAGATCAACGCCGACAATTTGTGGAAATACGAATACGGTATCCGTAACGAGGCGTCCTACCGCCTGCACCACGAGGGGTTCGTCGCGTTTCTCGCGTTCGGCCGCCGGCTGCTCCGGATGATGAGCGAAGGTCACGTGTCGCGGCGGCTACGCCTGCGCGCGATCAAGGCGTTGCTCCGCGGCGTGCGGTTCGATCCACAACCGGAATTTCCCCGGTCGGTTCTGTGAGTATCGCGGCTTCCACTCGATCGGCTGTTTCCAGTTCTTCCCGGCGCCATGGAAGTCACCTGCTCGTCGGCGTCGTCGGTCTCGGCGCCACCTGTATGTTCCTGTTGATCCGGACCAGCATCGTCGACGATGCCTACATCACGCTGAGCTATGCGCGGAACTTCGGCCTCCATCTGCACTGGGGATTGACGCCGGGGCATACCGCGAACACCGCCACGTCGCCGCTCAACGTGTTGGTGCAAGGTTTGCTCACAACGGTGACCAGGCAGCCGGTCGTGGCGCTCGGTGTGCTGTTCATCCTGTCGCACATGACAATGGCGTTCGGCCTGTTACGGGTTACCCGGATACTCCGGCTACCGGCCTGGAGCGCACTGCTCGGTAGCGCGCTCGTGGTTTTCAATCCCCTGCTGAACTCTGCCGTTGGGCTGGAAATCGCGCTCAGCGGCGCGGTACTGGCGATACTCCTGATGGCCACGGTCGAGGCCCGGCCCGTCCTGTTCGGTGCCTTCGCCGGACTGCTCGTGCTCACCCGGGTCGACCTCGTCATCTTCGCCATCGTGTTGTTCCTCGGATTCAGCCGGCTGCGGCACGCGTGGTGGAAAATCGTGCTCGCCTCGATCGCGGTCGCACTGCCGTGGTTCACCTGGAGTTGGGTGGTGCTCGGCTCCGCCGTTCCGGACACTCTGCTGATCAAGGCGAGTCTGAGCGCCGGCAACCCCGACTGGGCCTTCGCCAAGGGCCCGTTCAACATGTTCCGCGGCTTTCCTGCCCTGGCCATCCTGTCTTTTGTGCCCGCTGTCTTGGGCGTCGTGGCACTTGTCTGCTGCTTCGCGGCCTGGTTCCGCAACCGAACCGTAGTGGCGTCTCGGCCCGGTTTTCGGCCAGTGGTCCTACTCGGGCTGGCCGGCGTCCTGCACTACGCCATGTACTCGGTATTGAAGGCTCCCCTTTTCCATTGGTACTACAGCTGGACCATCATTTCGCTGACGTACCTTCTCTCGCTTTCCGTTGGCCTGTTCGCCGCGCACGCTCATGACCTGGCCAAGAACCGTTGGTTGCCTGGGCAGGTCGTCGTGGCCATCGTGGCCGTGCTGGTGGTCGGGCAAGCGGGCTACGACCTCCATCACGGTATTCCCTGGAAGCAAGCGGCCTACAACGGCAATGCCGCCCTTCCGGCCGAATATGCGGCCGTAGGCATCGGCATACGGCCGCTGGTAGGTGGCCATCCGGTGCGCTCGCCGGGAGAAGTCGGGACAATCGCCTACTTCTGTGAGTGTGAACTCCTCGACGAACTGTCCGACCGAGGTATCGCCGTTTCCATCCTCAAACAGCAGGAACAGCGCTCCGGCGCGATCACCCGCGCGCTGCTCGACCTCAACTTCCTGTTCCTCGACAAGAACATCGAGCCGACGAAGGTGGAATACGCCGTCGTTTACACGAAAGAACCGCCCGCCACCGGCCCGTACTGGCCGGCTACCGGCCCCAGTTGGATCGGGAATGGGTACGACTCGCTCGTGCCGGTGAAATGATCACGACCCAGGCCCTTTTGAATCCCGTTACCTCGCGTAGCTCTGGAGCTGGCCGAACAGGTGCTGGGTGATGCGGGCATTGTCCGCGGGTGCGTAGGTAAGCCAACTCTGCCCGTCCTCGGCCTCCCGTGACGTGACGAAGTAGCGGCCGTCGGGTGTGTCGAACCAGACCGTCGGGGTGAGCGGACGGCCGCCGACGAACACGCTGAACTGGCCGATGCGCAACTTCGGTTTCTGGAAGATCCGTTCCACCATGCGCAACTGTGCCGGTGCGGTGGACCGGGGCCGCGAGACGGTCGCGAACGGGTCGTACGAGTCGTCGCCGCGGGGCTGACGACTCCGCGGCGCCGGCTTGGACACCGTCACCGACTGGCCCGCCGCCGGAGGTGTCGAGGGAAGCAGATCGACGATGCTCGGCACGATCGAGGTCGGCCGGACATCGTTGAAGACCAGCATGTTCTCGTCCTGGCGGACCACGACCGCGTACTGCCCGTTCGACGCCACCCGCGCGAACAACGGCCTGCCGTCGTCGAGCTGGGCGACCGCGGTGACGGCGACCGGCGAATCGGCGAAGGTCCGCAGAGCCAGTTCGGCGTCGGCGTCGAGGCGGCCGCGGTTGATCAGGCGACGCCCCTCGAGATCCCGGAACACCGCCTCCCGCACCTGTGCCCGCTGTTCGAAGGTAGTACCGATGTGCGGCACCTCGAACGGCGTCGGCGTGCGGCCCAGTTTCAGGTGTTCGAACAGCACGTCCACCGCCGTCAACGACACCGAGAACGAGTATCCCACCGGCGTCTCCCCCTCCTCTGCTTTCAGCGAACCCGCTTGCCGGGCAAGATCGTGCCCTGGTGTGCTGGAACCATGTCCGAAACCAAACCAGCCCTCGTCCTCCACCTCGCCACCGGTGGCGAACCCCTGGTGTTCACCCTGGGTGACGAAGAAGCCGACGAGCTCGCGAAGAAACTACACCTGCTGCTCGAACACGGCTCCGTCGAAGCCGTACAGACCAAAGAGGACACCAAGGTCGTCATCAACTTCGCCCATGTCGCCGCGGCCTACGTCGAGGACCTGCAACGCCGGGGCAAGGTGTTCGGGCTGCGCTAGCCCCTCATCTACCTGCCCCCACCCCGGTCGGAAAACGTGCCTCGCCGCGAGTCTAACCAGCGCCGGCGGACACCGCGGCCGGTTTCGGCAAGACGCGTGTGAGTCCCGCACTCGCGGTTACGAATGCGGAACTCACACGACGGGAATGTGGGACTCGCGCGCTGGCGGGTCAGAGTTCGTAGAGACGCTTCCAGTTCTCGCGGCTGGTGAGTTCCGGCAGGGCTCGGCGGTACTGGGCCTGGACGGCGCGGCCTTCCTTGCGGAGCCGGTTGATCACGCGCAGACCGTGCTTGCCGAGCTTGAACATGCGGTCACGGTCGTACTTGCGCACCCGCACGCCCTCCTGGTTGGCGTCGGTGACCACGGCGGTGGAGAACAGGCCGACGTGCCACCAGTGCGCCTCGTCGAGCGGGATCGCGCCGAGGGCGAACCGCGACCGGCCGCGCAGCCGGTCGACGACCCGCTTGAGCAGGACGACACGCTGGAAGAGCGGCCGTGGCGCGGTGTTGATGATGCCGATGTCGTTCGAGGCGATACCCGGCACGTCCGTGGCGTCGTGCTTCTTGGTCTCCGGGTACCGCGAGCGGAGTTCGCGAATCTCCTTCATCGCCGCGACCCCGCCGTCGCGCAGGACCTCCGGGCCCTCGAGAAAGTCCTCGATCGCCTTGATCAGCGTGTGCGACAGGCCGTACTGCATGCCGAGCAGGTACCGCACCAGCTGGGCGGTCAGCACCCGGCACAGCAGGTTGAGGTTGAAGTCACTGTGCAGGGCCGCGGTGATGATCGAGTTGCGCAGGTTGAAGTACCGGTGCCACTCGTCCCAGTCCTTCCAGAAGAAGTCGGCGTGCCACACGCCGGCGCCCGGAAGCGTGACGGTGGGGAACCCCTGGCCGCGCGCGCGGTAGCTGTACTCGGCGTCGTCCCACTGGAAGAAGAACGGGAGCGGGTAGCCGACGGCCTTGACCACCTCGTACGGGATCAGGCACGACCACCAGCCGTTGTACCCGGCGTCGAGGCGCCGCTCCTGGCGGTTCGGCTTGCCGGTCTCCTCGTCCACACCCAGCAGGTCCGCGGTCTTCAGGCTGTGCTCCACCGGCAGGCCGGGCTCCAGCGAGTTCAACCGCGCGTACTCCGCGCCGACGTGCAACTGGTGCGGGTGCAGCAGGTTGAGCATCTGGCCGCCGACGATGATCGGGTTGGCAGCGCGGTTGGCGAACGCGGTCAGCCGGATGATCAGGTCGGGTTCGAGGAGCACGTCGTCGTCCATGAACAAAACGTTGGCGTGCTCGGTCTGGGTGTGCCCGGCCACCTCGTAGAGGCCACGGGTGAAGCCGCCGGCCCCGCCGAGGTTCGGCTGGGTGACGTAGTGCAGCTTGTCGCCGAGTTCCTTGGCCACCTGCGGGAAGCCGTCACGCGAGGAGACCAGGTCGGTGCCCTGGTCGGCGACGTAGATCGCGTCCAGGGTGTCCAGCGACGGCAGGTCGGCGGCCAGCGCGCGGAGGTTGCCGAGGCAGTCGTCGGCGCGGTTCATGGTGCAGATGGTGACCGCCGTCGGGCGGATCTTCTCCGGCGGCTCGACGGTCCACCGCACCTGTTCCACGGTCAGCCGCTGGTCCGCCTCGGTCTCGAGGTCCAGCCACAGCGCGCCGCCGTCGAAGAACTTGTCGATCTTGGCATCCAGCGCCACGACGGCCAGTTCGGCGCCCTCGACCTCCTGGGCGGCGACCGTGCGGGGCTCGCCCTCGACATCGGATGCGCGCAGCGCGAGCAGCCCGGAACCGGAGACCACCAGTTCCAGCCTGACTTCACGCGCCGTGGTCCACCGCTGCCAGTAGCTTGCCGGGAACCGGCCGAAATAGGTGTTACCGGACACCTTCGCGGACTGCTCCAGGACGACGGTGTCCCGCTTACGGGTGACGACACCGTCGAGGACTTCCGCGTAGAGGTCCTTCGGCACCACCGGCGACGGGCCGGCGAAGAGGCCCCGCTGCGCGGTCAGCCTGCCGTGCGGAGTGTGTTCGGAGAACGTCGTCTGCTCCTTCTTCGCGGCAGTGGTCTTCGCCCTGGTGCTCGTCGCCCGTCCGGCCATTATGGTGTCTTCTCCTCCAGCTTCGGCTCGCGGAACACGACCCATTTCAACATCACGAAGTTGATGGCCGTCGCGGTGCCCTGCGAGATCACCCAGGCCCCGGTCGGCTGCCAGCCCGCCTGCGGCAGCACCTGCAGCATCAGCGCGTTCATGCCGACCGCGACGAAGAAGGTCACGGTGTAGAGCAGCACGAAACCGCCGATCTGGCCCTTGCCCTGCTTGACTCCAGCGGAGAATGTGAATCTCCGGTTAAGAAAATAGGCGGTCGTCGTCCCCACGATGAAACTGATCGCTCGCGCGACGTTCACCCAGGGCGAGGAATCCATGCCCAACGCCCGCTCGCCGGTATACGTGCCGTAATCGAGCAACGCGCAGAAGCCACCGATCAGCGCGAAACGCAGCAGCTGACCGATCAGGCCCGGCGCTGCGACAGCGGCCTGCTTCGACTCCTGCGGTTCCGTAGACACCACTTGAACTACCTCACCGGCCGGGAATTCGCGGACCGGGAAAGTCTAGAAGAGACCGGCATCGGCGTCCGCGCGGGCATGGTTACCCTGGTTCGGGTGAACGCGACACCGCATACCGAGCGGCGGACACTGGCCGGTTGGGGCCGGACCGCCCCGACCATCGCAGACGTGCTGAGCACTCCCGACGTGGAAACCATCGCCAGGGCGGTGGCCCAGGCCGGCGAACGCGGCGTGATCGCGCGCGGGCTCGGCCGGTCCTACGGCGACCCCGCGCAGAACGCGGGCGGCCTGGTGATCGACATGACCGCGCTGAACAAGATCCGCTCGATCGACCCGGACAGCGGGCTCGTCGCCCTGGACGCCGGCGTCGACCTGGACCACCTGATGAAGGCGGCCCTGCCGCACGGTTTGTGGGTCCCGGTCCTGCCCGGTACGCGCCAGGTCACGGTGGGTGGCGCCATCGCCAACGACATTCATGGCAAGAATCACCACAGCGAGGGCAGCTTCGGCAACCATGTGGTGTCGATGGACCTGCTCACCGCGGACGGTCAGGTTCGCACGCTTACCCCGGACGGGCCCGAGTCGGACCTGTTCTGGGCGACCGTCGGCGGCATCGGCCTCACCGGCATCATCCTGCGCGCGACGATCCGGATGACCAGGACCGAAACCGCGTACTTCATCGCCGACCTCGACCGGACCGAGAACCTGGACGAGACGATCGAACTGTTCAGCAACGGCTCCGACGAGAAGTACACCTACTCGTCGGCGTGGTTCGACTCGATCTCCACCGGGCCGAAGCTCGGCCGGGCCGCCTTCGGCCGCGGATCGCTGGCCACACTCGAGCAACTGCCGCCAAGACTCCGGGCGAACCCGCTCAGGTTCGACGCACCGCAACTCGCGACCCTGCCGGACGTCTTCCCGAACGGGCTGGCGAACAAGCTGACCTTCGGAATGATCGGCGAGCTGTACTACCGCAAGACGCCCAAACAGGCGCACGGCAAGATCCAGAACCTGACGCAGTTCTATCACCCGCTGGATCTGTTCGGTGAATGGAACCGCGCCTACGGCTCGAAGGGATTCCTGCAGTACCAGTTCATCGTGCCGCTCGCTGCCGAGGACGAGTTCCGGCGCATCGTCCGGCACATCGCGGAATCAGGGCATGTGTCCTTCCTGAACGTGATCAAGAAGTTCGGCGAGGGCAATCGTGCGCCGCTTTCCTTCCCGATGCCGGGCTGGAACATCTGCGTCGATTTCCCGATCAAGAACGGTCTCGGCAGGTTCTGCCGGGAGCTGGACGCGAGGGTGTTGGAGATGGGCGGCCGGCTGTACACGGCCAAGGACTCGCGCACCGACGCCGAACAGTTCGCGAAGATGTACTCGCGCCTGGACGAATGGCGCAAGATCCGCCACTCCGTTGACCCCGAAGGCGTTTTCGCCTCAGACATGAGCCGGAGGCTCGAGCTGTGATCGACGCGGTAGGAAACCCCCAGTCGCTGCTGCTACTCGGCGGCACCTCGGACATCGCGCTGGCGATCGCCGAGAAGTACCTGGCCGAGCGCCCGGTCAAGGTCGTGCTGGCGGCCCGGCCGTCGGAGCGCCGGAAGCTGTCGGCGGAGCGGCTGCGCGCGGCGGGCGCCGAAGTGTCCGAAATGGACTTCGATGCCCGGGACACGGAGTCGCATCCGGCGGTGATCGAGCGCGCGTTCTCCGGTGGCGACATCGACGTCACGGTGGTCGCGTTCGGCTTGCTCGGTGACGCCGAGGAAGCCTGGCAGGACCACGGCAAGGCCGTCGAGCTGGCGACGGTGAACTACACGGCCGCGGTTTCGGTCGGCGTGGCGCTGGCGGAGAAGCTCAAGAAGCAGGCACACGGCGCGGTGATCGCGTTGTCTTCGGTGGCCGGCGAGCGGGTCCGCCGCTCGAACTTCGTCTACGGCTCGACCAAGGCCGGATTCGACGGCTTCTACCTGGGCCTCGGCGAAGCGCTGCGTCCGCACGGGGTCAAGGTCACCGTGGTGCGGCCCGGTCAGGTCCGGACCAAGATGACCGAGGGCATGGGCAAGGCACCGCTGGAGCAGACCGCCGAGCAGGTCGCCGGAATCGCGGTGGACGCGGTGCGCAAGGGCAGGGAACTGGTGTGGGCGCCCGCCCCGTTCCGCGTGGTCATGTCGATCCTGCGGCACGTGCCCCGGCCGATCTTCCGCAAACTGCCCATCTGACCCCAACCTGTCGCACCCCCATGCTTTACTCTCCCTTGGCATCCGCTTGACCCAAGGGGGAGGTTTCCGTGGCGGCGCACGAAGCACGGCTCGAACAGGCCATGCGGGCCTTTCAGCAGCAGGCGGCCAAGGCCGCGGAGCTCAAGGACAAGATCGGCGAGCTGCGCGGCCAGGGCAGCAGCGCGGACGGTTCGGTCACCGTGACGGTGGCCCCGTCGGGCGCGGTGCTCGGACTCCAGCTCACGCCCGCGGCGATGCGCCGTTCGCACACGCAGCTCCAGCAGGACATCCTGGGCGCCATCCGGCAGGCCACGCAGCAGGCGGCGGCGGCCCTGCAGGAGACCGTCCAGCCGCTGCTCGGTGACCGCGCCAAGCAGTTCAGGGACGCCTTCGAGGCGCACGTTCCGCAAGTCGGGCCGGCCGAGCCATCGACCGGCACCCCACCGCCCAACTCACCCATTCCGGTCAGAACATCACGGAACCGGACACCCTCGGGAGAAGTCGAAGACGACGACTTCGGCGGACCGATCTTGAGGTGAGGGGATGACCGGGTACCAGGTCCAGACCGGTGCGCTGGTGGCGCACAGCCAGGGTTCCGAGCAGACGGCCGGGCACTTCGGCAGCCTCGCGAACCTGCTGGAACAGGCCAGGGTGAGCGACGACTGCTTCGGCCCCATCGGCGAGCTGATGGCCTTCAAGTACTTCGAGGGGCTCGAGGAATGCCAGAACCTGGCCAGCCAGGCCAAGGACTTCCTGGAGCAGATCGCCGAGAAGACCGCCACGGCCGCGCGGCTGTACGGCGAGCACGAGACGCAGACCGCCGACGCGCTGGGCAAGTTCCAGGACCTCGCCGACGCGGCGGGTGGCGGTCCCGGCAGTCTGACCGACCTCAACAGCGCGGGTGATTCCCAGCGGAAGGGCGACTTCGAGCAGAACGCCGGCTACGGCAGTTCGTGGGTCAGCACCGCCGGCGACGTGAGCCGGGCAAGCAGCCCACCGGACGTCGCCATCGCCGCCGTCAACGCCCGGATGGAACAGCTCCAGTTGCTCACCAGCCCCGGCCAGTCGTTCCTGGACAACGGTCTCGGCTTCCTGATCAGCATCGTGATCAGCCCGCTGGTCGAGTTCGTGCTCGAGCCGGCGATCGGCGACCCGGAGCAGATGCGCAGCACCGCGCAGGGCTGGCAGCAGGTCGCCAAGTGGCTCGACGGCGTCGCCGAGCACGAGAAAGGCCGTGCCGAGGCCACCAAGGAGCCGTGGCAGGGCCAGGGCGGTGACGCGTTCCGCAGGCAGATGACCGAGTTCGCCGACGGCTCGGGCGCCCTGGCGAACGACATCCGCGGTGTGCAGCAGATCCTGGAAGTCGCGGCCGACCTGTTCGACGCGTTCGTGGAGATCTGCGTCGACATCATCCAGGAACTCGTGATGGGCCTGATCATCGAATGGCTGGCCGCACTGGCCGCTTCGTGGATCACGGCCGGAGCGTCCGTGGGCGCGGCCGGCGCCGCGACCACAGGGGAGGTCGCCGTCACCGGCGGTCGGCTGGGTCTGAAGGTCAAGCAGTTGCTCGGCAAGCTCAAGCCGTTGATCGAGGAGCTGGAAAAGTTTCTGGTCAAGCTGCGGCAGGGTCCCCTCAAGCAGGCAGTCGAGCGGATGGAGGGCCTGCGCGACGGCAACATGGCCCAGAAATGGCTCGGCCGAAAGATCGACGGGAACCCACTGGCCAAGATCCTCACCAAAGCCGACCCGGAGACCATGGCGTCCAAGACCGGCAACCGGTTCGCCAAGCGGTTCGGTGTCGACGGCGAAGGCGCGCCCGCACTCACCACGAACCTCACCGAGGCGGGCCTGCGGCTGGCTGGGATGAGCGGCACCTCGCACGTCCCGACAGCAGCCACCAAGGGCATCATGGAGAACGCGCCAGGGCTGGCGATGGAACAAGGCATCAAATACGGCTACAACGAGGCGCAGGACCCGTCCTCGGAAGAGGAACGCCGTGAGACGGAGCAGCGAGGGTTCACTCTCGAATGAACTTCTCCGGTTACCTTGGGCCGGCGGCGGTCGTCCGTCCCCTGCTTGCCGAGCCTGGTGAGCATTTGTTGTGGGCAGCTTCCGGTGGAGTGTTCTACTACGACATCGAGGGGCTTGACGCGCTCGGCGAGCCGAGCAGGGGCATGCTCAACCGTGGGCTCCGGGCGGTCGGTGGCTTCGCGGGAGATTTCCTCTTCGAAGCGCTCGTCGGAGGCGACGACAGTTCGCCGGACAAACCACCACCAGCTGACGTCATCGTGTTCGGCCAGGCGTCCGGATGCCTCGCACACGAACGCATCAAGACGCTGGGGTCGGCCGGCAAACCGGGACAATGGCTGTGGGCGCTCAGCTCAAATCGGCTGGCCGTACTCGGTCCTCGCCTGGCGGCGGCCGCGGCAAGCCACAAATCAGAGAAGACCGGTTTGCTCAAGGCTGCCCTGGAGTTCGGAAAGGGGGTTGTCAATATCGCCACCGACCGCTCCAGGACCTACGGCCCGAACCTCGAAGGGCAACCCGTCGCCAGGCCCGACAGGCAGATCCGGCTGCGATTCTCGCGCGCGGAGATCGCCGGTGCCGCGGTCGCCGAGCGGCGCGCGAAGCTACGCTCCCGCCCGTGCTTTCGAATGTCGTTCGTGGACGGTTCTGGACTGGACTTCGTGTTGCGGACGGACGACCCTGCGGTATTCCAGCGAATGGCGACGCTGAGTCACGGAGGTGACTGATGGCGATCAGCGTTGCCGAGCAGGATGACGAGATCGTCGAAAGGGAATTGCCGCGGCACTGGGTGCGGCCGGGCGAGCGGCTGCTCTTCGGTTGTGCGCCGATCCGTGGATACGTGCGAGCGCGGATCGGATCCGAAACCAGACTGCCACACGAGCCGATCGGTAAGGTGCCGGCACTGGACAGTGGTCCGTGCCGGTGGCCGCTGCCCGCCGACGGGGTCGGAGACGAGGACTGGGCCGACGACCCCACCGTGGCATTTTTCGTGCTCGCACAACACGCGAGCCAGCACGCCGTCGCCTTCGGCGACCATTTCGCGCACAGCCGCGGTGAGGCGCGACTGGCCTTGACCAACCGGCGGGCCGCCGTCATCTACACGACCAAGCTGTTCCACCCCCCAGGCCCAGGCGAACCGCTCTTCATGACGTTCTCCGAACTCGACATCGGCCGGGTCCGGGGCTACTCGGCGCCCTACGTGGGCCGGAGTATTCCACCCGAACAGGTCATCCGAGTCGACTTCGCCGACGGCTCGTCGTTACTGCTGCGCGACCCGCTCGCCAATCTGCGCGTGGTTCGGGCCACTACCCGTCAGTAGACGGTTGATTCGCGCCACTGGTCGAACAGCAGGTCGGCGTGGTGCTCGTGGTAGCGGGCCAGGTCGTAGATGTGCACCGCCTTCATCCATCGGCCGTTCTTGGCGAGGGTGAAACCGTCAGCCTCCGCCCGGGACTCGTCAGCGCCCAGCGAGTAGATGCCGACCGAGCCGTCGGCCGCGATTCCCGCGATCTCGCACGGATATCCGAGGTACTCGGCACGCGTGGTCACCGCGGCCATCCGGCCGTCCTCGGTCGACAGAACACCCGATCGGGGTCGCCCGTCGAAGACAGCGGACGCGCTGTCGATCCAGTCGCTCTCGCCCGGGTGTTCCTCGACAAAGCGGACGAAATGGGTGGCCCGCCAGCGGGCGAAGAGCAGGTCGTTCTGCTTCTCGTAATAGTTCCGCAGGTCACGTAGGTCGACGGTCTTGAAGTACTCGTTGGCGCTCTCGTGCACGAACCCGTTTTCGGTAGCCCAGCCGGCGTCCCACTCGGCTTCCATGACCCGGGCCATGCCGGTGATGTCGACGTCGTCCACGAGCACCTTGTGGTCCCGGTAGGTGGCGTAGACCTGCACCGAGAAGACGCGCTCGCACTTGTCGACCGACCTCGGCTCCCCGTCGGAGAAGTAGACGTAGTCCTCACCGACCGTGTACGAAATCGGGTAGGACGAGCCGTCCAGCAGCGCGAACGCGCCGCGTCTGTACAGGGGGTAACTCATCGCGGGCCCTCCTGCGCGATATCATGACCCCCGCCGACACGTTCCGCAAACCGAGATCGGTTCAGCCGTTCGAGTGAAAGCCCCGGGCAGGTGTGCCCGTTGTACTCGGCTACCGTCGTCACCTCGACCAGACGACCACACTCTACGACATCGACGTTAGCCGGCCAGATTCCGAACACGGCATTCCGAAGGAACAACTCGGATCCGGATTCTCCTGCTCTCGCGAGCGAGCAGACCTTAGCGCACCGGTTCCGGTGTGAAATGACCGACACCTTTTGCCGCGGAGTGGACCGTCCATTCCCCGGGACCGGACCCGTAACGGAGCTGGTAGGCGATCTTGATGGGTGGGCGCAATCGGTCAAAACGGGCGTAATTGAGGCGGAGCAGAGCGCCGGTGACCGGCCCGGCCTGCTCGATTCGCTCGTCGATCTGCCGGCCCAGTAGCCCGGGGTCGGAGAATCCGTCGACGATGGTGCAGTCGCAGAAGTACGCGAGCGTGCCGATCTCGCCGGGTGCGCCGACCGGGGCGGCACCGATTCTCGCGGCGAGCTCCCGGCCGACTCTGGCGTAGTCGGCGGCGCTGGCCCAGTTGCCGAAAAACGGCGGCGAAGTCCACGGCATGCCGCGTCCCACGAATGCGGAAAATAACCGATTACCAGCAGTGGAACGAGCACGAGAGCGGGAACGCGCACGCCTCGCCAATCTTCGGCAAAACGCGCGAAGATCTCCGTTCCGGAGATGGTGAGCGCCACCAGTGGAGGCGCGTAATACCAGTGGTAGGGCGGAACGCCGAGCAGGGAATACACGACGTAATAAAGGATTCCACCGACACCGAGTGCACCGATCGGCCCGAATCCGCCGGACAACTGCCACCCGAACAGGGCCACCAGGCCGAGTCCGGCGGGCAGGAACGTGAGCACGGTCCTCGGGTCGCTCCCCCACATCTGGTCGAACCCGGTCATGAAGTAACCGGCGCCGCCGAAGCTCCGCTGCAACTGCTTGATCACCAGCGTGTCCGGCACCGCCGAGCCGAACACCAGCCAGTTGAAGACATGCCACGGCAGCGTGACCAGCAGCCCTGGGCCCACGGCCCGGGCCGCGCCCCGGCCCAGCGTCGCACCGGCGATCAGCACGAAGATCGCCAGGTCAAGCCGGGTCAGGACGGCAAGGCCCGCGGCGAAACCGAACGTGACCGGTCTGCGCTCGGTCGCGAACACGACCAGCAGCACCAGCGCCGCCGGAATCAGCGGGATCTCCAGGCCGATGGCGGACAACACGAGCGGATTCAGCAGCACCAGCACGATCCCGACAGAGGGGATCCGTGGGCTTGCCCCGGGGGCCATGCCCCACGGGACACAGGAAGCCGCAGCCGTGCCCACCCCCAGCCGAACACGGCCCCGGCAAGCACGTACACCACCCCCAGCGCGAAAACCGGATGTGCCGAGCCGGAAATCCGGGTCAGGAACGTGACGAACCCGAGCAGCGCGACATACAGCGGAGAGGTTGCCGTGTTCGCCGGATGGCCGGGGATGAGCGCCCACTCACCGCGCACGGCAAGGTTTTCGCGTAGTCCAGCGTGATGTAGACGTCATCGATGAGACTGTTCTTGGCAAGCAGAAACGTGAGCCCGGACAGCATGGCGGCCGTCATCGGGACCCACCAGCTCGATCTCACCGCCAGCGTTCCCGGCCGTGCGTCTACCGCGCGACGACAACCGTAAACGGGCCGACCTGGCGTTGCGTGAAACGCGGCGAGTCGAACAGGGTCGGGTCGAATCGCACGGCGTCCACATGCAGCGGGACGGCCCGCGGGAACACGTCGGAGGCAACCGGCATGATCAGGGAATCGCCATCCCGGCGGAGCACGAACACGTTCGGCGCCTCATAGGGGCTGGCCGCCAGCCGCGCGAGGAGTTCCGTCGAATTCGCCGACGCGGCCCACTGCTTGATCTCCCCGTTTCGCTGGACATATTCGGCGAGTGGGTTCGCGTAATGCGGAGTGGTCTGCTGGAATCCCCAGTACGGCCGAAACGAGAGCAGCCGGTCGTACGCGGACAGGACGATGTCGCCGGTCGGCGGGCGTCCGGACAGCGAGTCGATCGTGCTGATCAGCTCACCGGTCCACGCGCCGTCCTGGCCGGGCTCGTGCTGCCCCCAGGCGTTGAAACCGGTCGCGTAGTAGTCGGACTCGGCGGTGTCGATCTCGTCCTTCATCGACGAGGAAATACCGGTCTGCGCCAGCGAGAGCGCGGCCGCGACGGCGAGCACGAACCCGGCCGCCGCGACCGGCCGGACATGGCGGCCCAGTGCCCGGATCAGTTCGACCCCGGCCAGCACGCCGGCCACCGAGAGCGCGATGTCGACCGTGGCGACGAACCGGAACGCCAACAGCGTTGTGTGCGCCAGGAGCGCGAGCGTCGACAGCGCGAACCACACGTACACGAGGACGGTGATGGTGAGCAGCACGAACGCGACCGGATTCCGCCGCGCCCTGACCACCGTCCAGATCAACCCGGCCAGGCACAGCACACCGAACACGCTCTCGGGCAGGAACGGCATGGGGAACATCGCGCTGGACTCGGGCAGGAAGTGCGCGGCGACGTTCGGCTCGCCCAGACCGCCGGCGAGGATGAACGGTCCCCAGGTGATCAGCGAGAGCACACCCGTCAGCGCACCCATCCCGGTCAGCCGGAGCAGCGACCGGCGGGCGACGACACCCACCCGCTCACCCGCCCGGACGGCCAGGAAACCGGCGATGGCGGCCAGCACCACGACGAGGAACACCCCGAACACCAGGTGCAGGGTGTAGGTGATGCCGCAGAACCCGAGGTAGCCGCCGATCAACACGATCGTCCACGCGGGCACGCGCTCACGGCGACGGAAGACCTGCCAGGCCAGCACGGCGATCGGCGGCAGGCAGGCCGAGGTCGGCCACGCGTAGGGCTCGTCCACGGCCACGGAGATGAACCCGGCCAGCACGGTCGACAGCGTGAGCAGCAGCGCGAGCCGGCGGTTGACCACCAGGCTCCACAGCACGAACGCGGCGACCGTGGACAACGCGATCCAGGTGATCGCGTAGGGCTTGTAGGCGGCCCAGCCGTCCCAGCCGAGGAGATTCGCGAAGCGTCCGCCGAGCCAGAACCAGCCGCCAGGGTAGTAAGGAGCGAGGTCGTGGTAGTTCATGTCGGCCAGGCCCCCGCCGGCGGCCATCCGCTCCATGTACTGGAGGCGGAAGGTGTTGTCCACCGACGACCCGCCGAGGAAGAACCTCGTGGCCTGGAGCGGAATCGCGAGGACAAGCGTGCTGAACGCGGTCAGCGCTGCCCACGCGCCGCCGAGTTTCACCGACAGCGGCCAGCGCCTTGCCGCGCCGAAACCGATCAGGCCGAACAGCACCACCACGATGCCCGCGACAGCCAGATTGGCCAAGGCCTCGGGCACATACGTGCCAGGGTCGATGCGCAGCCGGCTCGCCGCGACCTGGAGCGCGAGGCTGAACAGCACCGCGAAGACCGCGCCGAGCCCCAGTTCCGCGAAGGTGCGGCCGGGCCCCAGCCGGGTGAGCGGCGGTTCGCCGGGCGGGAGGTCATCCTCGGCTTTCGGCGACTCCGCGCGCTCACGCGTGCCGAGCTCCATCGGGCTCACAGGTAGAAGGTGATCCCGAGGCTGGCCACCCACAGCACGCCGAGGACCTGCAGCACACGGTCCTTGAGCACGATCTCCTCGGGCTCACCGGCCGTGCCACCGTCGACGTCCACGGCGTACCGGAGCACCGCGATCACGAACGGCACCATGGAGATCACCGGCCAGATCGAGCCCTCGGCCCGCAGCCGCAGGTCGAATGCCCACAGCGCGTAGGACATGATCAGGATCGCCGCGGCGGTCGCCCACACGAACCGCAGGTAGCTCGCCGTGTACTTCTTCAGCGAGGAACGGATCTTCGCGCCGGTGCGCTCGAACAGCATGATCTCGGCGTACCGCTTCCCGGCCACCATGAACAGCGAGCCGAACGCGGTGACCAGCAGGAACCACTGCGACAGCGCGATGCTCGCCGCCACACCACCGGCGATGGCCCGCATCAGGAAGCCCGAACCGACGATGGCGAGATCGATCACCGGTTGATGCTTGAGGCCGAAGCAGTAACCGAGCTGGACAGCCTCGTACACGCCGAGCACGATCGCCAGCTGCGGGCTCGCCAGGAAGGCGAACCCGAGCCCCACCCCGAAGAACGCCACCGCGGCCGCGTAGGCCACCGGCACCGGCACGATCCCGGCCGCGACCGGCCGGTTGCGCTTGGTGGGGTGGGCGCGGTCGGCCTCGACGTCGATCGCGTCGTTGATCAGGTAGACCGACGACGCGACCAGCGAGAACGCGACGAACGCGATCAGCGCGTCGAGCAGCACCGGCCCGTTGGTGATCTTCGCGCCGGTGAACGGCGCGACGAACACCAGCACGTTCTTGGCCCACTGGCGCGGGCGTGCCGTCTTGAGCACGCCGAGCGCCATCCGGACCGGGCCGCGCTTGACGGTGACTTCCGTGATCACAGCCGGTTCGACCTCGGTGTCTTCCGTGGCAGCATCGTTGATTGATTTGGTCACGAGCGGCTTCCCCTTTTGCGGATCTTCCTGCGCAGCAGACCACCGACCACGCCGCCGAGCGCCGCGCCCGCCAGCACGTCCGTCGGGTAGTGCACGCCGAGCACCAGCCGTGAGGCCAGCATCGGCGGGACGAGAGCGGGGACCAGATTACGCCCCGTCAATCCCGAGTAGAGCACCGCCGCCGCCGTTGTGGACGTGGCGTGCGAAGACGGGAAGCTCAGCTTGCTCGGCGTGCCGACCAGAACCTCGACACTTTCGTGTTCCGGGCGGGGCCGGCGGACCACCCGCTTGACCGCGATCGACGCGGCGTGTGCACCGACCACGCCGGCCGCCGCCAGCAGCCAGTCCTTACGGCGCTTACGGTCCACCGCGGCACCGAGAAGCCCCGCGGCGAACCAGCCGATGCTGTGCTCGCCGAAGTGCGACAGCCCGCGCGCGGCCTTCACCGTCGAGGGCCGTTTGAGCGTCCGTTGCGCGGTGGCGAGCACCTTGATCTCAGCGGGCGGCCGCCCCTTCTCAAGCATCCAAACTCCCGTCGAGCGGCGCGCCGTCGGTCAGGTGAGGCGCGATCTTGTTGTCGAACACGGACAGCGCGGAACCGATCGCCATGTGCATGTCGAGGTACTTGTAGGTACCCAGCCGCCCGCCGAACAGCACGTTACGTTCGGCGGCCTCACGCTTGGCCAACTCGCGGTAACGCTCCAGTTTCGCCCGGTTGTCCGGCGTGTTGATCGGGTAGTAGGGCTCGTCGTCTTCCTTGGCGGAACGCGAGTACTCCCGAACGATGACGGTCTTGTCGGCCGGGTAGTAGTCCCGTTCCGGGTGGAAGTGCCGGAATTCGTGAATCCGGGTGAACGGGATGTCCTCGTCGCTGTAGTTCATCACCGAGGTGCCCTGGTAGTCCCCGGTCGGGACGACCTCCTGCTCGAAGTCGAGCGTGCGCCAGCCCAGCCGGCCCGCCGAGTAGTCGAAGTAGCGGTCCAGGGGGCCGGTGTAGACGGTCGGGGCGCCCGCCGGGATCAGGTCACGCACGTCGAAGTAGTCGACGTTCAGCCGCACCTCGATGCCCGGCTGGTCGGCCATCTTCTCCAGCCACGCCGTATAGCCGCCGACCGGCAGGCCCTCATAGGTGTCGTTGAAGTAGCGGTTGTCGAAGGTGTAGCGGACCGGCAGCCGGGTGATGATCGAAGGCGCGAGCTCCTTCGGGTCGGTCTGCCACTGCTTGGCCGTGTACCCGCGGATGAACGCCTCGTAGAGCGGCCGCCCGATCAGGGAGATCGCCTTCTCCTCGAGGTTCTTCGCGTCCTTGGTGTCGATCTCGCTGGCCTGTTCGTCGATCAGCGCACGCGCCTCGCCCGGCGTGTGGGACTTGCCGAAAAACTGGTTGATCAGACCCAGGTTCATCGGGAGGCTGTAGACCTGCCCACGGTGCCTGGCGAACACCCGGTGCTGGTATCCGGTGAAGTCGGTGAACTGGTTCACGTAGTCCCACACCCGCTTGTTCGACGTGTGGAACAGGTGCGCGCCGTAGCGGTGCACCTCGATGCCGGTCTCCGGCTCCGGCTCGGAGTAGGCGTTGCCACCGAGGTGGGCGCGCCGTTCGAGGACGAGCACCCGCTTGCCGAGCTGCGTGGCGGCGCGCTCGGCCACGGTCAGCCCGAAGAACCCGGAACCGACCACGATCAGGTCGAAACCGGTGAAATCGGCTTCAGTGAAGTCTGTCTTGTTGGTGTGCTCGCTCACGGCCGTCGAGCGTACCTACGCTACCGAGCGCAACCTCACCGGATGCCGGGTACGCTGATCAGCTGGCCGTTCATAGGACAGTTCGTAGCGGTCCGCGGGCAGCACCATGTCGTTCATCTCGAGCGGTTCGCCGTCCTCTCGGTAGGCCACGCGGGTCAGCGTGACGACCGGCACGCCAGGGCCAAGTTGGAGTGCCGAGGTCTCCTCCGGTGTCGGCATGCGGGCGCCCACGTGCTCGGTGTAGCTGCCGATGAAGTGACCGGTCTCCTCCAGGCGCGCGTAGGTTCCGCCAGGGCCGGTGTCGGTTTGTTCGATGGCGGTTCCGGTTGTGAACTGGCGGGGCAGCCTCGAAACGGCCAGCTGTACAACGACTCCGTCGGCTCGCATGACCCGGTCCCGCACGGTGACTTCGGTGCCCCGCTCGATTGCCGGATATCCAGCGGCGCGATCGTCTGCGAGTTCGAAGTGGACCTCGACCGTCGAGGACGGGGTGAAGCCCTGTGCCGCCGCGTCGGCAAGGAATGCCCCTTATGCCCCTTGGTTCCGTGCCCGAGCTTCCCTGGACAGCCGGGAACGGGACAGGCGCTGGATGCCGGCAGGCGGCTTCACGAATACCCCTCGACCGTGTTCGGCGGTAACGATGCCCTCGGACTTCAGCAGGTATACATTCTCGCGAATCGTCGGCCTTGAAACCCCGTAGGTCTCGAGTGTCGGAGGCTGGCCACCAACCCGGAGGACCTGGGATAGCTGGGGACGTGAGCGGCTCGATCAGCTCGTCGCGAGTCACAGGGAATCCAAGGAGCCGACGGGGACAGGGTCGCGCACGGATCGTGGACTCGGCATGGTCCTGCAAGGGTGACGCGGCGACCGACGCGGCACTGATCGTCATCCGGCTCATCCACGCTGGACATACGCCGGATTCCGCCGGAAGTGGGCCGATGTGCTGGCGACCTGGCGGGAAGCATCCGAAACCGAGCTCACCGCGTTCGCCGTCGCAATCTGGCGCATGTTGGGAGTACCTGCCGCGCACCGATCCGCTGCCCCACGCGGCGTTGACGTCAGCGGCTCGAGCGTGGGCCAGGTATCGGCTCAGCTCACCCGCGGCCTGTCAAGCCCGGAAGGACTTCCTCGGCGACCTGCTCCAGCACGGATTCGTGGCCTTCGTAAGGTCCTTCGGAGCGCGGCCAGTGCGTGACGATGTCGGTGAACCCGAGTTCGGCCGCGCGGCCCGCGGCGTCGGTGAAGGCCGCCACGCTGGACAGGGAGAACAGCGGGCCGGCGTCGAGTTGCAGGTAGCGGGCCACGTTGGCGCGATCGCGCCCGGTCTGTTCGAGGGCGTCGTCGAATCGGGCGGACAGCTCGGCGACCGACCTCCACCAGGCATCGACGGTCTCCCGGGCCTGGCCCGTGGTGGCCCAGCCGGTGCCGAAGCGGGCGGCCAGGCGCATCGTGCGGGAAGAGTTGGCGGCGATCACGAACGGCATGCGCGGGCGCTGCACCGGGCCAGGCAGGTTCCGCGCGTCCCGAGCCGAGTAGTAGGTGCCCCGGTAGTCGAAGTGGTCCGTGGTCAGCAGGCCGTGCAGGGCTTCGGTGAACTCGACGAAACGGTCCGCACGCTGCTTGGCGGTCAGTTCGGGCTGCTCCAGCACCACCGCGTCATAGTCCGGCGATCCCACACCCGCACCCATGCCGAGGATGAGCCGCCCGTCGGACACGTCGTCCAAAGTGATCAGTTCACGGGCGAACGGCACCGGATGGCGGAAAACCGGTGAAACGACGAAGGTGCCGAGACGGATCGTCGAGGTGATCATCGCGGCGGCGGTGAGCGTGGGCACGGCGCTGAACCACGGCCCGTCGACCAGGGACCGCCAGCCGAGATGGTCGTAGGTCCAGGCGTGGTCGAAGCCGTATTCCTCGGCTGCCCGCCACTTGGGTTCGGCCGCCCACCAGCGGTCTTCGGGCAGGATCACGATGCCAACGCGCACCCGGTCACGCTACTAGAGCAACGTCGCCGTCCTGCCTGGCGTGCTCTGGGACAATGGCCAGGTGGAGAAACCCCAGTTGATCGCCTCCGACGTGGACGGCACCCTGCTCGACACCTTCGAGCGGATGACCGAGCGCACGGTCGCCGTGGTGCGGCGCGCCGCGGAGAGCGGGGTACCGGTCGTGCTGGCGAGCGGCCGCCCACCGCGGTGGATCCCCTCGGTCGCCCAGGCCGCGGGACTCACCGGGTACGCGGTCTGCGCGAACGGTGCGGTGCTCTACGACATCGGGGCCGACCGGATCGTCGACGTCAACGGCCTGCTCGAGCCGATGGTGCTGGCCAGCGTCGTGGCGGATCTGGAGAAGGCCATTCCCGGCTGCGGGTTCGCCGCCGAGCGAGTCGGCAGCAGCGCGATCGACTCGCGGGTGCGGAACCTGGTTGTGGAACGGGGCTACCACAACCCCTGGGGCGACGGCGAGGGCATCGAGTCCGCACGGGCCGAGGTGATCGGACACCCGGCGATAAAACTGCTGGTCAGCCATGACGGGATGAGCTCGGACGAGATGTCCGTCGCCGCCCGCGCGGTGCTGGACTCGTCGGTGGACGTCACCTTCTCCGCCGGGTTCGGGCTGATCGAGGTGGCCGCCCGCGGGATCACCAAGGCGCTCGGGCTCGCCGAGGTCGCCGAACGGCTCAGCGTGCCCGCCGAGCGGACGATCGCGTTCGGCGACATGCCCAACGACCTGGAGATGCTGCGTTGGGCCGGGCACGGCGTCGCGATGGCGAACGCGCACCCGGCGGTGCTGGCCGCGGCCGACGAGGTCACCGGCCCCAACACCGAGGACGGGGTCGCCCAGGTCCTGGAACGCTGGTTCTGACCGTAGCACTCAAGTAGCACAATCAGTCAGATGAGCTACATTGGTGCTATGGCACGCAGGATCGGCCAGCGTGAACTCCGCAACGAGAACGCGGAGATCATGCGCCGCGTTGAGCAGGGCGAAAGCTTCACAGTCACCCGTAACGGCAAACCCATAGCCGACTTGGTACCGCACCGGGCTGCGAATGAACACCGGCCCCGACAGACATTGGCTGAGGTGCAAGCCGCCTTCCGGCGCTTACCACCGATGGACGTTGAAAAATGGCGCCGAGAGCGAGCCGCGGACGACGAGATCTTCGGCGCCGACGACCCCCTGGAAGATCCCTGGGAGCGGGCGTGAGCGCACCTGAGTCGGTGCTGCTGGACACCTGCGTCCTCATCGATCTGGAACAAATCGATTTGAGCCAGGTCGCCAATGCGACTGCCCTGGTCAGCGCGGTGACCATGGGCGAACTCGGCTATGGGCTGGACACCAACGATCCCGTCGAACGTGCCGTGCGGAGCGAGCGCTACTACGAGACCTTGAACCGATTCGACGTGCTGCCCTTCGACACGTCCGCGGCAAAGCTGTACGGCACGATGGCTGCGCTCGTTCGTCAGGCGGGCCGCGACCCCAGACCACGACGGCTGGACCTCCAGATCGCGGCGACCGCCGCCGCGAACTCGCTTCCCCTCGTAACCAGCAATGGCAAGGATTTCGTCGGCTTGGAGCGTGTTCTTCAGGTCATCGAGGTCTGATCGACAGCCATGAAGCTGGTTCGGGATGTGCCGCCTGTGCGTGCGACGACGCGAAGGTCGAACTCGGACGCGTTGAAAGCGGGACTCGCGCGACGGGAAAGGGGGACTCGCGCGACGGCGGGCTAGGGGCAGGGGACGTAGGTCATGCGCGGGTCGGCGGACAGGCGTTCGACAAGCTTGCCGAACTGGTCCTGGCGGGGATAGACCGTCACCCAGGCACCGGTGCCCACACGCTGGAAGGTCGCCGACTCGTAGAAGCCCGCATAGCCGGCGCAGTCCCGTGTGGCCGAGTAGGCGACCATGTCGGGCCAGCGCACCGCGGCCAGCGACTCGCCGACCGCGACGAGTCGCGTGCCGATGGTGTACGCCAGCGCGGCGCGGCCGGTGGCGATCACTGAACCAGGTTGCACCCGGTCGGCCAGCCACGCCCCGATTTCCTCGGTCTCCGCGACCAACGCCCGCCGTTCCGCGACATCGGGCCACGTGGCGGCCGAGATCGGAAGGCTCACCGCGCACACTGAGAGCGCGACCGCGGACACGGCGAGCGGCCCGCGCCGCGGGCTCGGGGACGGCCTTGCACGCCGCTGGCAGACCCGAGCGATTCCCACCGCCGCCAGGGTGACCGCCAGAAATCCGTACGAGAACGGCGTGAACGGCATGAGTGACCGACCGGTCAGCGGCTCGTCGTAGTAGGTGGCCCGCCAGACGAGCCACGGCACGACGAACACCAGCAGGCCGAGCAGGTCGGCCAGCGGCGTCCACCAGCTCCACCGTCGTCGCGCGGCCCCGACGATCAGCCAGATCACCGCGAGCACCGCGGGAACGACGCCCTCCGGGCGGGTCATCATGGCCAGCGCGGCGAGCACCCCGGCGACCACCGCGTGGCCGGTGGCCAGCGCGCCGACGACGGCCAGCAGAAGCAGCACGAACAAGGCCGTCTCGGTGCCCGCGAGCCCGTACGCCGCGAGGCCGCTAGCGCCTGACGTGAGCACCGCGGCGGGCAGCCCGAACCGGCCGCCGAGCCGGTACGCGAGCACCACGCAGCCGAGCACGCAGAGCACGCTGAGCACCGTCGCGCTCCTCGCGACATCCAGCCCGAACAGCGCCTTGGGCAGGGTGACCAGGATCAGCCACAAAAAGTTCGGCGGCCCCTCGAAACCGTCGCCGACGTTGAACACCGCGCCATGCCCGGCGGCGATGTTGTCGGCGTACCGGAAGGTGACGAACGCGTCATCCGGGACCATGCCGAACAGGAGTTGCTCGATCAGGGCGAACAACAGCACGAGCAGAAGCAAGACTTTGTCCCCAGCCGCCACCTCGCGCCCGCCCTCTCCTCCAGGCCGCATGTCCCTTACGGGAAATATCGTTTCCGCGCGGAAATCGTTTCCCGCACGGCGGCAAAATGGCTCACACCTGCTCGGCGAGGGTTTGGTAGTCGATCTTTCCGCTGGCCAGCACGGGAATCGCGGCGATGGGACGGACGTCGAAACCGGACGCGTGCAGGTGCAGCCGGTCGGCCAGCGCGCGCGAGGCCGCCGTGCAGACACCCTTGGCCGCTCCCTCGGCGAACAGCACCACCTTGTCGTCGGCGGGGACGGCGGCGACGAGGTCGATCCCCAGCCCGGTGGACCGGACCGCCTGCTCGAGGTCGTCGAGGCTGATCCGGTTGCCGAACACGCGGCCGATCCGCTTGAGCCGCCCAGTGATGAACAGGAAGCCCTCTTCGTCGAGGTAGCCGAGATCGCCGGTGGACAGCACGCCGCCGGTTTCGTCACCCAGGGCCAGCGACGCGGCATCCTCGGCGTAACCCATCATCACGTTCGGCCCGCGGTAGATCACTTCGCCGGTGATCTTCGGATGGGTGGTCTCCGAGCCGTCGTTGTGGCGGATGCTGAACCTGCCGCCGGGCAACGCGGGCCCGACCGAACCGGGCTTCTCGGCGAGCCGCTCCGCGGGAATGGTCGCCATCCGTGGCGCGGCCTCGGTCTGCCCGTACATGACATACAGCCGTCCGCCGGCCGTGCGCATCGTCCGGTCCAACTCCGTAACCAGTTCGGGGCGCAACTTTCCGCCGGCTTGCGTCAGCGTGCGCAGGCGCGGATACCGGGACGGGTCGAACTCGAGCCTGACCAGCACCTCGTAGTGGTATGGCACCGCGGCCAAGCTCGTGCAGCCGTATTCGGCGACAGTGCGCCAGAATCCGTGGCCGAGCACGCTCGACGGCTCGACGACCACGGTCGCGCCGCGAACGAGGTGCGAGTTGAGCACGGAGAACCCGTAGCTGTAGTGCAACGGCAGGCTGGTCGGCGCGACATCGCCGGACGAAACGCCCAACACCTCGGCGATCGCCCGCGCGTTGCTCAGAATGGCGGTCCGCGACAGCCGGACCAGCCGCGGCCTGCCGCTGGAGCCGCTGGTGGGCAGCAGGACGGCGAGATCGGGATGCACTTCGGCCGCGTCACCGCCGGTGCGCACCCAGTGGCCGTCCTTCGCGACGTAACCGAACGGGGGCTCGCCGTCGGGCGCGGGCGTGACCGCGGCCGGCCGGAGCCACTCGACCAGGCGAATCAGCGCCGAGACCGGCATCGCCGGATCGATCAGCGCGACCGGCCGGGCGGACCGGAACGCACCGAGATAGCGCAGGACGCTGGGTAGGTCCAGGCCGGTGCGCGCGAACACCACGCCCGGTGGCAGCGCCGCGAGTACCTCGGCCTCGCGCGAGATCTCGGCGCCCAGGCCGTTGCCTTCAAGGATCCGGCCGCTGAGCGCGTCGACCAGCCGGGCGCCCTCGCCCAGCACGACGGCCGCGTCATCGCAACCGTGCACGATCGGTCCTTTCGCCTCGTTCCAACACCTGTCCAAAGTACAAACAAGACGGCGGAGGCCCGTCCAGCGGCCCATCGGGTGGGATACCGGCCCGAACGAGTGGTTGTCGTCGGCAACCCGGCGCGGGCGGATCCCTTGATCCGGATCGCCGTGGGCTAAACCGGATGAAACCGGGCTAAACCTCTCGTTTGGAGCTCAGCCGCGCGAATCTTCGAGAAGTGCTTCACCGTGTCCGACTCGCTCCCCCCACCACGGCCCTGTTTCACAGGTTGCCGAACGACCGCAACGTTTCGCGCGGTCCGGACGACATCCGTGGCAGGGTGATGTGATGTGAAGCGAGTTGTCGTTGTCGGAGGCGGAATCCTCGGTCTCGCCGTCGCCTGGGAGCTGACCAGGCGTGGCGCCGCGGTTACCGTGCTGGAAAAGGAGGACCGCTGGGCCGCGCACCAGACCGGGCACAACTCCAACGTCGTGCACGCCGGGCTTTACTACAAGCCCGGTTCGGCGAAGGCACGCATGTCCGTGGCCGGTAACCGGTCCATTGTGGACTTCGCCAGGGAGCACGGCGTCGGCGTCGAGGTGTGCGGGAAGCTGGTCGTCGCGACCGAGGACAGCGAACTGCCCGCGCTGGGCGAGCTGGCGCGGCGGGCCGAGGCCAACGGTGTCCCGGCAAAGCTGATCAGCCGTGAGGATGCGCGGGAGTACGAGCCCGAGGTGTCGTGCGTGCGCGCGTTGCGCGTGGAGTCCACCGGCGTCATCGACTTCCCCGGGGTATGCCGGGCGCTGGTCGGCCTGCTCACCGACAAGGGCGCGGACCTGCGGCTCGGGACTCCCGCGCTGGGCATCCGCGCGAAGACCGGGGTGGAGATCGCGACCGGCACCGAGGTACTGCGTGCCGACGCCCTGGTGAACTGCGCGGGACTGCACTCCGATCGCGTCGCCCAGCTCGCCGGCATCTCGCCGCGCGCCCGGATCGTGCCGTTCCGGGGCGAGTACTACGAGCTGCGGTCCGACCGCAGGCACCTGGTGCGTGGCCTGATCTACCCGGTGCCCGACCCCGCGCTGCCCTTTCTCGGCGTGCACCTGACCAGGATGCTCGACGGCAGCGTGCATGCCGGGCCGAACGCCGTCCTCGCCCTGCGCCGCGAGGGCTACCGGTGGCGGGACATTTCACCCGCCGATCTGGCCGCGGTGGCCGCCTTCCCCGGCACCTGGAAGCTCGCCCGCCGGTACGCCTTCCCGACCGGGCTCGACGAGGTCCTGCGATCACTGTCCAAGCGGCGGTTCGCGGCCAGCCTCGCCCGCCTGGTGCCCGCGGTCGGCCCGGACGACATCGTGCGGAACGGCTCCGGCGTCCGCGCACAGGCGTTGCGGCCGGACGGGTCCCTGGTCGACGACTTCCTCATCGAGACCGCACCGAACCAGGTCCACGTGCTCAACGCGCCCTCACCGGCGGCGACAAGTGCCCTAAAGATCGCTAAGCACGTGGCTACTTCGGTAGGTGTCTAGCCACGATCGGGGCGGCCTTCTCGGCGAGTTCGCACGCCTTCGACGGGTCCCCCACGTTCTGGCTCGACAGGGCGACGAACGACTTGGCGGACAGCTCGACCGCGAGATCGCAGATGAAGTCCCCGATCGGGCTCGGATGCTTCTTCCAGGTGACCCCGCCGAACTGCTCCTCGCCGGTGGGCTGCGCCGAGTAGTACCGCCCGATCGACAGGTCGGTGCTGTAGATCGCCTGGAGGGAATCGTCGAAGTCGTTCGGATCCGGCGTCGACCACGTGCAGCTCGGCGGGATCAGTGACTCCGGCCGCGCCGCCTTTCGCGTGCCCGGCGCGCCGAACCCGAGTCGCACCGCCTCGTCGTCGGTGAGCAGCGCGCACGGGTCCGTCGCGGCGGCCGGCGCGACGGTGAACCGGCCCGGCACCGGCTGCGCGGTGCCCGTCACGGTCGTGGTGCAGCCGCCCACCAGGGACGCCGCGGCCAACGCCAGGACGTATCGGCTCTTCACACGCACCCCTCGCAGGTTTTCCGCCCGGTATCACCAGGCGACCGCTGTTTTCGCAAGCCGAACCTAGCGTGTCCCGGACGGCTTTTTCGACGGAACACCAACCAGGGCACCATTGGGGCCGCGCTGGAATCGCCCGGGCAGTCGGAAAACCCGTGGAGCCGGTGGCTACCCTCGATATATGCATGACCCTCGCCTGTTGCTGGACCCTGAGGTCGACGCCGCCGCAAAGCTGCGCCGACGCGGGTATGTGCTGGACACCGACCGCCTCGGCAAGCTGGTCAGCAGGCGATCCGAGGTCATCAGCGAGGGCGACCAGGCACGCGCGCGGTCCAAGAAGACCGCGGCCGACGTGCAGGCCGCCGCGCGCCGGGGTGAGGACATCACCGGCCTGCGCGAGGAGGCTCGCCAGCTCAAGACGCGCATCGGCGAGCTGGAGGAGGAGCAGCGCCAGGTCGAGGCCGAGCTGAACGACCTGCTGCTGAGCATCCCGAACCTGCCGCTCGACGAGCTGCCCGACGGCGCCACCGAGGAGTTCGCCGAGCAGGTCCGCACCTGGGGCGAACCGCCCGAGTTCGGCTTCGAGCCGCTGGACCACGTGGACCTCGGCGAGCGCGCCGGCATCCTCGACCTGACCCGCGCCACCAAGCTGTCCGGCCCGCGGTTCGCGGTGTTCAAGGGCGCGGGTGCACGGCTGCAGCGGGCGCTTGCCCAGTTCTTCCTCGACGTGCACACGCGCGAGCACGGTTACACCGAGTTCGCGGTGCCGTCACTGGTGACCCGGCAGACCATGACCGGCACCGGCCAACTGCCGAAGTTCGAGGAGGACCTGTTCCGCACCGGCGTCGCCGACCGCGAGCTGTTCCTCATCCCGACCGCCGAGGTCCCGCTGGTCAACCTGCACGCCGGGGAGATCCTGAACCTCGACGAGTTGCCGCTGCGCTACACCGCCCACACGCCGTGTTTCCGTTCGGAAGCCGGCTCGTACGGGCGGGACACCCGCGGCCTGATCCGGCAGCACGAGTTCTCGAAGGTCGAACTCGTCCAGTTCGTGGACGCCGGGTCTTCCCGGGAAGCGCTGGAAGAGATCGTGACCCACGCCGAAGCGCCGCTTCGGAAGCTCGGCCTCGCCTACCGGGTGATCAAGCTCCCGGCCGGCGACATCGGTTTCTCCGCGCAGATCACCTACGACGTCGAGGTGTGGATGCCGAGCCAGCGGACCTACCGCGAGATCTCCAGTGCCTCGGACACCGGCACCTTCCAGACCCGGCGCGCCGGCATCCGCGGCAAGGCCAAGGACGGCAGGCGCGGCGCGGTCGCTGCGCTCAACGCCTCCGGCCTCCCCATCGGCCGCACCCTGGTCGCGATCCTGGAGCAGAACCAGCTGGCCGACGGCTCGATCCGGATCCCCGAGGCCCTGGTCACCTACACCGGCTTCTCCGTCATCAACCCTGGCGGCACCACGTCGTAGATGCCAGCTCCAGACCGACACGGATGGGGAATTCGCGGGACGGGAACGCGGGACGCGAGCTAACCGCGCACGAAGCCGGCGACGATCCTCCCCAGCTCTTCGCCCGCGTCCTCCTGGAGGAAGTGGCCCGCGCCTTCAATGGTCGGGTGTGCCAGTCCGGCGGCGCCCGGCAGGGAACGTTGCAGGACCGCGGCCATCGGGCCGGTGATCGGGTCGCGGTCGGAGAACGCGCACAGCGCCGGTATGTCCAGTTCGGACAAGACGGCCCAGGCGTGGCGGTTCGCGTCGGTGGCCGGGTCGTCCGAGGTGACGGGCACGAGGCCCGGCATGGCGCGCGGGCCCGCCTTGTACATCTCGTTCGGGAAGGGCGCGTCGTAGGCGGCGCGGACCTCGTCGGTCAGCCTGGTCCGGCAGCCTGACTGCACGAAGCGCCCGATGTCGAGCACCTGTGCCTTCCTCACGGCGTCGTGGAACGCCCACCAGACCGCCGGCATCCCCTCGTCGCCGGTCGGCAGGCCGGTGTTGGCGGCGACTACGCCGACGAACCGGTCCGGGTTCTCGGCGACCAGTCGCAAGCCGATCAGGCCGCCCCAGTCCTGCCCGACGAGGGTGACCTCGCGCAGGTCCAGCGCATCGAAAGCGAGCGCGCGCATCCATTCGACGTGCCGTGCGTAGGTGTGGGCGGCGATCTCGACGGGCTTGTCGGACCGGCCGAAGCCGACCAGGTCGGGCGCGATCGCGCGCAGCCCCGCGCCGGCGAGCACGGGAAGCAGCTTGCGGTAGAGAAACGACCAGCTCGGCTCGCCGTGCAGGAGCAGCACCAACGGGCCGTCGGGCGGACCGGCCTCGACATAGGCGACACGCACGATGCCGCCCCCTGAGTCGTCGAGATCGGCGTAGTGTACGGGGAAGTCGAAGTCGGGCAGGCCGGTGAAGCGGTCTTCGGGTGTCCTGAGCAGCCGCACGAGACCAGCCTAGGCCCGACGCCGCCCGTCGAGAAGGCTCAAGATGATCAACAGCGCGGCGCCGGCCGTCAGCGCGATGTCGGCGACATTCCCGACGAACCACCCGTTGTAGTCGATGAAGTCGACGACCTGCCCCCGCCCGAATCCGGGGGAACGGAACAACCGGTCGAGCAGATGGGTCGTCGCACCGCCGAGCAGCAACCCCAGCGCCACCGCCCGGCCGCTGGAGGATGCCTCGCGGGCGAAGCGCAGGATCACCACCACCGCCACCGCGGCCAAGAGCGTGAAGATCCAGGTCGCGCGGCTGCCGAAGGAGAACGCGGCGCCCGAGTTGTACAGGAGCCGGAGTTGGAGGAACTCACCCAGCACCGGGATCGGCGCACGACCGGTGAGCGCGGACTCGGCCCAGAACTTCGTTCCCTGGTCGACCGCGAGCACGACACCTGCGACGGCCGACACGAGCGGCAGCCGGCGAACCGTCGTCCCGTCGGCCACTACGAGATCGCGACCGCGACGACGAGTCCCAGCGCGAGATGCGCGGCCGCGACCACCACACTGACCGGCTGGAACGCCTCCTGCTCGATGGTCCGCCCGACGTCGATCCGGGTGGCCCATTCCAGCAACCGCACCGCCAGCACCTGGACGACGATCCCGAGCAGGCCGTAGACCAGGGACGTGATCAGCCCCTCGGTGAGGTCGCTGGCCGAGTTGAAGATCGCCACCACGACGATGAACGCCATGGACAGCAGCGCCGACGCCGTGATGATCACCGCGTTGGGCAGGCCGGCGTGCACGAGTTTGGACAGCTTGCCCGGCGTCGTCCAGTCGATCGCGTAGAAGCCGATGAACATCAGCAACAGCCCGACGATGCCGTAGAGCAGGATCGCGCCGACCCCCCTCAGCAGATCGTGGCCGAAGGTGTCGGACAGCGCGATGGTGCTCACGTGGTCTCCCGGTGGCTAGTGGGGCGGTTTTCCCGCGCGTGGTTTATCACGATTGGGGAATGCGGTGTGGGACGAAGGCCGCACCGTCGTCCGTGACCAGCCCCGCGGTCTCCCGGATGCCCAGCCCCGCCGCGTTGTCGCCGACGATCCACGCGCCCAGCGCGGGCCGGAAACCATCGAACTCGGGCAGCGGATCGAAAGCCTGGTAGACGTAGCCCTCCGCGCCGTAGACCCCGGGCGTCTCCGTCTCGTAGCCGGGCGCGACGATCTGCACGTTCGCGCCCTCACGGCCCAGCTTCGGCTTGCGCACGTATTCGGTGAGCACGCTGGGCTCGTTCACGAACGCCGGCAGCAGGTTCGGGTGCCCGGGATAGTTCTCCCACAGGACCGCCAGCAACGTCTTGTTGGACAGCAGCATCTTCCACAGTGGTTCGATCCACAGCGTCCGAGGCAGCGACTCGGCGGCATGGCGGCCGAACTCCTCGTCGACCACCCATTCCCACGGGTAGAGCTTGACCAAGGTGGTCATCGGCGCCTCTTCGAGGTCGACGAACCGCTTGAGCAGCGGATCCCACCCGATTTCCTCGATCGCCAGCCCCACCGTGTCCAGGCCGGCCTCCGCCGCGGTCTCCTGGAGGTAGGACGTGGTGATGTGGTCCTCGCCGGTCGGGTCGGCACTCGACCAGGTGAAGTACACCTCGGTCGCGGGAAGCATCCCGCGGATTTCCTGCCACCGCTCGACCAGCCTCTCGTGGACCGAGTTCCACTGGTCGTCGTCGGGGAACACCGTGGTCTTCCAGTGCCACTGCAGCACTGATGCCTCGAGCAGCGATGTCGGGGTGTCCGCGTTGTACTCCAGCAGCTTGGCTGGACCACTGCCGTCGTACCGGAGGTCGAAGCGGCCGTAGACGTGCGGGTCACGGCGTTTCCACGACTCGGCGATGTGCGGCCACACCCACTCCGGGATACCGAAGTCGGCGTACCGCTCGGTCAGCACGACGTTGTCCACCGCCTCCAGGCACATCGAATGCAGCAGTTCGACGTCGGCCTCGAGCGAGAGCACTTCGTCCATCTCCAGGACGTAGTGCACGGACTCGTCCCAGTACGGGCGGTCCTGACCGGATCCGTAACGTGCCGGGGTGCCGAACACCAAACCCTGTTCTTCGACGATGCGCTGCCAGTCCCGCCTGGGCTCGCTGGTCCCGCGCCGCATTGGTCAGTCACACCTCCACGATCGGGCGGCCCAACAGCCGCCCATTGACCGAAACGTCGCCTGAGCGGCCGCTCGGGCAGACCTCCGGCCCACCCTCGACACCCGCTGCCCGATCAGGATCCCCCGCTCTTGCCGCCGCTGCCGCTCTTGCCGCTGATGCCGAACCCGCCGCGCTGCACGGTCGAGCCGGACTTGGTCTTGACCGTGGTGTGGGCCGAAGGCGCGGTGTAGGTCCCGCCGGCGACGTGGGTGCCGATCGTACCGGTTCCGCCATAGTTGTACCGGTACTGCCGGTAGCCGCCCAGGTAGGGCAGGATCCAGAAGCCGGTGCCGGAGTTGTAGTAGCCGCCGTGGCTGGCAACGAAGTTTTCGTCACAGTTCTCGTCCGCCGTGACGACGCCGGAGTCATCCGTGCAGACCGCGTCCACCTCGTTCGGCGTGGCCACCAGGTACCAGGCGGCGACCACCCCGACCAGACCGACGGTGACCCCGCTGCCGATGAGGATCTTGCGCCGGGAAGCGGACTTCCGCTCCGCCTCGGCCAGCGCCTTCTCGCGCTCTTCCTCGTCCGCCAGCGCCTTGCGCCGGGCACGCTGCTCGGCCAGCGTGGGCTCGCGCGGCTCGGTCGACTCGGCGTCCTGGAACCGCATCGAGCCGCGCTTGGGTTCCTCTGCCGGCAACCCCGGCGGTTGTTCTTCTGCCATCAGCGCCAACACTAACTACCCGAGGGGTGTCATGCGGAGGGTTCGCGGGCATTATTGGTGCCGATGCTCGTGGACAAAGTCGAAGGAAACACGCTGCGCACCCGGCTGGTCATGGTGGGTGCCTTCGCCGGTGCCATCCTGGCCCTGTCGCTGACCGTCGCTTTCTCGTGGGGCGACGGCGTGCTCGGCGGCGGACGGGTCGAAGAGTCATCCGAAGCGAAAACGGCGTTTCGCTCAGCGGAGGGCAACTGCGTGTTCTGGGCGCAGCCGGACGTCTCGGACATCCATCTCGTGCCCTGCGATCAACCGCACCTCTACGAGGTGACCGGCGTGGTGAACATCGGCGACAAGTACGCGCCGGGCGCGCCGTTCCCGAGCGTCGAAGAATGGCGCAACATCGCCCTGGAGCGCTGCACCAACGACACCGACAAGTACCTCGGCAAACAGTTGGATCCCTATGGCAGGTTCACCGTCAGCGCGCTGCGGCCGGGGAACTCCGAGTGGGCGACCGGCGACCGGGAGATGCGGTGCGTCCTGCAGTGGGCGGCCCCCGGCGGGGCGCTGCAGCCGATCAAGGGAAAGGTCGCCGACCAGAACCAGTCGGCGGTCTGGGATACGGGCACCTGCCTCGCGCTGGCCGGGAAGACGGTCGGCAACCCGATCGACTGCGCCCAGCCGCATGCCTACGAGATCGTCGCGACCGTCGACCTGACGAAGCAGTTCAAGGGCGGCTACCCGAACCAGAAGGACCAGTCGACCTGGCTGGACACCGAATGCAACAACGACGTGCAGGCCTATGCCGGCGGCATCGATCTCGGTGCCCAGAAGCTGATCCTGACCTGGGACACCCGCGAGCAGGAGAGCTGGGACGCCGGATCCACCCTGGTCAACTGCATGGTCGGCGCGAAACTACCGGACGACAGCGGGCTGCAGGCGATCACCGGAAGCATCAAGCAGGCGGCACAGGACGCTCCGCCCCAGGGTGGCCAGCCGCCGGCCGAAGGCGGCCAGCCCACCACTCAGCCGGGTGGCTGAGCGATGCCCGTGGAGATGTCCACGGCGCGCTTCGAGGAACTCGTCGCCGAAGCGCTCGACGAGGTGCCCGCCGAGTTCGCCGAAGCGATGGACAACGTCGTGGTGCTCGTGGAGGAGCAGAACGACGAGGAACCCCGAATTCTCGGTCTGTACCACGGCATCGCGCTGACCGAGCGCACGTCGTCCTACGGCGGGGTGCTGCCCGACCGGATCTCCATCTACCGGCGCCCCATCCTGAACCTCTGCGACACCGAGGAGCAGGTCGTCGAGGAAGTGCTGATCACCGTGGTGCACGAGATCGCACACCATTTCGGCATCGACGACGCGCGGCTCCACGAACTGGGCTGGGGCTGACCACTCGCGACCGAGTGGAGTAGCCACCCGTAATCCTTTCGGCACATCCATTTTCCTCAACTTGTCACTCCTAGTCTTGAAAAGATCACCATGGGCTATCAATGGGGTGCGTTTTTGGGGGCGCTCGGTCACAACGACCACCGGCTCGGCTGGCTGCTGTCGGCCGGCGCGGTCGCGAACCTGGTGGATGGGATCGCGAAGACCGCGTTCCCGTTGCTGGTCGCCACGCTGACCCGTGACCCGGTCCAGATCGGGGCCCTGTCGGCGACCCAGTTCGTGCCCTGGCTGGTGTTCGGCCTGTTCTCCGGGACGCTTGTGGACCGGATCGACCGGCGGCGGGCGATGCTCGTGGCCAATGCCGGGCGGGCCGCGGTGGTCTTCTCGACGGCGACCGGCGTCTACACCGGCGGCATGTCGATCTGGCTGGTGTTACGTGGCGGCGCTCCTGCTCGGCACCGCGGAAACGGCCGCGGAGAACGCGGCGAACGCGCTGATCCCCGACGTCGCGGCGCCGGATCGGCTGGAAAGCGCCAACAGCAAGTTCCAGGCGACGGAGATCCGGTAGCGGTGAGCGTGGTTCTCGCCACCGCCCGGCACGCGCTGGTCCCCGGCGAGCTGCTCGGCCGCGTGCTCGGCGCGCGACGGACCGTGGCCTGGGGCTTGATCCCCGTCGGCGCGGTGCTCGGCGGCGCGCTCACCCGCGCCTTCGGCGGCGCCGGGGCGACCTTCGCGGTGTCCGGGATCCTGCAGCTGGCGCTGGCCGGGTTCACCATCGTGGCACTGCGCCGGTTCAGCCTCGCGGCGGCACCGGCGCCGTGACTGGGACCGGGCCTGACCGGGCCTGACCGGGACTGACCGGGCCTGACCGGGCCTGACTGGGACTGACTGGGACTGACTGGGACTGGCCTAGGACTGGCCACTGCCCCGCTCGATGGTCTTGACCGTCAGCTGGTTGCCGGGGATCTGGTCGCTGCCGCAGCCGGTGGTCGGCAGGTCGACGAACTGCGACGCGGTCTCCTGCGGTGGGTAGACCCGCAGGCCGCGAACGGGCTGTGGCTGGCAGGTCACGGGGTCGTAGTTGCCGACGTTGACGAACCCGACCATGGCATAGGCGGTCTCGCCCTTGGCGAGGGTGATCGCGGCGCCCTTGCCGCCGTCGCGGAACGCGGCGGGACCGACCTGGTGGCCGTCCGCGCCGCCGACGTAGGAAACCCCCGGGAAGCCCTGGATCACGCACGAGTGGTCGCTGGTATTGGTGAAGACCACCGGGCGGTACATCGTGCCCGCGGCCGCGTCGCCACGGCCGACGGAAAGCTTGAGATCGGAGGACTTGCAGAGCCCGTCGCCCGCCGGCACGACGTTCCCGGTGGCCGCAGGCGGGGGCGCCTCGATCGAAGGCGGAAGGGCCGTGGTCGTCGCGGACTCGGCCGCGCTCGGCGTAGCCGAACCGCTCGGCTGGGGTTGGGCATTGTTCGCGCCGCTCCCGCAGGCGGACACGACGGCGACGAGAGCCGCGGCGGTGCACGCCAGTCCAATCTTGGAAATCCGTTGTCGCACCATCATTTTCGCCTCCTGGTTGAGCACTACCCGGAGGACGTGCGGCCCATACCGGTGGTTGTGGCGGTTACGCCATTTTGTTACCGGCCCCGAAGCGATCAGGTGAAATTTCGGCGGGCGGCCCCTTCACATCGGCAGGCCCGCCCAGCTCAGGCAGGTCCAGCCGCCGTCCGGCAAGGTCTCCAGCACGACCATCCCGGTGTTGGGAATCAGGCCACGGTCGGCGAGTTCGGGCCGGACGTTACCGGCCAGCCACTCGGCGCTCAACCGGATCACCCCACCGTGGCTGACCAGCGCGACGATGCCGTCGGGATCGGCAGGCTCGTGCTTGGCCCGCAGCTCGGCGACGGCGGTGCTGTAGCGGGCCCGCACCTGCTGGCCGCTCTCCCCGCCCGGCATCGGAACGCTCAGGTCCCCCCGCGTCCACTGCCGGAAAACGCCCATGTACGCCTCGACCGAAGCCTGGTCGGCACGACCTTCGAGAACCCCGACGCTGACCTCATGCACACCTTCGAGGGACTGCACGTCCACCGCCAACGCCTCCGCGAGCGGTTCCGCGGTCTGCCGCGCGCGGGTGGCATGTGAGGCATACACGGCCGAGATCGACTCCTGGCCAAGTCCTTCCGCAAGCGTTTGCGACTGCTGCCGGCCCAACTCGGTCAGCGGCGGTCCCGGCAGCCGGGTGTCCAGAATGCCGCGGACGTTCGCTTCGCTTTCGGCGTGCCGGATCAGGTAGAGCCTCATGCCGTCCTGCCGGCACGCACATCCGCGACCCAGTCCTGGGCTTCGACGAAATCGTCGTTGCCCGCGAAGGGCTCGATCGTGGCGCGGACGCCGTCGGCACGGGGATGCGAGCCAAGGAACCGCACGTTCCGGCACCGCCTGCGCAAGGCCGCCAGCGCGTCACCGATCCGCGGCTCGGCGACATGTCCCTCGAAGTCGATGAAGAACCGGTACTCACCGAAGTTGCCCCTGGCCGGACGCGCGTCCAGCCGGGTCAGGTTGATGCCCCGGTCGGCCAACTCGGTCAGCAGCTCGGCGAGTGCGCCGGTGCGGTTGGCGGCGGCCGCCACGATCGACGTCCGGTCCGCTCCGGTCGGCTCGGGCAGCGGATGTTCGGGCCTGCGGACCAGCAGAAAGCGGGTACGCGCGTCACGAACGTCGGCCACCTCCGTGGCCAGCACCCGCAACGGGTAGTGCTCCACGGCGACCGGCGCGGTCACCGCCGCGTCGAACTCGCCCGCCCGCACGGCCACCGCCGCGGCCGCGGTCGACGACGTGGCGACCGGGCGGGCGCCCGGCAGGTTCGTCTCGAGCCAGAGTCGGACCTGGGCCAGCGCGTGGGGATGGCTCGCCACCGTCCGGATCTCACCCGTGTCCGGCCGCGTGAGCACACTGAAATGCACCGGCAGCAGGGCCTCCGCGACCGCCACCAACGGCTCCTGCTCGGCAAGCCCGTCCAGGGTCGCCGGCACCGCGCCCTCCACCGAGTTCTCCACCGGCACGCAGGCGGCGTCCGCTTCTCCCTTGCGCACGGCCGAAAAAGCCAAGGGAATCGTCTCAACCGGACTCAGTTCGTCCTCGCCCGCCAGTGCGCGAGCGGCCTGCTCGGTGAAGGTCCCCTCGGGGCCGAAATACGCGATCCGTGACACCCGGCCAGCCTAGCCGCTGTTCGTCGCGTGCTCGTCGGACACGATCGGGTCCCACCCGCCAGCCCACCACCACCCTCAACGGAAGCGCTTCGCGCTGCTGTTCACTTAATGGCGCTGCTCTGTTCAGGCAATGCGTAGATACAGCGGTTACGCCGGGTGGCTTTTTTTGGCATGGTGTAGGCGTGACCGCCGAATCGGGCACACACTTCGCCCGTCACGGAACCGAGGGGCGGGTCTTCCCGCACTCCCCCGTACTGGTGTTGTGCGCCGTCGACGAACCGCTCGCCCGCGCCTGGCAGTCCGTAGTGGACAACGTGCAGGGCTCGTTGCGGGTTCACCACGGTTCGGTACTCGACGTGGCCGCCGACGCGGTGGTCAGCCCGGCGAATTCGTACGGCTGGATGCGCGGCGGGATCGACGCGGTGTACGCGCGAGCGTTCCCGGGAGTCGAGCAGAACGTGCGCAGCGCCGTGCTCGCCTATCACGGCGGGGAACTGCCCATCGGCCAGGCGCTCGTGGTGCCCACGGGAGAACCGTCCCCGGTGTGGCTGATCAGCGCGCCGACCATGCGCGAACCCGGCGAGCGCCTGCCCGCCGACACCGTGCACCCCTACCTCGCGGCCCGCGCCGTGTTCCGGCTGTGGCGAGACGGCAGGCTCGAGCACGGCGTCGAACTGCGGCGCGTGATCGGCACCATCGCGATGCCCGGACTGGGGACCGGAGTGGGCAGTGTCGCCCCGGAAACCTGCGCCCGCCAGGTCGCGGTGGCATGGACCGAGGTGTTCGACCGCCCGCCCGGTCGCTGAACCCCGCCAAGCGCGGCTCAGGATGGCTCGGCACCTGCCTGAGACGCAGTTCAACCGTGGTCCGCCGGTCGGCGGCCAGGACACGCCAGCTCATGATCCCCTCGCAGGACCGCGCAGTTGGTGAAGATCACCGGCGACGTCGAGGAGCTTCCGACCGGTTACGCGAAGACACACCTGACGGGCGCGCACCATGGCGCAGTGTAGGAAGTCACAGCCCGTTCACCTCCGGTAAGCCCTACCGTTTAAGGGAGACATCGACGTCGGCCCGCCGACGGGCAAGGAGAGTGGGAATGCCACGGGTCCTCCAGGTCAGCCCCTACGTCGAGCTGTATCGAGAACAATGGCGCGAACTACGGCGCAACACGCCGTTGCCCCTCACCGCGGAAGAACTGCTTCAACTGCGTGGCCTCGGCGAGCAGGTCGATCTGGTCGAGGTGGCCGAGGTCTACCTGCCGCTTTCCCGGCTGATCAACCTGCAGGTCGCCGCCAGGCAGCAGCTCTACGAGGCGACCACCACCTTCCTCGGCGAGGACTGCCTCCGCACGAAAGTGCCGTTCATCATCGGCATCGCCGGCAGCGTCGCGGTGGGCAAGTCGACCACGGCCCGGCTGCTTCGCACGCTGCTCGCCCGCTGGCCGGACCATCCCCGGGTCGACCTGGTGACCACCGACGGGTTCCTCTACCCCAGGGACGAACTGGTGCGCCGCAATCTCATGCACCGTAAGGGTTTTCCGGAGAGCTACGACCGGCGCGCGCTGCTGCGGTTCGTCACCGCGGTCAAGTCGGGCGCCGAAGAGGTCAGTGCCCCGGTGTACTCGCACCTGGCCTACGACATCGTGCCCGGCCAGGAGCAGGTCGTCCGGCAGCCGGACATCCTGATCATCGAGGGGCTGAACGTGCTGCAGCCGGGCCCGCGCCTGACCGTGTCCGACCTGTTCGACTTCTCCATCTACGTGGACGCCCACACCGAGGACATCGAGCGCTGGTACATCGAGCGGTTCCTCAAGCTGCGGCAGACCGCGTTCGCCGACCCGGCCTCGCACTTCCACCACTTCGCCAGCCTCCCCGACGACGAGGCCCGCGCCGAGGCCCGGCACCTGTGGCGCACCATCAACCAACAGAACCTGGTCGAGAACATCCGGCCGACCCGGCCCAGAGCCACCCTGGTCCTCCGAAAGGATGCCGATCACTCGATCAACCGTGTCCGGCTGCGCAAGTTGTAGAGGCCAGCGTCAGCCGAACGGCTGATGGGCAGGCTCGGGCAGTAACCGGTTGGCCGATACCGTCACGACCCCGTAAACCGCACCCTGGTGACTGGGAAACAGGTCCTCACCAGGGAGGAGGCACGCCGATGGTCGAGATCGTCCTCACGTGGATCGGGGCGGTGCTGGGCATCGCGGTACTGCTGGCGATGGCGTTCGGCGCCTTCGTCCTCGATTTTCACGACCGGCAGAGCGACCGTCAGGCCAGGCAGCACCGCGAGGTGATGCCCGACGGCGGAGAAGCTAGCCCAGCTCGTCTAGGGCGCTGATGTAGTCGTCGACGTCGAACTCCAGGCCTTCGCCCTCTGCCGGTTCGAGCCGCTCCTCCAGCACCCGGGCCAGCGTGTCGAGCACCTCGGTACGCTCCAGCCCGCTGTCGGTGAGCCGCTGAGCCGCCTGCCAGACCTCTTGCGGTTCGTTGTCCCACAACTGGTCCGCGATGGCCGTGTACGCGGCGACGGCGAGGAAGGTCTCCTCGTCGATATCGCCTTCGCCCAGCGAGTGCTGGAACTCGGGGTGCTCGCCGAGGACCAGCAGGCGGCGCTGTTCCGGTTCGGACGGGTCCAGCTCGACCTCTTCGTCGCCGATTTCGGTGTGCACCGAGGGGATCGCGAACTGGCGGCGGGCCAGCACATCCGCGATCTGGCCTTCGTCGAGCTCGTCGGTATCGCCGAGGTAGAACCCGGACTCGTCCAGATCGCGGTCGTAGAACCGCTCCTCGACCGCTTCGAGCAGAGGCTCGATCGCTTCCTCCGAAAGGCCGTCGCGGAGCGCTCCCCACCGCGCCCAGGCCGGCAGCACCGCTTCCAGCGCCTCGTCCTGCTCGTCGGTCAGCTCGACCTCGCCGTCGTCGGCGGCATCCACAAAGCACACCAGCTTGCCCGGACCGACCCGCAGCGGCCGCCGCGGATCGTGCTCAAGGCCGAACTCGATGAGTCGCAGAGCGCAGACCCTGGCGGCCTCGGTGTCCTCGACTTCGGCGTTGGCGAAGAAATCGTCGATGATCTGCGCCTGCTCTTCCGCCGACATTTCGCGCGGCGGGGCCAACTGTTCCCGCTCCGGCAGCGCGCGGGTGCGGGCCAGCGCGAGGGCCCGGAAGCGGACGTAGTCGTCGGTGACGTCCGGATCGTCCTGGCGCTCCGTGGCGGCGAACGCGTCGGCGAGCACCTGGTGCGCGCGACCGGGGGTGATCTGCTCGCAGGCGACCAGGTTGTCGCTTTCCGCGGCCTGCGTCCGCATGTCGGCGATGACCTCGTCGGGCGACTCCACGATCACCGCTTCGTCGGCCCAGCCGCCGAACGCCGAGTAATCGACCGACACGAGCAGCCCATGCGTGGATTCACCCGTGTCGAAGACGCACAGCACCGAGCTCTCGTCGCCATAGACGTCGACGGTCCGCCAGCACTCGCCGACGGTCACCTTGCCGAGGTTCGCGGCCCAGCCCGGTTCGCCCAGCCCCAGCTTGTCGAGCGCGACACGGGCGGCTTCACGCTGATCGGCGCCGGTGGCCAGCGCGCACAGCGCGGCCAGCGGCGCCACCAGACGGCCCGGCGCGGGAGCGGTGGCGGCGAAGTCGATCAGCTCGGCGGCGAGGTCGTCGCCCGCGTCCCACCACTCGCCCAGGATCTCGGAGGTCACGAGCTCGACGCGCAGCGAATCGGCGTCCGTGCCCAGCTCGGCGAACTCTCGCAGCACCTCTTCGAGAAGTCCGTCCACGGCCTCGGTTTCGGTCTGGTCGCTGGACACCCGCTCCGGCAGCTCGGTCATGGCGCCAATGTTCGCACCGGTGCGAGGAAGCCGTGCGCGCGGGACCATGCTCGGCGGAACGACCTGGTCAGGACTTGGGCAGCGCTATCCGGGCATTGCGGATTTCGGCCAGTAGTCGCGCCTTGCGTTTGTGCGTCCGCACCAGCTCGGCCAGGTAGTCACCGAACTCGCCGGCCTGGCCCGCGCGCCGGTAGACCGTCCTGAGCTTCCGCAGCCGCTTGGCCGCCTCGCGATAGTGGTCGGCGTCCTTGTGCTCGATCAGCTCTTCGATGTGCCGCCGGTACACGCTGATGGCTTCTTCCGGATGGCCTGCCTCCCGCAGCTCCGCGAGTTCCAACCGGACCCGAAGCGAGCATGCGTACCGTACGGCTGCCTGCCAGGCTTCCTCCGGCTGTTCCTCGGCAAGCAAAGCGCGTGCCAGCTCATCGGCGGCGAACGAGTTGTTTTCGGCGCGCTCGCGGAACACGTCCAGCGCCTGCTCACGCTCGGCGCCCCACCGGTCCGGATCAGCGGCGGCCTCGCGCAGCGCGAGGTAGGTCCGCAGGGTCGGCGCGCGCTCGAACTCGGCCCGGCGCAGGGTGAGTAGCTCGTCACGCTGACCAGTCTCCTCGAAGGTTTCCGCCAGCGCGTCGACCACCGGACCGCGGGCTGGCCCCGTGCCATGGGCGAGGGCCTTGGCGGCGTGGGCGATCGCTTCGGTGGTCCGGCCGGCGGCACGCAGCACGCGCACGATCTTGAGGCTCACGTCCAGCCGTGGCAGTTGCCCGGAAAGCATCTCCAGCAACGCGTCGACGTTCCCGGAGATCTCGGCCAACTGCTCGTTCAGCCGCTCGGCGGTACGGCGCGCCTGAAGACCTGACCGGGTCTCCGCGAGCACATCGTCTACTTTGGACTGGATGCGGGCGAGTCCGGCGGTGCCGAGCGCCTCGGCGAAATCGGCGAGCGGGATCTTCGGCCATCCTCCTCCACCGAACTCGACGCCGAGTATCCAGTCGGCGAGGTCTTCGGGTCGCGGTGGGTGGGCGGCGCAGGCACGCGCGTAGAGCACGACCGCCCGCCCCAACTCGGCCCTGACCACGCCCGACGAGTCGTCCAGGTGCTCGAGTGCCTTGCCGATCCGGTCCACGGCTCGGCGAGCCAGCGGCGCCACGTCCGCCTGGGTGCCCGAATCGAGCAGGCGCTGCAGGGTGTCGAGCACCGCGCCGATCTTCGCCGCTTCGCCGGAGCTTCCGTGATAACGGCCCGAGACGGCTCCATCGAGAAGGCTGCTGACCTCGGCCAGGTCGCCGCCGGCTTCGCCCGCGCGCTGCAGGAGTCTGGTGTGGAGTTCGGGATCGCGCTCGGCCTGTTCGTGCAGAAGATCAGCCAGCGTCTCGACGTCGAGCGAGTGGAGATACCTGCGAAGATCCGTCACCCGCCATATCTTGGCCCATTGCCGCGGAGCGCGATCGGAACGTCGTCGTGGGGCTCGAACTCGTCGTCGAAGTCGAACTCGTCGTCATCCCAGTCGTCATACCTGGGCTCGTCGAGATCCTCGATGATTTCCTCGACCGCTTCGAGAAGCCTCTCGACGGCCGCCTCGCTCAGACCGGATTTGGCCCCGGCCCACCTGGCCCACCGGGTCAGCACATCGGGCAGCGACGCGATGAGCTCGTGAAGATCCGGTGTGTGCTCGATGTCCCCGACGATGATCGCGAACTTCCGCGGGCCGACCCGCAACGGCCGGCCCGCGTCCTCGTCACAGCCGTGGTCGACGATGTAGCGGGCCAACTCCCGGGCATCCGGGTCGTCGTTCGCGTCGGTTTCGGCGAAGAACTGCCGCACGATGTCGTCGCGGTCGGCGTCGCTGTAGGTGGTCGGCTCGGGGTGGGGCTCGGGGTGGGGCTCGGCGGGTGGCATCGCGCGCAGGCGAGCCATGAGGTACGCGCGCGGTTCGGTGAGCGGGTCGGCCGGCTGGGGCTTGTCGAACAGGCTGAGCACGAAGTCGTTGGTTTCGATGGCGTCTTCGATGATCCGGCGGGCTCGCGGCAGGCTGACCTGCCCGGTCGTCGTGAACTTGTTTCCGCGCAGGTCGCTCAGGACGGCGTCGGGTTCCGCGGTGAGGAACGCGTCGGTCAGACCATCGCCGTTGAAGTCGATCTTGACGACCAGACCGTGGCGCCGACCGGCACGGTCACAGATCAGCAGCAGGGCGGACCGGTCACCGTAGACGTCGGCCTCCTGCCAGCATTCGGTGACGGTGACCTCCCGCAGCATGGGCTCCCACGCCGGCTCCGAAACACCTTCCGCGGCGAGCCGGTCCGCCGCGGCGCGGGCTCGTTCGCGCTGCTCGCCGGTCACGCCCAGGGCCTGCATTCCCCGAAGCAGACCGAGTCCGGCTCTGGTCCCGGTTCTCGCGGCACAGGAGATCAGCGGGAAGCCCAGCAGGCGGTTCACCTGCTCCGGCTGTCCCGGATGCCACCAGCTGCCCAGGGAGCCGGAGACAAGCAACTCGACGTCGAGGGCATCGGTCGAGTCGGACACCTTGGCGAAGTCTTCGAGAACACTCTCGAACGCTTCGCGCACTTCTTCGTCGAGCGGCTGCTTCTTTCGTGCCACCTTTTTCTTGGGCTTTCGACCACGGCTGACAGGGCTCACGCGCCCATAGTGGCAGGATTGCGGCCGGGCGCCACTCGGGGCACGGCGATCCGCGCGTTCCTGATTTCGATCAGCAGGCGAGTCTTGCGCTTGTGAGTCTCCAGCAGGCCCGCCAGATACCGGCCGAACTCGGCGGAGGTGCCCGCGCGCCGGTGCAGGCCGCGCAGCTCACGCAGGGCCAGTGCGGCCTGCCGGTACCCGGCCGGATCCCTGCTCTTGATCAACTCGTCGACATGGTCACGGTAGGCCGGGATCGCGTCGGCCGGGGCACGCTCGACGAGCAGAGCGAGCGCCGTGGCTCGCTCTTGGTTCCACCGGCCGAGCCCGATCGCCACCTCACGCAGCGCCCGGTAGGTCGCGCTGTTCGGATTCCGCCGGAACTCCGCTCGGCGGAGGGCGACCACACCACCGCGGGGAAGCTGTTCCGGAACCCGGGTCTTGGCGGCGTGGGCGATCGCGTCGACGTGCCGACCCGCTGCCCGCAGCACGCGGATGATCTTGAGGTTGACCTCCGCCGACGGTTGTTTCGCGGCCAGCAGGGTCAGCAAGGTGTCGACGTCGCCTGTCACCTCGGCCACCTGCTCGGCCAGCCGCCGCGCGATCACCGCACGTGGCCCCGCCAACTCATCGTGCACAACGGATTCGATTCGCCGGAGGCCACGGCGGCCCAGCGCCCCGGCGAAGTCGGCGAGCTCGACCTCGGGCCAGCCGGGGCGGTCGAACTGGGTGGCCAGGATCCAGTCGGCAAGCCGCTCGGGCGTAGGCGGGTGGGCGGCGCAGGCACGTGCATAGAGGGCGATCGCTCGTCGCCGCTCGGCCCCGGACGCGCCGTCGGCGCTGTCGACCGTGCGAAGCGCGAGCGAGGTCAGGTCGGCTTTCGACCCCGTGTCGAGCAGACGTTGCAGAGTGTCGAGAACCGGCCCCACCTTGTCGTGGGCCGCGGCCCGAAGCTCCAGCTCGTGGCGTAACCGTGCGTCACGCCCCGCCTCTTCCAGGAGCAGCTCGGCCAACGTCTCCGCATCGAGTGTGCGCAGGTAGGAGCGCAGATCCGGGGACGACGTCACGCCGATCATCCTGCCCGACACCAAGGGGGGACACCTTCGCCCAACAGTGTGCTTTCCGTGGAACATAGAACACGCTACGTCACATCACCACGTGGCGAAGAAGTAGCCGCTCAGGGGGCTGCGGTCGATGTCCTCGAGCAGCGGAACCGGTGAGGTCTCGGGGAGACTGTCCGGATACCTGCGCCAGCCCATTGCGTCCACCCAGTAGTACAGCGTCCACAGTGCATCCGCGCCGTACCTCAACTGGGCGAACGGCCGCTCTTTGCCACCCCCGCCGTCCAGCCACCCCGTGTGCTTCTCGACCAGCGTGACCGTGCGGCCGCGCCACCGGGAAATGACCTTCGTCTCGTCGCGCCTGCCCACCGGGACACGCCGCTCGCACCAGCGATCTATCTGCCGTTGCTGAAGCTCGGGGATCGGCGACATACCCACAGTGATACCGCATCCCACCGCAAACTCCAGATGGAGTATCCACGCACTGTGACTCCTGACGACCCGACTCCTGACGACCCGACTCCTGACGACGTGACCCTTGACGACCTGGCCGGCCGCCTCCGTGCCTTCGCCGCCGACCGTGGCTGGGAGCAGTACCACACTCCGAAGAACCTCGTGATGGCGCTTTCCGGTGAAGTCGGCGAACTGGTCGCCCTGTTCCAGTGGCTCACCCCCGACGAAGCCTCCGACGCCATGCGGGACCCGGAGCGGCGGGCCGACGTGCTCGACGAACTTGCCGACGTCACGATTTACCTCGTCCGCCTGGCGGACGTGCTCGGCGTGGACCTGCTGGCGGCCGCCGACGCCAAGATCGACCGCAACGAAGACCGGTTTCCGGCCAAAACCGTCGGACCGATCGACTAACCTGTCAGGCGCGGCCCGACGGGCACCGGAGTAACCACTTCGTCGCTGCCCCCACCCGCACGTGGATCACGCGTGCCCAGTGGGGGAAGACTCAGTGGCTCTTGTCCGGCAAAGTGCCGATCATCTGCTTGCCGAGGCGAAAGCCGGCCGGTTGCCGAAATCACTGAACGAGCAGGCTCGGTTTCAGTGGGAGCAACGAGCCGGAGCGGGCGAAGTGCGTTCGTGGGCGAAGAGCCTGCCGTTGTTCCTCGCGGACCTCGTCGACGCCGGTCTCGGCAATGTCGAGGTCCTGCTCGAACACAAGCTTCCCCACAGCCCGAAACGGGTCGACGCGGTCCTCTGCGGGGTCCATCCGCGCAGCGGCGACGCCAGCTACGTGCTCGTCGAACTGAAACAGTGGTCGAGGGCCGAACTCTTCGCGGCCGAACTCGTGACCATCGACGCCTACCGTGACCCGGTGCTCCATCCGGCCGAACAGGTCCGCCTCTACTGCGAATACCTGGTCGATTCCACGCCGGCCCTCGCCGAACGGCCCGGATCCGTGCACGGTGTCGCCTATCTGCACAACGCGAGCGTCTCGGGAATCTCCTCCCTGAGGCAGTATCGGCAGACCGAGTTCGGCCGCCTGTTCACCCTGGACGACAGGGCTGAACTCCTCGAGCACCTGTGCTCGCTGCTTGACGCCGAGGGTAGCCGCGAGGATGCGCGGCGGGCCGGTGACCAGTTCCTGGGCTTCCACCATGCGCCGACGAAACCACTGCTCAACCTGGCGGCCAAGGAGATCCAGGAGCGCGAGCAGTTCGTGCTGCTCGACGAGCAGCAAGTGGCGTTCAAGCTCGTGACCCAGGCGGTCGAACGCGCACGCGCGGCCCGCACCCAAACCGTCGTGGTCGTCCTGGGCGGACCCGGCTCGGGCAAGAGCGTGATCGCACTGAGCCTGCTCGGCGAACTCGCCAGGCGGGGGCGGACCGTCCAGCACGCGACCGGATCCAGCGCCTTCACGAACACGATGCGCAAGGTCGCCGGCAGCCGCAGCGCGCGGGTGAAGACGCTGTTCAAGTATTTCAACAGCTACTCGGACGCCGAACCACGGGAACTGGACGTGCTGGTCTGCGACGAATCGCACCGGATTCGTGAAACCAGTGCGAATCGGTATACCCGGCGAGAGGTGCGCGACAGGGCTCGCCGGCAGATCGACGAGTTGATCGACGTCGCCTGGGTGCCGGTCTTTCTCCTCGACGAGCACCAAACCGTGCGGCCCGGCGAGATGGGCTCGCTCACGGAAATCACGGCGGCCGCCGAAGCCCTGGCCTGCCGGGTGGACGTCGTTCGCCTCGAAGGCCAGTTCCGTTGCGGCGGTTCGGACGCGTTCGACCAGTGGGTGGCCCGCCTGCTCGGCATCGACCGCCGGCCGGCGGTCACCTGGAGCAGCATCGCCGCGGCGACGGACGACGACTTCACGGTGACCAGCGCGGCGTCACCGGAGGCGATCGAGTCATGGCTTCTCGAACAGCGGGAACGCAATGGCGGAACAGCGCGCCTCGCCGCCGGTTTCTGCTGGCCATGGAGCGACCCGGCGTCCACCGGGCACGGGAAGACACTCGTGCCGGACGTCGAGATCGGCGAATGGCGGCGCCCGTGGAACGCGAAGCCGAACAAACGCGTTCCCGACGCACCAGAGTCCTACTACTGGGCCTCGGACGATCGCGGATTCAATCAGGTGGGCTGCATCTACACGGCTCAAGGATTTGAGTACGACTGGTCCGGCGTGATCTTCGGACCCGATTTCGTCCGGCGCGGTGACCAGTGGGTCGCCCGCCGCGAGTATTCGCACGACCCGAGCGTCGGGAAAGCCGCGGAACTTCACTTCGGAGCGTTGATCCGGAATACCTACAAGGTGCTGCTGACCCGGGGCATGCAAGGAACCTGCGTGTATTCCACCGATCCGGAGACCCACGAGTTCCTGACCGCGATGACGGCTTAGCCAGGGCTGCCGTGTCGACGATCATCTCAATAAAGGAACCGCTTACCGTGATGTGATGAGGTGAACCAGACGCAGGGGGCACGCTGCCGCAACGGGGAACACGCGCGACGCGAACGTAGAACACGCACGACGGGAACGCGGGCTGGCGGAGCTCGCGACTGAGCTTCCGTTGAGCGGAAAGGTGGGTGAATGGCGGGCGGGTACTTAGCATGGAGCCGTGACTCCGATCATGAAGACCACGTACGGCAGCGTCCAGGGCAGCGTGGAGCACGGCTTGGCCGTGTTCCGGGGAATCCCGTATGCCGCTTCGCTCGACGGTCCCCGCCGGTTCCAGGCGCCGGCACCGCCGGAAAGCTGGGACGGTGTCCGCGACGCCACGCGATACAGCGCCGCGGTGCCCCAGCCCTCCCGGTTCCCCGACTTGCCGTCGTTGTGGAATCCGGGAGACAGCACAGAATCCCTCACGGTCAACGTCTGGACACCCGATCCGGGCGCGAGTCTCCCGGTCATGGTCTGGCTCTATGGCGGCGCGTTCCTCATCGGCGCCGCGAGCCAGCCGCAGTACGACGGCGCGAACCTGGCGCGGGCCGGGGTGGTCCTGGTCACGCTGAACTACCGGGTCGGCTTCGAGGGCTTCGGCTGGTTGCCTGACGCACCGAACAACCGCGCGCTTCTCGACCAGGTCGCGGCCCTGCGCTGGGTGCAGGACAACATCGCGGGCTTCGGCGGAAATCCGGACAATGTCACCGTTTTCGGGGAATCAGCCGGTGCGACCGCGGTGGCGGCACTGACGGCGGCCGAGGCGGGGCGCGGTCTGTTCCGCCGGGCCATCGGGCAGAGCATCGCCGACGGGTTCCTTCCGGAGGAAAACGCCAGGCGCTCCAGCGAGCAGATCGCCACCGCGCTCGGTTCGGACCTTTCGGTCGAGGCCTTCGCGCGAATCACTCCGGAAGCGATTCACGGGGTGCAGGCGGCCCCTGGGAAGATCACGCCGTACGGACCGGTGATCGACGGCGAGGTGGTGCGCGGGCGCGCGTGGCACGGGCTGCGCGGCGAAGTGGACCTGATCGCCGGGTTCAACCGCGACGAGTACCGGCTGTTCACCCGAATCATGGGTGCGGCACCGGGGAAGCCAGAGGCGCTGGGACTGCCGCCGTCAGCGCTCACCGGCTATCGCGGCGCGTACCCGGAACTGGCCGAGGACCAACTCGCGGAGCTCATCCTCTCCGACCGGATCTTCCGGATGCCCTCGTTGTGGTGCGCCCAGAACCACCCCGGGCGCAGCTACCTGTACGAGCTCACGTGGCCCAGCCCGGTGCTCGGCGCTTGCCACGCGCTCGACATCCCGCTGATCTTCGGCAACCTTGACGACCCGTTCGCCGTCATGCTGTTCGGCGGCGCCGCGCCGGCCGAGGCCGAACTGCTCGGCAAGGAACTCCGCAAGGCGTGGACGTCCTTCGCGACGACCGGCGACCCAGGCTGGCCCGAGTACCGCGACGGGGAAGCGCTCACCCGGATCTGGGACGTACCGGTTTCGGTCGCGTCGGACCCGGAGGCCGCGTCCCGCCGGGTCTGGGCCTCCTTCGCCGGGTGACCCTCAGGGTTCCCGGGTCACCGGGCCGCCCCAGTCGGCGAGCAGCCTGATACCACGTGACGTGAGTTTGGCCTGGCGCCACCCGTCTCGCGGGTTGGGTTCGCTACCCAGGGCGACGAAACCGTCGCGATAGAGCACGAACAGAGCACCCACGACACGTGCGGGGAGTTCGTCGGTTCGGTGCCTCAGCGCGCCGTTCAGGCTGGTGGTGCCGATTTCGCCACGTACCACCTTGCACAGCGCGATGTAGAAGAACTGGTCGTAGAGCGGCGGCCGGGGCGGACGCTCGCCGGGGAGGGCAGGGATGCGGTTCGTCGTCACTGACATGCTTCGTCTCCGATTTGGTCGACCAACGGCACCCGTAAGCTTCACGGAAAAAGCCTGTCGACAAATCGGTAGCTCCACCTGTATGGCTACGTACGTAAGCACACCGACGACGCCGGGCCAGCGCGTTGTGTGCACACACGTAATCTCATGGTATGGCCATCGAGGTGTTGCTCGTCGACGATCACGAGGTGGTGCGCCGGGGGCTGCGGGAGCTACTCGGCGACGAACCGGACATCGAGGTCGTCGCCGAAGCGGGCAGTGCTGAAGAGGCGCTGGCCGTCGCGATGCACCTCGAGCCGGACGTGGCCGTGGTGGACGTACGCCTCGGTGACGCCGACGGCGTGGCGTTGTGCCGGGAGCTCAGGTCGAAGCCGAATCCACCGAAGTGCCTGGTACTGACCGCCTTCGACGACGAAGAGGCCATGGTCGGCGCGATCATGGCGGGCGCCTCCGGCTACCTGCTCAAGCAGGTGCGTAGCCAGGACGTGGTCAACGCGGTGCGCGAGGTCGCGGCCGGCCGGTCCCTCCTCGACCCGCTCACCACCGCGCGGGTGCTCGAAAAGTTCCGCAATCCCCACGACGACGACGCCCTGGCCCAGCTCACCGAACGCGAGCGCAGCGTGCTCGAACTGATCGGCGACGGACTGTCCAACCGGGAGATCGCCGAACGCCTTTTCCTGGCCGAGAAGACGGTGAAGAACTACGTCACCTCGGTGCTCGCCAAGCTCGGCATGCAACGCCGGACGCAGGCAGCCGCCTGGGTCGCCCGGCGAGACAGGAGCTAGCCGAGAGCCGGCCAGGGGTACGTCGTCAAGGCAACGCGATCGCGGCAGCCGGGCGCCGACCTCAGGGCCGCAGGTCACGCTCGAAGTCACCCTGGTGACGCGACCGCGTTAGCGCGCGACCTCGCGGGAAAGGGGCAGGTCGAACGCGACGAGCGTGCCCAGGCTGGGTGAGGAGTTGATGTAGAACTTCCCACCCGCGCTGTCCGCCCGCTCGGCCAGATGACGCAGTCCACGAGTCGCCACCCCCTGCGGCACGCCGGACCCGTTGTCCCGTACCCGCAGCCGGACCTCCCGGGCGTCACGATGCAAGGTCACCCTGATCTCGCTGGCGCCGGAATGCCGGACGGCGTTGGACAGCGCTTCGCGCATCGCCGCCCGGATGTGGTCGGCCCGCTCGGCGGGGATGTCGGCGAACTCGCCGGACAGCTCCAGCGTCGGCGGGAAGCCGAGCAGTTCACCGGCGATGCGAATCTCGTCGCGGGCCGACTCGGCGAGGTCCGCGGCCGGCTGCGGTTCCGGAGCGGGCGAACGGAGTCCCCGCACGGTCGCGCGGATCTCCTCGATGGTCTGGTCGAGCTGGTCGATCGCCTCGCCGAGCCGGGTGGCGTCCGTTCCGGCGAACCGCTTGCGCATCCGCCTGCGCACGCGGTCGAGCTGCATACCTGCCGCATACAGTCGTTGGACGATCACGTCGTGCAACTCGCGGGCGATCCGCTCGCGCTCCTGGTAGAGGGTGAGCCGGTGCCGTGCGTCGGCTCCTTCGGCGAGCGCCAGGACCACGCCGACCTGCGCGGCGAACGCGGTCAGCACCTCGACGGTGGCCGGGGAGAACGCCTCGGACTCCGGCAGCCGGTACACCGCCAGCGCCCCGAGCACCCGGCCGCCCGACCCGAAGGGCGCGGCCGCGAACGGTCCGAAGCCGGACAGCTCGCCGGGCACGTAAGGTGCCGTGCGCGGATCTGTGGTGAAGTCCGCGGCGACCACGGTGTCCCCGCCGCGGGCCACCTGGCCGGCGGCCGACTCCGCGGGCAGGACCAGACCTCGCAGCTCCGTGGTGTGGCAGCCGTGCGCGGCCTCCACGGAGACACTCCCGTCGTCCGCGCGCACCATGACCAGGCCGAGGTCGGCACGTGCCAGCTCCGCGGCCTTCTGCACGACCGAGCCCAGCACCGTGTCGGGCTCGTCCCCGGACAGTGCCGCGGTCGTGATCTCGGTGGCCGCGGACAGCGCCTGCGCGGCGAGAGTCGGTTCCATGAGCAGTGTCAAGGGTAGACGCCCTTCCTGGTACGGACGCGTCCGTCGCACACCTCCAGCACGAGGTCGGCTTCCTCCGATTCCGCCAGGTGGTGCGTCACGAACACGACGGTCCGGCCGGCGAGCACCGTGCGCAGGTTGGCGCGGATCTTGGCCGCCGTGGGTTCTTCGAGGTGTGCCGTCGGCTCGTCGAGGAGCACGAGTTGAGCTTTCGGCGCGGCGACGAGTGCGCGGGCCAGCGCGAGACGTTGGGCCTGGCCACCGGACAAGCCGCTACCCGCGCTGCCGAGCACGGTGTCGAGGCCGAGGTCCGGCAGGCAGGCGAGGTGAAGGGCCTCGATCAACTGGTCGTCGGTGGCGTGCGGGTCGGCGAGGCGCAGGTTCTCGGCGACCGTGGTGGACACCAGTTGCGGATCCTGCGGTGCCCAGGCGATCTCCGTGGGGAGGCTGCCCCGCACGTCGAGGAAACCCAGCAAGGCGGCCAGCAAGGTCGACTTCCCCGAACCCGACGCCCCGGTCACCGCGACCCACTTTCCCGCCGGAATCCGTACGTCGACCCCGTGCAGCACGGGCTCACCACCGGGCCAGCGGATGTTCCCGGTGACGTGTGCCTCGTTGTCACGCTCGAAGCGGAGGGCGGGCGCCTCCCCCAGGTTGGCAAGACGAACACGAGAGCGGCGGAGAGTGTTCCAATGCTGGGCGACGGGTGGCAGCAGGGCCAGCACCTCGGCGAGGGCGAGGGGCACGAGCGCGAGAACGGGTGCGAGCACCGGGTCGAGCCGCCCGTCCAAGGCCGCCAGCCAGACGCTGGTCACGGCCGCCAGGCCGGTGGTCAAGGTGATCAGCGCGTCCGCGGCACCGGCGCCGACGGCCTGTCGACGGGCTTGCGCGGCAAGGCGAGCGTCGGCGCTCGCGAGTTCGGCTCGGCGCGAGCGGTACGCGCCGAAGGCCAGCAGCTCGGCTGCGACCGAGAACAGCGCGAGCACCTTCGCGCTCACGTCCCGCCGCCCGGACGCGAGCGCGGAAGTGGCCCGGCGCTCGAGTCGGAGTGCGAGCAGCGGTCCGCCAAGCGCGCCTGACAACACAGCGCCGAAAAGCACGAGGCCGGCGGAGGGCAGCAGGACGGTCTGCACGACGACCGCGCTCACCAGCACCGCGCCGGCGACGAGGGGCGGCGTGACCACCCGGGGAAGAAGGTCGCGGACGGTGTCGACGTCGGCGACCAGCCGTCGTTGACCCTCACCGTCGCGAAGGCCGAGGGCTCTGGCAGGGCCGATCCGCACGAGCGCGCGCCACAGGTCCACTCGCAACCGTCCGGCGATTCGGAACGCGGCGTCGTGCGTCGTGAGCCGCTCGATGTAGCGGAGCCCGGCTCGTGCGAGCCCAAACGCGCGCACGCCGACCACGGCCACCGTGAGGGTGAGGATCGGTGGCTGCTGTGCGGCCTTCGCGATCAGCCATCCCGACACCGCGGTCAACGCGAGACCGGAGACCAGCGCGAGCGCGCCGAGTACCGCTCCCAGGACCAGTCGATGGTCGGTCAGTTTCCCGAGGCTGTTTCCTACGAACTGCGAAGTTTCCGGCCGCGTCCCCACGGCGGCGGCAGGCCGCGCGTTCGACACCCGAGGGTCGTCGCGTGCGTGCGCCGCGATCACCACCGCGGCGCCGGAATCGCGGGTGGCTTCCACTGCCGCCATCACGCTTGCGGCGTTCGTCGCGTCGAGGTGCGCGGTGGGCTCGTCGAGCAGGAGGAGCCACGCCCCGTGCCGGACCCGCAACAACGCCCTGGCGACGGCGACGCGCTGGCGCTGCCCCAGGGAAAGCCGGTCGGTCCTCGCGGACTCGAAACCTGTGAGGTTCATGGCCGCCAGTACGTCTTCGATCTCACCGGGAAGTGGATCCTCGTCCTGGTCGGCCAGGGCGAGTTCGAGTTCCGCGCGAACGGTGCCGCCGGTGAAGGCCGGCGACTGCGGCACCCAGGCGACATTGCGCCGCCAGGCGGCCAAATCGAGCTCACTCATCGGAACGCCGTCCACTGTGACCGTTCCTTCGCGCGGCATGACAAATCCTAATAGGACGGACAGGGTCGTGGACTTGCCGGCACCGCTGGGAGAGCGCAACCACACGATTTCGCCGGGCTTCACCGAAAACGATTCGCCGTCCGGCGCGAAGCCGTTCCGCCGCGACACCCGCAACCCGTCCACCCGGACTTCGGCACGACCGGCAACGACTGAACCGACTGAACCGTTCAAGGGTGCAGGTTCGGCCAGGATCTCGGTGACACGTCGCACGGCCTCGACGCCGTCCTCGCTCGCGTGGAACGCCGCGCCGACCGAGCGCAGCGGCTGGTAGCACTCGGGGGCGAGGATCAGCACGGCGAGCCCGATCGTCAGCGACAGATCGCCCGACACCAGCCGGACTCCGATCACCACCGCGATCAGTGCGACGGACAGCATCGTCGCGAGTTCGAGCACGAATGCCGAGGAGAACGCGACCCGCAGGGTTTTCAGGGTCGCGCGCCGGTGCCGGTCGGACACCCGGCCAACCGCCTCCGCCTGTGCCTCCGCGCGGCGGAACGCGGCGAGTACGGGCAGCGCGCGAACCAGTTCCAGCAGGTGACCGGACAACCGGTGCATCGTGTCGGCGGCCGCCGCGGAACGGTCGGCGGTGTATTTTCCGACCAGGATCGCGAACACGGGCAACAGCGGCACGGTGAGCGCGATGATCGCCGCGGACGGCCAGTCGGCGAACAGCACGGCGGCACCGGCCGCGAGTGGGACGACCGCGGCGGTCACCAGCGCCGGAAGGTACTCGGTGAAGTATGCGTCGAGCGCGTCCAGGCCCTTGGTGGTCAGCGCGGTCAGTTCGCCCGGACCGCGTGCGGCGATCCATTCCGGACCCAGCCGCAGGGCGTGGTCGACCGCCCTGGCACGCAGTTCCTCCTTGGCTCCCGCGGCGGCGCGAGCGGCGACCAGGCGCATCGCCCAGGCGACAGCCGCACGCGCGGGCACCACACCGAGCAGTGCGGCGAGTTTGGTCGCCGGGAGACCGTGCCCGATCTCCGCACATGCCGAGGCGAGCAGGAATGCCTGTGCCACCAGTGCGACGGCGTTGAGCAGCGCGAGGACCCCCGCCAGGCCCAGCGCCCGGCGCGCCGCCATCGACAGGGCGGGCAGCGCGCCGAGCGGACCCTTTCCCGGGCGCAATGTGTCCGTTTTGGACACAAATGCGGGAAGGATGGTGCGTCCGGGAAGGCTCATGGGGTGTGCACCGGCGGGATATGCCGCACGCTGATCCGCTTGCGGAAGACCCAGTAGGTCCAGCCCTGGTAGACCAGGACCGCGGGGGCCCCGAATCCGCCGACCCAGGTGATCACCTTCAGGGTGTACGGGCTGGCTGCCGTGCTCGTGACGGTCAACGAGTTCGCCAAGTCCACAGTGGATGGCAGGACGTCGGGGTAGAGCGCCCCGAACAGCGTTACGGCGGCGGCCCCGATGGTGACTCCGAGTGCGGCGAAGGCAACGCCGTCACGGTCGACGGCCAGCTTGCGCCAGGCGACACCGGCCGCCACCACCGCCACCGCGAGTGACACGAATGTCCACAATGTACCTTCGCGCGCCTGTACCAGCACGAGCAGCGCCAGCAGGGGCAGCAGCGCGACGGGGAGCACGCGATGGGCGAGGAGCCTCGCGCGTTCGCGCAACTCGCCCGCGGTTTTCAGGGTCAGGAAGGCGGCGCCGTGCACGAGCGAGAACCCGGCGACGGCGAGCGCGCCAAGCAGGGTGTCCCACCGGATCGCCTCGAACGCGGACCCGATCCGGTTGCCGTGCGCGTCGAGGGGAAGCCCGACGAAGGTGGTGGTCAGGATCAGCCCGACGCCAAGGGGCGCTATCCAGGAACCGGCCATGATCACGCGGTCCCAGGTACGGCGCCAGCGTTCGGAATCGACCTTGCCGCGGTACTCGAACGCGACACCGCGGCCGATCAGCGCCAGGAGCACCAGCACCAACGGCAGGTACGCGGCCGAGAACAGTGACGCGTACCAGCCGGGGAAGGCGGCGAACATCGTGCCCGCGGCCACGATCAGCCACACCTCGTTGCCGTCCCAGACCGGACCGATCGTGTTGATCATGACGCGGCGCTCGGTGTCGTCGCGGCCGAGGATCGGCAGCAACATGCCGACCCCGAAGTCGAAGCCCTCCAGGAACAGGTATCCCAGCCAGAAAACCGCGACAATGCAGAACCAGGCCGTCTCGAGGCTCATAGCACACGCCCCCGACATTCCACGGCCGCCGCCGCGGTTATCCACGGAGTTGTCCACAGCGACCCCGGTTGTCCACAACTTTCCGCGTGACCCGGGAAAAAGCACCGGGCGGCGGTAGGCTGGACGTGGGGTCGCCCCCCGGGAGGGTGGGGGGTTGGGGTGGGGAGGTTCATCGCGTTGGTCCTTCGGGCGTCGTCAGTAGGCGAAGGCGAGTGCGTCGCCGGAATCGCTGTTCTGCTTGGGTTTTTCCGGGGGAAGCACGCCCTCTATGCCGCCGCGCACGTATTTGTGCATGAGGAACAGTTCGACGGCGCCGAGAGCCAGGTAGACGGTGGTCAGCGCGATCAGTGAGGTCCACACCTCGCCGGTGGACAGCCGGGAAACGGCCTGGGCGGTGAACATCCACACGCCGTCGATACCCGTGGGGTTGGGCGCGACGACGAACGGCTGGCGGCCCATTTCGGTGAAGATCCACCCCGCGCTGTTCCCGATGAACGGCGTGGCGATCCCCAGCAGAAGCAGGCGCGGGAACCATTTCGAGTCGCGGATTCGGCTTCGGAGACGATTCGGGCGCGCCTTGCTTCTCCCTTGGGGGTCGCGGGCCAGCCACAGCGCGAGCACGCCGATCCCCACCGAAAGAGCGCCGAAACCGATCATCGCGCGGAAGCCCCAGTAGGTCACCGGAAGGCTCGGCGTGTAGTCGATCGGCTTGCCGGCCAACTCGCCCAGCGCGGGATCGTTGGGATAGTTCGTGCCGTAATGCGCCTGGTACTCGCCCACGAGGTCCTCGACGCCCTTCACCTCCGTCGAGAAATCGTGGTGCGCGAGGAACGACAGCAGCGCCGGGACGCTGAAGGTCTTGACGTCCTCGCAGTCCTGCTTCGCCACGTCCCCGATGGCGATGATCGAGAAGCTGGCCGGCTGCTCGGTGTGGCACAGTGCCTCGGCCGACGCCATCTTCATCGGCTGCTGCTCGAACATCAGCTTGCCCTGCATGTCTCCGGTGATGGCGAGCACCGCGAAGGACACCACACCGGTCCACGCACCGAGCCGCAGGGACGACCGCCAGACCCCGGCATGCTCATCGCGCCTGCGCCACAGGTGCCAGCCGGCCACCCCGACGAGGAACGCCGCCGCCACCGAGAACGCCCCGGCGATGGTGTGCGGAATGGCCGCGAGCGCGGTGTTGTTCGTCAGCACCGCCCAGATCGAGTTCATCCTCGGCCTGCCGTCGACGAGGTCCACCCCGACCGGATGCTGCATCCACGAGTTCGCGGCCAGGATGAAGTAAGCCGACGCGATGGTCGCCAGGGAGAACGCCCAGGCGCAGGCCAGGTGCACCTTCTTCGGCAGCCGGTCCCAGCCGAAGATCCACAGCCCGAGGAACGTCGACTCGACGAAGAACGCGACCAGCCCTTCCATCGCCAGTGGCGCGCCGAACACGTCACCGACGAACCGGGAGTAGGCGTTCCAGTTCATCCCGAACTGGAATTCCTGCACGATTCCGGTCACCACGCCCATCGCGAAGTTGACCAGCAGCAGCTTGCCCCAGAACTTGGTCATCTTGTAGTAGCGCGCCTCGCCAGTGCGCACCCAGGCCGTCTGCATCCCCGCGACGAGCACGGACAGTCCGATCGTCAGCGGAACCATCAGGAAGTGGTAGACGGTGGTGATACCGAACTGCCACCGCGCGAGTTGGAGCACATCCACGCCGTCAGCCTGCTCCCGGCACCCCCGCCCGCGTCAGGTCCGAGGGTCCTGATCTTGGCAGGACCTAGGTCCTGCCGACAAACAGAGTGATGAGTCCGTATCCTTCGGAGGTGAACCTCGAGGCGCTGCGGGAACCGCATCCCGACCTGCCGACCTTCGACGGCCGGCCGGCGCGCAAGGGTGCCGCGACGGTACCCGGAATCCTCGACTGAGGCGGCCGGCAAAATTGATTTAGGCAGACCGAAAAAATAGTCCGACCACACCAAAAACAATAATTCGCTATTCCCATCCGCTGGCGTTTCCGAAAATCCCCCTTTACCGTTGCGGTGAAAGGGGGAAGCACCACCGATGTCGACCGCCCTGCTGGCGCTTGTCAGCACGTTCGCCCTGGTCCTGGCCGTGGAGCTGCCGGACAAGACACTGGTCGCCACCCTTGTGCTGACCACCCGGTTCCGGGCCTGGCCGGTATTCGCCGGCGTCGCCGCCGCGTTCGCCGTGCAATGTTTGGTCGCGGTGCTGTTCGGGCACGCGCTGACGCTGTTGCCGGATCAGGTGGTGGCGGGCGTGGTCACGGCGCTGTTCGGCGTCGGCGCCGTCATGCTGCTCCGCGCCGGGTTCTCGCCCGGCGGTGACGGAGAGGAGGACGCCTCGCGCTCGGGCCCCTGTCCGGTGCCCTTCCTGCGCTCGGCCGTCACGTCGTTCGGCGTGCTCTTCGCCGCCGAATGGGGTGACGCCTCCCAGCTCGCCACCGCCGGGCTCGCCGCACGCTACGCGCAACCGCTGGCCGTCGGCGTCGGCGCGTTCCTGTCCCTGGTCGTGGTCGCCGGCGTGGCCGTGCTGATCGGGCACAAGGTGCGTGCCCGGATCCGGCCGAAGCTGCTCCAGCGAATCGCCGGTTTCACCTTCGCCGGCTTCGCCGCGCTGGCCCTGGTGCAGTTCGTCACCGGCTGAGCGTTCGCGGTGAGCACCCGCCACGATTTGGCGTCCGACCAGTTGATCTCCTAACCTCGATCGACGTCCAGATGAGGGCAGGGTGAACGGGCAGTGAAGTCCGGGTGCCCTGCCCTTCGCCCGTAACTGGCTGATCTGTCGAGGAGCCCGCCGTGAAAACCGTCTCGACCCTGCCAGGCCGTCTCGCGGTGGTCGGCGTCGCGCTGGCCGTCGCCATTTCGCTGGAGCTGCATTTCCGGCTCGCCGGGCAGATCAGCCCCATCTCGCAGACGCTGTCCGAGTACGTCTACGGCCGGCTGGGCCTCGGATTCTCGGCCGCACCGCTGTTCACCGCGATGTGCCTCGCCCTCGTGCTCGGCTCGACCGCCCTGCTGGTCGGCATCGCCGGGGTCCGGCGTGATCGTGCGGCGCTCACGCTGCTCGGTCTGTGGTGCGGCGGGCTGACCGTGCTGACCCTGTTCGAGGTCGACCCGCCCGGGGCGCCGCGCTCGCTGAGCGGGAACGTGCACAACATCGCGGCGCTCGTGGCGTTCGTGGCGCTTCCCTCCGCGGCCTGGCTGCTGACCCGCGGCCCCGGCGGCACCTGCCCGTGGGAAGCGCGCCGAACCGCCATCCGCCGCCTGGCCTCGGCCAGCGCGGGCGGAGTCGCGGTCGTCCTGGGCGGTTTCCTGTGGTCGCAGGTCCATCCGGAGATCGCGGTCGGCCTGTTCGAACGCGTGCTGTTCGGCATAGACGTGGCCCTGCTGCTGACCATGGTCAGGCCACTGCTCAACGCAACACCTCGGTAAGCGCGGTCGCCGCTTCGAGCACGCGCGGCCCGACCTTCTCCGCGTCGAGCGGACCCAGCGTGACCACGCCGACGCTGGCCCGCAGCCCCGGCACTCCGCGCACCGGAGCGGCGAGCCCGCTGGTCCCGCGCTGCACCTCGCCGGTCACCGCGGCCCAGCCGCGACCGCCCGGACGCAGCCGCAACGCCTTGCCGGCGGCCCCGGCGCCGATCGGGTGCCGTGCGCCGACCCGGTAGGCGACGTGGAAGTTCGTCCAGGAAGGTTCCACCACGGCAACGGACTCGAGCTGATCTCCGTTGGCGACCGACAGATGCGCCGTCGCGCCGACCTTCTCGGCCAGGTCCCGCAGCACCGGGCGTGCCGCCTCGCGCAGCTGCGGCACCACCTGCTCGGCCAGCCGCAGGACCCCCACGCCGAGCCGCACCTTGCTGCCGTCCCGCCGTACCAGGCCGCGCGCGGCGAGCGGGGTCAGCAGCCGGTAGACGGCGGCCCGGCTCGCTCCGATCGAGTCCGCGAGCTCCGAGATGGTCGCGACTTCACCGCCCGCGTCCGCCACGGCCTGCAGCAGCGCGAGGCCGCGCTCCAGGGTCAGCGACCCCTCGGCACTCACAGCAGGCCAAGCACCTCTAGATCGGCGACCGGCTCCACAAAGCTCGCCGACGCGTAAGACGCGAAGAGCGCGCGGACGGCCTTGGCGGCGGGCTCGGACAGGCCGCGCGCCTCCTCCGCGAGGACTTCGGCGTCCGTCGACGCCAACGCCTCGCGGACGTTCCCGCCGGACAGGCAGCGCCCGACCGCCACCAGCAGGTTCAGGAAGCCGTGGTGCACGAACCCGGTCTCGTCCTCCTGGTGCCGGACGGCCCGGTGCAGGCTGTTCGTCGCCTTGAACGAGGCGCCGGGGTAGCCGCTGACCACGGACAGGAAGTCCGCTACCTCGTCGACGCTGGGGAAGTTCTCACTGGACAGGCCGCCGCACCGGATCTTGGCCCAGCTACCGTGCTCGATCACCTTGCGCACCCCGTCGAGCCACCCGACGCCCCGCCTCGGTTCGACCACCCGGATCACGTCCTCGGGCACGAACTCCGAGACCCGCTCCAGCCACACCTCGTCCACATCGGACGGTGCGGGCATCTCGACCATCCGCAGCGACAGCAGCTCGCTGCGCGACTCCACGATGGAGATCGCCTTGGGCACCCCGCCGAGCCCGGTGTCGATGATCAGCGACAGCGGCAGCGGCTCCTTCGGCTTCACCTTGATCAACTCGGTGATGAGCTCCGGTAGCCGCGAGGCCTGGCACAGGAACACGCCGAGCAGTCCCGCATGCTCGCCGGCTCGGGTCGCGAAGTGGGCGCGCAGCGCTTCGGGCATGTTGGCGTCCCCTGGCGGGAACAGCGCCGAATCGTCTACGAGCCGCGCGAACAGGGGTGGAATTCCACGAGGGCCGGGTGGCGTGAGTTCCGCAGCGCTTGACACAAGGGACACGCTAGTAGCGTACGATAAGCGGACAAATCCGTTCGATCCGCGTGCACCTTGGTGCCGCGCCGCCCGGCCACGCGAGTCCCCCGAATCCGAGCACTTCCCTGCGTCACCGGCCTAAGTTAGGCTCACCTAAGTAGGAGGTGGCTCGTGACCGAAACCCGTCATCCGCCGACGCCCAGCCCCGCCGAACGCGCGAGGACCATCGCGTCGCGCAACTCCTCCGGTGCGCTCATGCCGGTCGCCTCCGGTCCGCGTGTGGTGCCGGAACTGCATCACGTGCACCCGAGCGGGAGCGTGAGCATCCTGCTCCGGGAGGAGCATCCCCTGCTCGGAGAGGACGAGGTCGCGGTGATGCTGGAGCTGGCCGACCCGGCCCCGGTCGAGCTTCGTGAACCCGTCCGTGGGCTGCTGTGGATCACCGGCTGGCTGCGTCCGCTCAGCGAGGCCTCGGCGCGGGCGAAGGCGCTCCGGATAGCGGAAACGCGCCCGGACCCACGACTGCTCGGCCTCGGGCACGGTGCCCGGATGTGCTGGCTGACCGCGGCGTCCATGGTCCTCGCGGACGCCGAGGGCACCCACTCCCTGCAGCCGCACGTCTTCAGCGCGGCTTCGCCGGACCCGTTCCTCGCCTACGAGGCCGAGTGGCTGCGGCATCTGGAAACGCGGCACCCGGACGTCGTCGGGCAGCTCACCCGGCATGTGCCGGAGGAGTTGCGCGACGGGCGGATCCGGCCACTGGGCCTGGACCGGTTCGGGCTGCGATTGCGGGTCGAGACCGCGACGGGCGATCACGACGTGCGCCTGGCCTTCTCCCGGCCGGTGCGGAACCCGCCGCAACTGGCCGCGGAGCTTCGCCGGCTCGTGGGCTGCCCGTTCCTCGCGGGCCTACGCTAGCTCGGGCGGGAAGCCGCCGGTGGCGATCGGCCCCCAGCGCGTGATGGTGACACGGATCAGGCTCTTGCCCTGCCGCCGCATGGCCTCGCGATATTCGTCCCAGTCCGGATGCTCTCCCGAGATGCACCGGAAGTACTCGACCAGCGGTTCCAGCGCCTCCGGCAGGTCGAGCACCTCGGCCTGCCCATCGAACTGCGCCCACGGACCGTTCCACTCGTCCGAAAGGACACAGGCCGACACGGCCGGGTTACGCCGGGCGTTGCGGACCTTCGCCCGTTGCGGATAGGTGGCCACGACGAACCGGCCTTGCGTGTCGATCCCGCTGGTCACCGGGGACAGCTGAGGGGTGCCGTCGGCCCGGGTGGTCATCAGGACGGCCCGGTGCCGGGTGCGCAGGAAATCCAGCAGTTCGCCGCGGTCGACGCGATCAGCGGTGGCGATGTTCATGGTTCGAGACGGTAGCGTGCGAGGGTGACATCCCTGGTCCGCGACTGGCTGCGCCCCGAGCGCCCGGAGGTACCCGAACCGGTCACCGCCGAACTTCAACGCCGACGGCTCAAGATCGAGTTGCTGATCGTCTTTTCGGTCACCCTCGGCATGTCCGGGGCCCGCAGCCTGGTGTCCCTGCTGGACTCGCTGCTGCGCCCCGAGCCGCTGAGCCGGCAGCACGTCGCGCTGAACGTGCCGCAGGCCGCCTCGGACCTGCTCGACCTGCTGGCCCAGCTCTTGGCCGCGGCGCAACTGTTCGCGTGGGGCGCGCTCGGCGCGTACCTGCTGGTCCGCGGCGGGACAAGGCTGTCGGCTGTCGGCCTCGACCGGCTGAGCCCGCGCCGGGACGCGTTGTGGGGAGCCGGACTGGCCGCGTTGATCGGCATCCCGGGACTCGCGCTCTACTTCGTGGGCTGGAAACTGGGCTTCAACCTGGCCGTCCAACCGTCCACTTTGGACGACACCTGGTGGCGGCCGGTCGCGCTGACGCTGTCGGCGGCGGGCAACGCGGTCGCCGAGGAGATTCTGGTCGTCGGCTACCTGCTCACCCGGCTGCGGCAGCTCGGCCTGCGGGAGAACGCCGGACTGCTCACGGCCGCCGTGCTGCGCGGCTCCTACCACCTCTACCAGGGCTTCGGTGGGTTCGTCGGCAACCTGGTCATGGGCCTGGCGTTCGGCCGGGTCTGGCAGCGCACCAACCGGCTGTGGCCACTGATCGTCGCGCACACCCTGCTGGACGTGGTGTCTTTCGTGGGCTATTCGCTGCTGCGTGGACATCTGTCCTGGCTGCCGTAACCTGCATGCGTGACCCCTCGAGTGGACAGCGAGGTCGGGCCGCTGCGTGCGGTGATGCTGCACCGGCCGGGCAACGAACTCAAGCGCCTCACTCCCCGCAACAACGATCAGTTGCTGTTCGACTCCATTCCGTGGGTCGACCGCGCCCAGCAGGAGCACGACGCGTTCGCTGATGTCCTGCGTGGCCGCGGCGTCGAGGTGCTGCTGCTCGCCGACGTGCTGCGGGAAGCGCTGGCGGACCCGCGGGCGCACACGGCCGCACTCCAGTCGGCGGTGGACCAGAGGCGGCTCGGCGAGGACCTCGCCGACTCGCTGCGCTCTCATCTGTCCACTGTGGACGCCGCGACCCTGGCCGAAGCCCTGATGTCCGGCGTCACCTTCGAGGAGCTGCCCGCGTCCGAGGGCGCTTCGCTGGTGCGGAAGATGCACCACCCGCACGACTTCGTGGTCGACCCGCTGCCGAACCTGCTGTTCACCCGGGACTCCTCGGTGTGGATCGCGGACCGGGTGGCGATCTCCTCGCTGGCCATGCCGGCGCGCCGCAGGGAAACCGCGCTGCTCGACCTGATCTACGCCTACCATCCGCGATGCCGGCACGCCGCCCGCGCCTACGGCGCCCACTCCGCGCCCGTCGAAGGCGGCGACGTGATGCTGCTGGCGCCCGGCGTGCTGGCGGTCGGGGTCGGCGAGCGGACCACCCCGGCCGGCGCCGAGTCACTGGCCCGGTCGGTGTTCGCCGACGACCTGGCGCACACAGTGCTGGCGGTTCCGATCACGCAGGCGCGCGCCACCATGCATCTGGACACCGTGTGCACGATGGTCGACCGCGATGCCGTCGTGATGTATCCCCTGGCACGGGATTCCCTGGTGGCGTACACGATGTGCCGGGACAGCGAGGGCTCGCTGCGCGTGGAGGGCCCGGAGCCGTTCCTGCACGCGGCGGCGGCGGCGATGGGCATCGAGAAGCTCCGCGTGATCGACACCGGACTCGATCCGGTGACCGCCGAACGGGAACAGTGGGACGACGGCAACAACACGCTCGCGCTCGCCCCCGGGGTCGTCGTGGGCTACGAACGCAACATGGAGACCAACGCCCGGCTCGAGGACGCCGGGATCGAGGTGCTGCCGATCGCGGGCTCGGAGTTGGGCTCCGGCCGGGGCGGGCCACGCTGCATGTCCTGCCCGATCCAGCGTGACCCGGTGTAAAAGCAAAGAAAGGCTTGCCTAATTCTTTTTAGGAATGCCTAACCGAATTTAGCACGACCTTTGCGCAGTGAGCCTAGCCAAACAGGACGAAGATCACCAGAGCGAAGTGGGAAATATTGACGCGATTCCATTATCGTGGCGGTATGGCCATCAGGAAAAAGGAACCACGCTCCAAGTTCTACGAGCTCCTGCAGCAGCAGGTGCACAACGAGTTCAAGGCCTCGCAGCAGTACCTCGCGCTGGCGGTCTGGTTCGACAACGACGATCTTCCGCAGCTGGCGAAGCGTTTCTACCGCCAGTCCGTCGAGGAGCGTAATCACGCGCTCGCGCTGGTGCGGTACCTGATGGACACCGACCATCACGTCGAAATCCCGGGTACCGGCGAGGTGCGCAACGAATTCGCCGGCGTGGCCGAACTGGTGGAGCTCGCGCTCGAACAGGAGAAGGAGGTCTCCGCCGACATCAAGACCCTGGCCAAGACGGCCCGCGACGAGGACGACTACCAGGGTGAGCAGTTCATGCAGTGGTTCCTCAAGGAGCAGGTCGAGGAGATCGCCCAGATGACCACGCTGCTCAACATCGTCAAGCGCGCCGACGGCGACCTGTTCGACGTGGAGAACTTCCTCGCCCGCGAAGCGGTGGTCGACGACGACGGCGCCGCCGACCCGACCATGCCCCCGGTCGCCGGCGGAGCCCTATGAGCCGCAGTTGTCGTAGGCCGGGGTGTCGAGCAGGATCTTCGTCACCGTCCCGTCGTCGGTGACGAAGAACGAGTAGGTGGCCCCCGATCCGGCGGAGGCGGTCCACCAGTTGGCATTCCCCTTCACCAGCCCGGGATAGCTCCTCGTCAACTGCGCCAGCGTCGAAGAGCCCACCTCGATGCCCTCCGGGGTGCGCACCGCCTCGCCCTGGAACGAAACGATTCCGTCCGTCTGCGAGATCACCACACCGGAAATCGCGTCGACACCCTCCACCAAGGTGTAGGTCTCGCACTTGGTGGTTGGTGCGGTGGACGGATCCGCGAGCTGCCCGGTCGCGCTTGCCTCCTGGTAGGACATGCCGAGCCGCAGCTTGCCGTAACCCGACGGGCCGAGGACCGGGACGGTCAGCACCCGCTCCGGGGGAGAGGGGGCGGTCGAACTCGGCTTGCGCGACGAGCCCGGCACCGTCGAGGTCGGCGACGGTGCGTCCGCTGCCCCGTTCTCCGTCGATATCGTCCCGGCCGACGGTGCCGGAACCTGCGGCACCGTCGACGACGTCGGGGAGCCGGTAAGCACAGGCTCGGCGGGCGGCGAGGCCGACTGGCCGGATCCCGTCCTCAGGCCACCCAGGACCAGGCCGTTCGCGACCAGCGCCGTGACAGCCAGCGCCCCACCGGTCGCGGCGAGGGCGGTCCGGCGCCGCTTGATCCGCCGCGCCCCGGCCACCACGGCCTCTTCCGCGCCCTCACGCGGCATCAGGTCGAGACGCGCGTCGCCGAACAGCCGCCGCAGCTCGCCGTCCAACTCGTCGTGGGCGGTCAACTCGCCTCCCTCCCTTCGCCCATCTTCTTGCGCAGGCTGGCGATCGCCTTGCTGGCCTGGCTCTTCACGGTGCCCTGACTGACCCCGAGCGTCGCCGCGATCTCCACCTCGGACAGCCCTTCGTAATACCGCAGCACGATAACGGCACGTTGTTTCGGCGGCAGCTCCCGCAGCGCCTGCCACAGCGGCTCGTGCTCGAACGGGTCCGCTCGCGCGGCCGCGACGCTGTCCGGGATTTCCGCGACGAGGTTCTCCCGGCGCGTGCGCCGCCACCTGGAGATATGCGCGTTCGCCATGGACCGGCGGACGTAGGCGAGCGGGTCGCCCGTCTTGCGCCGGACGTGGGACCAGCGGGCGCCGATCTTCTCCAGCACGGCCTGCACCAGGTCCGCGGCGTCGTGCGAGTTGCCGGTGAGCGCGTGCCCGTAGCGCAGCAGGCCGGGCAGGCTGGCCTCGACGAACTCCCCGAAGTCCGCGAGGTCGACCGACGACGATGCGGGCAGCGGCAGGCTCACCGCGGCAGGCGCCGTCATGGTCACCGCGGCTTCTCCCTCTGCCATGGGTCTTCGCTCTTCGCCTACTCCACGCACATCGCCCCCCAGTGGTTGCCTGTCTGCTTCAACAGATCGATCTGTAGACGCGCGGGGGGCAGCCGACGTTCAACCTGGTTATGGAATCGGTGCGCTCACGGCGGCGGGCGGCAGGAAGGTGCCGCCGGGCCCGGGAAGGAAGTCGTGCACGGCGACGACCGCACCGGCCTTGATCGGCCCGTAGACGTGGGGAAACCAGATACCGGCGGGGTGCGGAGGTTGCCCGGGTTCCCACCGCAGCGGCACGTCGAGCTTTCCGGGATCGATCTGCAGCAGCACCAGGTCGATCCGCCCGGCGTAGAACGCGTTGGCGGGCAGGTGCACCGTGCCGAGGTCGGAGCAGTGGATGAAGCCGTCGGTGTCCAGTGAAGGCGCCCGGTACTCCTCGCCCGTCCACTCCGCGGCCGAGCAGATGTGAAAGATCACCGCAGGGTGAGCTGGCGTCCGATGAGCCCGTCACGGGCCCGCCGCTCGGCCGCGTTCAGCGGCTCTTCGTCCAGCGACGCCAGAGCCGCGTCCAGCCGCACGCCGAGTTGCTTGGCGGGCTCGACCCATTCCCGCACGTGCGCTTCGGGGTCGAGGTCCCAGACCGGCACCAGCAGACCGTGTGCGCGGAAGGAGCCCGCGTAGCGCGAACCCTCGCCCAATCCGAGTTCACCAGCCGCGGAGAGCCGCGCCAGTGCCTGCAACAGCTTGTTCTCCGGCTCGGGGCGCACCCAGCGGAGGTGCGCCTTCTCGCCGGCCAGCACCCAGTACGAGCCGGGGCCGAGCCGTTCGGTGGGCATGATGGCCTCGTTGGCGCGCTCCAGCGAAAGCTGCACGTCGCCGGTGGGCTCGGTGTCGTCCGGCAGCCACCACGAGAAGTCGCTGTGCAGGGTCACGTCGAGTTCGGCACCGGGTTCGAGGAGGTCCTGCAAACGTTCGCGCTCGCCCGGAGCACTCGTCGTGTCGGGCACGGACAGCACGTCGCCCTCCTCGGCCTCCAACGCCCAGCGCAGGGCGCGGCCGAGGTCGCGGCTGATGTCGGAGGAGCGGGTCTGCACCTGCAGGCCGAGGAACACCTCGCCGTCGGCACGCACGAGCGCGGCCGCGGCCATCGGCAGCACCGTGCCGAGCGTGACCACCCGGTCCGAACTGTCCACAAGCGACAGTCTTGCGGTGGCCGAGGGGATGAACTCACGCAGCGCGATCAGCTCGGGCTCGGCGGCGAGTCCTTCGAACGGCTGTGCCACGAACACGTCGCGGACCTTCGGCGCCTTGTTCTTCTTACGCGCTGCCTTACCCATGTCGGGCAGAATACTGCGCCGTGACGGGTTAGATTCAGCGGGTGTTCGACCCCAATGATCCGGTTTTCCTCGCCAACCCCTACCCGGAGTTCGCGCGCCTGCGCTCGGCCGGCGAAGTGCACCGGCACGACAGTCTCGGCATGGCGATCGCCGTTTCCCACAGCGCGGCCTCGGCGGTGTTGCGGCATCGCGGACTCGGCCGGATCTGGACCGACGCGTCCCCGCCAGAACGGTTCGTCTCGTTCAACCTGCTGCACCGCAACTCGCTGCTGGAGAACGAGCCGCCCGCGCACACCCGGTTGCGACGATCGATCTCCTCGGCCTTCGGACGCGGTCACGTCGAACGGCTGCGGCCGACGGTCGCCGAAATCGCCGCCGGAATGGTCGCCGACCTCGCCGAGGCCATGGACGACGACGCCGACCTGCTCGAACATCTCGCACAGCCGTTGCCGGTCGCGGTGATCGCCGAACTACTGGGGGTATCGGAGGCGGACCGGTCACGGCTGGTGTCGTGGAGCAACGCCATCGTGAAGATGTACGAGTACGGGCTGCCCACCGCGCAGCAGGACGCCGCCGAACGTGCCGCGGGCGAATTCGCCGGCCATCTGCGCGAGCTGGCGGACGACCGGCGCCGGCATCCCGGCGAAGACCTGGTGAGCGACCTGGTGCGGGCGGACCTGACCGGCGACGAGGTCGTGGCCACCGGGGTGCTGCTGCTGATGGCCGGGCACGAGGCAACGGTGAACGTCATCGGCAACGGCGTCCGGGCGCTGCTGCGGCATCCCGGCCAGTGGCAACGGCTGCTCGACGACCCGGCGCTGGTCGAAACCGCGGTCGAAGAGCTGATCCGGTACGACGCGCCGTTGCAGTTGTTCGAGCGAACCGCGACCGAAGACGTGGAGATCGCCGGTTTCCACCTCGCCAAGGGCGAGAAGATCGCCGCCCTGCTCGGCGCAGCCGCCCGCGACCCCGCGGTCTTCGAGGCGCCTGACACCCTGGACGTCGGCCGCTCACCCAACCCGCACATCGGTTTCGGCGCGGGGATCCACTATTGCATCGGCGCGCCGCTGGCCCGGATCGAGATCGCCGCGGCGCTGCATGCGCTCATCGCCCGGCTGCCCGGACTGCGGCTGGCGGACGAACCGCAGCGGCGGCCCGAGTTCGTCATCCGGGGCTTGGTGACCCTGCCTGTCTCAGCGTGAAGCGCCCGACGGGCGGGTGGGGCGGAGGGCCGGGTCGGGCGCGTCGCGGACCGACAGGACGCGGCGCAGGCGCAGGCGGCGCGGCGAAACCGGCGCGACCAGGCTGCTCAGCCGGTGCACCACCACCGCGGTCAGCCCGGCGAGGATCGCCGCGGAGGCGTTGAGCAAGCCGCTCAGCAGCACCCCGTCGGCCTGTGCCTGGATGCCGTCCCGCAGCCGCCAGACGATCACCAGCACCATGAGCAGCTCGTTGACCGCCCAGGCCGCCCACCACGCCAGCACCAGCCGCGAAGGCCGGGGGCGCTCCTCGGCCGGGCGGCGGAGCACGGCGTGTTCCAGCTCGGCGAGGATCGAACCGGCCATGACCAGGTTCAGCGGGGGCAGCAGGGTGCCGGCCAGCACCTGCCGCGACGACCGTGGCGGCTCGCGGCCGGTCTCCTGCGCCACCGCCTGCCGGACGATGAGCAGCCACCACAGCACACAGCCGATCGCCATCAGCCCGAAGACGACCGAAAGCAGCGAGGAGACGACCTCCAACGTGTCCGACATGCTGACGACGCCGGCATCGAGTGCGGAGTTACGGCTGATCACGAGCAGTGCGTACCGCCAGAACTCGGCGGCCGAGCCGGCGGTGGCAAGGCCGGCCATGAACCAGAGCACCGTCACCGCGTTGCGGGCGAGCAGCCTCGTGCGCTCCATCGGCGTCGGGAAGCTCGACGGCAACCCGGGCACGTTCGTCGGCTCGCGCCAGGTGAGGTTGGGGAAACCCCAGCGTGGCGGGACCGGGTACGCGGGCGGGCCGGTGTAGCGCTCGGGAGGGCGCACCCGGCGCGCCTGGTAGATCCCGGGAGGCGGCGAAGCGACCCACTGCACCCGCGGGCGCGCGCGGAACGGCCTCGGGCTGTGGTACCCGTACGCCGCTTCTCCGTGCCGATGCATGAGCGTTCAGAGGATTTCCGGTGCCGCGCCGGCCTGTTCGCTGACCACCGGGCGCCCCTCGACGTGCCACGACTTCATGCCGCCCGCGACGTTGACCGCGTCCCAGCCGCTCGCGTTCAGCCAGGCCGTGGCACGCGCGGACCGGCCACCGCTCCGGCAGATCACGTAGACGGGTTTGTCGTCGGGAAACCGGCTCAGTTCGCCGACCCGGCCCGGCAGTTCGCCCAGTGGGATATGGACCGCCCCGGGCACGTGCCCGGCGACCCACTCGTCGGGCTCCCGCACGTCCAGCAGCGAAATCCCGTCGTCCGGCAGTTCGGACACGGACGCGGTCGGCAGCTCTTGAGGATTCACCACGCCGTCCATCTTCCCATCCGGTCGCGTTCCCTGCCCATAAAGGAAGCCGTGCCTTCCGGGGGCAAGCCCCGGAAGGCACGGCCGGACTGCACCGTCCTTAGTGGGCGGCGGCCTTCTCGGCGTGTGCCCCGGTGAGGGCACGCACCTCCATCTCCGCGTACTTCTCGGTCTTCTCCTTGGACAGGACCGTGCCGAGCCAGCCGAGGAAGAAGGAAACCGGGATCGACACCAGGCCCGGGTTCGACAGCGGGAACCAGCCGAAGTCCGCGCCCTTGATCATCGACGTGGCCGTACCGGACACCGCGGGCGAGAACACGATCAGCACGATGGTGACGATCAGCCCGCCGTAGATGCTGAACAGCGCGCCCTGGGTGTTGAACCGCTTCCAGAACAGCGAGTACAGGATCGTCGGCAGGTTCGCCGAGGCCGCCACCGCGAAGGCCAGCGCCACGAGGAACGCCACGTTCTGGGTCTTGGCCAGGATGCCACCGACGATCGCGACCGCGCCGATCACCAGCGCCGTGATGCGGGCGACCCGCACTTCGGCGTTCTTGCTGTCCACCGCGCCCTTCTTGATCACGTTGGCGTACACGTCATGCGCGAACGACGCGGACGCGGTGATCGTCAGCCCGGCCACCACGGCCAGGATCGTGGCGAACGCGACCGCGGCGATGAACCCGAGCAGGACCGGCCCGCCGAGTTCCAGCGCGAGCAGCGGGGCCGCCGAGTTCTGGCCTCCTGGCGCCTTCCCGATCTTGTCGGCACCGACGATCGCGCCGGCGCCATACCCGAGCACCAGCGTCAACAGGTAGAACACGCCGATCAGGCCGATCGCCCAGACCACCGAGCGGCGGGCGTCCTTGGCGGTGGGCACGGTGTAGAAGCGCATCAGCACGTGCGGCAGACCCGCGGTGCCCAGGACCAGCGCGATGCCCAGCGACAGGAAGTCCAGCTTCGAGGTGCCGGTCTTGCCGTACTGCTTGCCCGGTCCGAGCAGGGCCGACCCCTTCGTGCCGCCGCCCGCCTTGTCCACGGCGTGCTGCAGCAGGCTGGAGAAGTTGAACCCGTACTTGCCGAGCACCCACAGGGTCATCGCGAAGGCACCGACGATGAGCAGCGCGGCCTTGATGATCTGCACCCAGGTGGTGCCCTTCATACCGCCGATCAGCACGTACAGCACCATGATCACGCCGACGACGGCGATCACGATGTCCTGGCCGACGTTGCCGCTGACACCGAGGAGCAGGTTGACCAGGCCACCGGCACCGGTCATCTGCGCCAGCAGGTAGAAGAGCGAGACCACCAGCGTGGAGACCGCGGCCGCGGCCCGCACCGGGCCCTGCTTCATCCGGAACGCGAGCACGTCACCCATGGTGAACTTGCCAGTGTTGCGCAGCAGTTCCGCGACCAGCAGCAGGGCGACCAGCCACGCGACCAGGAACCCGATCGAGTAGAGGAACCCGTCGTACCCGTTGACCGCGATCGCTCCCGCAATGCCCAGGAAGGACGCGGCCGACAGGTAGTCACCGGAGATCGCGATGCCGTTCTGCGGACCGGTGAACGCGCGGCCTGCCGCGTAGTAGTCCGACGCGGTCCTGGTGTTCCGGCTCGCCCAGAACACGATCACCAGCGTGACCACCACGAAGAGGGTGAAGATGATGATGTTGAGGGTGGGGTTGCTGCCCTCGACTCCCGCGGCAAGGTACATTACTTGGTTTCTCCCTTGGTCTCGCCAGCGGTCTTCTCGCTCTCGGCGGTGTCCTCCTCGGCTTTGGTCTCGCCGGCGTCCACTTCCGTGTCGGTCTCGGCAGCGGCAGTCCCAGCAGTGGCCTCTTCGGTCCCGGCCTCGACCTTGGCCTCGCTGACCGGCTCCTCGACCTTCGTCTCGGCCGCGCTCGGCTCGACCGTGAACGCGGCCGCGACCGGCTCGCCCTCGATCTCGCCGCGGATCTTGTCGGCCACCGGGTCGAGCTTGCGGTTGGCGTACCGGACATAGAGCCCGGTGATGAGGAAGGTCGACACGAACTGCAGCAGGCCGATGATCAACCCGACGTTGACGTTGCCTGCCACCTTCGTGGCCATGAAGCCGTGGGCGTAGTCGGCGAGCAGAACGTACAGCAGATACCACGCGAGGAAGAGGACGGTCATCGGGAAAACGAAGACCCGGAGCCTTCTCCGCAACTCTACGAACTCTGCGCTCCCCTGCACCTGCTGCCAGTCAGTACCCGGACCTGTGTCCTTCTCGAGGTCCTGGGCTGTACTTGTCACGGGTCAACCTCCGTATGCACGATCTCTCCTCTTCCCGTTGGGGGACGCGCGTAGATCTTGCCCGCAAAGGCCCGAAAAGTTGTTAATCCATTCGGGTGAGAAATCTCGCTTTGAGTAGCCTGGATTGCCCTCAAGTGCGCTCTGTACCCAAAAGTACTAGTTACAGATCGTGTTCAGGGTCGAGATTCCGTCACTTGGAGCAACGGGAACCGCTAAACGGGTGATAACCGACAAAACTGACAGTTGACCCGCTTTCTTCGCTTGCCTTGACGGTTACCTACTTCCTGTGCCTTCCCCGGCCGGAGCGTACTCTTTCGTCGGCTTGGCCGAACCGGTCCACCGCCCGGTCCCGCATGAAGCCCAGCGGATCGGGAGCATGCAGCCGCAACATGACGGAGTTGACGTCCCCCGGTCTGCCGCTGCGGGTGGCCAGGCTGACCAGAATCGTGCCCACGAACGCGGCCGGTACCGTGATCAGTCCCGGCTGAACGGCGAACCAGGGCGCCCAGCCGCCGGTGTAGCCGCTGACGGTGGTGACCGCCAGCGCCGTGAGGACCAGACCGCCACCGATGATCATCCCCGCGAGCGCACCTGGCCAGGTAAGCCCGCGCCACCACACGCCGAGCACCAGCAGCGGCGAGAACGTCGAGGCGGCCAGCGCGAACGACATACCCACGCTGATCGACAGGTCCGTGGGCCGCAACACCAGCGCGACGGCCAACCCGAGCACGGCGACCATCCCGGCGGCCGTCCGGAAGTGCGACACCCGGCCCTTGAAGAGGTCGGTGGACACCACCCCGGCGAGGCTCACCAGCAGTCCCGAAGACGTGGACAGGAAGGCCGCGAACGCGCCCGCCATGGTCACCCCGCCGAGGATCTGCCCACCCAGTCCGGACAGCATCGCGCTCGGCAGCATGAGCACCGCGGCGTCGGTTCTGCCGGTGACCAGCAGCTGCGGCTCGTACATGCGCGACATCGCGCCCAGCAGCATCGGGAACAGGTAGAACAGGCCGAGCAGCAACAGCACGTGCACGGTGGTGCGGCGGGCGGCCTTGCCGTCGGGATTGGTGTAGAAGCGGACGAGCACGTGCGGCAGGCCCATGGTGCCGAAGCAGAGCGCGAGGATCAGCGAGTAGGTCTGGAGCAGGTCGGTCAACCCGCCCGCGCCGGGACGCAGCCAGTCGGCATTGGCGGCGGTCGCGCCGGAGACCACGGGGGTGGTGGTGCCTTCCGGGAAGGTCAGTTTGGTGCCCTTGGCGACGTGCTCGGTGGCGCCCGACACCCACGCCACCAGGTGCGACGTGGCGGCACCGGGTTCTTGCACGTGGACCGGCGTCAACGTGCTCACCTCGAGCACCACGTCGGTCTGGATGTCCACAGTGGTCTCGGTGGCGAAGGTCGGCGGCGCCGGGGAACCGAGCGGACCCGCCGGGCCGGGCTTCGCTCCGCTGAGAAACACCGCGCTGAGCACGAACGCGGGGATGGCGATCGCGAACAGCTTGAGCCAGTACTGGAAGGCCTGCACCACGGTGATCGCACGCATGCCTCCGCCGATGACGTTGAGCGCGACCAACACGGTCACGACGAGCGCGCCCACCCACGTCGGCCAGGGCAGCACCGTGCTCACCGCGAGCCCCGCGCCCTGCAGCTGCGGCACGAGGTAGAGCACGCCGATGAAGACCACGAACGCGGTGGCGAAGCGGCGCAACACCACCGAGCCCAGCCGCGCCTCCAGGAAATCCGGCAGCGTGTACGCGCCGGACCGTCGCAGCGGCGCGGCGACGAACAACATCAGCGCCAGGTAGCCCGCGGTGAAACCGATCGGATACCACAGGCCGTTGGCGCCCTCCTTGAGCACGATTCCGGCGACCCCGAGAAAGGACGCGGCGGAGAGGTACTCACCGGAGACGGCGGCGGCGTTGCGGCGAGCCCGCACGGTCCGCCGGGCGACCAGGAAGTCGTGTGTGGAGCTGGCGAACCGGGACGAGCGATGCCCCAGGTAGAAGGTCGGCACGGCGACCAGCACCACAGCGGTCAACGCCCACGGGTTCAGCTGCACACCACGGATTGTCTCAGGGAACGCAACACTCTCAGGACACTCTCTAACTCTCGATCATGTCGACGAAGTCGCGCTCATGCCCTTCGGCGAGCCGGTTGTAGGTCAGGCCCACCAGCAGCAGCAGCGGGAACGGCAGGATCCCGAGGAACAGCCAGGCCAACGGCACGCCGATCACCCGCCTCGCGGCGAAACCCGGCGACAGGTAGAAGATCAGCGGCAGCGAGCCGAACGCTACCAGCACCAGCAGGCCCAGCAACAGCGCCGTGCGCATCTGCCGCTTGACCAGATCCTTGATCAGCGCCTCTCCCCAACTGGTCTGCTCCTCCAGTTCCACCCGGGCGCGCAGCGTCGGCGTCGAGCGTGAGCGGGGATCAGCGAGCACCACGCGTTGCCGTTTCGGCGGTTTGACCGGCGGAGGAGGTGGCGGCTCCGGCTCCCTCGCGGGCGGGACGGACTCCACCGGCGCGGGCACGTGGAAGTTCTTGCCCAGTGTCGGGTCCGGTTCGCGGACCCCGCCCGCGCGGTGGTGGACGTCTTCCCCGTTCATCGGCCGGTCAGCCGATCCTTGAGCTCACGGGTGTGCCGCCGGGAGACCGGCAGCAGCTTTTCCTCGTTGCCGATGACCACCTGATAGCCACCCTGGCCCATCCGCAGCTCGGTGATCAGATTCAGCGCGACCAGGAACGACCGGTGGATCCGCACGAATCCCGCCTTGGCCCAGCGCTCCTCGAGCTGGGTGAGCGGGATGCGGACCAGATGGCTGTTCCCGTCGTCGGTGAACAGCCTGGCGTAGTCGCCCTGCGCCTCCACCCAGCGCACCGTGGACCGGGGCACGAGCTTGGTGGTCCCCGCCAGTTCGACCGGGATCACCTCGTCGTCGTCCGGCTTGGCCGGCGCGGCACTGTGGCCCGCCGGCGCCGGTACCGCCCGGACCTTCTCCAGCACGCGGTCGACCGCCCGGTCCAGCCTGCTCTGGTTGCACGGCTTGAGCAGGTAGTCCACCGCGCCGAGGTCGAAGGCGTTCACCGCCTCGTGCGCGTGCCCGGTGACGAACACCAGCACGGGCGCGGGGTTCAGCGCGGAGAACACCTTGGCCATCTCCATGCCGGACAGGCCGGGCATCTGGAGATCGGCGAACACGGCGTCGATGACCGGCAGCCCCTGTTCCTTGCGCTGGCGGAGTTCGGGATCGTCCGACGCGAGGAGACGCAGTGCCTCCGCGGCGTCGACGGCCTTGAACACCTTGCCGATGTTGGGATTGTTTCGCAGGCCGTCCACCAGCAGGTTCAGGCCATGGGGCTCGTCGTCCACAGCGAGGACGATGAGCCTTCGGGTGTCATTGTGCGCACTCACAGTGCTTCGCATCTTGCCTAGTGCATATCCCGTATGTCCATACCGCTGCCGGGCGAAGACCTCACAGGCCGAAACGCGACCAGACGACGCGCTGTGCCAGCGCGTCCAACATCGCGCTGGCGGCGGCGGGCGCGCCGAGGCCCAGCCTGGCCAGCAACGACCTTTTCGGTTCCGCGACGGAGATTTCCGCGTCAGGATAACGGTCGGCGATCACTTCCTGGAGGTTCCCGATACCGTCGATCAAGCCGAGTTCCGCCGCCCGCGAACCGAGCCACACGTCTCCGGTGAACAGCTCCTCGGTGTCGGCGAGCTTTCCGGGCCGGCGCTTCTTCACCCAGTCCACGAACAGCTCGTGCAGCTGGGTGTGCATCTTTTTGAGCCATTCGATGTCTTCCGGCTTCTCCGGGCTGAACGGGTCGAGCCGCGCCTTGTTCTCGCCGGCGGTGTGCAGACGGCGCTCGACGCCAAAGCGCTCCAGCAGCCCGGTGAACCCGAACCCGCCGCTGATCACGCCGATCGAACCGACCATGGATGTCCGGTGCGCGTAGATCTCGTCCGCCGCGCAGGCCAGCCAGTAGCCACCCGAGGCCGCCACGTCCTCGCAGAACGCCAGCACGGGTATCTCCGGCTTGCCGGCGGCCAGCTGCCTGATCCGCTCGGCGACCAGCCCGGACTGGGTCGGCGCCCCGCCCGGCGAATTGATCAGCAGCGCGACGGCCTTGAGCCGGTCGTGGTCGAACGCTCTGGTCAGGGCCGACTCGACGGCCGCCAAATTGATCACCCCGCGGGCGAACGGCGTCGGCGTCGGCGTGATCACGCCGTGCAGTTTGACCACCGCGACGACGTCCTTCCGCTCGCCTCGATCGCCGATACCCGGAATCCTGCTGGTGACACTTCTGACGTCCATGCTGACCAGGTTAGGCCCACCCGCCAGCCCACCACCGCCCTCAACGGAAACGTTCCGCTGTACGGTCAATCCGCGGCGACGTTCAATGTCGGTGCCCTGCTCTATGGTGCGCGGCATGGACCTCACCGCCGCGACCAGGAACGTCGCCGAAGCCGCATACGCCGTCGGCGGGATGCCGCCGACGGGCTCCGCCACACCGGTGCTGTCCGGCCTTCGACTCGACGCCGACAGGGATCGCCTCGTTCTGGCTGGAAACGACCGCGAGCGGGCGATTCAGGCGGCCTGCACGGCCACCGTGCACAGCGGAGGCGCCGTGCTCGTGCCCGCCGTACCGCTCGCCGAGACGTTGCGCACGCTGGAAGACCCGGTGGTCCGCCTGGTCGTCGAGGGGTCTCGGCTGGTGGTCCGGGTGCCGAACGCGCGGTTCGCGTTGCCGCTGCTGGACCTCGACCTGCATCCGGGCGTGCCGGAGCTACCGCCGAAGGTGGCAAGTGGACGCCGGGCAACTCGTCGCCGTGTTGGGCACGGTGACCGCGACGGCGTCCCGCGACGACTCGCTGCCCATGTTCACCGGCGTCCGGCTTTGTACCGAGGGCGAACGGCTGCGCCTGGTCGCGTCCGACCGCTACCGCATGGCCGTCGCGAAGGTGCCGATCCACCGCGCGGACGACCCCCTTGACACCCTGGTTCCGGCCACACTGCTGGCCGAGATCGGCAAGCGGGCCACCGGGACCGTGGCGTTGCACGCGGGCGGAAACCGGTTCGGGCTGAGCTGGCCGGACAGCGTTGTCAGCAGCGCGGTACTCGACGGCGGTTTCCTGTCCGAGAACGCGATCCACACGTCCTCGGTGGACACCAGGGTGACCGTCGATGCCGGCGCCCTCGCCTCAGCGGTGCGCCGGGCAAACCTGTACACCGGCTCGAAAGGCGTCCTCACACTCGACGTGGGAGACGCCGAAATCCGGGTCCGCGCACACAGCCAACGGGATGCCGAGGCCGAGGAGACGATCAAGGCGGAGGTGTCCGAAGGCCGGACTTCGCCTTCGTTCCAGGCGCGCTACCTTCTTGACGCGCTACGGCCGTTCGCGGGCAACCTGGTCCGGCTGGACATCCAGCCCGGCATGCGGGCGACCGCGGTCCGCCCGGTGGAACCCGCCGAGACCGAACTGACCTACTACGTGATGCCGATGCTGCCTTCGAAGGCATGACCACAGCGTGGAGCGCTTCGTTTAAAGGCGATGGTGGGCTGGCTAATCAGCCGCCTCGGCGAGCGTGGGCGGGCGAGCCGTTGCGGGGCTCCTGTGCGGGCACGGAAGCCGAGAAGTCCGGCAGATCGGTACGCACGCCGGGAGCGAACTTCGGCACGCGGAGGGTCACCTTCATCCCCGCGCCCGGGGCGGTCTCGACCATCAGCGCGTATTCGTCGCCGAACAGCTGGCGCATCCGCGCGTTGATGTTGCCGAGCCCGACATGGGCGCCGGTGCGGTGCGAGTTGCGCAGGTCGGCCAGCCTGGCCGGGTCCATGCCAATGCCGTCGTCCTCGACGCTGATCAGCGCCTCGGTGCCGTAGTCCTGCGCGGTCACGGTGACCATGCCGCCGCTGGGCTTGTTCGCCAGGCCGTGCTGGACCGCATTCTCCACCAGCGGCTGGATGATCAGGAATGGCACGACCACCGAAAGCACCTCGGGCGCGATCTTCAGCCGGACCTCGAGGCGGCCGCCGAACCGGGCGCGCTCGATCGTGAGGTAGCGGTCGATGTTGCGCAGCTCGTCGGCGAGCGAGGTGAACATGCCCGAGGTGCGGAACGAGTACCTCGTGAAGTCGGCGAACTCCTGCAGAAGCTCGCGCGCCTCTTCGGGATCGCTGCGGATCAGCGAGGAAATCGTGTTGAGCGCGTTGTAGATGAAGTGGGGCGAGATCTGCGCGCGCAGCGCTTTGATCTCGGCCTGCTGGAGCTGCAGCTTCGACTCGTCGAGCCGGGCCAGCTCGAACTGGGTGCACACGAACTGGGCGACCGCGTCGGCCATCTGGATCAGCCGCTTGCCGCGGCTGCGGCCGACCACGATCAGCACCGCCTCGATCTCGCCGTCCACGATCAGCGGCACGATCACGGCGGTCTTCATCTTGCAGGTGCCGCGGTGGTCGCACGGCACGTCGTCGTGCGAGACGACCTCACGCCGGTGCTTGCGGATCGCCAGGCCGATGGGCGAGGTCAGGTCCACGTAGTGGTCGTTGGCCTCGCCGTCCCACGAGACCAGCGTGCCCTCCGCGTCGGTGATCCCGATGGCGACGCACTTGAGCAGTTCGAGCAACTGGGAGGTGATCCGGTCCGCGGAGTTCTGGTCGAAGCCCTCGCGGAGATCCGGCGTGGCCTTCGACATGTGGTACACGGCCTCGAGAACCGCGTCGTCCACGAAACTGCTCGGTCTACGCGAGCGGGCGATGACGACGACGAGGGCGATCAGCAGCAACCCCGTGACGGTCCACGGGAGGATCTGCGCGATCGGCAAGTCGGACACGGCGTTAATGCTCTGCGCTCGGTGAGCGGGGTGCAAGCCTTCCAGCCCACATTGTGTTCAGATCTCCTTACGTTGCGGCGAAGCCGATTCTACCCAGAGTGAGGATGCGTACTGGATCGATTTGGCGCCGCTCGCGCCAGCCGCTGTCCGGGTGAGCGATCGCACGAAACACCTGGCCGCGGGTTGCTGGCGGTAACCGGGGTCCCCCCGGACCTCCTTTACTTGAGCAGGCGGGACAGCCGGCGGTCGGCGAGCGGTTTGCCGCCGGTCTGGCAGGTTGGGCAGTACTGGAACGACTTGTCGGCGAAGGAGATCTCGCGGACGGTGTCGCCACAGACCGGGCAGGGCAGGCCGGTGCGAGCGTGCACCCGCAGACCGGAGCGTTTTTCGCCCTTGAGCCGCGCGGCGTCCTGGCCGACCGAACGCTCGACCGCGCTGGTGAGTACCTCTCGCATCGCCGCCGCCAGCCGGTCCAGTGCCTCGTCGGAGAGCTTGCCGGGCGTGGCGTAGGGCGAGAGCTTGGCCGCGTGCATGATCTCGTCGGAGTAGGCGTTGCCGATGCCGGCGATCAGCGACTGGTCGGTCAGCGCGGTCTTGAGCCGCTCGGTGCGCCCCGCGAACAGTTCGCCGAGGCGTTTCCGGTCCAGTTCGAGCGCGTCGGGACCCAGCCGGGCGATGCCGGGCACCTCCTTGGGGTCGTACACGATCCAGACCGCCAGGCCCTTCTTCGTGCCGGCCTCCGTGAGGTCGAACCCCGGGCGCCCGCCGTCGGCGTCGGACAGGTGCACGCGGAGCGCGATCGGCCCACGGCCCGGTTTCGGCGGGGCCGGGGCCAGCGAGTCCGACCAGCGCAGCCAGCCCGCCCTGGCCAGGTGAACGACGAGGTGGAGGCCGCCACAGTCGAGGTCGAGGTGCTTGCCGTAGCGGCCGGCGGCGGTGACCTCACGGCCGTGCAAATCCGTCCACTGTGGACTCACGGTCTTGAGTACGGCCAGGGACACCACGTCGATCCGGGTGACCGTCCTGCCCACCGCGTACGTCCGCAAGTGGTGGGCCAGCGCTTCGACCTCGGGGAGTTCAGGCATGACTAGTCCATGGGGTGCAGCGGGCCGTCGAAGTCCGGCAGCGAGTGTCTCTGGATCGACTTGACGACATCGCCGACCTCCCGGCGCACCCGGAACATGCCCGAGACCACGCCGACCCAGCGCTCCGGCTGGCGGTCGCCCATCAGGTCGCCCTCGGTCTCCGCGACCACCTTCCACGGCCGGTTCAGCACCCAACGCAGGGGGAAGAACACCGCGAGCAGCAGCAGTCCGTAGATCACCCAGGCCGGCACGACCACCCCGTCCGGCAGCCAGGCCACCAGGATGACCGCCAGCACCACGGTCACCGTCAGCATCACGAAGCCGGGCACGGGACTGCCCGCCACGTCATGCTCGAAGTCCTCCACGGTGGCCGGGCGGCGCCACTCCATCTGCGCCCGGACGACCCACTCCCGACTGTCTTCGCCGCGCACCACCCGGTTCATGCCCACAGCCCTTCGCCCGATCGTTCCTGAGCGTGGTTAACGGTAGCCGGGCCAAGCAGGGCCGCGCGAGGCCCAGTCGAGATCAACTATCCGGTTTCGCCTGAATTGGCGCTCGTCGTGCCGTCCGGCAGGCTTTCCGTGGAACTGGTCGGTCGCGGTTTGCCGGGCCGGCACCGCCGGGACGGGGAGCCGTCGTCCATGTCCTCGCGCGGGCGCTTCTTCGAGGGGCGCGACTTCGTGGTGCTCGTCATCGTGGTGTCGGGCGGCCCGTGGCTCTCGGCGGTCGTCACCGGCGAAGTCGTCACCGCGTCATCGCGGGAGCCGGTGTGCGGCTCGATGTCGGGCATACCCGAGGTGGAACTGACATCGCTCGCGTGCTGGCCGTCAGGCAGGCTCGCCATCGCCCCGGGCAGCGCGGCACCCGGTGGTGGCGGTGGTGGTGACGCCACGCCGACCGTCGTGCCGCCGGACTGACGCACCTCCGGCCGGCCGGCATAGCTCAAAGTCGCTTCGTCCGGCGTCGCGGCGGACACCGGCGGCATGCTCGGCAGCGACGGCGGAGGCGTCGAAATGCTCAGCTCGACGCCGTTCTGGCCGGGCAAACTGATCGGATACGACTGGGCCGGGCCGATCAAGGTCGGCCCCACGGTGATGCCCACCACCCCGGCCGCCGTGGTCGAAAGCAGCGCGACGCCCACCTTGAGCTTCGACAGCAGCACGCCCTTCAGGGCCGCGAGCGTGCCCGAACCCGATGCCGCGCCGGCCGCGGCGACGGTCGCGGGAACGAACACCACCAGCGCGCCCGCGTGGGCGCGCAGCGAAGAGCAGACCTCCCGCAACTCCGCGTGCATCGACCGGCAGGAGGCACAACCGAGCAGGTGGGAGCGTATCCGGCGGGCTTCGGAACCGGTCACGCTGCCGGCGGTGTACCCGCCGAGCTTCTCGATCACTCCCCGGCAGCCGACATCCGACGTCCGGTTCATCGCCAGATGCGCCTGGAGGTAGGCGGCACGCAGGCCCTGACGCGCCCGCCTGGCCAGCGCGGCCGTCGCGTTCGCGCTCAGGCCGAAATGCGGAGCCACCACCGCGGGCTGCTCACCCTCGACCTCGGTCTGCCACAACACCGCTCGCCAGCGTTCCGGCAGGCTCGTGAACGCCGTCGCGATCAGATTGCGCTCGGCCGTGCCCGCGTGCGCGTCGGCATCCGCTCCCGCCCGGTAGGTCAGCTCGTCATCGGTGACCGGCACGTCACGACGGGCGCCATGCCACTCCCACGACACCCGGCGGGCCACCGTCAACAGGTAGGCGCGGACATGGTCCTTGGGACCGGCGCCTCGCCGCAACGCCTGCAGCACCCGGAAAAAGGTTTCGGCGGTGATGTCCTCCGCCTCCGAGGCATCCGCGGCGAGCCCTCGCGCCAGCCGCCGGACCGCCGCAGCGTGCAACTCGAACAACTCGCTGAACGCCTGGTCCTCGCCCGCCCGGAGACGCAGTAGAAGTGCCTGCTCGTCGGCCGACGCCGCGCGCTGTTCCGGCACCGCATCCTCCGTCATCCGGCAGGCCACCTTCCCCCGTTTGGTGAATGTGGACACCATACGGAGCGGAAGGCCCGTCGTCACCTCCCGTACTCCTGGAGTGACGATGTTCCCTCCTACCGGGTGGCCGTCAACCACCGAATGTGACCGGTATAGACTCTGTTTCGCTCCGGTTCATCGGAGTCAGGCGGACGTAGCGCAGCTGGTAGCGCATCACCTTGCCAAGGTGAGGGTCGCGGGTTCGAATCCCGTCGTCCGCTCGGGGCCCCGGGCCACCCCCCTCGCGCTTCGCAGGTGAGCCCCATCGCTCTTTCTCCGGGGGTCGGGCCCCCAGACCCCGTCCAGGGGCAAGCCCCCTGGACCACCGCGACTTCGCCAGTTCCCATCTCGGCCGCGCGTTCCTGAGCCTCGCTCCCTGGCTATCCGCGGCCTTTCGTGTAGTCGCTTCGCTTGGGTCGCGAGTCCACACTTGCCCCGCGCGAGTCCCACCCGCGGTGTGTGAGTCCCCGTTGCCATCTCGCGAGATCCACATCTGCGGTGTGTGACTTCTGCGGCTGTGGGGGTGGGTCAGGTGTTGCGGCGGATCAGCCGGCCGGCGCCGGCCGCGACCGTGGTGGCGAGGATCCAGCCCGCCGCGATGAAACCGTCGCTCACCAGCTGGTCCACGCCGTGCATGTACCAGCGGCCCTTGTTGCCGAAGTCCACGATCGGCACCAGCAGATCCGCCGTGTACAACACCGGGTTCCACGCCATTCCGCTGTCCTGCTGGTCGATCGTGCAGCGCGGGCCGTGAACCATGTAGTAACCCGGTGGACCGCTGGTCACGCAGTCGTCGGTGCCGAGGCCGAACCACAGGCTGCCGGCCACCAGAAGACCGATCAGCCAGCCCAGTGCCCGCACCGGGCGGTAGCCGTAACCGACCATCCAGCGTTGCAGCCGGCTCCACAACCGCACGCCCGGGCCCAGCACCTGGTAACCGCGGGCGAGCGCCTCATAGCGGTGCTGCTGCTTCCTGAACAGCACGGTTTGCGCGTGCTCCTCGTTACCGCTGCTGCGCAGCATGGTCGCGAGCTGGTCGTACGGGCCGGGCCGGTACCCGGCCATGGCCTTGTGAAGCCGCTCGATGCGCTCCTCGACGGCCCGGTCGTCCCGCATGTCGATCGAGTGCTTGAACACGTCGTAGCGAAAGTCCTCGAGGTCCAGGCCACCCGTGGCCGACCAGAGCACCGGGTTGTCATCGAGCATCTGGCAGTGCGCGTGCCGCAGCACGACCCGGCCCTCCGGCGCCTTGCCGGGGGTCAGCAGGAACTCGTCCGCCCCGACATCGCTGGCGTCCAGCGCGACCGCGTGCTTTGGCAGCGACTCGAGCACCGCGGCCGTCAGATCGACTCGCCTGGCGGCCGACGCGCCGTCCATGTTCACGCCGCCCTCTGCCCGGAACGACCGGCCTCCCGACGGCTTGAGGCTGATGTCCCGCCCGGCGCGCGCGGTGCGCAGATCGACCGAGAAGCTCGTGTGCGTGCGCACCGTGGCGAAGGTGACTTCCGCGCCGTCGAGTTCGATGCTGCCGCCGACCTCGACACCCTGCAGCCGCAGCGTGCCCTGGACCATGGCCTCGCTGAGGTCGAGGTTTCCGGACACCTTCATCCGGCGCGCGGACAACACGTCCCGCCCGGCGTGCAACAGCTGGGCACGACTGGCGAGCACGTTGCCGCCGACCTGCACGTCCTTCAAACGCAGCTGGCCGGACGGCACCCGGAGCCCGCTGGCCTCGATGTCCCCGCTGATCTCGCTGCCATCGAGGTGCAGGGCCCGGTCGTAGAACGGCTCCACCTCGCCCCGCGTCACCTTCACCCTCGCCCGTGACAGCCGCAACGTGCCGCCGATCCGCATGTTGATCATCCGCAACGTGCCGCTCGCCGACAGCCCGTCGGACAGCTCCAGGTTGCCGTCCACGCGCACCCGGTCGGCCACCAGCGCCGGCCACGGGTCCTCGTACGGGTCGCCATCCACTTCGGCCCGGCCTCGTCTCGGGCCGCGCAGGTTCGCGCCACGGAAGACGATGTCGCCCTCCACCCGCGCACTCGGCATATGCAGAACCCCGCGCGCACTGAACGGCTGGTACCGCTCGGCCTCACCGAACGTGTCCACCTCGCACAGCAGGCTGCCACCGATCTGCACGCCGTTGCAGTCCAGTGCGAACTTCGCCGGGTTCTCCAGGATGGCACCCGAGAAGTTGACGTTGCCGCCCACACGCATTCCCGGCAGGCGGACCTCGCCGACGGCCCGCAGACGGTAGGCCAGCAGCGCACCGGTGATCAGCAACCGGTCGGCCTGGATCGCCCTGCCCTGCGGGTGGTCGATCGCGGTGCGGGTCAGCACGACCGAGCCTTCCACCACGGCGTCGGTGAGGTTGATGGCCGCGTCCGGCATGCCGCGGTCCCGGCTGGACGCGCGCTGCACCGCGGTCTCGCCGTCCGCCGACTCCGCCACCTGCACCACGCTGCGGATCAGCCGGACATCGTTGCGGCTGCGCAGGTTCCGCGCTTTCAGCCCGGGGAGCCAGCAGTTCCGGAAGACCAGGCCCAGCAGCTTCGCCTCGCGCACGTCCGGCGCGAACTCGAACCGGCAGTTCTCGAAGCGGAACAGGCAATCCAGATCGGCCCCGCGAAGGTCCAGTTTTCCGGTGATATACGCGTTTTCCACCGGGACGATGGGGGCGTTGCTGCTCTGCTTGCGCCAGCGCTGCAATACGCCGGTGTCCGGTTCCAGCAACGGTCTCAGCAGTTCCGCCGCGGCCAGGTGATACCGCCCGTCCGGTATTCCGGCGAACGGATCGAGCGGCGGCAGCTCGCGCTCCACCGGCCCCGCCTGGCCAACTGTCATTACCGGCTCTCCTCCACTTGGTCCAACCGACCCTACTGCGAAGGACGCAAAGGTGACTGGTTCCGTGGTCCAGGCCACGAAATATACCCAGGTTGCGCAAATACCGACCACCGCGCGTACCGACCACCGCGCGGCTAACCGGGCAGAAATACCGTCCGCGACGCTATCGTCGATTGGGTGGACGCGCTCACGGAGTTGAGAGCGGTCACCGACGCGGTGACCTATGGCGAACTGGCCGTACTGCGCCGCCGTTTGTGGGCCGACGAGGCGGATGCCTACCGCTGGTTCGGCCAATACCTTCCCACCACCCTGGAACAACGGCGGGAAATCGAGGCCGAATTCGAGAGCAGGGTCCGGCAGGTGATCGCCCGGGGCGGCCCGCTAACGGACTGGTGCGCACGGCTGCGCGCGGAAATCGCGCCGGTGGTCCCGTTCGCCGGCCTGCTGACCCGCCATCCCGCCCTGGAGTACCCGGTGATCGTGCCGAATGTCGCGGCCTGGCGGGTGCTCGCCCGCTTCGGCGGGGTGTTCGAGGTGGCGGGCGACTGGGCCGCGGTGCCGGACCTGGCCTCGGCGGTGGGCACGACCAGGTCGGCCGTCGGCGAGCTGGCCGGGCAGGTCCCGGCCGAGGTGCTCGCGGCCTGGGGCTTCGCCCTGGATGACGCCGAACTCGTCTCGTGGCTGTCGTACTGCGGTTATCGCGTCTCGGCAGGCGAACTTCACCAGCCACGACGGGCTTTGCATCGCGTGCACGACCGCGTCGCCCCGGTGAAGCGCGGCTCCCGCATACCGAGCGCGACGGATTCCGCCGTCGAGTTGCTGCGACAAACCGGCGAGCCGCTGCATCTCGACGAGATCCTGCGCCGGCTGCCCCGCCGCTTCAGCCGTGGCCCGCTGTACAACCGGCTCAACGCCGACGGCAGGTTCGTCCGGGTCGCGCCCAGCACGTTCGCGCTCACCGGCTGGGACGTCGAACCGTACGCGGGGCCGAGCGCGTCGAGCGCCGACAACGCCGCGCGGCTGATCGAGACCGGGGGCAGGCCGCTGCACCTGGACGAGATCCGCGCCGGGCTGGACAAGCCGATCACCCGCGAAGGCCTGCGCAACGCGCTGAACGCCTCCGACAAGCTCATCCGCGTCGCGCCGTCGACCTACGACCTGAGAAAACCCGTTCAGCGGCAATGAGCTGGTAACACCCGGGTTACCCCGGTTGTCGCGGGAGCGTGGCAACGTGAGCGAGGATGACGACCATGAGCACCACGCCCGCGCCACGGCTGCCCCTGGCCGGTCTCAAGCCGCGCGCGGTGAAGGCCGGCAGAAACGGGCACCCCGGCGCGCAGTTCGACGGCTATCTCGCGCCGCATCGACCGCATGCCGGCGCTTACGACGAGATGTTCGCGCCGGACGGCACGGTTCGCACGTCATATCGCGCGCTGTACGAGTCGATCGCCGGGCTGGACGCCGCTGAGCTTACCGCGCGGGCCGAGGCGCTGGACCGGGCCATGGTGGATCAGGGGATCACGTTTTCGCTGTCCGGCCAGGAGCGGCCGTTCCCGCTGGACCTGGTGCCGCGGGTGGTCTCACCCAGCGAGTGGTCGAAGCTCGAACGTGGCGTGGCCCAGCGGGTCCGCGCGCTGGAAGCGTTTCTCGACGACATCTACGGCGAGGCACGGATCCTCGCCGACCGCGTGTTGCCCCGCCGGCTCATCACCTCCTGCGCGCACTTCCAGCGCGAGGCGTTCGGCGTCAACCCACCCAACGGCGTCCGCATCCACGTCGCCGGGATCGACGTCGTGCGTGACGAGGCCGGCACCTTCCGGGTGCTGGAGGACAATCTCCGCAACCCGTCCGGCGTCTCGTACGTGATGGAGAACCGGCGCACGATGGCCCGGGTGTTCCCGGACCTGTTCGCCCAGCATCGGGTGCGTCCGGTCGGCGACTACGCGGCACACCTGTTGCGCGCACTGCGGGCCGCGGCGGCGCCGAACGTCGCGGATCCGGCGGTCGTGGTGCTCACGCCCGGGGTGGCGAACTCGGCCTACTTCGAGCATTCGCTGCTGGCCCGGCAGATGGGCGTCGAACTCGTCGAAGGCAGGGACCTGTTCTGCCGCGACAACGTCGTCTACCTGCGCACCACTGAAGGCGAGCGGCCGGTGGACGTGATCTACCGGCGCATCGACGACGAGTTCCTGGATCCGGTGCACTGGCGGCCGGACTCCGTGCTCGGCATCGCGGGAGTGCTCAACGCGGCCCGCGCGGGCAACGTGGTGATCGCCAACGCGGTCGGCAACGGCGTCGGCGACGACAAACTGGTTTACACCTACGTGCCGGAGATGGTGAAGTACTACCTCGACGAGAAGCCGTTGCTGCCCAACGTCGATACCTTCCGTTGCTGGCTGCCCGACGAGTTGGATCACGTGCTGACGCACCTGGACGAGCTGGTGATCAAGCCGGTCGAGGGCTCCGGCGGCTACGGGATCGTGTTCGGGCCGGACGCGAGCGCCAGGGAACTGGCCGCACTGCGCCGGAAGATCCGCGCGAACCGGCGGGGCTGGATCGCCCAGCCCGTGGTCCAGCTGTCCACCGTTCCCTCCAAAGTGGACGATTATCTCGCACCCCGGCACGTCGACCTGCGCCCGTTCGCGGTCAACGACGGCAAGGACATCTTCGTGCTGCCGGGCGGGCTGACCAGGGTGGCCCTGCGCGAGGGCAGCCTGGTGGTCAACTCGTCGCAGGGCGGCGGCTCGAAGGACACCTGGGTGCTCGCCGCCCGATCCTCCGGCGCGGCCCGGGAGCTCGGGCAGCCCGCACTCGGCTCTGTGTCCAACGTGGACGGATTGGCGACCGAGCAGGGGCCCGAGCTGACCATCGCCCAGCAACAACAGCAATGAGGAGGCCGGCCCTTGCTAGCCCGGAATGCCGAATCGTTGTACTGGATCGGCCGCTACGTGGAGCGCGCCGACGACACCGCGCGGATCCTCAACGTGTCGGTGCACCAACTGCTGGAGGACGCGACCGTCGACCCGGACCACGCCAGCCGCCAGTTGCTGGCCGTGCTCGGCATCTCGCCGAAGGGCCAGGGCGAGCTCGACGTGTGGAAGCTGACCGAACTGGTCGCCTACTCCAAGGACAACCCGAGTTCCATCGTGGGTTCGATCAACTCCGCACGGGAGAACACCCGCGGCGCGCGCGAGGTGGTGTCCACCGAACTGTGGGAATGCCTGAACGCGACATGGAACGCGGTGCCCGACCGGCAGCGGTACGCCCGCCGGGCCGGCCCGCACGCCTTTCTGTCCTTTGTGGAGGAAAGGGCGGCGATGTTCGCCGGGCTGGCCGACTCCACGATGAGCCGGGACGACGGCTGGCTGTTCATGGTGCTCGGGTGCTCGCTGGAGCGCGCGGACATGGTGACCCGGCTGCTGCTGTCCCGGGTGGCGGACAGCGCTTCCTCGCCTGGCTGGATGACCGTGCTGCGGTCGGCCGGCGCGCAGGACACCTACCTGCGCACCTACCGGGGGGCGGTGGACGCCCGGCGGGTGGTGCAGTTCCTGCTGCGGGACAACCTCTTCCCGCGCTCGGTGTTCCACGCACTGCAGCGCGCGGAGTACTGCCTCCTACAGCTTGACCGGGCGCCGACCAGGCTGCGCAGCGAGAAGTCGGAGGCGCTGCGGATGATCGGCCGGGCCCGCAGCGAGCTGGAGTTCCTGCATCCGGAGGACCTGCTGGAGGACCTGCCGAAACGGCTCGGCGAACTCCAGGCGACGATCCGTGACGTGGGGGAAGCCGTGTCCATGCAGTATTTCCTCACCTCGCCGTGGGTGGCCTGGCAAGGGGCGGAGGTTTCCCTCTGATGGAACTTGTTTCAGTTCGCGGCAACCAGGGCGACCACCGTGCGCGTTCTCGCCGGCAGACCGCGATCGCGGAAGCGCGCGAGGCCGCGAAGGGGGAGCTGTGAGCTGGCAGCTTCGAGTGACTCACAAGACGGGGTATCACTACGCGACTCCCGCCACCCAGTCCTACAACGAGGCCCGGTTGACCCCGCGCTCGGACCGGCGGCAGAACGTGCTGGCCAACCGTATCGAGACCAACCCCGCGACCAGGGCCTACCGGTACACCGACTACTGGGGTTCCGTGGTCACCTCGTTCGACCTGCACGCCCCGCACACGGTGTTCACCGTGATGGCGACGTCGGTGGTGGAAACACCGGACGACAGCGTCCCGGTGCGCGAGGTGACCTGGACGGACCTGCGCGGCGACCGGGTGATCGACGAGTACACCGAGTTCCTGCAGGTCACGCCCTACACGCCACACGATCGGGAACTCGCCGGCGTGGCCCGCGACCTGCGGAAGGGCAAGGATCCGGCGGAGGCGGCGCTGGCGATCTCCCAGTGGGTCCACGACCAGTTGAAGTACCAGCCGGGCACGACCGGAGTGCACAGCACCGCGAGCGACGCGTGGCAGGCACGCGAGGGGGTCTGCCAGGACTTCGCGCACGTGTCGCTGGTGATGCTGCGCGCGGTCGGCATCCCGGCGCGCTACGTGTCGGGGTACCTGCACACGCAGCCGGAGGCGAAGCTCGGCACGACCGTCGAGGGCGAAAGTCACGCCTGGGTGGACGTGTGGACCGGCGCCTGGTGGGCGCACGATCCGACGAACTCGATCCCGGTCGGCCCTCGACACGTCTGGGTCGCCACCGGACGCGACTACGCCGACGTGGCCCCGCTCAAGGGTATCTACACCGGGGGCGGCCAGTCCACACTGGACGTCTCGGTGCAGCTGACCCGGCTGGCCTGATCCCCCAACGCGGAACTCGCACGACGGGAACCTAACTTGTCGTGGGGTGTACGCGAAGGTACGTTCGCCCCCACGGCACCTCTGACCAGCGCAAACGTACACAAAGCAACCGGCACACTGGCCAAGCTGGCTCAACTGATCTCCGACGGCCGCTTACCGGTAGGCCGTGAGCTACAGCGCGTGTCCCTCAACCGGCACGCGACCGAGCGGAGCCCCGAGGAACAGGCCAAGCATCACGCCAAGGACGGCGACGTGTACGGCTTCCGGCTACACGACAAGCCGTACCGGGAGATCGGTTCGGCTTCCCGCTACCGGCAACGGGAACGGGTCGAGTTCCCGAAGCTGATCAAAGACCTCCAGACCGGTCAGGCGGACAAAGATGCACCGGTCGCGCTTGCAGTACTGGAGGAGGCCGCGCAAATGGCGGCCGGACGCTGTGACGGCGTTCTTGCGTTCTGCGCGCCTGTCGTCTTCGACACGCTGCACGCGGCCATGAAAGATTGCATCGGTCGGATAAGCCCCCGGTAGCCGTAGCTGCGCCCACACAACACCCCCGGTGTCTCGGTTTCCGTTCCCGAGATACAGGAAGTTTCGATCGTTGGCACCCGAATTGACCCGGTGGCGCGCCAACGATCAGGCCGACAACGATGATTGCGGCGACAATGAGAAGCGCCGGTATCCCGTACCGCACCCACCACCGAACAAGGCACTCGCGTTGCTGGCAGTAGGGCATCTCGCCTTCCCAGGGACGTTGTTCGTGTCCGCGTTCGGCGACACCCACGAAGGTCACACCTCCCCCATGTACCAGGTCACCGAATCTCCGCATGGCGCGCTATACCCGGGGATTCCGTAGGTTGATCGGCGAGTTTCGGCGCACCGCGCGGCGCGTGATCTGAAAGGAGCCTCCGTGGCCGTCGAAGCCGAGTTGACCGCCGTGTTGCGTGGCCCTGACCGGGTGCGGGCCGAACTCGCCCGACGCGCGAAGCCAGAAACGAGCGTCCACGCCGATACCTACTACGACCGGCCGGACCATTCAATGGACGCGGCCGGATACGAACTGCGGGTGCGCACCATTACGACCGGCGACACCCGGCGCGTGGTGCTGACCTACAAGCAACCGCCGGTCGAGGGCGGCGAAGGGGCGAAACCGGAGCACGAAACCACCGTGGCCGGCCCGGACGTGTTGCACACCCTCTTCGCCGGTCTCGGCTTGGTTGAGCTGATCTCATTCCAGAAGCACTGCACCAACTACCGGTTCACCAGCCAAGGCCGGGACCTACTCGCCACCGTCGTTCGGATACCCGAACTCGACGGACAGCAGTTCCTTGAACTGGAAACGATGGCCGACCCGGACGACGTACCGGCCGCCCTGGGGACCGTGCGCGGGGTGCTCGCGGACCTGGGGATCACCGACGCGGACCTGAGCACCGAGTCCTACACCGACCGGGTGGCCGCCCGCCGGGGGTGACCCTCCGCCGCCCGGCACCACCCGACTCGCCAAACTGTGACCCACGTCACTTCCGAGCGTGTTTCCCCTGGTCAGGTACCCGAACCTCTGACGTACACCTGATCACATGTGTGGAACGCAGAACTCGCGCGCGTCGAGTGTGGGACTCGCGGGTCAGCCGCGGGCGTGGGCGTCCAGGATGTGGGCCACGGCTTCGGTGACGCGCTGGGCCTGCGCCAGGTGCAGCCACTCGTCGGGTACGTGGGCGTTGGAGTCCGGGCCCAGCGCGCCGGTGACCAGGAACTGCGCCTCCGGGTACTTCCTGGCCAGCAGGCCCATGAACGGGATCGAGCCGCCCAGGCCGAGGCTGCCGGCGGGCGCCCCGAACACCGTGTCGCTGACCTTGTCCAGCGCGCTCGACAGCCACGGCGCGGCGTCCGGGGCGTTCCAGCCGCCGGCGTGCTCGATGCCGGACAGCGTGACCTGCGCCGAATACGGCACGTCGGTGGTAAGCGCCTTCTCGACGGCGTTCAGCGCGGCCGCGGAGTCGGCGGTGGGCGGGAGCCGGAAACTCAACGCGAGGGTGGTGGCCTCCCGCAGCACGTTGCCGGCGTCCTTGGGGGCCGGGAAGCCGGCCGCGCCGATCACCGACAGCGTCGGCCGCCAGCAGCTGTTCAGCAGGAGCTCCAACTCGTCCTCCACGACCGGTCGCATGCCTTCCACCAGCGGAAAGGCCGACCTGTTCGCACCGGGCGCGGCCTCGGCCGCCGCCGCGGCTTCGGCACGCCGGTTGGCCGGGACGTCCACGTTCAGCTCGGGGAGCTTGATCTGCCCGGTCTCGGTGTCTTCGATCCGCTCCAGCAGGCGCCGCAGGATCCGGAACGAACTGGGCACGATCCCGCTGGCCAGCCCGGAATGCAGCGCCGATCCGAGCACCCGCACGGTGGCGTGCACCTGGACCAGCCCGCGGAGGCTGGTGGTCAGCCACAGCCGCTCGTAGTCGTTGCCTCCGGCGTCGAGGCAGATGACGAACGAAACCCGCCCCAGCCGCCGCTCGAACCGCTCCAGATACACCGGCAGGTCGGGGCTGCCCGACTCCTCGCCGGTTTCCAGCAGGATCACCGACCGGGCGTGCTGCCCGCCCGCGGCACGAACGGCCTCGAGCGCCGCCGTCGCCGCGTAACCGGCGTACCCGTCGTCGGCGCAACCTCGGCCGTAGAGCCGGCCGTCGCGGATCACCGGCGTCCACGGGTCGAGCCCCGCCGACCAGCCGCCGACCGGCGGTTGCTTGTCGAGGTGGCCATAGAGCAGTACTGTCCCCCGGTCCTCGGCGCCGGGTGTGGCGGGCACGTCGACGAGCAGCACCGGGCTGCGGCCCTCGACGCTGACGACGTCGAGCGTGGCGCCGGGCAGGTCGCGGGCGGCGATCCAGCCCCGGACGTGCTCAACCGCGGCGGCCAGGTGCCCGTTGGCGGCCCATTCGGGGTCGAACACCTGGGACAGCGCCGGGATCTCGACGAGGCCGGAGAGGCTCGGCAGGATTTCGCCGGCCCAGAGCCGGGCGACGGTCGTGTGCACGGTTGTCTGCTCCACGGACCCATCCTGCCACTCCCGTGTTCACCCATTGCGGGACATGGTGTGATAGAGGTCACTTACAAGTGAGCACACGCGCGCCGCCCGCCGCCAACACCTTTCTCTCTCACCTGGTCACACGCGGTAAGCACACCCGACCTTCGGCGGGCCCACACTCGGTAGTCCAAGCATTTTCCCAGCTCATTGCGGGTTTTACGGAACGAAACCGGATCGAAGACTCACCCGCTGACGCGGGTTCGTGCCAGGATGGCGAGGTAACCCGTCACGGCCGACGGTGACCCGGCGCAACAGATCGATGCGGGGGTGGCCGCCGGAGTAAGCCGCTGGCCACCACAAGTAGTTCAGCGGCATGGACACCGAGGAGAGCACGCGCATGTCGTCCCCCGAACAGTGGACGCACCCGGAGCCCGGTGAAGGACCGGCCGCGCAGGCCGCGCAACCGTCCCGGGAGCAGGTGATCGCCGGTTTGCGAGCAACGACCGAAGGTGGCGCTGAACTGACTCAGCTGCTCACCCCCGAAGGTGAGCGAGTCACCTCACCGCAGTTCGACCGCTATATCTCCGACGTCGACGCCGGAGCACTACGCGGGCTCTACCGCGACATGGTGCTCGTGCGGCGGGCCGACCGTGAGTCCAACGCCATGCAGCGCCAGGGCCAGCTGGGCATCTGGGTTCCGCTGCTGGGCCAGGAGGCCGCGCAGGTCGGCTCGGGCCGGGCGCTGAAACCGCAGGACATGGCCTTCCCCAGCTACCGGGAGCACGGCGTGGCGTTCACCCGCGGCGTCGACTTCCGCGAACTGCTCGGCATCTTCCGCTGCACCGACCACGGAGGCTGGGACTTTCGCGCCCACGGCTTCCACCCGTACACGATCGTCATCGGCAACCAGGTGCTCAACGCGACCGGGTATGCGATGGGCCAGAAGTTCGAAGGCCGGGTGGGAAACACCGACGTCGACGGCAATCCGTCGGAAACGGATGAAGCCACCATCGTCTACTTCGGCGACGGCGCCACCAGCCAGGGCGACGTGCACGAGGGCTTCGTCTGGGCCGCGGTGTACGACGCGCCGCTGGTGTTCTTCTGCCAGAACAACCAGTGGGCGATCTCCGAGCCGACCGAACGCCAGTCGCGGCTGCCGCTGTACCAGCGCGCCCGCGGCTACGGCTTCCCCGGCATCCGGGTGGACGGCAACGACGTGCTGGCCTGCCTCGCCGTCACGCGCTGGGCGCTGGACGAGTGCCGGCACGGCAGCGGTCCGGTGCTGATCGAGGCGTTCACCTACCGGATGGACGCGCACACCACCACCGACGACCCGACCCGCTACCGCCTGTCCGACGAACTGGAGGTGTGGAAGCACCGGGACCCGATCGAGCGCGTCCGGGTGCATCTGGCTCGCAACGGCATGGCCGACCAGGCCTACTTCGACCAGATCCAGGCCGAGGCGGACACCTTCGCCGCGGAACTCCGCGACTTCTGCTTCAACATGCCCGAACCTCCGCCGGACCGGGTCTTCTCGCAGGTGTACGCGGAACCCTCGCCCGTGCTGGAGGCCCAGCGCGAGGAGTACCTGTCCTATCTCGACGGTTTCGCCGCGGCGGGTGAGCGATGATGGCCGCACCAGTGAAGTCCAAAGTGGACGACCTTAGGCCGGACGTACGGACGCTGACCATCGGCAAGGCGCTCAACCTCGGCCTGCGTGCCGCGATGGAGGCCGACGACAAGGTCATCATCCTCGGCGAGGACGTGGGCAAGCTCGGCGGTGTCTTCCGGATCACCGACGGCCTGCAGAAGGACTTCGGCGAGCAGCGCGTACTGGACACGCCGCTGGCCGAGTCGGGCATCATCGGCACCGCGGTGGGGCTGGCCGTGCGTGGGTTCCGCCCGGTGTGCGAGATCCAGTTCGAGGGCTTCATCTTCCCCGGCTTCGACCAGATCTCCAGCCAGTTGGCCAAGCTGCACTACCGGTCGCAGGGCCGGATCAAGATGCCGGTGGTGATCCGGGTGCCCTTCGGCGGCGGGATCGGCGCGGTCGAGCACCACTCGGAGTCGCCGGAATCGCTGTTCACCCATATCGCCGGGCTCAAGGTGGTGTCCTGCTCGAACCCGGCCGACGCGTACTGGATGATCCAGCAGGCCATCGCCTGCGACGACCCGGTGCTGTTCTTCGAGCCGAAACGGCTCTACCACAACGGCCAGCTGAAGTCCGAAGTGGACACAGTGACGCCGAGCGGCCCGCTGTTCGCCTCGCGGGTGGTCCGGTCCGGCACGGACGCGACCCTGGTCACCTACGGCCCGTCGGTGAAGGTGTGTCTCGACGCGGCGACCGCGGCTTCGGAGGAAGGCCGGTCGCTGGAGGTCATCGACCTGCGCACGCTGTCACCGCTCGACCTGGCGCCGGTGTTCGAGTCGGTGCGCCGCACCGGCAGGCTGATCGCGGTCAGCGAAGCTCCGTCGGAGTCATCGCTGGCCTCGGAGATCGCCGCGCGGGTGCAGCAGGAGTGCTTCTACTCCCTGGAAGCGCCGGTGCTGCGGGTGACCGGGTTCGACACTCCGTACCCGCCATCGACACTCGAGGAGCACTACCTGCCGGGCCTGGATCGTGTGCTTTACACCGTCGACCGTTCGCTGGGGTGGTGACAGGTGCCCGACTTCAAGCAGTTCCTGCTCGCCGACACCGCGGAAGGGCTGACCGAGGCCGAGATCCTCGGCTGGCGCGTCCAGCCGGGCGACGAGGTGAAGGTGAACCAGATCGTGGTGGAGGTGGAGACCGCCAAGGCCGCGGTCGAACTGCCCATCCCGTGGGCCGGGGTGGTCACCGAGTTGCTGGCCGCCCCCGGCGAGACGGTCGCGGTCGGCGCGCCGATCCTCACCATCGACGTCGACCCGGCCGGCGCCGCGGCATCGAACGGCAGTGCGCCGGCGCCGTCCGAGGAGGAGATGAAGCCCCTCGTCGGCTACGGCTCCAAGGCCACCACTGCCCGCCGGCGGCCCCGTCGCACCGCGGCGGTGGATCAGAGCAAGCCAAGCGTGACGCCCTCCGGCGGGTACGTGCCGCTGGCGAAACCGCCGGTGCGCAAGCTGGCGAAGGAACTCGGGGTCGACCTGAGCGCGCTGAGCGGGTCGGCCGAGGGCGGGGTGATCACGCGGGAGGACGTCCAGCGTGCCGCCGCTCCCGTGCGTACCAAGCCCGCCACGGGCGCGGCGGAACACCGGGTGCCGATCAAGGGCGTCCGCAGGGCGACGGCTCAGGCGATGGTGCGGAGCGCGTTCACCGCACCGCACGTGACGGAGTTCCTCACGGTGGACGTCACGCCGATGATGGAGTTGCGGGAGAAACTGAAGAAGCACCCCGACTTCGCCGGGGTCAGGCTCACCCCGCTGGCGTTCGCGGCGAAGGCCGTGTGCCTGGCCGTGAGCCGAACTCCGGACGTGAACGCCACCTGGGACGAAGCGGCCGGTGAGATCGTCTACAAGGACTACGTGCACCTGGGCATAGCCGCGGCCACGCCGCGCGGGCTCGTCGTGCCGAAGATCCGCGACGCCCACGCGATGTCCTTACCGGAGTTGGCCCGCGCGCTCGAACAGCTGACCACGACCGCCCGTGACGGCAAGACGCCGCCCGCGGACATGCTGGACGGGACGATCACGATCACCAACGTCGGGGTGTTCGGCGTCGACACCGGCACGCCGATCATCAACCCCGGTGAGGCGGCGATCCTCGCGTTCGGTGCCATCCGGGACACGCCGTGGGTGGTGGACGGCCAGATCCAGGTCCGGAAGGTGCTGCAACTGGCGCTGAGCTTCGACCACCGGCTGGTTGACGGCCAGCAGGGCTCGCAGTTCCTCGCCGACGTCGGCGCGCTCCTCGCCGATCCGGGTGTGGCCATCACCTACTGACGTCCTGCGCTGGGCCGTCTTGGCACGACCAAGGCGGCCCGGAGCCAAATTCACTTGACGGAGTGAGTACTCACTCCGTCAAGCTGGAGGCATGACCTCGCCACAACCAGGCGGAGTGCCCCCGGGATGAGCCAGGACATGCGCCGCAAGATGATCGTCCGCGCGGTACTGCCCCTGGTGATCGAACACGGCGCCGCGGTCACCACCGCCCAGGTCGCCCGCGCCGCCGGAATCGGCGAAGGCACCGTCTTCCGCGCGTTCAAGGACAAGAACGAACTGATCGAGGCATGCGTGCTCGAAGCACTGTGTCCGGACGACGTGCTGCGAGCAGTCGCGGAAATTTCGCTCGACCAGCCACTGGCCGACCGGCTCGAAGAGGCGGCCGACGCGCTTTCGGCCCACCTGCGACGGATCGGTGCCATGGTGGCGGCCATGCAAACCTCGGGCAGGCCGCCCACCCGCGGCCCCGATGCCCCCCGTCCCGACCGCCGGCAGTCCTTCCTGGCCGTGCGCGGCGCCGTGGCCGAACTGTTCGAACCGGACCGCGACCGCCTCCGCCTGCCCGCCGAGCAGTTGGGCAGGATCTTCCTGTCCATGCCGCTCAGCCGCGTTCGCGATGATCAGCAGGCGCGGGCGGCGGAACTGGTCGACGCCTTCTTGAACGGGGCGGTGACCGCCTGATGCACGGCGGCGGCCCCCATGCCAGGCTGAGGCGGCGACTGAAGCAGGCGAGCAGCACCGTGGCCGACAGCGGGCTCACCGGTCCGATCGAAATCCCCGACCCGAAACCAGCGAACGAGCCGAAGGACCTGCGTGCCCGCTTGCACCGGCTACGCACCTCCGTCGGCGGCACCGTGCGCGGACTGCCCAGGGTGGCCAAACTGACCTGGCAGGCGAGCCCCGCCATGACCATCGTCGTCGTACTGTCCACTGTGGTCAGTGGACTGATGCCGACGCTCACCGCCTACCTGGCCAAGCTCCTGCTCGACGCCGTGGTGGCGGCCGTGCAGGGACACGGCACGACCGGGCGGATCGTCGAGGTGACCGCCTTCCAGCTCGGCGTCTTCACGTTCACCGCGATCAGCACCGCGCTCACCAACATCGCGCAGCAGATGCTCCAGGAACGGATGACGCTGACCATCCGGCATCAGGTGATGGCGCACGCGAGCCGGATGGACCTGTCGTTCTTCGAGAACTCGGTGTCCTACGACCTGTTGCGCCAGGCCTCGCAGGAAGCGCCGTCACGACCGGTCTCGATGCTGAACTCGGTGCTCGGACTCGGCCGCACGGCCGTCACCTTCGCGAGCATGGTCGGACTGCTGGTGTCGATCAGCCCGCTCCTCGCCGCGATCGCCCTGCTCGCCCCGATTCCCGCGTTCGTCTCCCAGTCCAAGTACGGATCACGCGCCTTCATGCTCGCGCTGTTCATCTCGCCGATCCGGCGCCGGATGGACTACCTGTCACAGCTGGTCACCACGGACACCTACGCCAAGGAAACCAAGCTCTTCGGTCTCGGCCCGTACCTGGTCGACCGGTTCCGCAGGCTCGGCCAGACCTACTACGCGCGCGAACGCAAGCTGACCACCACCAGGAACCTGGTCGGCACCGCCTGGAGCCTGCTGTCCACGCTCGCCGGCTCGGGAATCGCGCTCTACATCGCGCTGGAGGCGGTGGCGGGCAGGCTCACCATCGGTGACCTCGCGCTCTACACCAGCGCCGCGACGGCTGTGCAGTCCTCGGTGTCCGGCCTGTTCAACGGCTTTTCGGGGATGTACGAGAACAACCTCTACCTCGACACGCTCTACCAGTTCCTCGCCGTGAAACCGCGGATCATCGGACCGCCCGAGGCACGGCCGCTGCCGAAACAGGTGCGCGGCCACGTCGAGTTCCAGGAGGTTTCCTTCAGCTACCCCGGCTCTGACGAACGCGCGCTGGACAGCGTCAGCTTCGAGATCCGGCCAGGCGAAACCGTCGCGGTGGTGGGCCGGAACGGCGCCGGGAAGTCGACGCTGATCAAGCTGCTGTGCCGGCTCTACGACCCGACCGCCGGCCGGATCCTGCTCGACGGGGTGGACCTCCGCGAGTTCGACCCGCACGACCTGCGCGCCCGGATCAGCGCGATGTTCCAGGACTACGTGACCTACCAGGGGACGGCCGCGGAGAACATCGGCCTCGGGCAGCTGGACCATCTCGAAGACCGGCAGCGGGTCGAGGAGGCCGCGCGCCGTGCGGGCACCGCGGAGCGCATCGACCAACTACCGAAGGGATATGACACGCCGCTCGGCCGCTGGTTCGACCACGGAGTCAGCCTCTCCGGCGGAGAATGGCAGAAGGTCGCGCTGGCCCGCGCCTTCCTCCGTGACGCGCCGATCCTGATCCTCGACGAACCGACCTCGGCCCTGGACGCGCAGGCCGAGCACGACCTGTTCACCCGCCTGCGCGCACTCGCCCACGGACGCACCACCCTCTACATCTCGCACCGGTTCTCCACGGTGCGACAGGCCGAGAAGATCCTGGTCCTCGACCACGGCAAGCTCGCCGAGCAGGGCACCCACGAGGAACTGATGGCGCTGGGCGGCAGCTACGCCGACCTGTTCATCCTCCAGGCGGCCGCCTACCAGGCATAACAGCCGCGGTTACCCCGAGGAGAGCGCGACGTACAACATTCCGTACGTCGAAGGGAGAGAGTTGGTGAAGACCATGAGCTACTCCGAGTCTCGCGCAAAGTACGCGGAAACCCTCGACTCCGTGGTCAATGATCGCGAAGAGGTCGTGATTACCCGCGCGGGGCACGAACCAGTAGTGATCGTATCGCTTGACGACTACCAGTCCCTCAAAGAGACGGCCTACCTGCTGCGTAGTCCGGAGAACGCGCGCCGCCTCATCACGGCGATCGAGCGGCTGGAGGCCGGCGGCGGCGCGCAGCACGAGCTTGCGGAATGAAGCTCGTATGGGATGAGCTTGCCCGGGAGGACTGCCTCTGGTGGCATGCTCAGGATCGAAAAGTCCTCAAACGGATCAATGACCTGCTCAAGGAAATCGGACGCGGCGGCAACGAAGGAATCGGCAAACCAGAGCCACTGAAACACGGG
>NZ_DATELF010000135.1:0-12777 GCF_035276945.1 Amycolatopsis sp. | reverse complement strand
GCCCGGCGCGGACCTGGCCGCGGCCCGGGCGGCCGTGGCCGCCACGCGCGCACCGGTGCGAGTGCTCGAGATATCAACTGTCGATGGGAACGGGGACCTCACCGCGGCCCTGGTAGCGCGCCCCGGTGAACTGTGGGTCATCCGGCCCGATGCCCACGTCGCCGCGGTGGTGACCGACCGGGCGGGGCTGACGGCGGCCCTGAACCGGGTTCTGGCCGTGCATGACCCGACGAGGAAGGTGACAAGCCATGGCGTACTACCGGCGGGTCGGTGAAGTACCGCCGAAGCGGCACACCCAGCACCACACGCCCGAAGGCGGCCTGTACTACGAGGAACTGATGGGGGAGGAGGGCTTTTCGAGCGATTCGGCGCTGCTGTACCACCGCAACATCCCGTCCGCGATCGTCGACTCCGCGCCCTGGCAGCTCCCGGATCCGCGGACCGAACCGAACTACCCGCTCAAGCCCCGGCACCTCAAGCTCCACGAGCTGTTCCCGGGCGAGGAATGGAAACGCCACGACGTGGTGAACGGTCGCAGGCTGGTGCTCGGCAACAGCGACGTGCGGATCTCCTACGCGGCCGCGGGTGAGGCGTCTCCGTTGTACCGCAACGGGATCGGCGACGAGTGCGTGTACATCGAGTCCGGCGAAGGTGTTGTGGAGACGGTTTTCGGGTCGTTGCCGTTCCGGCAGGGCGATTACGTGATCCTGCCGAGGGCGACGACCCATCGCTGGGTGCCCAGCGGTCTGGTGCGGGCCTACGTGATCGAGGCGAATTCGCACCTCACACCCGCCCGCAGGTACCTGTCGAAATTCGGCCAGTTGCTGGAGCACGCGCCATTCTGCGAGCGGGATCTGCACGGTCCGGCCGAGCCCTTCCTCGCCGGCGGAGAGGACGTCGAGGTGCTGGTCAAGCACCGCGGCAGCGCGGGAATCGTGGGCACGAAGTTCGTGTACCCCCAGCACCCCTTCGACGTCGTCGGCTGGGACGGCTGCCTGTATCCGTACACGTTCAACATCAGCGATTTCGAGCCCATCACCGGCCGTGTGCACCAGCCGCCGCCGGCGCACCAGGTGTTCGAGGGAGACAACTTCGTCGTCTGCAACTTCGTCCCGCGCAAGGTGGACTACCATCCGCTGTCCATCCCGGTGCCGTACTACCACTCCAATGTGGACTCCGACGAGGTGATGTTCTACTGCGGCGGGGACTACGAGGCACGCAAGGGTTCCGGGATTGGCCAGGGTTCGATTTCGCTGCACCCGGGCGGGCACTCGCACGGGCCGCAGCCGGGCGCCTACGAGCGCAGCATCGGGACGGAGTTCTTCGACGAGCTGGCCGTAATGATCGACACGTTCCGCCCGCTCGAACTCGGTGAAGGCGGGATCACCACCGAGGACCCCGGCTACGCCTGGACGTGGGCCGGGCGGGGGCCGCGATGATTCCCGAGCTGTTCAAGGGATTGCTCGACGACGCCGCGGTCTTCCCGCCCGGCCTGATGCCGCTGCCCGAAGCGGTGGCCGCGCACGAGCGCCACCTGGCGTCGCCGTACGCGGACATCATCGGGCCGCTCGTGCTGGCCGCACCGGCGCTGGCCGAACTGGGTTCCGTGGAGTTCGCGCTCGCGGTCACCGCCCCGGCCGGGCCCACCCAGCTGCCGGAGGTGTTCGCGCGGGCCGGGAACCGGCTGGCAGCGCTGGAAATCGCGGTGCCTGAGGGCATGAGCCTGGCGGAGTTCTTCACCGCTGTCGGCGGCTTGGAGGCGCCGGTCTTCGTGGAGATCCCGCGCGACGAGCGACGCGCCGAGGTCATCGAAACCTGCGTGAAAACCGGTCACCACGCCAAGTTCCGGACCGGTGGGGTGACCTCCGGGATGTTCCCGGAGGAGGCCGAACTCGCCGCCGCGATCGGCGCCACGGTGCGCGCCGGGGTCGCGTTCAAGGCCACCGCCGGCCTGCACCACGCGATCCGTAACACCGACCCGGTCACCGGCTTCGAACAGCACGGTTACCTCAACGTGCTGGTGGCCACGGAGGCGGCGCTGGCCGGAGCGGGCGACGCGGAGCTGGCGGCCGTTCTCGCGAACCGCGACGCCGCGGAGATCGCCGCTCGAACATCCACTGTGGACCCCGCGACCCGCGAGTGGTTTCGTTCGTTCGGTACGTGCAGCATCGTCGAGCCGCTGACCGAGCTGGCGGGTCTCGGCCTGGTCCCGGCCGCCGTCGCGGCCGGGGAAGGAGTCACCGCGTGAAGATCGAGATTCCCGAAGGTTCGCCCTTCGGGCTGGTCAACCTGCCCTACGGCGTGTTCTCCACCCGGGAAAGCGGGCCACGCGTCGGTGTCCGTGTCGCGGATTTCGTGGTGGATCTCGCGATGGCACTCGGTGACGAGGTGTTCGCGCGGCCTTCGCTGAACGCGTTCATGGCGCAGGGATTCGACCGCTGGAAAGAGGTACGAGGGCGGATCACCGAGCTGGTGTCCGGCGAGGTGCCCGGCGAAGTGGTGCACGCCGTCGCGGACGTGACGCCGCACCTGCCGATCGAGGTCGGCGACTACGTCGACTTCTACGCGTCCGAACATCACGCGAGCAACCTGGGCCGCCTGTTCCGGCCGGACTCCGAACCGCTCATGCCGAACTGGAAGCACCTGCCCGTCGGCTATCACGGCCGCGCCGGGACGGTGGTGGTGTCCGGCACGGACATCGTGCGGCCGTGCGGGCAGCGCAAGGCCGCCGATGAGACCGCGCCCACCTTCGGGGAATGCCGCAGGCTGGACATCGAGGCGGAGCTGGGCTTCGTCGTCGGCACGGGTTCACCGCTGGGCTCTTCGGTGTCCACCGCGGAGTTCGCCCGGCGGGTGTTCGGCGTGGTGCTGGTCAACGACTGGTCCGCCCGCGACATCCAGGCCTGGGAGTACGTGCCGCTGGGTCCGTTCCTCGGCAAGAGTTTCGCGACGTCGATCTCGCCGTGGGTCGTGCCGCTCGTGGCGCTGGAGGCCGCGCGGGTGCCGACGCCGCCGCAGGACCCGGAACCGTTGCCCTATCTGCGGGAAGCCGAGCCCTGGGGACTCGACATCGACCTCACCGTGTCCTGGAACGGTCAGGATGTCTCGCATCCTCCGTACCGGGAGATGTACTGGTCCCCGGCGCAGATGCTCGCTCACATGACGGTCAACGGCGCGGCAAGTCGCACGGGCGACCTGTATGCCTCCGGCACGATCTCCGGGCCGGAAAAAGATCAGCGGGGCGCGTTCATCGAGCTGACCTGGGGCGGGAAGGAACCCATCCAGGTGGGCGACGAGGAACGCACCTTCCTGCTCGACGGCGACGAGGTCGTCATCTCGGCCACGGCCCCGGGCGCGGGCGGCGGCCGGATCGGTTTCGGGGAGGTGCGCGGCCGGATCCTGCCCGCCACCGAGGCCAAGCGCTGAGCAGGCCCGGAGATCTTGAACTCGCGGGTGAGGGGAGATTGCGTGCCCGGCCGTCTCCGTGGACGAACACGACCACATCCCCGGCCTCGTCCGCACGGGAGCGCCGCCCGGCGAGATCGAGTGGACGAGGCCGGGGGTACACGCTGCGCCCGGCCGCACGGTCGATGACCGGCTCATAACACGTTCCTGTTCACGAGTACTCCGCTAAGTTCCGCTGCGCTTGTCCGCGTCGATAACGTGTTCTATTTTTGGCGGGTGGGCATCGACTTGGGGCTGACCGGCGCGGTGGTGCTGGTGACCGGGGGCGTGCGAGGGGTGGGCGCCGGGATCAGCCGGGTGTTCGCCGGACAGGGTGCGACCGTGGTGACCTGTGCGCGGCACGCGCCGGAGACCACGGTCGGGGAGTTCCGGGCGTGTGACGTCCGGGACGCCGGCCAGGTGGGGTCGCTGATCTCCGGGATCGTCACCGACCACGGTCGTCTCGACGTGGTGGTCAACAACGCCGGCGGCAGCCCTTTCGCGCCGGCGGCCGAAGCGTCGCCCCGGTTCCACGACAAGGTCGTGCAGCTGAACCTGCTGGCGCCCCTGCTGGTCGCGCAGCAGGCGAACGCGGTGATGCGACGCCAGGACACCGGGGGCGCGATCGTGATGGTGTCCAGTGTCAGCGGGAAACGGCCTTCGCCGGGGACGGCGGCGTACGGGGCCGCGAAGGCCGGGCTGGACAACCTGACGGCGAGCCTGGCGGTGGAGTGGGCGCCGAAGGTGCGGGTGAACGCGCTGGACGTGGGGATGGTGTGCACCGAGCAGGCGCATCCGCACTACGGCAGCGAGGCCGCCGTGGCGGCGGTGGGCAAGACGGTGCCGTTGGGGCGGCTGGCGGACCCCGACGACGTGGGTTGGTGTGCGGCTTTCCTGGCCTCCGGCCTGGCTTCCTACGTTTCCGGCGCCACGTTGCTGGTTCATGGCGGCGGCGAGATGCCCGCGTTCCACGCCGCGACCGACGTCAACTACTCCCAGGAGGATCCGTGAGCCGGCATGGTTGTTTTTGGTTTGCGGATCCGGCCGGGTGCGGGTGTCCCGCACAAACACAGGAGGACAAGTGAGTGGGTTGTGCCGCGACAGGGTCGTGGTCGTCACCGGTGCGGGCCGCGGGATCGGGCGGGCGCACGCGCTGGCCTTCGCGGACGAGGGCGCGCGGGTGGTGGTCAACGACATCGGGGTCGCGCTGGACGGGTCGGCCACGGGTGAGGGCCCGGCCGCGCGGGTGGTGGCCGAGATCGAGGAACTGGGGGGCAAGGCGGTCACCAGCACCGACGACGTAACGGACTTCGCGGGCGCGCGGAATCTGATCGACACGGCGTTGCGGCATTTCGGGCGGCTGGACGTGCTGGTCAACAACGCGGGGTTCGTGCGGGACCGGATGCTGGTCAACCTGAATGAGGACGAGTGGGACGCGGTGATCCGCGTGCACCTGAAAGGCCATTTCGCGCCGTTGCGGCACGCCGCCGGGTACTGGCGGGCCGAGGCGAAGGCCGGGCGCGCGCGGGCGGCGCGGGTGGTCAACACCAGTTCGGGCGCCGGGTTGCTGGGCAGTGTGGGGCAGGCGAACTATTCGGCCGCGAAGGCGGGAATCACGGGACTGACCGTGGTGGCGGCGGCTGAGCTGGGCCGCTACGGGGTGACGGTGAACGCGATCGCCCCGTCGGCGCGCACGCGGATGACGGAGGAGGTGTTCGCCGGGGACATGGCGAAGCCGGACTCGGGGTTCGACGCGATGGCTCCGGAGAACGTCTCGCCGCTCGTGGTGTGGCTGGGCAGTGCGGAGTCGGCCGGGGTGACGGGCCGGGTGTTCGAGGTCGAGGGCGGGAAGGTGTCGGTGGCGCAGGCGTGGCGGCACGGTCCCGCGGTGGACAAGGGCGCGCGGTGGGAGCCGGGCGAACTGGGGCCGGTGGTGACCGGGTTGCTTGCCGAAGCGGGCGAGCCCGAGCCGGTCTACGGACAGGATGCGAAGCGGTGACCCCCGCGGTACGCAGCTGTGTCACTGAGCGCGCCGGCCGAAGGCTACGCCATCGTGGCGGCAGGGCGCAGACCTGGAGAGAGGGTGGATTCGTACCCGAAAGCGCCTGGCGACGCGATTGCGTTCGCGCGGGTCGCGGAAAGCCGGGGTGAACTGATGCCGGTCACGCGGGAACGGGCCGAGGAGCACATCGAAGTCGTCACGGTGGATTACCCGCCGGTGAACGCCTTGCCGGTGCGGGGCTGGTTCGATCTGGCCACTGCGCTCGGGCAGGTGGGCGAGGACCGCGATGTGCACGTGGTGGTGTTGCGCGCGGAGGGCCGGGGTTTCAACGCCGGGGTGGACATCAAGGAGATCCAGCGAAGCACCGGCTACGACGCGCTGGTCGGCGCGAACCGGGGCTGTCACGCGGCGTTCGGTGCGGTTTACGAGTGTGCGGTGCCGGTCGTCGCGGCGGTGCACGGGTTCTGCCTGGGCGGCGGCATCGGGCTGGTCGGGAACGCCGATGTGGTGGTGGCGTCGGAGGACGCGACGTTCGGGGTGCCGGAGGTGGAGCGCGGCGCGCTCGGGGCGGCGACGCATCTGGCGCGGTTGGTGCCGCAGCATCTGATGCGCACGCTGTATTTCACCGCGCGCACGATCACCGCCGCCGAACTGCGCTCCCACGGCTCGGTGTACCAGGTGGTGCCGCGCGCCGAACTGGACGAGGCCGCGCTGGTGGTGGCGCGGGACATCGCGAAGAAGGACACCCGCGTGATCCGCGCGGCCAAGGAGGCTTTGAACGGCATCGACACCCAGCAGGTGCACCGCAGCTACCGCTTCGAGCAGGGCTTCACCTTCGAACTCAACCTGCTCGGCGCCCCCGACGAAGCTCGCGAAGCCTTCCTGAAGGACAAAAATGGATAAGCGGATGACCGCCGGCGAGGTCGCGGCGGAGATCACCGACGGCATGACGATCGGCATCGGCGGATGGGGTTCGCGCCGCAAACCCATGGCGCTGGTGCGCGCGCTGTTGCGTACCCCGGTGAAGGATCTGACGGTGGTGTCCTACGGCGGCCCGGACGTGGGCCTGCTGTGCGCGGGGGGCAAGGTCCGGCGGGTCGTGTTCGGATTCGTGACGCTGGACTCGATCCCGTTCGATCCCTGGTTCGGCCGGGTCAGGGAGACGGGGGCGATCACGGTCACCGAGTACGACGAGGGCGTGTTCTGTGCGGCCCTGTCCGCGGCCGCGCAGCGGTTGCCGTTCCTGCCCACGCGGGCGGGACTCGGCTCGGACGTGCTGCGGGTGAACCCCCGGTTGCGCACGGTTCGCTCGCCCTACGCCGATGGTGAAGAACTCCTGGCCGTCCCGGCACAGGAACTCGACGTGGCCCTGGTGCACCTCAACCGTGCCGACTCCCGGGGCAACGCGCAGTATCTCGGCCCGGATCCCTACTTCGACGACCTGTTCTGCCTGGCCGCGAAGAAGCGGTTCGTTTCGGTGGAAAAGATCGTGGCCACCGCGGAACTGACCACGGCCGGTCCGGTGCAGTCCTTGCTGCTCGACAGAAGCAACGTCGACGGCGTGGTGGAGGCGCCGCGCGGGGCGCACTTCACCACCGCCGTTCCCGACTACGGGCGGGACGAGCGGTTCCAGCGGCACTATGTCGCCAGCGCGAAGGATCCCGGCGCCTGGTCGCGGTTCGTGGACCGGTTCCTCTCCGGCGACGAACACCGCTATCTGTCCGAAGTGGACAAGTTCACCCTGGAGGCCGCGTGATCGACGATGGCGGGGACCCGATCATGTGGGCCGACCGGGTGCGGGTGTCCCGCAAAACACTGGAGGCACCGACGGGCGATAATCGCGAAGCCCTGCTCGTGGGTGTCGACCGGGTGCGGGTGTCCCGCAAAACACTGGAGGCCGCGTGAGTGCGACGAGGGCCGAGATCGCGGTTGTCGCGGTCGCCGAACTGTTCCGGGGTGACGGGGAGATCGTGGCCAGCCCGATGGGCCCGATCCCGCGGCTGGGGGCGAAACTCGCCCGCCTGACGTTCGAGCCCGGCCTGCTGCTGTCCGACGGCGACGCCTACCTGCTCGACGCGGACGGGGAAATCGAGGGCTGGCAACCGTTCCGGCGGATGCTGGACACCATCGTGCCGCACGGGCGACGGCACGTGGTGATGGGCGCCAACCAGATCGACAGGTTCGGTAACCAGAACATCTCCGCGATCGGCGACCATGCCCGGCCCGTCAAACAGTTGCTGGGCGTGCGGGGCGCGCCCGGGAACACGGTCAACCACCGGACCAGCTACTGGGTGCCCAAGCACGGCAAGCGCGTCTTCGTCGAGTCGGTGGACGTCGTGTCCGGGGTGGGCTACGACAACGCCGCCAAAGCCGGGCAACGGTTCCACGACGTGCATCGCGTGGTCACCAACCTCGGTGTGTTCGGCTTCGACAGCCCTGACCACGCCATGCGCGCGGTCTCGCTGCATCCCGGAGTGACCGCCGGCGACGTGGCGGCGGCGACCTCGTTCGCGCTCGGCTGCGGCGGCGCCGGGGTCACCCGCGAGCCCACGGACGAGGAACTGCGCCTGATCCGCGAAGTGCTGGACCCGGAAGGTTTCAGGGACACGGAAGTTCCGTCATGACACTGGAGACCGAACTGACCAGGCTGGTCGGGATCCGCCATCCGGTCGTGCAGACGGGGATGGGCTGGGTGGCCGGGCCGCGCCTGGTGTCGGCGACGGCGAACGCCGGGGGCCTGGGCATCCTCGCCTCCGCCACGATGACCTGTGCCGAACTCGTGGCCGCCATCAGGGAAGTCAAGGGCCGCACGGACAAGCCGTTCGGCGTGAACCTGCGCGCGGACGCGGCCGACGCCGGGGACCGGGTGGAGCTGCTGATCCGAGAGAAGGTGAAGGTCGCCTCGTTCGCGCTGGCGCCGCGCAAGGAGATGATCGCCAAGCTCGCCGGCCACGGCACCGTCGTCATCCCGTCGGTCGGGGCCGCCCGGCACGCGGAAAAGGTCGCCTCCTGGGGCGCGCACGCGGTGATCGTGCAGGGCGGCGAAGGTGGCGGGCACACCGGGGGAGTGGCCACCACGTTGCTGCTGCCCTCGGTGCTGGACACCGTGGACATCCCGGTCATCGCCGCGGGCGGTTTCTTCGACGGCCGCGGCCTGGCCGCCGCGCTCGCCTACGGCGCGGCCGGGGTGGTGATGGGCACCCGGTTCCTGCTCACCCGGGACAGCACGGTGCCCGACGAGGTCAAGCGGTACTACCTGGGACAGGGGCTGACCGGCACCGTCGTGACGAGACGTGTCGACGGTTTGCCGCACCGGGTACTGCGCACCGATCTGGTCGAAGCGCTGGAGAGATCCGGCCGTTTCCGCGCCCTGATCCAGGCCGTGCGCAACGCGCTGCGGTTCCGCGGGATCACCGGACTGTCGCTGCCCGCGATGATCCGCGAAGGCCTGGCCATGAAACACGGCAACGATCTGACCTGGAGCCAGCTGATCATGGCCGCCAACACTCCGATGCTGTTGCGGGCGGGGCTCGTCGAGGGCCGCATCGACGCCGGGGTCCTGGCTTCGGGGCAGGCCGTCGGCATGATCGGCGACCTGCCCAGTGTCGCCGACCTCGTCGAGGGGATCGTCAAGGAGGCCACCGGTATCCTGCACGACCTCGGCAAACTCGTGAACTAATTAGGGTTCCGCGCACCGGGGAATCGATGCTTAGATCGCGCTCCGGGGGGTAGCCGCACGAGGAGTCTGTTGAAGGAGGCGTCATGTCGTTAACCGACGTGGAGACCGGCGAGTTCACCGGCACCAAGGACAAGGACTACGACATCATCTGGTTCGTCGAGGCCTGCTTGAGCAACGCCCTCCGCCTGGAAGTCTACGTCCGGGACGCCGAACGGGCGGGCGACCGGGAACTGGCGGAGTTCTTCCGCCGCGCCCAGAGCGAAAGCCGCAAGGGGGCCGAGCAGGGCAAGAAGCTCCTGGCACAGCGGCTCCGCGCCTAGCCCCGTTCTCCGCACATGGACACGTTTCGGCTGGTCAGCGGGCTGCACCAGGATGATTTCCCGGGTATCACCGCAGGTCGGCGGCTCATGTGCGGATACCCGGCCTGGCCGGCGACGGTGAATTGCCCGATTTGACCGCGAAGACCGGAACGCGTCAGGACTGCCCGTCCGTTGGCAGGGCATGTTACGGATGACGATCGAGCCCCGGTCCCTGGTAGTCATCGCCGGCCTGCCCGGCTCGGGCAAGAGCACCCTGTTGCGCGGTACGCGGTCCGACCGGCCGCTCGTCGTGCTGGATTCCGACCAGATGCGGGACCGGCTCGCGGCGCTCGTACCCGAGGGCACGCCGTATTCGCGGTACCGCCCGTTGGTCCACGTGCTGCACCGGCTGCGCGTGACGCTGGCGGTGCTCCGCGAGCCGGGCCCGGTGGTCGTGCACGACCCCGCGACGGGGGTGGCCACCCGGGCCTGGCTCATGGTGCTGGGCCGCCTCTCCGGTCGGGCGCGGCACTTTCTCTGGGTCGAGTGTTCGCCCGAGGACGCCGAGGCCGGCCAATGTGCCCGCGGCCGCGTGGTGCGTCATAACTCGTTCCGCCGTCACGTGCGACGCCTTCCGCACATGAGGGCTTTGCTCGGTGGGGGCCTCCGCGGCTGGAACCGCACCGCCGTCGTCGACCGGTCCAAGGCCGCTTCCGGCCTCCGTCTCGTCGTTCCCGGCCTGCCCGCGGAGGCCGCGTCCGGGCGGAGGTGATCCACTCTGACTGGTATTCTTCGTTCGGGCGCCAGGGATCCCGATCGTCCATTGTGGACTCGTCGGGCTACCGGTGGTCCGGATCTGTGCGGAAGCTCACGTGATGGTGGAGAGTGAGGTTCAGTGGTCTCACACTGTCTTGCGGGTTGGAAAATTGCCCGATAGCCTGTTGTGTCCACCTTCGGAAGAAGCAAAACGTGAAGTTGACTCACGTGTGTCCCTGTGAATAACCTGCGAGGACGCCGGAGGTCACCGCAAGTTCGGCGTCGGCTGTCAGAGGGTTGTGCGGGGGCCCTTAGCTACACAACGGAAGGCCCTCAGGAGCCTTGAAGAAGATCATGGGAACGCGCAGAGGACGCTCGATCCGGACCAGGGTCCTCGCGATCGCCTTCGTACCCAGCGTCGCGCTGCTGGTCTCCGGCCTGGCGCTGGTGAGCTATCTCGTCTCCCAGGCGGTCGAAGCGCGCTCGTTCATCAGTAAGGTGCACGACGCCGCGACCCCCGGCGTGAAGTTCTTCGCCACGGTGCGCACGGAGCGTCAGCTCACGCTCACCGACCTGGCGAGCCGGGGTGGCGTGCACAGCCAGCTGGTCCAGGCCAGGGCGGCGACCGACGCGACGGCCGCGCAGATGACCTCGGTCCTCGCCGCCTTGGCGGACCAGGCGCCGGACCGGGTGAAGGCGAGCATCGCGCGGACCGCCGCGAACATGGCCAGGCTGCCGGAATTCCGTGCGCAGGTCGACAGCGGGAAGACCTCGCTGCTCGACGCCTACGGCTTCTACAACCGGATCATCGACGAGTTCACCGAGGGCCTCAACGGTGTCGCGGAGCGGTCTCCCGACGCCGAGACCGCCTACCTCCGGGTCACCGCGATGCCGCTGTTCGCCGCCGCCGACGCGATGGCCCGTGGCGACGCGCTGGCGGCCGCCGGGCTGGCCGGAGGTGGCCTGGGCAACGACGAGTTCCGCACCTTCGTCTCCGTGGTCGGCAGCTACCACGCCGGGTTCGACAGCCAGGTGCCGGAAATGATCCCGTCGGTCAAGCAGAAGTATGACGCGCTGCGGGCCGGCCCGGCATGGGCGACCCTGACCACCGTCGAAAACTCGGTCCTGGGCGGCAACCGCACCACGCTTCCGGTGCCCCAGCAGCAGTGGCGGGATTCGGCGAACCAGGTCGCCGGGGCCCTGACGAATCTCTACATCGAACAGAGCTCCAACGCGACCCAGGTCGAAATCGACACCGGTAACCGGATGCTGCTCACGTCGATCCTCGCGGGCGTGGCGGCGCTGCTGCTCTCGGTGGTGGTGTCGATCATCGCCTGGCGCCTGTCCAGCCGGCTCGTGCAGCGGCTGACCAGGCTCCGGCGGGAGACCCTGGAGATGGCCGACACCCGGCTGCCCGAGCTGGTCGACCGGGTCCGGCACGGCGAGGAGGTCGACCTCGCGGCCGAGATGTCCCCCCTGGACCACGGGACGGACGAAATCGGGCAGGTGGCCGACGCGTTCAACAAGGCGCAGCGGACCGCCGTCGCGGCCGCGGTGGACGAGGCGAAGACCCGTGAGGGAACCAAAAAGGTGTTCCTCGACATCGCGCACCGTAGCCAGATCCTCGTACACCGCCAGCTCCAGGTGCTCGACGAGGCGGAGCGCAAGCAGGAGGATCCCGACCAGCTCGACCTGCTGTTCAGGCTCGACCACCTGTCCACCCGTGCCCGCCGCAACGCCGAGAACCTCGTCATCCTCGGCGGTGAGCGGCCCGGGCGCCAGTGGCGGAACCCGGTCTCGCTGGCCGACGTGATCAGCGGCGCGCTGGCGGAGGTCGAGGACTACGCCAGGGTCACCGTCGGCCGGATGCCGGAGATCGCGGTCGGCGGTCCGGCCGTCGCCGACCTCATCCACCTGCTCGCGGAGCTCCTCGACAACGCGGCGTCGTTCTCCCCGCCGGAGGCCAGGGTCGACATCATGGGCGGCGTGGTCGGCAAGGGCGTCGCCATCGAGATCGAGGACCAGGGCCTGGGCATCGAGCCGGAGCGGATGGACGAGGTCAACGCGATGCTGCGGAACCCGCCGGACTTCAGCGTCATGGCGCTGTCGGCGGAGCCTCGCCTCGGGCTGTTCGTGGTGGCGCGGTTGGCTTCGCGCCAGAACATCGGCGTGACCCTGCGTAACTCCGCCTACGGCGGTACGCGGGCGATCGTGCTCGTCCGGTCGGAACTGCTCACCTCGCTCCCCCCGGCGGAGGGGACGGTGGTCGTCCCGCCGTCCGCCGTGCCGCCGCAGCAGAGCACCCGGAACGGGAACGGACAGCACGCCGGGGGAAACGGGCACCGGAGCCCCCCGGTGCGCCGGGGAAAACCGGTCCCGGTCGTCGAAGAGGAACCGGCGTGGCCCCGGCAGCAGGCCGCGGAACGGCCCCGGGGCGAGCTGTTCCAGCCGCCGCCGCGGCAGGCCCGTCCGGAGCACGAGGCGCGGCCGGTGCACGAGGCCCGTCCGGAGCATGCGGCGCGGCCGGTGCACGAGGCCCGTCCGGAGCATGCGGTGCGGCCGGTGCACGAGGCCCGTCCGGAGCATGCGGCGCGGCC
>NZ_DATELF010000134.1:0-8623 GCF_035276945.1 Amycolatopsis sp. | reverse complement strand
ACCGGCCCGGATCGATCGAAAGGAACGTCATGACATGTGATGTCGGGCAGCCGCGGGACTTTCCGTTCGGCGAGATCCGCCGGCTCGAGATGAGTCCGGTCTATACCGAGCTCCGAAAGAACGAGCCGGTGTCGCGGGTGCGGATGCCGTTTGGTGGGGTGGCGTGGTTGGTCACGAGGGCCGCGGACATCAAGGCGGCCTACGCCGACCCGCGATTCAGCCGGGCGGCCACGCTCGGTCAGGACATTCCGCGGATGGTGCCCACCGTCGACGAGGATCTGTCGTTGCTGAGCATGGATCCACCCGACCACACGCGACTCCGGAAGCTCGTCGCGAAAGAGTTCACCGCTCACCGGGTCGCGCAGCTCCGCGAGAAGACCCAGGCGCTCGTCAACGGGTTGCTTGACCAGATGACCCAGCGCGGGGCACCCGCGGACATCATGCACGACTTCGCGGTACCGACCTCGTTGACTGTGATCTGCGAACTGCTGGGCGTACCGGTCGACGACCGCCCGAAATTCGTCGCGTGGACCACCGCGGCACTGTCGACGGAGCTGGATCAGATCGAGTCCGCGATGCGGAGTCTGCTGAGCTACTTCGGTGAACTGGCCGAGCGACGCGTGGACAACCCGACCGACGATCTGCTCGGAGCATTGGTGCGGGCTCGCGACGAGCAGGGCAGGCTCAGCACCGACGAGCTGGTCAAGCTCGGCTTCGTGCTCCTGATCGGCGGGTTCGAAACCGTGGCGAATTCGGTCAGTAACGCCGTTTACACCCTGCTCACTCGCCCGGACCAGCTCGCCTTGCTGCGCGCGGACCCGGGGCTGGTGCCGCAGGCGGTCGAGGAGTGCCTCCGCTACCTGCCGATCTCCACCGGAACCGGTATCCCACGGGTTGCGTTGGAGGACGTCGAACTGGGCGGAGTACTGATCCGCGCCGGCGACACCGTCTTCATGGACGAGCCGTGCGCGAACCGGGACGAGTCGGTGTTCGACCGGGCGGACATCTTCGACATCACACGCTCGCACAACCCGCACCTCGCGTTCGGCTACGGAATCCACCGCTGTATCGGTGCCGAATTGGCGCGGATGGAGATGCAGGTGGCGCTCAGCTCGCTGCTGGCCCGTTTCCCGGGCCTGAAACTCGCCGTCGACGCGGACGAAGTGCCTTGGCAGAAGGGACACCTGACGCGGGCCCCGCTCACCCTGCCGGTCGCATGGTGAGCGCGATGGGCCGGCAAGCCCAAGTCGACACGTCCAGGACAGCCAGGGGCGCCAGTTGTACCCGGACGCCGAGGAATGAGCGGCTACCTCGGCGTCGACGTCGGAGGCACGAAGGTCGCGTTCCGGGTAAAGCGGGACGGTCGCGCGATGGGCGAAAGCGAGCTGCGGTGGCCTCAGCCGGGGACGGCCGACGACGATCTCACCCTCCTGATCGAGGCTTTGCGCGCGGTGCAACGAGAGTGGGGCGAGCCGATTGCCGCGGTCGGTGTGGCGATGCCCGCGACGCTCGACGGGTCCGGACGGGTGATCGCGTGGCCGAGCCGCCCCGGCTGGTCCGGCCGGGATCTGCCGGCGTTGTTCCGTGGCGTCTTTCCCGGGACGGTGGTGAGTTTCGCCGACGACGGAGACCTCGCCGCGGTCGCGGAGGCGGACGTGGCCGGTTGCGCGGATCTGGTCTACATCGGGGTCGGCACCGGCATAGGCGGTGGTGTCGTATCGGGGGGAAGGCCGTGGCCCGGCCCGAGGCTCCTGCGAGCTCGGCCATCTGGTGGTGGACCGAACGGACGGGCCCGCGGTGCGCGTGCGGGAGGCGCTGGTGCGCGCAAGCCACGGCGTCCGGCCGGCGACCTTGTGCCGGGCCGGACGCCTGCGCGGACGGGAAGTCACCTTCGCCGAGTTCCGACAGGCGTATTCAACCGGTGTGGGCTGGGCGACGAAGGCGGCCGATGAGAGCTGTGACGTGCTTGCCACCGCGCTGACCGGCGTATGTGAACTCGCGCGACCGGAACTGGTGTCGATCGGCGGCGGGTTCGCCGCAGCACTGCCGGGCCTCCCGGACGAGGTGTCCGCCCGAACCGCTGCGCTGGCCCGGCCGGGACACCCGCCCGTACCGGTCCGGGCCGCGCTGCTCGGTGCGGGGTCCTCGGTCTCCGGTGCGGTCCTGCTGGCGAGGAACCCGGAGTGGGCCGCCGGTCAAGGCACGAGGTCGAGCAAGGCACGCGCGGCGAGCCGGTAACCGCTCGCGCCCAACCCCACGATCACGCCGCTGGCCAGCGGCGCCAGTATCGACTCGTGCCGGAATCGCTCGCGTGCCCACAGATTCGACAGGTGCACCTCGATCCACGGGTTCGGGTAGTTCGCGAGCGCGTCGCGCAGGCTCCATCCCGCGATCATCAGCGCGCCCGGGTTGACGATGGCGCCGACCGTGCCGTAGTTGTCCTGGATCGCGTGGATGAGTTCTCCTTCATTTTCCCGTTGCACCGCGATGACGTTCCAGCCTCGTTCGGCGACCTCGTCGGCAACGGCTTTCTCGATTTCCACGAGCGTGCTGGTGCCGTACGTTTCGACTTCTCGACGGCCGAGTATGCCCAGATTCGGTCCGTTCAGCATCAGGATTTCACGCATGCTCCAGTAATAGCACGGGTCACGCGCAACGGCGGCCAGCTTGCCGGGCCGGCGACAAGTTAGGGGGTCGAAGGGGATTGGGGTCGGGGGAAGGCCGCCATAGGCTCCTGGAGAGTGTCCCGGGACACAGCCGTGATGTCCTCTCGGCAGAGAACTCGAAAAAATGAGCGGAGCACTGATGTACCCTCGTCCGAATGAAGTTCCGAATTTTCCCGAGTGGCCGCAGTTCGACGATCGCGAACGCGACGGCCTGATTCGCGCGCTCGAGCAGGGCCAATGGTGGCGGATGGGCGGTTCGGAGGTCGATCAGTTCGAACGGGAATTCGCCGAATATCACGGCGGGCAGCATGCGCTGGCGGTGACCAACGGGACGCACGCCCTCGAACTGGCGCTGCGAGTGCTCGGTGTCGGTCCCGGGACCGAGGTCATCGTGCCGGCCTTCACCTTTATTTCGTCATCGCAGGCCGTGCAGCACCTCGGTGGCGTCGCGGTGCCCGTCGACATCGACCCCGAGACCTACTGCATCGACGTCGCGGCCGCCGCAGCCGCGATTGGTCCGAAGACCGTCGCGGTGATGCCGGTGCACATGGCCGGTCACATGGCGGACATGGACGCGCTGGGCAAGGTGGCCGAGAACGCCGGGATCGCGGTCATCCAGGACGCCGCGCACGCCCACGGTGCGCAGTGGCAGGGAAAGCGGGTCGGCGAGTTGGGCTCGATCGCCACGTTCAGCTTCCAGAACGGGAAACTGATGACGGCGGGCGAAGGCGGCGCGGTCCTGTTCCCGGACAGCCAGTCCTACGAGGAGGGGTTCCTGCGCCACAGCTGTGGGCGGCCGCGGACGGATCGCCACTACCGGCACCGGATGTGCGGCTCGAACTACCGGATGAACGAGTTCTCGGCCGCCGTCCTGCGTGCCCAACTGACCCGGCTGCCGCACCAGATTGACACCCGCGAGCAGCGGTGGCCGTTGCTGGCAAGCCTGCTCGCGCAGATCCCCGGCGTCGTGCCCCAGTCCCGGGACAGCCGGTGTGACCGCGATCCGTACTACATGGCGATGTTCCGGATTCCGGGGATCGGCGAACAGGAGCGCAACGTGCTCGTGGACGCCTTGGTCGAGCGGGGGATCCCGGCCTTCGCGGCTTTCCGGGCGATCTACCGGGTCGACGGGTTCTGGGAGCAGGGCGCGCCGTCGGAGTCGGTGGAGGACATCGCCCGCCGTTGCCCCGTTACCGACGCCGTGTACCAGGACACGATCTGGCTGCACCACCGGGTACTCCTGGGCACCGAGCGGCAGATGCACGATGTCGCGGCGATCGTGGCCGACACGGCGGGTCGTCGGTGAACCCGATCCGGGTCGGCGTCGTCGGGCTCGGCTGGGCCGGTCGGTCGATCTGGTTGCCCCGGCTGTGTACGCATCCGGCGTTCGAGGTGGTGGCCGCGGTCGATCCTGAACCGGTCGGCCGCCGCGTCGCCGAGCGGGATTGGCCGGACATCACCCTGCTGACCGACGTCGACGGGCTCGCGGAGTCCGATGTGGACCTGGTCGTCGTCGCGGTGCCGAACCACCTGCACCACGACATCGCGCACAGCCTGCTTTCCCGTGGTACCCCGGTGTTCCTCGAAAAGCCGGTCTGTCTGTCCGTCGCTGAAGCCGATTCCCTCGCGGCGGCGGAACGCACGGGTGATGCCGTGCTCCTGGCCGGGAGCGCCGCCTGCCATCGCGTGGACGTGCGGGCCCTGCGCGACCTGAGTGCGGCGCTCGGGCCGATCCGGCACGTCGAGTTGTCCTGGATCCGGGCCCGCGGCATTCCCAGCGGTGGCGGGTGGTTCACCCGGCGGCGGCTGTCCGGCGGCGGGGTTCTGGTCGACCTCGGCTGGCACCTGCTCGAGGTCGCCGGGATGCTCCTCGGCGACCTCGACATAACGCAGGTGGCCGGGACGGTTTCGGCCGACTTCGTCGACGACGCAGCGTGGCATGCCGGCTGGCGCCAGGACGCGGTCGCGGGCCCCGCCGACGACGTCGAAGACACCGTGAACGCTTTCCTCATCACCGAGCACGGTACCTCGGTGACCCTGCGGGCGAGTTGGGCTTCACACGAGGACCGGGATGTCACGTTGGCCGGCGTGTACGGCAGCGCCGGGACCGCGCGATTGGCCTGCACCTTCGGGTTCAGCCCCCACCGGCAGGACCGCTCGACCCTGACCCTGACGCGGGACGGCAAAACCGTGCCACAGCTGCTGCCCGAGGAACCGGTGGGAGCGGAGTACGACCGCCAGCTCGAGGAAATTCCCAGCCTGCTGGCCGATCCGGCGAGCCGGGGACGGGCGATCGGGCAGGCCCGCCGGGTCGTCGAGGTCATCGAACGGGTTTATGGCTCCGGACCAAGGAGGACCGCATGAACACCGATCCCGGCCCCCGCCCGGGCACCGGCAGGCCGCTCGGCATCGTCTTCGACCTCGACGGCGTGCTCGTCGACAGCTTCTCAGTCATGCGGGAGGCGTTCGCGATCGCCTACGCCGAGGTGGTGGGCAAGGGCCGGCCGCCGTTCGAGGAGTACAACACCCATCTCGGCAGGTATTTCCCGGATATCATGCGGATCATGGGCCTGCCACTGGAAATGGAGGCGCCTTTCGTCCGCGAGAGCTACCGGCTGGCGCATCTCGTCCGCGTATGCGACGGCGTCCCGGAGGTGGTGTCCACCCTCCGTGATTCAGGGCACCGGCTGGCGGTCGCTACCGGCAAGAGCGGCCAGCGGGCGCGGTCATTGCTGGATCGGCTGGACCTGCTGGACCAGTTCGACGTTGTCGTCGGTTCCGACGAGGTGGCCCGACCCAAGCCGGCGGCGGAGATCGTGCTGCGCGCGCTGGGCGTGCTCAAGGTCGAGGTGGAAGACGCGATGATGATCGGCGATGCGGTGACGGACATCGCGAGTGCGCGCGCGGCGGGTGTGACGGCGGTCGCCGCGCTGTGGGGTGCCGAAGGCGATCCGATCGAGTTGCTGAACGCCGATCCGGACATCGTCCTTGACACCCCGGCCTGCCTGCTCGACTTGTGTCCACCGGTCGAGGCTGTCGGCCACCATCCCGCCGCTTCGCAGCAGGGCTGACGTGGATTCCGCGCGGCGGGTCGCGGTCGACCTCGGCAACCGGTCCTACTTCGTGCACGTCGGATCGGGCGTGCGCCACCTGCTGGCCGGCATCGTGGCAGGGCTCGGCGCACAACGGGTCGGCTTGGTGTCGGCGCGGCCGGCGAAATGGTTGCCGGATCCCGATGTCGAGTCCGTCGTGCCAGCCGCCAGGGACGGCGAAACTGGCAAGGCCCTGCGGCCGTGGAGTTCCGGCGTGGCCAGTTCGCGGATTTCGGGCTGACCCGGTCCGGCGCCGTCGTTTCCTGTGGTGGCGGCACCACCACGGACGTGGTCGGTCTTGCGGCCGCGCTGTACCACCGCGGGCTGTCGGTGGTGCACTTGCCGACGACGTTGCTGGCCCAGGTGGACACGAGTGTCGGCGGTAAGACCGCGGTCAACCTCCCAATGGGCAAAACCCGGTCGGCACGTACTGGCAGCCGGCCGCGGTCCTGTGCGACACCGATTACCGCCGGACGCTTCCCCCGCGGAGTGGATCAACGGCTACGGCGAGATCGCCCGGGGCCACTTCATCGGCGCGGGTGACCTGCGCGCGCTGCCGCCGGCGGAGCAGATCGCGGCGAGTGTGGCCCGCAAGGCCGAGGTCGTCGCCCGCATCGAGGAACTCGGGCAGGAATTGCGTGACCGGGCCGCGCGGAACTCACCATCAAGACCGGACAAGAACGTCGGCAAACACCGCCGACAGCAACGGCTCCGAACGCGACATTTGCGTGATCAAGCTCCGGCGGAAGGTGTCCGGATGCCTACACAGCCTCGCCGGAGCCAGACAGTTCTGCGCGATACGCAGCTACCTGTCCACTGCCGCCAAACGCCATGGACACTTCTTCGAAGTCCTCGTCATGTTGGCCGAGGGCCGCCCCTGGCTGCCCACGACTCACTGATCGCTACTCGGCCACCTGACCAGTTACCGGGGTCCGTGGCTATGCTGTCGCGATGATTCCGGGGGAAGGGCCGGCCGTGATTCCCGCCGGCGTTCCGAGCCCGATCCTGGGTGTCCGGTACCCCGGGCCGGTCCCGGTGCGGGTCTACGCCATCCGCATCATGATCGGCATGCTCCTCGCGGTGTGGCTCACCGAACGCCGGGCCGCGCCGCGCCGGTTCATGCGCAGCGGCGGAATGTTCACCGAACATCGCCCGCCACTGCGGTGAGGGCTGGGGGACCAATGAGTGCCGCGGTACATGACGGCCGGGCCGCCAGGGCCGTCGCGGTGGTGGGCCGGGTGTGCGTCCGGCACCGGTTCGTCGTGATCGGTGCGTGGCTGGTGCTGGCGCTGGCGCTGGTGATGGGTGCGAGAGTGATCGGCACGCCGACGGACAACGATGTGAGTCTGCCGGGTACCGACGCCCAACTCGTGCGTGACTTGACCGCGTCACAGGCGACTCCGCTCACCTCCGGGACGGTGATCCTGGTGGCCCGGGAGGGGCGGCTGGACGACGGGACCCGCTCCGGTGTGCTGGCGGCGACGGCGACCTCCCTGCTGGGGGCCGCGCACGTGACCAAGGTGACACCACCCTCGACACGGGACGGGTCGCTGTCCTCGGACGGACGCACCGGCTGGTTCACGGTGGGCCTGGACGTCCGCCGGGCGGAGCTCACCAAGGCCATGGCACGCACCGTCACCGATGCCGCCCGGCCCGCCGCCGACGCCGGCCTGCGGGTCCTTCCCGGCGGGGCACTCGCCCAGGTCATCGACGGCCCGGGCAGCACCGGCAACGAGTACTTCGGCCTGATCCTGGCCGCCCTCGTGCTCTTCCTCGCGCTCGGCGGCCTCGTCGGTGCGGCGCTGGCGCTGCTGACCGCGGCGCTCTCGGTGCTCGCGACGCTGGAGACCGTGGGGCTGGCCGGGAACCTGACCTCGATGCCGGCCCAGGCGTCGACCCTGGCGCTCATGGTCGGCCTCGGCGTCGGCATCGACTACTCGCTGTTCCTGCTCAGCCGGTTCCGCACGCTGACGCGGTCGGGCCTCGCGGTGCCGCAGGCCATCGAACGCGCGGTCGCCGACTCCGGCACGGCGGTCGTCGTCGCCGGTGTGACGGTCGCGGTAGCGCTCGTGGGACTGAGCCTGACCGAGGTGCCGCTGCTGCAGACGCTCGCCTGGACATGCGGGATCGCGGTCCTGTTCGCCGTTCTCGCCGCGCTCACCCTGCTCCCCGCACTGACCTCGCTCGCCGGACGCCGGCTCGCCCGCGGCGGGATGCTGAACAACCGGCTGGCCCGCCGCACCGGCTCCGGTGGTTTCTGGGCACGTCAGGCCGACCGGGTGACGCGCCGACCCTGGCTGGCCGGCGGGGTCGCGCTCGTGCTGCTGGCCCTGCTCGCCGCACCGGCAACCGACCTGCGACTCGGCCAGCAGGACGCCGGGTCCTCGCCGGAGACCACCGCCGTCCGCCAGGCGAACGACGCCATCTCGGCGGCATTCGGCCCGGGCACGGGCACGCCGCTCACCGTGCTCGGCCAGCCGCCGACGCCGGTCACCGATGCCCAGGATCCCCGTGTGCCCACGCTCGTGGCGATGGTGCGGGCCCAGCCGGGGGTGGCCGCCGTCGGGCCGGCGACGCCGTCCCAGGACGGACGGGTCGTCACGGTCCAGGTGATCCCCTCGACCTCCGGCGGTGACCCGGCGACGGCAGACCTCGTCCATCGCCTGCGGAGCCGGTCCGTGCCGGGCATGACCGTGCACGTCGGCGGCAACACGGCCGCCCGGGTGGATCTCGCCGACCGGGTCACCGACAAGCTGCCGCTCGTCATCGCAGTCGTGCTGCTGCTGTCGGTCGCGGTCCTGCTACTCGCCTTCCGGGCACCGCTGCTCGCCCTCAAAGCGGCCGTCATGGACTTCATCTCCATCG
>NZ_DATELF010000133.1:0-9460 GCF_035276945.1 Amycolatopsis sp. | reverse complement strand
CACCACCGCGGCAACAACCCTGCGCGTGCGACTCACCCCCACCAGCCCCACCACCCTCACCCTCCACACCACCGACCCCACCGGAAACCCCGTCGCCACCATCGACACCATCACCCTCCGCACCCACAACCCCGAAGAGCTGCGATCGGCCGGCCGGGGCGCCCGGGACTTGATGCACGGCGTCGACTGGGTGCCCGCCACACTTCCCGAAGCGAACGCCAACCCAGCACAGTGGACAGTCGTCGACCTCACCGGGGGTGCCGGGAGAGCGACCGAGGCGCGGACCGTCACTGCCACGGTTCTCGAACAGCTCCAGAGCTGGCTCGACGAGCCGCAGTCGGATGCGGCGCGGCTCGTCGTGCTCACCAGCGGCGCCATCGCCGTCAACGACAGCGCCGAGCTCACCGACCCGGCCGCTGCCGCGGTGTGGGGGCTCGTCCGGTCGGCGCAGTCGGAGAACCCGGATCGGATCGTTGTGGTGGACGTCGACGACGTGGAGTCCTCGCGTGCTCAGGTCGCCGCCGTCGTGGCCTCGGGTGAGCCTCAGGCCGCCGTGCGCTCGGGAGCCGTGACGGTGCCCCGATTGGTCCGCCGAACCGTGGACGACGACCATCAAAACCGCCCGCTGGATCCCGACGGCACAGTGCTGATCACCGGCGGCACCGGCGGCCTCAGTGCGACCATCGCCCGCCATCTGGTGGCGGAACACGATATCCGCCATCTCCTCCTGGTCAGCAGGAGCGGGCCGGACGCCGCCGGAGCGTCCGAACTCGCGAAGGAGCTGGAGGCACAAAGCGCGCAGGTCACCATCGCACGGTGCGACGTGTCCGACCGGGCCGAGCTGGAAAACGCTTTCGCGCTCATCTCCGCCGAGTACCCGCTGACCGCCGTCGTGCACGCCGCCGGCGCGATCGACGACGGCGTCCTCGACGCGCTGAACCCGGAGCGGATCGAGACCGTCTTCCGGCCCAAGGCCGAGGCGGCGTGGCATCTCCACGAACTGACGAAGCACCTGGACCTGTCGGCGTTCGTGCTGTTCTCCTCGGCGGCGGGCATCGTCGGCAGCCCCGGCCAGGCCAACTATGCCGCGGCGAACGCGTTCCTCGACGGGCTGGCGCACCTGCGCCGTGCTCAGGGGCTCCCGGCCGTGTCCCTGGCGTGGGGAGCGTGGGACCAGGCCGACGGGATGGCCGACCGCGTCAGCGACTCGGACCGCGATCGCATGGCGCGCAAGGGTTTTCGTGCCCTGTCCACGGCCGAGGGAGTGGCGCTCTTCGACGCCGGGCTGCGTTTGCCCGAGGCCCTGCTGGTCCCGGTGCACCTCCCGCGGTCGATGGGCGGCGACGCGGTACCACATCTGCTGCGTGCCCTCATCCGAACGGCGAGGCGGGGCGCCGAAAGCCGCGCCGCGACCGCCGAGCCGTTGCTGCGGAAGCTTGCCGGGAGGCCGGCGGCCGAGCAGCGGGAGATGATCCTCGAACTGGTCCGGGAGGTCTCGGCTCTGGTCCTCGGGCACGCGGGTGCGGCCGCCATCGAGCCGGACCAGGACTTCTGGGAGATGGGCTTCGACTCGCTGACCGCCGTCGAGCTGCGCAACCAGCTGGGGGCGGCCACGGAGGTGCGGCTCACCGCCGCCGCGGTGTTCGAGCACCCGACCCCTGCGGCGCTCACCGACCACCTCATGGCGGGGCTGGACCCGCGGACCGTCCCGGAGACGGAGGTTCCGGCCGCGCCCGGGATCGAACCACGGGCGCTGTTCGAGGAGATGGACAAGCTGGAAGCGAGCATCTCGGCGATCGCCGACGCCGACGTTCGCGCGAGCGTCGTCGAGCGCCTCCGCGCCATGACAGCGGCGACGGCCTGACAACGCCGACGTCCCCACGAAGGGCAGACGAATGTTTGATACGGACGCGTACCTGGAACGCCTCCGCTACGCGGGCCCGCGGACGGCCACCCCGGAAACCTTGCGGCAGCTGCACAAGCTCCACCTGATGACGATCCCCTACGACAACACGAAGTTCGGGAGCGCCGACGGGGAGCTGCCCGCCAACATCGCCGACGTCGACATCGACGTGACGTTCGACAAGATCGTGCGGAACGGGTCCGGTGGCATCTGCTTCGAGCTCAACCCGCTGTTCGACCGCCTGCTCCGCGAGCTCGGCTTCGAAACGCGGATCATCGCGGCCGGCGTGCGGCAGGAGGACGGCTCGTTCTCCCCAGACCTGTCCCACATGTTCACCGGCGTGTCGGTAGGAGACGGCCTGTGGCTGGCGGATGTCGGGTTCTCGGGTCCGTCCTATCTGGACCCGCTGCGGCTGAACTCCACCGTGCAGCACCAGTACGGCTGCCGGTACAAGGTGGTGGAACAAGCGGGCTGGCAGACGCTGTACCGCCGGAGCCGCACCGGCCAGTGGCGTGCGGTCTACCGGTTCACGCCGCAGGGGCGCCGGGTCGAGGACTGGCAGGGGCTCGCGAGGCGGATGCGCGAGTACACGGAGGGCACGGTGCTCGCGAACGCGGTCATTCGCGCCCGCTCGTCCAGCAACGGGCACAGGCTGCTCGTCGGCAAGAGGTATCTGGAGGTCGAGGACGGCCACGAGTCGATGCGAGCGCTGGTCGATCCCGCGGACTTCGAGAAGACGCTCGACACGATCCTGTCCGGGACCGGTGACGCCCCGTGACTGGCGAGCCGCGCGACGACGCGCCAGAGTTCGACGGGTTTCCCCCTGCGCTGCACGCCAAAGTCGCTGCCGCGAAGGCCGCCTGGAAGGTCGCCGTCTGCGCGCGGCACGCGGTGGTCCCGGAACACTACTGGCCGCACGAAGCCGATCTCGCCGCGCTGCGCGCTGGGCGAGCACTGACCGAACTGGCGTCCCGCTACGTCGAACGCGCCGTCGTGGCGGCGCGGGCCGAGGGACTCGGCTGGCCCGCCATCGGCGAGGCGCTCGGCCTCGCCGACCCGGAGGCCGTGTTTGGGCCGGCGATCGCCGAGTGGACCGAGGAGCTGGCGCGGGTGCGAGCGGGGCAGGTGGATCCGGAGGCGCAACCGGCGCTCGACTGGGTCGTCGACACGGCCTGGTGGGCGGAGGCGCTGCGCGAATGGCTGAGCAGCCCGGGGCGGAACCCCCTCGACTCCGCGGCCAAGGAGCCGCCGGCGAACGGGAACGGCTGGTGGCGTGCGGACACGCGGACCAGCAGCGAGGACGACGAGGCCGATGCGGGCCTCCTGACGTGAATCTCGCCGGTCGTGAGCCGGATCACCGAAGAAAGGAAAGCCGTGCCGAACGGAAGACTTGAGGAGATCCAGCAGACCATCCTGACCGGGGAACCGGGCGAGCTGGCCGGGCTGAGGGTGCCGGAAAGCTATCGCGGCGTGACGGTCCACGCCGACGAGACCGCGATGTTCGAGGGCATCCCCAGGGCGGAGAAGGACCCGCGGAAATCGCTGCACGTCGAGGAGGTCCCGGCACCGGAGTACGCGCTCAACGGCGGCGCGATCCCGGTCTGCGTGGTGTCCAGCCCGGAAAAGGCGGAGATCTGCCACAGGCTGGGCGCCGAGCTGGTCATCGACCGCAGCGCGGAGGACTACCGGTTCTGGAAGGACGAAAACTCCCAGAATCCCAAGGAATGGCAGCGTTTCGGCGACCGGATCCGGGAGCTGACCGGTGGCGACGACCCGGACATCGTGTTCGAGCACCCTGGCCGGGAGACGTTCGGGGCCTCGGTGTACGCGGCTCGCAAAGGGCGGCACGATCGTGACCTGTGCGTCCACGTCGGGATACACGCACCAGTTCGACAACCGCTATCTGTGGATGAACCTCAAGCGCATCGTCGGCTCCCATTTCGCGAACTACCGCGAGTCCTGGGAGGCCAACAGGCTGATCGACAAAGGGCTCATCCACCCGACCCTGTCGAAGTCCTACGCGCTGGAGGAGACCGGGCAGGCCGCGCTCGACGTGCATCGCAACGGGCACCAGGGCAAGGTCAACGTCCTGTGCCTCGTGCGGGACGAGCACAAACGCGAACGCCACCTTGGCCGTATCAACGCGTTCAGGCGGGAGATGGCAGTCGTCTGACCCGAAACCGGGATTAGCGGATTGAGCCGATCTTCGGCCGCTGGTGTTGATCTCGTGGTGGGTGTGTGGTGGGTGTGGGCATGGTGGCGGCCCGGTTGTTGGCCGGGTGGGTGGTGTTCGGGGTCCTTGGTCAGGGTTCGGGGGGCCGGGTGGTCAGGGCATCGTGGGGATTTTCCGGAGTATGGCGAGGATTTCGGCGAGCAGGTCGGGTCCGGGTGGGGGTCTGAGGATGAGCTGGCCGGCGTGATGGACCAGGCGGGCGGGGACGCGGATGAGCCGGTGGCGAAGCGTCACGATCATGGCCTTGCCACCACGGACACCGTGCCCGGTCAAGGTTTCCTTAGTCAGTTTGGCCAGTTCCGGAAGCAGCGTCTCGTCGACGTCGGAGAGGTTCAGCACCAAGAACGGTTTAACGTCCATCCGGTTAGGCGCGTCAAGATCGGTGTAGAACTCGTACGTCTCCCCATTGGTGAGGATCGCGATCATCGCGTTGGTGACCGCGAAATAGCGGAACAGTTGGGAGGCGTGCTCGATGCGGAGCGGATCATTGATCTTCACCTCGACCAGGACCTGGACCCGACCGTCATGAGCGATCGCGTAGTCGATCTTCTCTCCCTTTTTCGTACCCACGTCGGCGGTGAACTCCGAAACGACCTCTGCGGGATTGAAGACGTCGTAGCCGAGAACAGATCAGGTAGGCCAGGCGCTCGCCGTCGATCAGCTCCATCCGCCCGTGCTCCCTGGCCTTCTCCCAGCATTTCGGGGTGAACCAGGAGGTGGTGACGAGGATTCCGTTGCCCGCATTCTTTTCTTCGTTGGCGCCGGCCAACTCGCGGATGTGGTTGATGCCGACGGCGATGCTGTGGCGCTTCGCCTGGACAATGGCGAGTCCGCCGACGATCGACGTCTTGTTGGTGATGACCGCATCCACGCCGTCGTCATTGCTCTGCGTCGTGGTCCAGCCGTCCAGGCTGCCTTGCGCCTCGAACAACTGGCGGACCAGGTGCTCGAAGTTCGTTGCGGACATCCGCATCAGATCCGGCCGCGAGTCTAGTGTCGCGACCGCATCGAGTCCTTGGATGAACGACAGGGTCGACGCGGCGAGTCGACGACCACTTGGGGACGCAGGAGGATCATCACGGTGTGGGTTCCGAAGTTGGTCGAGTGCTCTCACGAGTCATAGCTTCGTGGCTTGTCACACCTCTCGCCCGCTCCCGAGCTGTCAACAGGATCGACAGAAGCTGGCTATCGAAGCGACGCGCAGCGCACACGAAGACGTACCTGTACCTGTGCAAACATCCGCTTCGGCCGCTGACCGGTAGCTCGGCACTGTTCGGTCGGCGATCGACGCTGTTGGGAGGCCGTGATCTAGGGTTCAAGCGAGCTCCAGGTGAGTTCGGGCAATGTGCCGCTGGTGACGTCGAGGTCGGCCCGGGCGCAGGCGTAGAAGTCGTTGCGGAGCCGCATGGTGTTCTTGTAGGCGTCGATGAATGATGTTTTGTCGGGGCTGTCTTCGTGCAGGATGCGTTCGAGTCGCCATACTTGCTCGTGCCAGGCTCGGGCGGCGGAGATCGTGGCGGGATCCCCGAGCAGCAGAACGGTTTCCCATTTCAGGGCCCGCTCCGTCTCGGCTTCGGCCAACTCGGCGAACGCGGCGTCGAGGTCGATGGGCTGGCCCGTGGTGAGCAGGTTCCTGGTCTCGGCGATGCGTCGGCATAGCCGGACCGAGCGCTTCACAGCGTTTGCGTACTCGGTGTAGGCCATCAGGCGCTTGTCGTCCCATCGCGTGGACTGCGTGCGCCGCCAGCGGATCCGCTCGATTGTGGTGGTCGCGATGAACGTGGCGGCGGAGCCCAGCAGGACACCCGCGATGGTCAGGACCTGTGCGACGATTGGGTTCACGGACCGTAGCCTGCCACTGTCGGCGGCACGAGTGCATTGCGGGGAGCCAACACCGTTCTGCCGCAACGGATCCAGGGAATCTCCTTGCACAGCACGCGTTGCATGCTCCGAACGTCCCCACTCGTCTCCTCCAACACGGCCATGGGCGAACTCCGACGATCAATCGGACGGTAGCTTGGCGAACGTCCGCACATGCCTGTGCGGCGTTCCAGGCTGTCGCCGAAGCGCAAGAGAAGCCGCGCGGAACAACGCGCCCAGGTCGCGGGGCGGGTTGCGGTCGAGGACGGCGCCCTCGCCCGGTGCAGTGAAAGGCAGGCCAAGACGCCACGGACCGAGGGGATGCCGCGAGCACCCGACCTCGCGAGCTTCAGGCCAGGTCAGCCGCGACATAGCCGACGTGGTCGCCAACGAAGATGTCGGGGGAAAAGGCCCTCGCGGAGGCGATCGTTGCGCGGATCAAGGTTACTTTGCCTGTCGTGGCTGCCGTGATCAGGTCAGCGATCGCGGCGTCGAGGCTGCGAAAGGCGTACCACGACAAGACCGTGCTGGACGGCATCGACCTGGACACCGCCGGCCGGTCCGGATCCGAGGAGACCGTCGAGATGCGCGGGGGGCACCTCCCACGGCGACATCACCATCCGCCGCTCCTGAGCCACTACCTCAACGGCCCGTAGGCCGACCAGTCGCACTGGCAACGCGTGCCGACCTCGGCAGCGACTACCGGCACGTCACCTATGACGAGCGCGCCCGCCAGCAATTCCAAGCGCTCGGCGGGCTATTCGTTCGAGGTGTGCATCCGAGACATCGATGCCGTTTTCAAGGCGAGGGATATGGACTTGCCGCTTCTGGTGGGCTGGTCCTACGGTGCGGTGCTGAGGTGGCACTGGGCCGGCCGAAATCCGGACCGTGGCCTGGGGGGTGGTGGCCGTGGACGGTCTTTCGGCCGATCTGACCTCGATTCACGGGAGGTGGGCCGTGTCCATTTCCCGTCATGGGGAGGCCCGCCGTCCGAGATGGAACGGGTATGTCAAGCCGAGCGTGTCGGGCTAGTGGCTTTGAGGGTGTGACCTGCATTTTTCCGCCTTCCTTTCCTGGTTTGGGGTCAGGGGGTGCCGGGCCTGGTGGGGTCAAGACGCAGCGCCCGCAGCGGAGCGAGCCGCCCAGGCCGCCGGAGCCGACCAGGTTGATCCCGACCTGTTGGCCCGGCTCCGGGGCCGCTACGACAAAGCCGTCGCCCGGGGCGAGACCAGCAACCGGCTGCGCGACTGGCACAAAGGCAGCCGCCTCGGCTATGTCCTCGCCACACGACTATCCGACAAAGCCGACCAGGTTTGGTTGTTCACCACGGTGTTTTCCGTGCCCTGGACCAACAACGCGTCCGAGCAGGCACTGAAAAGCCCGAACCTAGCGGTCAGTGCCGGGTTCGCCGAACCAGCGGTGTAGGGCCTCGGCCAGGCCCGCGGGTTCGCGGTGTGGTGTGGACCAGGCGACGTGTCCGTCCGGGCGGATCAGCAGTGCGGCCTGGCCGGGGAAGGCCCCGGTGGCGCGCACCTGGTGCACCCGCCCGGCCCATGGCGCGGCGTGGTGGGCCAGATCCGCGCCGAGGTCGAGCAGGACACCCCGGGCGTCGTGGAGCAGGTCGAGCGTGTTTGCCGAGGTGCCTTCGGCTAGCCGCAGCTCAACCGGCGGCACGCGTCGGCCGACGAGCTCGCCCTCGCCGAGGGGGTAGTGCACCGCGACCGCGCTCAGCTCGTCGGACATGCGCCGGTTGGCCTCGGGGGTGCGCAGGAGTTCGGTGACGACGGTGCGCAGGGACTCCACCTCCGGGCCACCGCGCATGAGCGCGTCCTGGGCACGGGTGTTGAGCAACACGCGGGCGGCGACCGGCTGCCGTTCGGCGTGGTAGGTGTCGAGCAGTCCCTGCGGGGCGCGGCCGGTGACCTCGGCGGCGAGCTTCCAACCCAGGTTCACCGCGTCCTGGATGCCGAGGTTGAGGCCCTGGCCGCCGAAGGGCGGGTGCACGTGCGCCGCATCGCCCGCCAGCAGCACCCGGCCGCGCCGGTACTCGGTGACCTGCCGGGTGCCGTTGCCGAAACTGCTCAGCCACACCGGTTCGGCGCTGGAGATGTCGAGGCCGGAGATGTTTTTGACCACATGACACACCTCGTCGAAAGCCGGGGGTTCCGGACGGCGGGCCGGGGGCCGGTCGAACTCGCCGGCGATGATGCGGACCAGGCCGGGCCGGTCGTCGGACAGTGTGACCACGGACATGGCCAGCCAGCCGTGCTCGCTGCGGTGGTGGGGAAACGGGCGGCCCTTGAGTACCGGCAGGTCGGCTGGCAGGCCGGCCATGTCGGCGAGCAGGACCTCGGTGGTGGCCGGAGTGCCGGGGAAGTCGAACCCGCACAGCCTGCGCACGCTGCTGCGGCCGCCGTCGCAGCCGACGAGGTAGTCAGTCCGCAAATGCTCGGCCGTCCCGTCGGCGCGGCGCGCGGTGACGGTAACACCGTGCTCGTCCTGGGCGAGGCCCTTCACGGTGCGCGAGCGCAGGATCCGCGCGCCCAGGGACTCGGCCCATTCGGCGAGGACCTGCTCCATGCGCGCCTGCGGCATCAGCAGGACCGCGTCCTCGGTGCCCGGCGTGCTCAGGTCCAGTGCGACGGGCAACAGCGCGAAGTGGCTCATCCGTCCGAAGCGCTTGTCCGGGAAGCGATCCAGGATGCCGCGCTGCCGCCAGACCTCGATGGTGCGGGCGTACACGCCTGGTGCGCGGGACTGCCCGGCCGGGTGCGGTGCGGCTTCGAGCACGGTCACGTCCACGCCGCCCAGGCGCAGTTCCGCGGCGAGCATCAGGCCGGCCGGACCCGCTCCCACGACGATCACCTGTGCGGTCCCGGTCACCGGGTGCCTCCTTCGAGCAGTGCGGTGAGGTGCGTGGCGAGCTGATCGAGGGTGGGGTGTTCGAGCAGCGCCGAGGTGGGCAGCATCAGGCCGGTCGCGGTGACCAGCCGGTTGCGCAGTTCCAGCAGGGAGAAGGAGGACAGGCCGAGGTCGAGCAGGCTGCGGTCCGGGCTGGGCTGCTCGGTGAAGTCGTCGCCGAGCACGTCCGCGGTCTGGCGAGTGATCAGGTCCAGCAGCCCGGCGCGGTCCAGCTCCAGCACCGGGGACGGGACCTCCTGAGGTTCCTCGCGCCCGTGCCAGGTGGCGAAGGCGGGCAGCACCGAGGCCAGCGCCTCGCGCTGCTCGGGGGTGGCGATGCCCAGCAGTTTGGTGACCTTGTCCAGGTCCTCGTTGCGGAGTGCGTCGGCCAGCACGTCGTCGACCTGCGGGGTGCTGGAGTGCAGCCAGTACCGGGTGTGTTGGAAGGGGTAGGTGGGTAGTTCGGCGGTGCCTGGGGGGAGTAGTTCGGTCCAGCGGATGGGTATTCCGGTGGTCCAGAGTTTGGCGAGTCCGGTGTGCAGGCGCTGGTTTTGTGGTTTGTG
>NZ_DATELF010000132.1:0-2970 GCF_035276945.1 Amycolatopsis sp. | reverse complement strand
CACCACCGCGGCAACAACCCTGCGCGTGCGACTCACCCCCACCAGCCCCACCACCCTCACCCTCCACACCACCGACCCCACCGGAAACCCCGTCGCCACCATCGACACCATCACCCTCCGCACCCACAACCCCGAAGAGCTTGGCGTGTCGCGCATCGTGAGCACCGATTCGCTCTACCGGGTCGGGTGGATCCCCGCTGACACCGGAAAAACCGCCGAAGGGGAACCGGAGTTGTCGGTCGTCTCGAGTCCGAAGCTTGCCGCGCGCCTGGAGGCCGCCGGGATCACCGCGACCGCATACCCCGGCATCCCGTCTCTAACCGAATCGGTGTCCTCGGGCGCACCCGGCCCGCACCTCGTGTTGGCGGAGATCGAGAACGCGACCGGCATCCACGCCGTGACTCGCGAGGCGCTAAAGCTCTACCAGGCCTGGCTGAACAAGCAGCAGACGAGCACCGCGCGCCTGGCGATCCTCACGAGGGGAGCGGTCGACGTCACCGGCAGCGACGACATTCGCGACGCCGCCGGGGCCGCCGTCCGTGCGATGGCGCGCTCCGCCCAGTGGGAGCACCCTGGCCACTTGCTCGTCCTGGACATCGACGACGAAGACAGCTCGCTCCGAGCACTGTCTACTGTGGTCGCGACCGACGAGCCGGAGCTGGCCGTGCGAAAAGGATCTGTGCTCATGCCCAGACTCGCCCGCGCCGGTGCCGCGGAGCCCAGCGGCGTTCTCGACCCGGACGGCACCGTGCTGATCACCGGCGGCACCGGGACGGTCGGCAGCACCATCGCTCGGCATGTCGTGGCCGAATACGGTGTGCGCCATCTGGTGCTTGCCGGACGGCGAGGCCCGGACGCCGACGGCGTGGCAGGCCTGATGGCCGGCATCAAGGCGCTCGGTGCGGACGTGCGCGTCGAAGCCTGCGACGTCACCGATCGCGACGCGACGAGCAAGCTCCTGGCCGGGATCCCGGCGGAACACCCGGTGACCGCCGTGCTCCACATCGCCGGAACCGAGGACGACTGCGCCATCACCGAACTCACCCCGGAGCGGCTTGACGCGGTGCTGCGGCCGAAGGTGGACGCGGCCTGGAACCTGCACGAGCTGACGCGAGAGCTGGACCTCAAAGCCTTCGTCCTCTTCTCCTCGGCCTCCGCTATCGCCGGCAACCCGGGTCACGGTGCCTTCGCCGCGGCCAACGCCTGCCTGGACGTTCTCGCGCAGCAGCGACGGGCGGGGGGACTTCCCGCACTCTCGCTGGCGTGGAGCCCCTGGGCGCAGCACGGCAACGGGATCCGGGCGATTTCGGTGCCCGACGCCATGAGGATGTTCGACGGAGCGCTCGCCCACGGGGGGCCGGTGCTTATGCCGGTCAAGCTCGACTTCGCCGAGCTGCGCGCGCAAGCGGTGTCGGATTCGGTGCCGGCGTTGCTGCGGGGACTCGTGCCGCGGGGCAGGCGGGTCGCGGAAGCAATCGCGGCGACACGGGGCGCGTTCGCCGAGCGGCTCGGCGCGCTGCCGCCGGCAGACCGGGAACGGGAGCTGCTTTCTCTGGTACGACTGGAAGCCGCGGCGATCCTCGGCCACACCGACGGGGACACGGTCTCCGCAGAGCGGGCGTTCAACGAGCTCGGCTTCGACTCGCTCACCGCCGTTCAGCTGCGGAACCGGCTCACGGCCGTCACCGGGGTGCCCCTGCCGGCGACCCTGGTCTTCGACTACCCGAACTCGGCCGCCTTGGCGCGCCTTCTACAGTCCGAACTGTTCGACTCCGGTGCCGACGACACGGGATCCACCCTGGCGCAACTCGATCGCCTCGCGGAGACCCTGTCCGGGCTTCCCCTCGGCGGCGAGCTGGACGGGGAGGTCGCGATCCGGCTGCAGAACATGCTGTCGCAATGGAAAGACCGTTCGAAATCGGCGCGGCCCGATGTCGCGGAGAGGCTTGAGACGGCCTCGGCGGCCGCGCTCTTCGACTTCATCGACAACGAACTGGGCCGCGTCAACAAGTGAGCACGGGGTGTTGATCGGGCACGTTGAACCGCTCCGAGACGCTCGGTGGAGACTCGTTACCGTGCCGGTATATACCAATCCGAACTCAACGAGTGAGCCTCCATCAGACCCGGGGCGGTTCGTGGCGCCCGCCCCGGCAAGACAGGGGAGTCGTAGGGGGCCCCCAAGGGGTTCGAGAATTCGCTGCCGGGTGAAACTTGAATCGGCTGTGACTTCGTGGTGACCGTCCGCTGGCCGCTGTCAGTTCGCTGCGAGGCTCGTTACGGAGAAGGTTGCCTGACATGACGGATGAAGAGAAACTCGTCGACTATCTCAAGTGGGTCACGGCGGATTTGCACCGGACTCGCCAGCACGCCGCGGACCTCGAGGCGGCCGCGAGCGAACCCATCGCGATCGTCGGGATGGCCTGCCGTTTCCCCGGCGGGGTGTGCTCGCCGGAGGACCTGTGGCGACTGGTGGCCGACGGCGTCGACGCGATCTCTCCCTTCCCCGAGGACCGCGGCTGGGACGTGCGGAACCTCTACGACCCGGATCGCACCCGGTACGGCAAGTCCTACGTCCGCGAAGGCGGTTTCGTGCACGACGCGGCGGGTTTCGACGCGAAGTTCTTCGGGATCAGTCCGCGTGAGGCCGTGGCGATGGATCCGCAGCAGCGGTTGTTGCTGGAGACTTCCTGGGAGGCCTTCGAGGACGCGGGGATTCCGCCTACTTCACTGCGCGGCAGCAACGTCGGTGTCTTCGCTGGAATAGCTTACCACGACTACGCGATGCGGCTGAACCGCGTCGCCGACGAATACGAGGGGTACCTGGGCGCCGGTAGTGCGGGGAGTGTGGCGTCGGGTCGGGTGTCGTATTCGTTGGGGTTTGAGGGGCCGGCGTTGACGGTGGATACGGCGTGTTCGTCGTCGTTGGTGGCGATTCACCTTGCTGTGCAGTCGTTGCGTCGTGGTGAGTGT
>NZ_DATELF010000131.1:0-19629 GCF_035276945.1 Amycolatopsis sp. | reverse complement strand
GTCGTGTGGGAAGACATCGATCTCGACACGGCGCTCGTGGAGATCGACTGGAAGGTTGTGCGGGTCCGGGGCGAGGGCCTCCAACGCCGCAAGCGGGTAAAGTCTCGGAACAGTGAGCGAACCCTGCCGTTGCCGAGTTGGGCAGTGGACATGCTTAGTCGGCGCTGGGCCGCCGCTCAATCGGCCGGCGGATCCGGGTCGAGTCCGGTCTTTCCCGACAGCCTGGGTGGCCTGCGGGACCCGTCAAACACTCGGCGAGCTCTCCGGGAGGCGCGGGGAAGCGAGGGCTTCGCGTGGGTGACATCACATGTGTTCCGCAAGACGGCGGCGACGGTGATGGACGAGGCGAAGCTGACCGCCCGGATGATCGCTGACCACCTCGGCCATGCCAAGCCCTCCATGACGCAAGATGTGTACATGGGCCGGACGGCCGTATCCCGGGCGACGGCTGAGGCGCTAGACGGCATGTGGTGTGAAGACTCAGAGTTTCCCGGGAGTAAACTGGGAACAGAGCCGCCGGACGAGGACACCACAAGCCGCTGAGCTGGGAAAGAGTGCCCCAGACGGGACTCGAACCCGCACTTGATCGATTTTAAGTCGACGGCCTCTGCCGGTTGGGCTACTGGGGCACTGATCAGCGTACTGGGGTGCCCGCCCGGTCAGGACTTGGAGGCCCTGGCGAACTCTTCCTTCGGGTTGTTGATCTGCCCGAGCGAGACGACCTCGCGCCGGAACAGGCCGCCGAGCATCCAGTCGAGCAGGATGCGGACCTTGCGGTTGAAGGTCGGCATCGCCTTGAGGTGATAGCCACGGTGGAACAGCCAGGCCGGGAAGCCCTTGATCTTCAGGTTCAACGCGTCGGCGACGCCCTTGTGCAGGCCGAGGCCGGCCACGGCACCGAGGTTCTTGTGGTAGTAGTCCTTCGGCTGGCCGCCGCGCAGCACCTTGATGATGTTCTTGGCCAGCAGCCGGGCCTGGCGGACGGCGTGCTGCGCGTTGGGCGGGCAGGTGGCCGTCGGGTCCTGTTCCGTGCGCGAAAGGTCGGGCACCGCGGCGTTGTCTCCGGCGGTCCAGACGTCCGGGTGGCCGACGACCTGCAGGGCCGCCGTAGCCTCGACCCGGCCGCGCTTGTCCACCGGAAGATCGGAGTTGATCAGCACCGGGTTGGCCTTGACCCCGGCGGTCCAGATGATCGTGTCGCTGTCGAACTCGGTGCCGTCGGAGAGCACCACATGCCCGTTCTCGAACGACTTCGCCGCGGTCGACAGGTAGACCTCGATGCCACGCTTCTCCAACTGCTCCACGGTCCACACGCCGAGCGTCTCGCGGACCTCGGGCAGGATGCGGCCCGCCGCCTCGACGAGCACCCAGCGGATGTCCTCCGGGTCGATGTTCTCGTAGTAGCGGGTGGCGAAGCGGGTCATGTCCTCGAGCTCGGCGAGCGCCTCGATGCCGGCGAAGCCGCCGCCGACGACCGTGAAGGTCAGCAAACGCTTGCGCAGCTCGGGATCCAGCGTGCTGGACGCCTGGTCGAGCTTGGTGAGCACGTGGTTACGGAGGTAGATGGCCTCACCGATGGTCTTGATCGCGATGCCCTGCTCGGCGAGGCCGGGAATCGGCAGCAACCGCGCGACCGCACCGAGCGCGACCACGAGCACGTCGTAGTGCAACTGCTCGATGTGGCCGTCCGCGGCTTCGACCGTGACGGCCTTGTGCTCGTGCTCGATCTTGGTCACGCGTGCGGTGAGCACGTGACACCGCTTGAGCACCCTCCGCAGCGGCACCACCACGTGCCGCGGCTCGATCGCACCGGCCGCCGCCTCGGGCAGGAACGGCTGGTACGTCATGTGCGGCTGGGGGTCGACGATCGTGACGGAAGCCTCGTTCGCGCGGAGACTCTTTTGGAGTCCCAGCGCGGTGTAGAGCCCGACGTAACCACCGCCCAGGATCAAAATCCGGGTCGGTTCCGACTTCGCTGCGGCCATAGTCGTATCTTCGCACCCGATTGAGCGCCACGCTCGCATACCCCGACCAGTTGTGACCGGCATCGCCGCAGCAGGGCAAAACGATTCAGATCACCCGGTCGCGCGGCCGTTCCCCGGTCGCCAGGATGTCTTCATGAGCATCGATCTTCCCGCCGCCACCGGCTTCATGGCCACCCATGCCCGGCTTCTCGACCGCCGCCGCTACCTCCGCGGTCTCGGAGAAGGCAACGTCGAGGCGACGCTTGCCGCGCTGGACGGGTACCGCAACCCCGACGGCGGTTACGGGTGGGGGCTCGAGCCCGACCTCCGGTCGCCGGAGAGCCAGACCGGACCGGCCCTGCACGCCTTCGAGGTGTTCGCGGACATCGCCCCCGCCACCAGCCCGCGGGCCGTCGAGCTGTGCGACTGGCTGGCGTCGGTGACCTTGCCGGATGGCGGACTCCCGTTCGCGCTGCCCGTCACCAGCCCCGCCGGCTGTGCGCCGTTCTGGGCGGACGCCGACCCGGCCGTGTCCTCACTACAGATCTCCGCGATCGTCGCGGAGAACGCGCACCGCGTCGCGGCCCACGATCCGGCCGTCGCCGCCCACCCCTGGCTCGCCCGCATCACCGAGTACTGCCTGTCGGCCATCGAAAGGCTCGAAGGACGGCCGCACGCTCTCGCTCTCGCGTTCGCCGTGCGTTTCCTCGATGCCGCGAACGTTCCCTCGCCGCTGGAACGGCTCGGCTCGTATCTCCCCGAAAATGGCCTTGTCCATGTCGACGGCGGCGCCGAGGACGAGATGATGCGCCCACTCGACTTCGCACCCTTCCCCGGCGGGCCGGCGCGACGCCTGTTCGGTCCGGACGTGATCGACGCCGAGCTTCGCCGTCTCGAGGCCCAGCAGCAACCGGACGGCGGCTGGCCCGTCGACTTCGCCAGCTACTCTCCGACGGCTTCCCTGGAATGGCGCGGCTACGCCACGGTCCGCGCGCTGACGGTCCTGCGACACAACGGCATGCTCGACTGAGTTCAGGACCCCGTGATCACTCCGGATTCACCCGGCCCTCACACACGGCCGGGGGACATCCTGGCCCGCCAGTCGGCAAGTTCATCCTTCCGGAGTTCCAAGTCGTAGCTCGACCGCAGGTCGAGCCAGAACCGTTCCGACGCCCCGGAGAACCGGGCCGGCCGCAGCGCGGTATCTCGACGTTTTCCCACCGTTACGCGTCGCGGGGGCTGCCAGGGCGTAGGCCAGCGGCGTCACGGGCACGTGCCAACACGTCGCGGAGCATGGCGGGTGTCAGGCGGCCGGTGAAGGTGTTCTGCTGGGACACGTGATAGCAGCCGAAAAGGCGCAGCCCGCCCAAGTCGACCTCGACACCGTGCCCGAATCGCGGCGCGGGTTTCGGTACCGGCCTGAGTTCGGCCAGCACCGGCAGCAGCGCCTGCCAGCCGAACGCGCCGAGCACGACCACCGCACGCAAGGTCGGCCTCAGCAGGTCGAGTTCACGGGCCAGCCAGGGGCGGCACGTGTCGCGCTCGGCGGGGGTCGGCTTGTTCGCGGGCGGGGCGCAGTGCACGGGCGCGGTGATCCGGGTTCCGCGTAGTTCGAGGCCGTCGCCGACGTGCTTCGACTGTGGCTGCGAGGCGAGCCCGACGTCGTACAGGGCCTGAAAGAGCACGTCGCCGGAGCGGTCGCCGGTGAACATCCGGCCGGTGCGGTTCCCGCCGTGCGCGGCCGGAGCCAGCCCGACGATCGCCAGCGACGCGTCGGGCGGACCGAAGCCGGGCACCGGACGGCCCCAGTAGGTCTCGTTCGCGTAGGCCGCCCGCCTGGTCGCGGCGACCTGTTCGCGCCAGGCGACCAGCCGCGGGCAGCGCCGGCACTCGGCGACCGCCGCGTCCAACTCGACCAGCGATGTTTGCGTCACCGGGCCAGAGTAAGCCCGCTCACCACCCTCAACGGAGCCGCCGCGCGTCACGGCTACATTCAGCGCATGCCCGAAACCACCGACGACGAGACCACACCGGCTCCCGCCGCTGAAACCAAGCCCGCCGAACCCATGGACGACTTGGTCACCTCCGAGCACACGCTGACCATCGACGACCGGAAACTGGCCTACACCGCCAAGACCGGACGGATCGTGTTGCGCAGGGAGATCCTCACCGACGGCAAGTTCGACGGCCACCTGCCCAGGGCCGAGGTGTTCCTGACCTCGTACACGCTCGACGACGCCGACCCCGGAACCCGCCCGGTGACCTTCGCCTTCAACGGCGGTCCCGGCTCGGCGAGCATCTGGCTGCACATGGGGCTGCTCGGGCCACGCCGGGTGATCTCCGGCGACGTCGACGCCCCCGAACCGCCGCCCTACCGGCTGGCCGACAACCCGGAAACCCTGCTGGCGCACAGCGACCTGGTCTTCATCGACCCGGTGTCCACCGGCTACTCCCGGCCGGTCACCGGGGAGAAACCGCAGGACTACCACGGATTCACCCCGGACATCGAGTCCGTGGGGGAGGTCATCCGGCTGTGGACCTCGCGCAACGGACGCTGGCTGTCGCCGAAGTTCCTGGCCGGCGAGTCCTACGGCACGCTGCGGGCGGCCGCACTCGCCGAACACCTCCAGGACCGGCACGGGCTGTTCCTCAACGGGATCATGCTGATCTCGTCGGTGTTGGACATGGGCACGATCCGCTTCACCGAGGGCAATGACCTGCCGTACTCATTGTTCGTGCCGACCTACGCGGCGATCGCGCACTACCACGGTCTCCACGGGGACCGGCCGCTCGACGACGTGCTCGCCGACGCCGAGGAGTTCGCGGCGCGCGACCTGCCGTGGGCGCTCCAGCGCGGAGCCCGGCTGTCCACGGTGGAGCGCACCGAAACCGTGCGGACGCTCGCCTCCCTCACCGGGCTCGACGAGTCCTATGTAGACAGATCGAACCTGCGCATCGAGCACGTGCGGTTCTTCACCGAAGTGCTGCGCGACCGTGGTCTGACCACCGGGCGGATGGACGGCCGGTTCACCACCTGGGAGCCCGACGGCGGGCGCGAGCACATGCGCGACGACGCCTCGATCTCACGGATCATCGGTGCTTACTCGGCCGGGTTCAACCACTACGTGCGCACGGAACTGGAGTACGAGAACGACCTGCCGTACGAGGTGTTGTCGCTCGAGGTCAACCAGGCGTGGTCGTACTCGGACTTCCAGGGGCGCTCGGTGTCCGCCGTGGAGTCCCTGGGCTCGGCCATGCGCGCCAACCCGCGGCTGAAGGTGCACGTCGCGCTCGGCTACTACGACGGCGCCACCCCGTACTTCGCCGCCGAGCACGTGCTGGCCCACCTCGCGATCCCCGAGGAACTGCGGGAGAACATCGAATCGGCCTACTACCCGGCGGGCCACATGATGTACTGCCACGAACCTTCGCGGATCCAGCAGTCCACGGACCTAGCGGCCTTCATCGCATCCGCCTCGAACCGTTAGTCCCAGCCACGAACGCGGAACTCGCTCACGTTCGAGGTGGAACTCGCACGGCCGGAAGCGCGAGTTCCCCATTCGCGGCGTGCGGGTTCCGCGTTCGCGGAGGTGTCAGCCGAGATAACGGGCGCCGTGGGTCACCGCGGAGTAGGCGTCGACGGCACCGTGGCCGTAGAAACCGTTGAACTCCGGGGTACCCTCGCAGGTCGCGGTGAAGGAAGCGTCGCGGCCCTCCTTGAGGTAGTCGACGGTCCGCGGCACCGGGCACGCGACCTTCGCGGCCGTGCCCTCGATCACCCGCTGCACGCTGTCCGGGCTCAGGCCGAACCCGCCCCGCCCCTGCTTCCCGTACTGGGAAACGATCAGCGCGGCGACGCCGGTCGCGTGCGGCGTGGCCATCGAGGTGCCCTGCAGGTACTGGTAGTACCCGACCCGCCCGTCCGGCGCGGTCACCTTCTGGACGCCGATCGCCGCCCCGTCCGGCGTGATGTCGCCGTCCGCGTCGATGTTGCCTTCGGCCACGCCGGCGTTGCGCGGATACGCCGACAGGATCATGTTCTCGTTGGTGCGGTACCAGTCGGTGCCGAAGCCGTCGCGGAAGAACCCGCCGGGCGCGGAAACCGAGATCTGCTCGGTGCCGTAGTTCGAGTAGTCCGCCTTCTTCTGCGACGGTCCGAACGCGGAAACGCCGATGGTGTGCGGCCCTTCGGCGGGCAGGGACAGGCAGGTGGCGTTGTCGATCGTGCGCGGGTGCGTGGCGCTCGCCGGGTAGTCCGGGCTGGTGGCGTCCGGCTGCGGCGCGCCGAGGTCGCTGTGCTCGTTGCCCAGGGCCACCACGGACGTCACGCCCTTGCGGTAGGCGTAGTCCAGCGCGCGGGAAATCGCCTCGACGATCGTCCGCTGCTCGACCTGCTGCGCCGACGAGTCGGCCACGTTGTGCTGGCAGTTGTACAACCACGGATCCACGTAGAACGACATGTTGACCACGTCGATCCCGGCGTCACCGGCGTAGGTCAGCGCGTCGACGACCGGCTCGAGGAAGAAGAAGCCGGAGTCCTGGCCGGCGCGCACGTTGACCAGGGTCACGTTCGGCGCGACACCGGAGACGCCGAAACCGTTGGCGGCGGCCGCGATCGTGCCCGCGACGTGCGTGCCATGGCCATTGTCGTCGTGGTCCGCCGGGTCGACACAGCCGCGGTACTCGCAGAATCCGTCGACGACGGCACCGGTCTCGTCGGTGGGGATGTCACGGGTGAAGTTGCGCGAATCGGCGTAGTCGAAGTTCGGCGCGATGTCCGGGTGCGCGCCATCGATACCGGTGTCGATCACGCCGACCTTCACGCGCTTGTCGCCGGGTTGCACGGTTCGCGAAAGATCCGAGCGGACGGACTTCAGGCCCCACAACTTGTCGTCGAGCGGGTCCATGCCCACTGGCGCGGGCTTCTTCACGGCCGGCTTGCCGTTCGCCGCCCCACGCGCTTCCTTCTCCACGGCGTCCGGCTTGACGACGGCCTTGTCCTTCGGCACCTGCCCGATGCTGGTCGCCTTCGCCGCGCCGTAGACCGCGCTCTTGGCGCTGACCCGCTCGACGAACCCATTGGCCGGGGCGCTCGCGGTGATCAGTCCGACCGCGGGGTTGCTGCGCAGCACGGTGCCACCCGAGTCCTTGATCGCCTTTTCCGCGGCCGCGACGCTTCCGCCGGCCGCGGTCAGCACGGTGAACTCCGTGGCCGCCCCGGAAAGCGCTTGCTGTGCCGCGGCGACCGGCGCGGTGGCCGCACCGATCAGCGGCACCGCGAGCGCGGCGACGAGCAATCTGGTTCTTCTCAACGGAAGTTCCTCCTCACAAAGCGGTGAAAAGGAACCTATCGGGACTTCCGGCCAACCAGAACGAAAACCCGACGAAAGTCGGTAGTCACCTGCCGGGCACCGCCAACCGCAGGCCTTCGGCCAGCTCAGCGGGGGTGGGCGCCAGTTCGGGATCGACCAACCACTGCACCAGCAGGCCGGAAAGCAACACCTGGTAAAAGGTTCCGGCCACCCGTGCCACGCGCTCGTCATCCTCGCGACGGAGGCCCTGGAACATTTCCGCGAGCGCGAAATGCCCCTCTTTCTGCATCGCGGCGATCTCGCCTCGCAATTCGGGCTCGTGCTGAAACTGGGTGACCATCTCGATCTGCGTCCGCCACAACGCCCGGTCGGTACGGAACGAGTCGAGCACGCGCGCCCAGATGGCCTCGAAACTCCGGTCCCCGCTCGCCAGCGCCTGCCCGAATTTTTCCCCCCACTCCGCCATCGCCTCGTAAACGGCCGCGTTGAGCAACGCCTTTGTGGAGCCGAAGTGGTACCCGATCGACGCGAGGCTGACCCCGGCCGCGGACGCGATGTCGCGCGCGGTCGTGCGGCTGTAGCCCTTCTCGACCAGGCATCGCTTGGCGCCGGCCAGCAGGTCCTCCCGATTTCCCATGCCACCACCCTACACCTTTCTCAGACAAGCGTCTTGCACAAATGTATAAGACATGCGTACAGTACTCGGCATGGAGAACAGGACGGTCCTCATCTCGGGCGCGGGCGTCGCCGGCCCGGCCCTCGCCTACTGGTTGAACCACCACGGCTTCCGCGTCACCGTGCTCGAACGCGCGCCCCAGCTCCGCGAAGGCGGCTACAAGATCGATATCCGGGGGGCCGCGCTGACCGTCGCCGAGCGCATGGGCATCCTCGACGAGGTCCGCCGCCACGCCACCGACCTGCGTGGCAGCACGATCGTCGACGCCGAAGGCAAGGAAGTGGCGACCATGAGTGCCGACTTTTTCGGCATGCGCGAGGGCGAAGACGTCGAGATCATGCGCGGCGACCTGACCCGGATCCTTTACGAGCGCACGAGGAACGACGTCGAGTACCTCTTCGACGACTCGATCAAGGACCTGCGGCAGGACGAAGGCGGCGTCGAAGTCGCCTTCGAGCGCGCCGCGCCCCGCCGGTTCGACCTCGTCGTCGGGGCGGACGGGTTGCACTCGGCCGTGCGCGCACTCGCGTTCGGGCCCGAAGCGCGGTTCCGCCGCGACCTCGGCTGCCAGGTCGCCATCGGCACGGTGCCGAACCACCTGAACCTGGACCGCTGGGAGCTGACCTACCCGATGGCGGGCAAAGTGGCCATCGTCTACCGCACCAGGCGGATTGCCGAGGCCAGGGCGATGTTCCTGTACCTGTCGGGCACGCTCGACGAAGCCTTCGCCGGTGCGGGCTGGGAGGTGCCGCGCCTGCTGGACGACGTCCGCAAGTCACGGGACTTCTACGTCGACACGGTCAGCCAGATCCACTGCGAGAACTGGGCGAACGGGCGGGTCGTACTGCTCGGCGACGCGGCTTACGCGCCGTCCCTGGCTTCAGGGCAGGGCACGAGTCTCGCGCTCGTCGGCGCCTACGTGCTCGCGGGCGAACTCAACGCGATCGATCACCGCCAGGCCTTCGCCGCCTACCAGGCGCAGATGCGGGAGTTCGTCGCGCTGAACCAGAAACTGGCGCCGAGCCAGCTCAAGGGCATGATCCAGCGCGGCCGCGCCCAGCTGTGGTTCCAGCTGAGGATGCTCAGGCTGATGCCGAAACTGCCGGGCAAGGACAAGATCGTCGCCCGCGTGCTGGAGCCGATTCGCCGCGCGGCGAACGGGATCGCCCTCAAGGACTACTGAGACCGGCCACTCTCCTGCCCCTCGACGGAGGCGTCTGTCTAGGCCAGTGAGAGCGCGATGCCGTCCAGGATGTCGTGCTCACTGACCACCAGGTCGGCCGGGCCGCCCCGCTCGGCCAGTTGCTCGGACAGCACCCGCACGATGAGCGCACCGCCACCGATCACGTCCACCCGGCCGGGGTGGATCACCGGATTGGCCGCGCGGGCGGCGTGGTCGACACCGAGGAGCTCGTCGGCGACCCGGTGAATGTCCTCAGTGGACAGACGGGACAGGTGGGTGCGGTCGGAGTCGTACTCCGGAAGGTGCTGGGCCACCGCGGACAGCGTGGTGATCGTGCCCGCGACACCGATCCAGGTTTTGGCCTTGGCGACGTCCACCACGTCGAACGCCTCGGCAAGCACCTCGGTGGCGAACTCGCGGGCGGCCGCGATCTCACCGGCCGTGGGCGGGTCCGACTTCAGGGCCCGCTCGGTGATCCGCACGCAGCCGATGTCCACCGACCGCGCGGAAGTCACCGACGCCCGCTGACCGTCCCAGTCGCCGAGAACCAGTTCGGTGGAACCGCCGCCGACATCGACCACGAGGAACGGGCCGTCGTCGGGATCCTGTTCGCCCACCGCGCCGGTAAAGGACAGGCGCGCTTCCTCGTCACCGCTGATGATCTCCGCCTCGACCCCGAGGACTTTCCTCGTCATGGCGAAGAAGTCTTCGCGGTTGCTCGCGTCGCGCGTCGCTGACGTGGCGACCATGCGCACACGCTCGACGCCCTTGCGCCGGGCGGCGATGGTGTAGTCGGCGAGCGCGGCACGCGTGCGTTCGAGGGCCTCCGGCGCCAGCTTGCCGGTCGCGTCCACGCCCTGACCGAGGCGCACGATGCGCATCTCCCGGTGCAGGTCACGGAGGTCGACGGTGCCGTCGTGGCGGTGCGTCAGCTCGGCGACGAGCAGGCGGATGGAGTTCGTTCCACAGTCGATCGCGGCAACACGGGGCATGCCCAGAATCTACCTGGGGCGCGAAGTACCCGCGTTCATGGCGGTGGTGGGCGAGGATGTGGTGGAGGTGGACGGGTTCGGCTCCGAGCTGCTGCCCGGATCGCACGGCGGCAGGGACGAACTCGGCGGGCTCGACGACGAACTGGGCGGGCTCGACTCCGGGCTGCTGGTGCAGGTCGGCGACGGGCTGCTGGGCGACGAGCTGGGCTGGGACGACGAGAAGCCGCCGGTGGAGTGCGGAGTGCTGCTGGAACCCGTCGACGGGGGCGGCGAAGTAGTCGTGGGCATCGGCGGCGGGGTCACCTGGGGTGGCGCGGCCACGATCGGCGGCGGTGGCGTGCCGATCGGCACCTGGCTGTCCGGCATCGTCAGCACACCCCTGCGGTAGGCCTCGGCCCAGAGAATGACGATGTCGACATAGGTGCTGGAGTTGTTGTAGCGGTAGATCGCCGCGCGCAGTTGATCGGGCTTCGACAGGTCGAGGCCACCTGAGCACAGGTAGCGCCCGGTGGCCAGCGTCGCGTCGAAGATGTTGCTCGGGTCGGCCACGCCGTCGCCGTTGCCGTCCGAGGCGTAGGCGAGCCAGGTGGACGGGATGAACTGGGTGGGCCCGACCGCGCGGTCCCAGGTCGGGTCGAAGTCGTAGACCCCGTGGTCGGTGTCGGGAATGGCGGCGACCGAGCCGATGCCGTTGAGTTCGGGGCCGAGGATCGGTTCCAGCGTCCTGCCGTTGAGGTCCACGTACCCGCCGCGAGCGTGGTTGGACTCGATCCGGCCGATGCTGGCGATCAACGCCCAGTCGATATGGCAGTTCGGCTGCTCCATCGCCATGATGTCGGCCGCGTTGCGGTACGCCCGCAGCGCGGTGCCCGGGATGCCGAGCAGGCCACCGGGCAGGACGGAGGCGGCGGGCAGCTGGTCCACCGACAGCGGCAGTTCGGTGGGCGTGGAGACCTCGGGGAGGGTCCCGTCGACGTTGACGTGCACGAGTTTCGGGTCGAAGCCGCCGACCAGGCTCATGTTGCGGGAATGCTCGCTGCTGACCTGAGCCGCCCAGTCCCCGGTCCCGCCGCTCAGCGCGACCGCGGGCAGTACGGCCGCGACCCCGCCGACCATCGCGACGAAAGTCTTGTAGCGCAAGCCGATTCTGCGGATCTTACGCCGGGCGGCCCGTGCTCGCCTCAGCCTCACACCCCGCTACCTCCCCTTGGACGCCCCCGCCCAGATCGATCGTCACGCAGTCGCCGTCAAACGCGCGATATCCTCTTGCCTATCCCCCAGCTTGCTAGGTTCGTTACCGTCAGAAAAGGCTTTGCCTCAAAGGGCACGAAATCCCGCCTTCCGGTGGGAAAAGTGCGTGAGAGAGTGATCAGCGCCTTCTGGGGCAAGTTCCCGGTCCCCCGTTCAGCCGGCGGCGCAGTCGCCGGAGGGCCAGTCGGGGCGCAGGAGTTCCAGGGTCTGGTCACCGAACGGGTTCACGCCCGGACCGCGGGCCAGCGTGTGGGCGAGGTGCACATGCAGGCATTTCACCCGGCCAGGCATGCCGCCCGCGGTGACCTGGTGCCCCAGCGGCTCGATCGCGTCCCGCTGGGCCAGGTAGGACTCGTGCGCGCGCTGATAGGCGGCAGCGAGATCGGGATCCCGCGCCAGGCGCTCGGTCATCTCGCGCATGATCCCGGACGCCTCCAGCCTGCCGACCAGCGAGGTGAGCCGCGGGCAGGTCAGGTAGTACAGGGTCGGGAACGGCGTGCCGTTCTCCAGCCGGGGATTGGTCTGCACCACAGACGGGTGCCCGCTGGGGCAGCGTGCCGCGATCGCACGCAGCGCCCTCGGCGGCCTGCCCAGCTGGCCCGCGATGACCTCCCGGTCGGCCTCGGTCACCGGCTCGAAAGTCCTAGTCACCCTTCTATTGTCCCAGCAGGCTGCTCAGCCTCCGAGGCTGGACCACAGCTGCTGGTACCACGCGGAGTCGCCGGGTACGGCCTTCTGCCGCGCGGCCTGGCCCTGCCCCTGCGGAGTGTCCTCGGGAAGCTGGATCAGGTAGGGCGTCTCGCCCGGCATCACGTACCGGAGCCGGCGCCGTGCCTCCGCCTCCACCTCGGCCGGGTCGGCCAGCGCGGCCTTGCGGGCCTCCAGCTCGGCGACCTCGGCCTGCAACTGTGCCTGGCGCTGTTGCTGCACCCGAATCTCCGCCCGCTGGCTCACATACGTGCGCAGCGGCACCGCCAGGGTGAAGGCCAGCGCGCAGATCACGATCGCGAGCACGGCCGCGCGCCGGGTTGTCGACATGCCCAGCACGCGGGCCGCGCCGCTGGCCTGTTTCGCCGCCAGCTTCAGGCGCAGCCGCGCCCTGGCCCCGGCACCGCGCGGGTCCCGCCGCGTCCGCTGGGGATGGCGCGCGGGCACCCCCTCCACGCGGCGAACCCGTGGGCTCTCCGTGCGGCGGTCGCGGCTGCCGCGCTCGCGCGCCCGCTGGGTCACGACGGGATCGCCCCTGCGGCTCTCGGCGGCTCCACTCAGTTCTCCGGGCTGAACCGCGGGAACGCCAGGTCACCCGAGTAGCGGGCGGCGTCGCCGAGCGTCTCCTCGATCCGCAGCAGCTGGTTGTACTTCGCGACCCGCTCGCTGCGCGCCGGCGCGCCGGTCTTGATCTGGCCCACCCCGGTGGCGACGGCAAGGTCGGCGATGGTGGTGTCCTCGGTCTCGCCGGAACGGTGGCTCATCATGCTCCGGTAGCCGTAGGACGTGGCCAGCGTGATGGCGTCCAGAGTCTCCGACAAAGTACCGATCTGGTTGACCTTGACCAGCAACGCGTTCGCCGCGCCGCGCTCGATGCCCTGCTCCAGCCGGTCCGGGTTGGTCACGAACAGGTCGTCGCCGACCAACTGCACCCGCTCCCCGATCTGGCTGGTCAGCGCGACCCAGCCGTCCCAGTCGTCCTCCGCGAGCGGGTCCTCGATCGAGACCAGCGGGTACGCGTCGAGGAGTTCGGCGTAGTAGGCGGAAAGCTGCTCAGCATTGCGCTTCTCGCCCTCGAAGGTGTACGTGCCGTCCGAGAAGAACTCGGTCGCGGCGACGTCCAGCGCGAGCGCGACGTCCCGGCCCGGGGTGTAGCCGGCCTTCTCGATGGCCGTGGTGATCAGGTCCAGTGCCTCGCGGTTGCTGGACAGGCTCGGCGCGAAGCCGCCCTCGTCGCCCAGGCCGGTGGCCAGGCCGCGGCTCTTGAGCACCGACTTGAGCGAGTGGTAGACCTCGGTGCCCCAGCGCAGCGCCTCGCGGAACGACTCGGCGCCGATCGGCGCGATCATGAACTCCTGGATGTCGACGTCGGTGTCGGCGTGCGCACCACCGTTGAGGATGTTCAGCATCGGCACCGGGAGCACGTGTGCGTTCGGCCCGCCGAGGTAACGGAACAGCTCAAGCTCGGCCGACTCGGCCGCGGCCTTGGCCACCGCCAGCGAGACGCCGAGGAGCGCGTTCGCGCCCAGCCGCGACTTGTCCGGCGTGCCGTCCAGGTCCACCAGTTTCTGGTCGACGACCCGCTGCTCGACCGCCTCGATCCCGATCAGCTCGGGCCCGATCTCGTTGAGCACCGAGGCGACCGCGCGCTCGACGCCCTTGCCGCCGTAGCGCGACGCGTCACCGTCGCGCAGTTCGACGGCCTCGTGTTCGCCGGTGGACGCCCCCGACGGAACGGCGGCCCGCGCCAACGTGCCGTCGTCCAGGGCCACCTCCACCTCAACGGTCGGGTTGCCGCGCGAGTCCAGAATCTCGCGCGCGCCTACCTGCTCGATGACCGCCACGCTTCGCTCCTCACCGATAGTCCCAGCGACGACGGCACCAGCGTAACGGCACCCCCTCCTTACTCGCCGGGGGCACGCTCGGTCCCGGCTCCGGCCCGGACCTCCTGCCAGCCCGGCGGCAAATCCGCGGTGTCCGAGATCCGCTGCCAGAACGTCCAGCTGTTGCCGCCGAGGTCGAGCACCGTGAACACCCTTGCGCCATAAGGCTGATCCTGCGGAGGGGCCACCTCTCCCGCCTCGCCGAGCGCCTCGCACACTCGCTCGTACTGAGCGTCGACATCGGACACGTAGACGATGTTGAGCTGGCCCACCGGCCGGTCGACGCCCTTGGCCGCCCAGTAGTCCGCACCTACCCCGGCCAGGTGGATTTCCGCGTCGCCCGCCGCGACGGTCGCCTGGAACACCAGGCCGGCCGAGTCGACATACCGCACCTTTTCGGTGAAGCCGAACACGCGGACCAGCCATTCGAGCGCTTCGGTGGCGTCGGTGTAGTACAGGTAGGGCGACAGACCGAGGTAACGGGGTTCGCTCATAGCGCGCAAGTTCATCACGCCGGGGGTCGCTCACGTGATCGCACCCCTGCCGAAAGCCGCGAATGGCGGGTAACGTCGATCAGACTATGAATGACGAGGACCTGGCCCGGGATCATACGGGCGAGCACCGGTTCAAGGCATTCCGGCAGGCCGAGGCGTTGATCGAGAACAGACGCCCGCTCGACGCGCTCAAGGTCCTCCAACCGGTGCTCGAGGCGGAACCGGACAAACCGAGCGTGCAACTGCTCGCCGGTCGCGCCTACTTCCATTCCGCACAGCTCAACCGGGCCGAACGGGCGTTCACACGGGTGCTCGAACTCGACCCCGCCGACCACTACGCCCGGTTCGTGCTCGGCCGCACGCTGCAACGGCTCGGGCGGCTCGTCGAAGCGCTCGGCCAGCTGCGGATGGCCTGGGCGATGAACCCGGTGCCCGAGTACCAGGACGCCCTCTCCGAGGTCAGCGCGCGCGTCCGGCTTCAAGAGAACTGAACGATTTCGTTGATGACAGCGCACAACGCGGTACGGCGCGGGAGGCAGGCCGCAAACGTGACCGACCTGCGCCCGCGACAGCCGTCACGGCCTGGCTACCCGCACCCGTGCTTGAGCAACACTGATCAGCGCGACCCGAAGTACTTTCGGTCGACCAGGGCGACGACTCGCTCGGCGAGTTCGGTCCTGACGGGGTCCAGCGGCACCGCGTTCTCGTACCGGACGCCCCGCGGCGGGTACGCCTGTAGGTGGAGGTGCAGGTTTCCCCTGCGGCTGATCTCGTTGTACGGCGAGTAGTAGACGTCGTACTCGGCACCGTCGGCCGTCCGGAACGTCACCGCCTGCTTACCGCCAACCTGCTTGACCTGCCGGTCGATCCAGTTGCTGGAACCTGTGCCGTACTCGGCGGGCCGGTTCTGCCCGTCTATGTCCACATACACGAGCAGGGTGTGGGTGGGCTCGACGAACATGCAGTGCGTACCCCAGGTGACCGGCGCCAACGTCTCGCCATACGCGGCCTTGACCGCTTCCTGGAACGCCTCGCACTGCACCGCCTGATTCACCCTGGAAGCATTCGCCGCGGCTTCGAAGGTCGGGGGGACGGTGATTCCGCCCCGGTAGGGCGAGCAATCGGAGTTGATGAGGTCCACGCAGGCACCTACCTTGCCGGTGTCGTTCTCGTCAGGCCCGTAGAGCAGAGGACGCTGCGGCTGCACGGCGCCGCTCTCGGGTGCCTGCCCGGCGAGCTGGATCGCCTCGGCGGCGAGCCGTGTGGCCGTGGCACAGTCCTCCGCGACCAGGTCGAAGATCAGCGAACCGAACCACTCGTTGGCGCTTCCGGACGGGCCCTGGTGCCACAGCACGTCGCAGTTGCCCCCATCCCGGACGATGGCGTCCTTGTCGCCGATCCGCGTGAGCCGGTCGCCCCGGTTCGGCCGCCACTTGTCGTAGCCGGCCTTCAACCCGGCCCTGGTCTGTTCCCTGCTGGTAGCGCGGCAGCCGCTGAACGGGTCTTCGGTGCCATCCGGCGCCAGGGTGTATCCGGTGAGGTTTTGGCCGAAGAGCTTGGCAACGAAGGCGCAGCCGTCCCATGCGGAGAACGGGCGCTTCGCGGTGTCGACCGAGAAAGTGTCCGGATTGGCCAGTTTCGCCACCGCCCGCGCCCCGTAGTCTTCCACGAACTCGCAGGCATTGGTGCCGGACGAACGGTCCATCCTCAATTCGATGGAGAACGTGTGACTCACCGGAAGATCCAGCACGCAATCCCGGCCGGATTCACCGCTGATCTCGTAGGCCTTCGCGCCCCCGACGACGACTGGTTTCTGCAGGAACCGGTGGTCCGAGCCGTTCTCGACGCCGACCGCGAGCGAGATCCGGCTTTCTCCGGGGTAGGCCGGGGTCCATTTCGGGTCCGTCAGCAGTGCGCAGGCATGCGGTCCGGACGGAATGGCGACGGCATCCGGATTCCGGCGCGACTTCGCGTAGTCCACGTCCAGCAGCGCGCAGGCGTCGAGCCGCCGCAGTGCGGCGAGGACCGCCTCGCGATCCCGGTCGGGCGGCCCGTGCTCAGCAGGCGGGGCAGGCTGGATGGGCGGGCCTGTTGGCTGGTCGCCGTGGGGTCCGTGGGCGGTTCGCCACCACTCAGCAGGAAGGCGCTCGTGGCACCGAGTATTACGACCATGCCGAGGCCGATCCCGAGTAATTTCCTTTCCACTGGCTTCTCCCCCTTTTTTTTGGAAGGCTGCGGACGCAAATTAGCGGACGGTTTTTCCACCGTCCGCATCTGTCTGAAATGCGCCGCGCCGGGACGCGGTGGGGAAATCAGGGAACAGCGGTCGCGTAGGTGTCGGCCGCGGTGAAAACATCCTGGGCATCGGAGGCGGACTGGGTGTAGCCGAGCACGGCGTTCCACCAGCCTGTTCCGGTGGCGAGGTCCTCGCCACCGGAACACAGCGCGCGGGCGACGGTGAGGGCGGCGTCGTGGGCATTGCGTGGATCCGCTGGTTTGCCGTCACCGCTCGCACGGGCCGACCAGTGCTGCCAGATCGGGTCGGGGACCGGGAGCGGGCCGGAACCGGCCGCCTGCACCTGACCGATCCCGGCGAGCGTGGCCCAGGACAGGTGACAGCCCGGCCACTGAGTCCGCATCCACATCTCGGCCCTGCCATAGGCCGCGATGACGTTCGCCGCCAGCCGCGTGGGCCCGGCCAGCCCGCGCGCCCAACTGTCGAGCCTGGCGAGATCGGAGGCATGCGGCCGGTCCTCGGGTGCGGCCGCCGCGGGTTTCGGCGCGGCCGCCGCCGGAGGTGGCACGAGCGCCTGGGTGGTGGCGGCGGGCACGGCCTGTGTCCGGCTCGGTTCTTCGGGCTTGGTGACGCCGATGGTCAGCAGCAGCACGAACCCGGTGGCCATTACTCCGGCGGCAAGCGACAACTGCCTGGAGACCCGGCGGAAACGGGTTCCGAGCGAGCCCGATCCGGCGGGCGACTCAGGTCCGGCCACCCGGTCAGGTTATCCGGAGTTCGGCCGCGGCCAATAGGCACGCCAGCCGTCCGCCTCGAGGGTCGTGGGGTCGACGCCGTCCGCCCGAGCCGCACTTTCGGCAGCGCGCACGTCCGCCGCGAACCGCTTCGCGACCGCGCGAAGCTCACCCTCGGGATCGATCCCGGCACGGCTGGCCGAGGCGGCCACACGGAAAAGCTGGGCAGCGGGGTCCGAACCAGACGGAAACAGGTCACGCGGAAGGCCGGCGCGCCCCGACCGCTGCCCCAGCTTGCCCGCCAGCGCCACCGCCGGCTGACCGAGCGCCACGCCGTCCACAATGGACTGACGGCGCTTCTCGGCCTGCTTCAGCTCCTCCCACTTCACTTCCTGGTGCGCGGCCGTGTGAACCCGGTCGCCGTCGCCGAAGATGTGCGGGTGCCGGCCGACGAGCTTGGCCACCAGTTCCCCGGCCACGGCGTCGACGTCGAACGGGTCGTCGGGATGCTCGGCCGCCACCCGCGAGTGGAAGAGCACCTGCAGCAGGACGTCGCCAAGCTCCTCGCGCATGGCCGCACGGTCCCCACCCTCGACGGCTTCCAGCAGTTCGTAGGTCTCCTCGACGAGGTACTGGCGCAGCGACTCGTGCGTTTGCACCGCGTCCCAGGGACAGCCGCCCGGTGATCGCAACCGGTCCATCACGCGCACCGCCTCGACCAGGCCGGTGCCCGGCGACGGCCCGATGACCTTGGCGCCGGCCGCCCGAAGGGCCATGACGTGGGGGTCCTCGGCTTCCACCGCGAACAGCACGATCGGTTGTTCCGCCGCCTCCGCCACCAGTTCCTCGACATCCGGCGCGGGTTTCGCACCGAGCAGGTCCGCGTTCACACCGCTGGCGTAGAGGGCGCGGGCGCCGCGCAGCAGCGGCACCGCGGACGCCGGCACTCCGGCGTCCGGATGCGGCAGCAGCACGACGGTCAAGGCTGCACGGATCCCTTCACGGGGAGGACAAGGCCGGTGGTCTCGCCGGAGTTCGGCGCGAGGCTCATCGAAACCGGGTCCCACACACCGTAACGCGGGTTGATTTTCACGCCCGATTCGGCCACATAGGGCTGCAACAGCCGGATGCCGATCGAGGCCAGCTGGTCGGGGCTCGCCTGAACCGCCCCGTCGACGGCAACCGGTCCGGCGAAGTCGCGCTGCCGGATGACCGCGACCACCCAGACGGCTTCACCGCCCGGAGGCTGGAAAACGACCACGTTGCCCGCCGGGACGCCGTAAAGCGCGGTGGACGCGAGTTCGGGATCCTGCACTGCGGCGAACTTGTTGTCGCGCCTGGCCGCGGTGTTCGGCGCCGCGGCGAGTTGTTCCGCCGTGGCGAAGGCCTGGCCGCGCCGGTCCCCACCCTCGTCCGAAGAGATCGAGGTGAAGTCGAAGGTGACCGACATGTTCCGGTAGTACTTGCTGCCCAGTTCCTGCTCCAGCGCGATGTCCGTCGCGGATTCCGTGTGGTCACGGACCCGGGCGACGATCAGTCCGGCCAGCTGCGAAGGATCGGCGGCGGTGGCGGACTGCGGCTGGCCGAGCGCGGCCACGAGCTGACCGACCACGGCCGGGTCGGCCGAGAGCCCCTCACGCTGGGCGACCTCGCCGATCAGCTCGTGCACCACCAACTGGCGCACGACCTCGCGGCCGATCAGATCGAGCTTGTGCTGCTGGGCCAGCTGCTGAGCGGCCGGCTGCGTCCGCACGGCCCGGTCGATCAGCTGCTGCACCTGGTCCACGGAGATCTCGCGATCGCCAATGAGCACAGCGGCCCGGGCCTGACTCGGACCGGAGCCGCACCCGGCGAGCAGGAGGCAGAAGGCAAGGACAGCCGTAACCCCGCGGAGCCCGCGCGGGCGACCCATGATCCGCATCACACCAGTACCCTCTCACAACGCCTGTATCAGCCGGAACCCTCCCCGCTCGCCGTTGCGTTCGATATCGACGCACTTCGCGGCACCCTGTGATGTGGATCGCACCGTCGTCCGCGGAGATTCAGCAGAACCGGGATGGGGCACTACCTACCGCGCTACACTGCGTTCTACGCATTCAGCCGACTACGGGGAGTGAAGTCATGGCTGGCGACACCGGGAGCCACATACGCGGGGTGCTCGACGGTGACCTCGCCGATGTCACCACACCGAACCGC